>CAITUP010000104.1 GCA_903895595.1 uncultured Acetobacteraceae bacterium | reverse complement strand
TATTTGATCATTTTGAACACCGGCTTTTGGGTGTCCGGGTCGATCCGGAAGCGCGGCTTCTCGGGCAGGACGTAGAACACGTCCTGCCGGTCGTCGTCGCCGAATACCGGCAGTCCTTCAATGATGTACTGGTTGCCAAGGTCAACGGTCATCGGTCGTCTCCTGCTGAGTCGTGGTGGATAGCGGTTAGGCCAGTATTCGGATGAAGGATTGTCCCTCGTTCCCGAGGAACCAGCGGGCGACATCGCAACGCCTGGTCTCCGGGGTATCCGAGACCCGGGGTTGAACGGTGTATTCGACGAACAAAATGCCCTGTCCGCCCGTGATAGCGAGGCTCGCGCGCGCCGCCTGTGCCGGCGTCAGCGCCAACGAAAAGACCGTCGCGAATGGCGGAAACGCAGACGATTTCGCTGCGCCGAGCTCGGTCTCCGTACCGGACTCGTCGGCCAGAACAACTGCGGCTTTCAGCACCTGTAGCGGCAACGGCTGTAGGCGGACGCAGCCCAGCGCGGGGTTAAGTGCCTCGATCCTGACCTTCAGCGCTGCTTCGCTGTCCGGCCGCAGGATAAATTGCGTGCCGAGTTGAAGTGTTCCTTGCTCGGGCGTCTCCAGCAGATGCAGGCACGGCTTCCCGCCCGGATTCAATTCCGGAACCGGTATGGCCGGTAGGTAATACAGCGTCGTTGGATCCGCCGTATCCCGCCAAACGCCCACGCCATCGATATCGTATGGCAGCGGCGGCATGCGCGAATCATCCGGCATGGGAGCCATCCGGCTTCAAGTTCAGCGACTGATTGGGCGGCAGAACGGCGGACCATGTGCCGCCTTGTTTGCGATAGCGGTACCCGGCATGGAACGGCGACGTCGCGACATATCCCCATGCCGCAGACGGCGCCGCGGGCACCAGCGTCACACTCCCCTGGCGGGATCCGTCCTCGGTCTGCAGTTCGACGGTCAGCGGCGGTTCAGTGCCCGCGAAGGTGCAGCCAACCGCGATGCGGTGCGGTCCGTAGCCGGGAAAGGACGCCAGGTCGAGGCGAATAACCCCCGGCGCCAACGGTCCGATTTGCGCCTTGGCACCATCTGTGGCGGTCGCTGTCAGCGCGATACTCGCATTCTGCGCCGCAACCGGAATGGCGACAGCGACATCGGCTGCTCCGGTCTTCAGCATGATCGCCTGGGTCGCTGGCTTACCGTCCAACGAATAGGTCAGCGCGCCGGCGATCGTTGCCAGCTTCAGTAGGCGGTCGCTCGCGGTCAGATGCGCGAACGCAACCGGGAGATCGCTAGCCTCCAAATGGAGCCATTCACCGCCGAACGGCCGCGGCGCCCCCGACAGCTGGTGCACGGAACTGCCCGCTGCGACCAGGGCAAAGCCGGTCACGGTATAATCCAACGGCTCATCCGGTCCGACCTGTAACGCCAAACGGGCTTGATCGTTCGGCGCGGTCAAAGTTACCGTCCTGTTGATCGCATTCGGACGGTCGGGCGGCGCCGCGGGCATGGTAATGCGCGCACCGATCGCGGGTACGCCGATCCGGGTCGGCGGCAGGTTCGCACCCACCACGATCTCCCGAAACCCCAGATCGAGTGCCGGAATGGGAATCTCATGCACCAGCGTCGCCGGGTCGGGGACCGCTTTCAGCGCGTCGAGCAAATCGATCTGAAACACATACGCACGCGGCACAGCGACGGCCGCGTTCAGATCCCAGCTGACCGGGTCCCTCGGCAGCGCCGAAGCGAAACCGAAAGTGGGCGGATCGAACGCCCCGGTCGCCGGCACGAATGTCCCGAACGCCGCGCACAGCCGGTCCGCCATGATTTGCGCCAAGCGGTCTGGCGCCGCCGATCCCGTCACCTTGAGTTGGGACGGTCCATCCATCAAGCGTTTCAACAGATCGGGTACCGCGATGGTCCGCCCAGTTCCTCCCGAAAGCAGCGCATCCACCAGAACGGCCGGCACGAAATCGGTCTGCACGGACGCAAGCGGCGTGACACCCACCACCGTATATTCCAACCGCACGGTAAAGAAGGCAGCGCGCTTCAACAGTGCGCCCTTGATCAATTCGCCCGAGGTCAGGTCCAGCCGATGCTCCCAATGCGGACCGCCGGCGGCCGGCGTCCCGAAGGACACGGGTTTCGTCATGTCGTCCGGAAAGGCGCTGTCGCCTCCCCCGGACACCAAACGCGCGAAACCCAGATCGATCGTGGCGGGCACGACCGTCGCGTCCGGCCGCAACGCCCGAGCCAACGTAAGGGCCGCGTCCAGCGGCACGTCATCGGCCAATTGGACGTCCATGACCGCATAATTGCCGGTGGCATCGGCCTGATCGGCCCGCCGGATCATATTCAGAGCAAATGCGAGCTGGCCCCCAACGGATGCCAGCGCGATCCCGGCCGGCAACACGGCGAACGGGCCGTTGCCATACGGTGCGAAGCCCTGCACCGTTCCATCGCTGAATGGCGCGCCGAAGTCCGGCAGGGTCGAAAACGCGTCCATATCAGCCCGGCACCACGACATAGAGCGTATCGGCGTTGTCTGTGGTCCAATCGCCCTGCTTGATCCCGGCGCCGGTCACGACATCGACGCGATATTTGTAATTGTTGCTGCCCGCGGTCCCCAGGACAAACGCCTCCATTCCGACGTCCATGGTGACGGTCTGGTTCAGGAACCCGGCTTCGTCGGCTTTCAGTGTTGCATCGAAATCGGCAGTCTTACCGTTTTCGAACACCACCCGCACGGCCGCGACGATATCGGCCGGCGCGGGTTTAGGCGCGGGCGGCGGTTCAGCTTCGGTGAGTTGGCCCGCCAGGAATTTCAGTTCCACATCCCGCGCGACCGAACCGATGGACTGATTGCGCATAATCGCTTTGAAAAACGCCGTGCGGTCCGGCGCCATCGACACTTTGCCGAAATCGAGGTTCGGAACGCACGTCGCATCGATAAGGTTAGCCGCCACATCGCTGGCCGCCTGGCCACCGAGGTTGCGCCCGCCGCCAAGCAGCCCACCAAGCAGGCCGCCGATCGCTTCCGCGATCGTATTGGCCGCCGACGGCCCCATGACGACCACCATCGTGCCGTCCGCCTGTCCAGGCGCCGCGGCGACAGGTCCGATATCCGCCGGCAGTGGCGGTTCCGTACCGGTCACCGACGCTTCAATCGGCTGGCCGGCGCGGAATATCGTTCCGGACATCGCCTCCACATGTATCGGACTTTCGATCGTGTTCCGCAGGGTGACGCGTAACGTGTTGTTCACGGTATCGACGGCGGTCTCAATCTTCAGCACCTCGGCCGGAATATCGTCGATACGCGCAATGAAGGGGATCGTGGCGATATCGCTGGCGATCGGCACACGCACCTCGCCCGACAGAATCGCGCTGAGCCGGTCGAACATCGCGTCGTAGACTTGCTTGAACTGCGTCAGGCCCAACGTGACGCTGCCGCGAATTCCGGTGGTAAGATCGATGATGGCCCCTTTCTGCTCCACCAACGAAATTCCGGCGGTCGCATCGGCCGCCGGAAGATTCAGCAGCAGTTGCGCATGCGGGGATTGCAGCAATGCCATGGCAGGAGGCGCGGTAAGCCCGAGAATGCCTTGCAGTGCCTTCGCTGCCGCGCCAACGCGTTCCGCATCCCATACCGGCGTGGCAATGTAGGAAAGGGTCATCCGAGCGGTATTGGCATTAACCGCATCGGCGGTGACGGCAAGTGTGGGTCGATGCGGCGGATGAGCTTCGCGCCCGACCTTGTAAGCATCCGGCAGGAAATAGACCTGCCCGGGCCGGTTCGAAGCCTGATAATACGAGTAGCGCCGTCCGTTCCAATCGACGGCATTGTTGGTCCATGTCGGCGACGCGACGGAATGGCCGGTCAGCCCGGCGAAAATATCGGCATCCAGATCTTTGCTGAACGTGAATGGAATCCCGCTTTCGATCGTGTAACTGCCCGCGAGGAATGTGGGACCGCTATCGCCGTTGATTTGCGCGGCGATGGCGGGTGTCCGTGCGATCATCAGCTGCGCCCCGGCCGACGGATCGGTCATCGCCGCATACAAAGCATCACGCTCGGCAAAATCCGCCAGCGAGGCCTCAAGGGTCAACGCGGCGCCGGCGGGCGAAACAACCCGGGTCAGCGCCAGATCGACCGGATGGCCCGGGACCGATGCCACGATTTTATAATGCGCATCCGGATAGAGCGGGGTATTGCCCTGCGACAACGACGGCAGCGTGGCATCCGCGAGATTCACTTTCAGGACGAAACCGGCTCCGGCCGGCGCGAACGTCACCCATTTGCCGCGACCGATGGCTTCCGGCGTCATCGCGATCTTGTAGGACGGCAGATAGAAGCGTTGGGAGGGATCTTTCGGCGCCTCATATAATACGGAATCCGAGGTTACGCCCGTGGGCGAAATCACCATCGGCAGATCGTATGATTCCCGCGTCGCCATGTACGGCCCTCCCCTCGTTCGCGGCACACATGTAGGGCCTCGAGGTCCGTACGTATGTGAAGCAAATCACAGTCGGTTATCTGTGTTGGACAACAAGTGCGCCGCCACGAGGTTGCCTTGCAACACGCAAATGCGATGTTGACCATTTCGTGAATGGACATGGAACCGCGACGTATTTATTTCATATGAAAGGAGGATTTTTTCGACACCTGATAGTGTCGAAAATTCGGCGCCTAGAAAATCCGCCGACGTTCAGGCCGGAACGATCAACCCGTTCCGCAGTGTGACAATCCTGTCCATCCGCCCCGCCAGTTCCGGATTATGCGTCGCGATCAGCGCTGCCAGCCCCTGACCGCGCACGATCGCCAGCAGTTCCTCGAACACCGTCGCGGCCGTGGCAACATCCAGATTGCCCGTGGGTTCGTCGGCCAGCAGTACCTTCGGGCCATTCGCGAGAGCGCGGGCAATGGCGACACGCTGCTGCTCCCCGCCCGACAGTTTGCCGGGAAGGTGATCGACCCGCGCGGATAGGCCGAACGCCGCCAGCAAGGCCTGGGCGTGCGCCACGGCGGCCCAGCGTGGTCGCCCGGCGATCATTTGCGGCAGCACGACGTTTTCGAGCGCCGTGAACTCGCCGAGCAGATGGTGAAATTGGTACACGAACCCGATGGTGTCGCGGCGAACGGCGGTCCGGCCGGAATCGGGCAACGAACCGGCGTCCTGGCCGTCCACAAGCACGGAGCCGCTGTCGGGCCGATCGAGCAGTCCGGCGACATGCAGCAGCGTGGATTTGCCGGCACCGGACGGCGCGACCAACGCGACGATCTCTCCCGCGCGCAGCGTCAGGTCGGCGCCACGCAGGATCGGCAGGTCGCCCGCCTCTCCCCTGTAAACACGCTCGACGTTGCGCAAAACCAGGGGCGTGGACGTCACTTAGTCGGCCGCCGCCTTGATCGGGTCTTCGTCGCGGAAATGCGCCATCACTTCCTTGGCGAAGCGGCGCAGGTTTTCGCGCGATGTGCCGCCGCCGTTCAGCAGCAGATATTCCACGCCCTGAGCGCGCAGACGCTCGACCTTCGCGCAGATTTCGTCCGGCGTGCCGAACAGGGTCGCTTCCTCATTGGCTTCCCTGGTGTCGGAGAAGGCCATGATCGACGCCGTATTGTTCTGGTCGGGACGCTGGCTGATGTCGTGCAGCCGCTTCTGCGCGGCCATGCGGCGTTCGATCGCCGCGTCCTTTTCTGCCTTGGTATTGGCGACGAAAAACGCGCGGGCGACGCCGACCTGATGCGGGTGGAACCCGAACCCGTTGCCGATCATCGCGTCGCGATAAACGTTGAACCGGCGCATCGTCTCGTCGATCGAAGCAAATTGGTCCAGCAGTAGGTTATGCCCACGCGCCGCGACCCGCTTGATCGAGTCCGGATGGCCGGCACCCTGCCAGAACGGCGGGTGCGGCTTCTGCTTGGTCGGCGGCTCCACGACGATATCGTCGAAGTTCCAGAACTTGCCGCGGAAATCGAAGCGCTGCTCTGACGTCCAGGCTTGGGTGATGATATCGACCGCTTCCTCGAACCGAGCCTGCCCTTCTTCCATGGGAATGCGGAAGCTGGCGTATTCGTTGTGGCGGTAGCCCTTGCCGACGCCGAAATCCAGGCGACCGCCGGACAGCAGATCGAGCGTCGCGGCCTGTTCGGCCAGCAGCACCGGGTTATGCCAGGGCAGCACCAGCACCGCAGTCCCGAGCCGCATCGTGGTGGTTTGCGCCCCCAGCCAGGTCAGCAGGTTCAGCGTCGCGGAAACCTGCCCGAAGCCGGTGAAATGATGCTCCACGATGAAGGAGCTTTCATAGCCGAGCGCCTCAGCCTCAATGACGTATTCGATGTAGTCCTTGAAGCCGGCGGCGCTGTCGACGTCGGGGTTCGCGCTGCGTTGCGCGGTCGCCGCGCCGAAAAGTCCGAATTTCATGGCCGGTCTCCTGTCATCGATCCGGCGCCGCCCTTGGCCAGCCGCCGGAAGTCCGCTGTAATGGCATCCACGATCATAAAGCCCAGGGAATCGGGCGCAAGCAGGGGGGACGCATAGGCGTGGAGACCAGCCGACATGGCCGAGTCCCATCGGGCCGTTGGTTGCAAGTCGGCTTGCCCGCAAGCGGAGTCGCGGCCGGTATCCTGCTGATCGCCGGACCGTTCCTGGCCACCGTCGTCCGCAGCCTGCTGGCGTGGGAAGGCGACTCGCCGTCGGTATCCCTGAACAATTTCGTCCGCCTGTTCACCGACCCGCGCTTCGCCGACGCCATCGTCAACACACTCATAGCCGGCGGCTGCACCACCGTGCTGTCCATGATGCTCGGGTTTACCCTCGCCTGGCTGGTGGCGCGTACCGACATGCCGGGCCGAGCGTGGTTCGAGACCGGGAACCTGATCCCCTTCTTCCTGTCGCCCTATGTTGGCGCTTTATCCTGGATCTATCTGCTGGCGCCGCACGGGGGACTTATCCCCTGGATCGCCCGCACCCAGCTCGGCCTGACGATGGAGTGGCTCAATATCTACAGCGTCCCCGGCGTGATCTGGGTGCTGACGCTGTTTTACACCCCCTATGTCTACCTCTTCGTCATCGCCCCCCTACGCCAGATGGATGCAGCGTTCGAGGACGCGGCCCGAGTCCATGGTGCATCTTTCTGGTACACGCTGCGGCATATCACTTTGCCGCTGGTGCTGCCGGCACTGCTATCGGCGGCGCTGATCGTGTTCGTGACCTCCGCCGGGCTGTTCGATGTGCCGCTGGCGCTGGGCTCCCCGCGCGGCATCCGCTTCATGCCGACCGAGATTTTCCAGATGGTGCAATACCCCGCCGATTTCGGCCGCGCGGCGGCGTTCGGCATCGTGGTCCTGACGGTGACGATCGTGCTGACGCTCGTCCAGCGCAGCTTCATCGCCAACCGCCGCTTCGACACCGTCACCGGCAAGGGCTATCGGCCCCGGCTGATCCACCTCCGCCGCGGCGGGCGCATCGCGGCGTTGACGCTGGAGGTGTTCTACATCGGCGGCGCCGTCGTCCTGCCGACCGCCGTACTGGCCATGGTGGCATTCTCGAAGCTTTGGACCGGGCATTTCATGTGGCGCACCGCCACGACCGGCAATTTCGAGTATGTGCTGACCAAGTATGACCTCACCCGCTCCGCCATCGGCAATTCGCTGTTCCTGGCGCTGTTCGGAGCCACGATGGCGGTCTGCCTCGCAGTGCTGCAATCCTATTATCTGACGCGCGGCAACCCGAAGCGACGGGCGCTGGTCGATGCGTTGCTGTCGCTGCCGCTGGGTATTCCCGGGATTATTCTGGGCCTCGGGTTCCTGATCATGGCGATCCGCACGCCATTGTATTCGACGCTGGCCATCATCCTGATCGCCTACATCGCCCGCTTCTTCCCCTTCGCCACCCGCACCATCACCGCCATGTTCCTCGCCATCAACCCCGAGCTGGAACAGAGCGCCCGTTCGTCGGGGGCGACGTGGATGCAGACGATGCGCATGATCGTGCTGCCGCTGCTGCGCCCGTCGCTGATCGCGGCTTGGCTAATGCTGTTCGTGATCTTCATCCGCGAGCTGGGCGCCACGATGCTGCTGTTCGCTCAGGGCACGGAAACCATCAGCGTGGCGATGGTGATCCTGAGCGAGCGCAGCTCCGGCTACGTCGCCGCCTTGGCGATGATCCAGCTGGCACTGCTGCTGTCCGCCTTCGTCGTGCTGCGCCTGACCCGAACCTCGATTTCCCAGGGTTGATCCATGAGCTTCGTCCGCATCGCCAACCTGACCAAGCGCTTCGGCACCCATACGGCGGTCGGCAACGTGTCGTTCGACGTGCCGCAAGGCAGCACGCTGGCGCTGCTGGGACCCAGCGGTTGCGGCAAGACGACAATCCTGCGCTGTCTCGCCGGGCTGGAAACGCCGGACGATGGCGCCATCGAGATCGGCGGCAACGTTGTGTTCGACACATGCGCCGGTATCGACCTGATGCCGGAGAAACGCGAACTCGGGATCGTCTTCCAGTCCTATGCGGTCTGGCCGCACATGACTGTCGAGGACAACGTCGCCTTCCCGCTGAAGGTGCGCGGCATGAGCAAGACAGATCGCTTGGCGCGTGCCAGCAAAATGTTGGAAACTGTGGGGTTGAAAGGGTTCGAAACCCGCTCCGCCACCCTGGTCTCCGGCGGGCAGCAGCAACGCATAGCGCTGGCGCGTGCCCTGGTGCACGAGCCCCGGCTGGTGCTGTTCGATGAAGCTTTGTCGAACCTCGATGCCGTGCTGCGCGAGCAGATGCGCCTGGAACTGCGCATGTTGCAGGAACGGCTGGGCTTCACCGCGATCTACGTCACCCACGATCAGGCCGAGGCGTTCGGTCTGGCCGACACCGTCGTACTAATGAACCAGGGCAAAATCGAAACCGCCGGCCCAGCGCGGGAGGTCTTCCACCGCCCCGCCAGCGCCTTCGTCGCTCGGTTTTTCGGCATGAACGTGCTGGAATCCCGCATGATCGGGCCGGTTGCCGGGACGGAGTACGTGGACGTGGCGCTGAACGACCGCGTGACCGTGCGCGGCGTGGCCGGCGACGGGCTGGACGTGACTCCCGGAAAACCGGTCCTGGCCTGCATCCGCAAGGAAAGCGTACGCGCGAGCCGAGCCGCGTCGCCGGGTTCGGTGCCGGGTACCATCGAGGCGATGTCCTTCCTGGGCGTGGCCGAGGAATATATCGTCGATCTCGGCGGTGTCTCGCTGCGGGCGACCCAGCCGGCGGCGGGCTTCCGGCGCGGCGATGCCGTGCACGCGGTCATGGCGGCGGACGACTGGATCGTGCTGCCGTGAATAGACAAGGGGAATAGAGATGAATGCGATGCACGGAACGACCGCGACACCGTCATACGGATGCAGGTCAGCATCCACGATTTCGGCGTGGCACCGGCTCAGGTCGTGGATGCCGACCTGCGTCGGCATGACGGTGTTGGGCGGGCTGCTCTTCGCCACCACCTTCCCCCACGCCGCCCTGGCACAAGACCCACCCGCCGTCACGGCCGCCGACCCCGCCGACCGGGACGCGATCCGCGCGACCATCGCCGCGGCGAAAACCGAGGGCGTCATCAGCTACTGGGACGGCGTCATCGCCCCGGAAACCAACGACGAGATGGTGACACTGTTCCGCACCGCCTACGGCCTCTCCGCCAGCTTCGCCGTCAAACACACGCTCAGCCCCACGCTCGGCGTCGTCACGCGGGTGGAGCAGGAAGTCGGCTCCGGCAACGTCACCATCGACCTCGCGTCGCTGGCCTCGGCCCCCTGGGTCAACGGGTTGGTGAAAGCCGGACATATCCTGAAATACGACAGCGCCGAGGCGAAGCACTACGAAAAGGCTTATGCCGCCGGGCTGGGGCAGAAAGGTTATTTCACACCCAACGGCGCCTACATGTTCGTGCCGGTCTGGAACCCGGAATTCCTGAATTTCAAGGGCAAATCCTGGCGCGACGTGCTGGCCGCCGTGCCGCCGGGCCGTGTCAGCATCAACGATGCCCCCAATTCCGCCACCGGCCTTTTGTCCTATATGGGGCTGCGGCAAATCCTGGACCTCGACTATTTCAAGGCCCTGGCGAAGATGAAGCCGCAATTCATCGTCCGCTCGGAACAAACGGCGGAACGCCTGGTCAACGGCCAGGACCTGCTCGCCTGGGGCGGTTCGCCGGGACGGGCGCTGCAATATAACGAACGCGGTGCAAATCTGAAATTCCTGCTACCGGAGGAAGGCATACTCCTGCTGGGCAACGCCACTTTCATTCTCGCCAAAGCACCGCACCCGAACGCCGCGAAATTATGGTTGGATTTCAACCTGTCGGAAGCCGGCCAGAAAATCCTCTCGAAACGAGAGGCGCTGGTTTCCTCCCGCGCCGGTTTCGTCAGTCCGCTGCCGGAATACGCCCCCGCGATCGACGCGCTAAAGCTTATCCCCATGGACTGGTCGAAGATCGGACCGGAAGAGATCAAAAAGGCCAAGGAGGAATGGCAACGTAACTTCACGCCGTGAAGCCGTCAGACAGCACGCCGCGGGAGCGCGACATAACACGACATTGTCATTGCGGTCCCCACCGCCGTTGTGCGAAACCCCGGCCCGCATGAGTCATATTCACGTTATCGGCGCCGGATTGGCGGGACTTGCGGCAGCGTTGAGCCTGTCCGCATCCGGCCGTCAGGTCACATTGTACGAGGCTGGCCCGGCCGCGGGCGGTCGGTGCCGGTCCTATTTCGACAAAGAGCTCGGGACACGAATCGACAACGGCAATCACCTGCTGCTGTCCGGCAATAAGGACGCATTCGCCTATATCGCAGAAATCGGATCGGCCGACGGATTGGGTGGGCCCGAAGATCCGGTCTTTCCCTTCATGGACATCAAATCGGGAGACCGATGGGAGGTGAGGCCGAACCTAGGTCGTATCCCCTGGTGGATCTTCTCAAAATCCCGCCGGGTCCCCGACACACGACTATCCGATTACGTGGAGATGCGGCGCATCGCCAAAATCAAGAACGATAGCGTCGTCAGCGATTCGATGCGGCGGGGCAAGCTCTATTGGCGCTTGGTGGAACCCCTGGCGATCGCCGCGCTCAACACGCACCCACAAGCCGGTCTGGCCAGCCTTCTCGGCGCTGTCATGAAGGAAACATTGTTACGGGGCGGCCGCGCCTGCATTCCGCGATTCCCCAAGGAGGGGTTGTCGGAAGCGCTGATCGACCCCGCCATCGCGAAGCTCACTGAACGCGGGGTGCGGATCCACTACAACAGCCGTATCAACACCGTGCGCACAACCGAAAACCGGGTCACTTCGATTTGGACGTCCGGGGGACGGATCGAGCTCGACGCGGCGGATTCCGTTGTTCTCGCGGTTCCCCCTTGGGTTGCGTCGGACCTGCTGCCTACCCTGACCGCACCCGACAAATTCGAAGCGATTCTGAACGTCCACTTCCTTCATGAACACGACCCGGCGGGACCGTTGGGCAAGACCGGATTTCTGGGAATCCTGTCCGGCACGGCGGAATGGGTGTTCGCGAAAAAGGGGCACATCTCCGTGACCGTCAGCGCGGCCAACGAGTTGATGGATGATTCCGCCGACGAGTTGGCGGAAACGGTTTGGCTGAATGTCCGCGACGCGCTGGGTTTGCCGCCGGAGATGGACCGGCAAATCCCGCCCTTCCGCATCATTAAAGAAAAGCGCGCCACCTTCGCCGCCACGGCCGCGCAGGAAGCGCGCCGCCCAGCAGCGAAAACCACGATACCCAACTTGGTCTTGGCGGGCGACTGGACGCGAACCGGGTTGCCCGCGACGATCGAAGGTGCCATCAGATCGGGCCGGACTGCGGCGGCACTGCTGCTCGCCCCCTAACCCGAGGCCTCATGCTCGACACGCTCCCCTTCGACGCCGTGGACAAAGCGCTCGATGCGCTGACGCGACTGGCTCAGCCCGACGGGCATTTCGTGTTCGAGCTGGAGGCCGACGCCACCATCCCCGCCGAATACGTTTTGCTGGAACATTTCCTCGACCGCATAGACCCCGAACTGGCAGCCAAAATCGGGGTCTACCTGCGCGGTATTCAGGGCGCCCATGGCGGCTGGCCGCTGTTTCACGACGGCGCGTTCAACATCTCGGCCAGCGTCAAGGCCTACTTCGCGCTGAAAGCCATCGGGGATTCACCAGACGCCCCGCATATGGTCCGCGCGCGCGATGCCATCCTCGCCGCCGGCGGGGCGGAGCGGGCCAACGTCTTCACCCGTGCCCAGCTCGCGTTGTTCGGGGAGGTACCCTGGCATGCTGTGCCGGTCATGCCGCTGGAGATCATGCATCTCCCGCTTTGGTTCCCCTTCCACCTATCGAAAGTGTCTTACTGGTCGCGCACGGTGATCGTGCCTCTGCTGGTGCTGATGGCCCGCAAGCCGACAGCGCGGAATCCGCAAGGCGTGCATATCCGCGAACTGTTCCGCACACCGCCGGATCAGGTGAAGGATTGGATCCAAGGTCCAGACAATTCCGGCTGGAGCCGCTTCTTTAAGTATCTCGACAGCGTCCTGCGCTTCGTGCAGCCCTGGTTTCCCCAACGATCGGCCGACCGGGCGGTGGAAAAAGCGATGGCCTTCGTGAAGGAACGCCTGAACGGCGACGACGGACTGGGCGGCATTTACCCCGCCATTGCCAACAGCGTCATGATGTACGACACGCTCGGCTATTCGCCCGACCATCCCGATGCGGCCATCGCCTGGCAGGCGGTGCGCAAACTCCTGGTGATCAAGGACGACCGAGCGTACTGCCAGCCTTGTTTGTCGCCGGTCTGGGATACGGGCCTCGCCGGCCATGCCTTGGCGGAAGCGGGTGCCTCCACTACCGCGGCGTGCGACTGGCTGCTGACGAAGCAGATTACGGACGTCCCGGGCGACTGGACGGTCCGCCGGCCCAATTTGCGTCCTGGCGGCTGGGCGTTCCAGTATGAAAACGCCCATTACCCCGACGTCGACGACACTGCCGTGGTCGGGATGCTGCTGCATCGCAACGGCCACCCCAAATACGCCGAAGCTATCGACCGAGCGAAGGAATGGGTCGTCGGCATGCAGTCTTCCGGCGGCGGCAAACTGGACGGCGGCTGGGGGGCGTTCGAGCCGGAGAACACCCATCTTTACCTGAACCACATCCCGTTCGCCGACCACGGGGCTTTGCTCGATCCGCCGACCAGCGATGTGACCGCGCGATGTGTGTCTTTCCTGGCGCAGATAGGTACGAAGGCGTCCGATCCGGTCATGGCCAAAGCCTTGGCCTTCCTGCGGCGGGAGCAGGAGCCGAACGGCAGCTGGTTCGGCCGCTGGGGCACCAATTACATTTACGGCACCTGGTCGGTCCTATGCGCGCTGAATGCCGCCGGAATCTCCAGCGAGGATCCTTCCATCCGCCGCGCGGCGGATTGGCTGATCTCCGTGCAGCGCGACGATGGCGGCTGGGGCGAGGACGAGGAAAGCTACAGCACCGCGCCCGCCGGCCAATACAAGGAGGCAACACCGAGCCAAACGGCTTGGGCGGTGCTTGGCTTGATGGCGGCGGGTCAGGTGGACAATCCGGCGGTCGCACGGGGGATCGCCTATCTCGCACGCACCCAGCGGACGGACGGCGAATGGGATGAAACTCCCTACACCGCCGTCGGTTTCCCGCGCGTGTTTTACCTGCGCTACCACGGCTACCGGCTGTATTTCCCCCTGCTCGCCTTGGCCCGCCATCGCGCGCTGACGCGCGGCAACACGCGGCAGGTCGCGTTTGGATTTTAGCCGCATCGGCATCGTCGTCGGCCTGACCGCCGAGGCGAAAATCGCGCAACGCCGATTCTCGATGATCGAGACCGGCGGCGGCACTTCGGCCGGCGCTGAAGCCGCCGCGCGACGGCTGATCGACCGAGGAGCGCGGGGGCTGATAAGTTTCGGCCTTGCCGGCGGGTTGGACCCGGCGTTACGGCCCGGCACCGTCATTGTCCCCGAGGCCGTGCTGACGCATGCCGGCGCGGTTCCTGTATCGGCCGAACTTGCCAGGTGCCTCGCCCAGACGTCATCGCACCGATTATTGGGCGGAGACCGTGTCGTCGCTTCGGCATCGCAAAAGCAGACGCTCTGGCTCACTTCCGGTTGTTCGGCAGTCGATCTGGAAAGCGGACCCGTCGCGCTCGCGGCCGTCGCGCATCGGCTGCCGTTCGCCGTGCTGCGGGCGATCTGCGATCCCGCCGAACGCGATTTGCCCCCCGCCGCGCTGTCGGCGCTGAACGACCGCGGCGCGATCGGCCTGATGCGCGTTATCGCCTCCGTCATCGCCCATCCAGGTCAGATCCCCCCGCTGCTCTCTCTCGCTCGGGATGCCACGGCGGCCCGACAAGCGTTGATCGGACGCTTGGCGACCCAGCTTTAGGCCGTCCCATACCAGCGGCCCGAATTTTTGACCTGTGCCACGACTGTATACTTCCCCTCATGGGCGGGCGTGTCCCGGCCACCGATAACGACACAATGCCGCGATTTCGCGCCAACATTGGTCCCCGTGACAAGTACGGGGATGACGAGAAGGGGAGGCAGGGGGATCGCATATGGCTGATGCCCGACACTTTCCGTCATGGTCGAGCCTGACCCGACCATCTCACGCCAATTGGGCACCGTCCGAAAAACCCTGCCTTTTCAATGGTGCGTAAGATCGCAGGAGATGGTCGGGTCACGCCCGACCATGACGAGCGGGGGCGCCAAAGGTCATATGCGATAGCCCTGAAGGCGAGGACCATCGCAGGAGTCAAAATTTACGGCCCGTGGTATCAATCCCGTTCTGCAGGGCGAGCGCGTGCACTTTTGATGCTGCCGCGACGCGATTTCTCATCCATTCGGCGTTGCTTGGCGCCGAAGCTGGGTTTGGTCGGGACACGGCGGATGGGCGCGATCGCGGCGCGCTGGATCAGTTCGGTCAGCATTGCCATCGCCTCCACGCGGTTACGCTCCTGCGTGCGATGGCGTTGGCTCGCGATCAGGATTTCCCCATCCAGGGTCAGGCGGCGTCCGGCCAGTTTCTCCAGTCGAGCGCGCACCGGCGGCGGCAAATTGGCCTTGTCCAGGGACAGCCGCAGAAGCACCGCCGTCGACACCTTATTGACGTTTTGCCCGCCGGGGCCGGAGGCACGCACAAAGCTTTCCTCGATCGCGTTCTCGTCGAGCCAAATGGAGTGGGTGATGCGGATCATGGCCGACCCATCCTACGCTATCCGTCGGCGTCGCGCACTTCCTCTTCGATTGCGGCGAGCAAACGGGCGGGAAAATGGCGGGGAATGGCGCGCGCGATGAACACGATCCGAGTGGACCGGTCGTCAGATGGCCAAGCATCCAGAAATACAGGCTCCGCGAACACGTGTTGCACACCGTGGATCACTGCCGGTTGCCCCGGCATTTCCGCGATATCCACCAGTCCCTTCACCCGGAGCAACCGGTCCCCGCAATGTTCGGTCAATGCCTGCAACAGCAGGGTCAGCGCCAGTGCCGGCAAAGGCGTGTCGCAGTGCAGCGCGAAGGTCTCGATCCCGTCTGTATGTTGTCCCGTCGCAAACGGCGACGGGACTGGGAGGTCCGGCAAATGCGTCAACCGCAACGCACGCGCGGCCGGGTCGGCGGGGGCAAACAGCAAGTCCGGAGTCACGTCCGCGGCGATCATCATGTCCGCGCTGGGGTTGACAGCATTTAGCCGCACTCGCGGACCGTCGCCATCTGTCTGGTCAGTCTTACTGATGACGAGCCGGTCCGCCAGCGCAACCTGACGGCGGGCCTCGATATGGCGGTCGAGTGTCGCCTCGCCGTGAACGGCATCGACGACCGTGACGACGCTGTCGATCCGGTAGGATCCAGTCAGTCCCCGATCCATCATTAACGCGTGCAGAATGGGCGCGGGATCGGCCAGGCCGGAGGTTTCGATCAGCACGCGGTCGTATGCGATTTCCCCGGCCTCGCGCCGCAGGTGCAGACCGATCAGTGTTTCCACCAAATCGCCCCGCACCGCGCAGCACAGGCAGCCGGTGGTCAGTGCCAGCAGTGTTTCGTCGCTGCTGGCGATCAGGTCATGATCCAGCCCGATCTCCCCGAACTCATTCACGATCACCGCGGTGCGCGCATAACCGGGCGTCCGCAGGATACGCCCGATCAGCGTGGTTTTGCCGCTGCCGAGGAAACCGGTGACGACCGAGACAGGGGTCACAATAGCGCGATCAGCCCTTGGATTGCAGCAGATCGCGAATTTCGCCCAGCAGCACCTCGGTCTTGGTCGGGGCCGCCGGCGCCGGTTTGGCGTCTTCCCGGACCTTCAGATGGGTCAGCACCCGCACCAGCCAAAACACCGAGAAGCTGACGATCAGGAACTGCAGGATCGCGTTCAGGAACAGACCGACATTGACCGTCGCGGCACCGGCTTTCTGCGCCTCTGCCAGCGTGTCGAAGTGCTTGCCATTCAATGCAATGAAAACGTTGGAGAAATCCAGACCGCCGGTGAACAGGCCGATGAGTGGGTTGATGACGTCCTTCACCAGACTGCCGACGACACCGGTGAACGCTGCACCGATAATAATACCGACTGCGAGATCCACGACGTTGCCACGCATGATGAAAGCTTTGAAATCGGCAACCCAGCCTGGGGGTTTTGGTGCGAGCATGAGTGAGTCCTTTTAGGTTGTGTTCACGCGCTGCATACAATCATCCGGCGGATGCGCAAACCACCCCAAGCACTTCTAAAGCTGTGCCCGGGCGACGCGCGCCAGATCGTCCGTGGTTGTCCGCCAAACGCCAGGCTTTCCTAACATCCGCGCCAATGCCTCCCGCAGCCATCTGATGCGGTGGGGCTGTCCAGTAATCCAGGGGTGCAGAGTCAGATTGAACACCGCCCCCCCTTCGTCGTGCAGCACGGCGAATGCCTCGGCGAGGTTGTCCGACCAGACCGGCACGGTGACGCCGCGCAGACGAATGCACTCCAGGTCGTTCCATTCCGGCTGCGGCGGCAGAGCGACCAGCGCGCCGTCCAACAAATACGGCCGGTCGTCGTTGGCCCAATCAGTGGTGTAGGCGAAACCGGCTTCGATCAGATACGCCGGGGTGTCGGCGGACTCGTTAAAATCCTGGCCGCACCAGCCCTTCGGCACGTCGCCGGTCGCCGCCGCCACGGCATCGCGCGCGGCGGCGATGAAGGCGCGTTCCGCGTCCACTGTCATCGTCGACGTGATGCGGTGCGACGCGAAATCCCCATGCGCCATGAAGCACGCGTTACGCCGGCTGAGTTCGTCCACCAGTTCCGGACACTGCTTCGCCGCCGCGCTGCCGAGCGCGACCGACGGGGTCAGGCCGAACTGGTCCAGCACGTCCAGAATGCGGAAAACACCGACTCGGTTGCCGTAGGCCCGCTGGCTCCATGTCAGCCAATCCGGATGGAATTTCCCAAGCGGGGACACGATCCGCGGGTCAGGGTAGGCGTCGGCGGGCGGGGCGAGTTCCCAGTGGTCCACCATGACTGTCACGGTCAGCGCGATGCGCGCGCCGTCGGGCCATACGAACCGCGGCGCGTGGTTCAGCGCGCGGAACCCGTAATGGGCGTGATCCATGCCGGGGAGGCGCAACTCATCGGTCGGCGGCGTGTTGTGGTCAGCCATTGGACGCCTCCCGCGCCGCCAAATGCGATTCGATCAGCGGTAAATAATGCGTGTTGTACCAGTCCGCGATCTCCGCCCCACGCGCCAGCCAAACGCCTGAGTGCGACAGCACGTACTCCAGCGCCGCCCGAACCGCTCGGATACGGTGCGGCTGACCGACCCAGTAGGGATGTAGCGCGATGCACATGACGCGGCCTTGTTCGGCGCCCTCTTCATAGACGGTATCAAAATAGTCCCGGATTTGGCGGGCGAATTCCTCGGCTTCCTCGCCGCGCCGATGCGACAGCACGTCGTTCAATTCCACCGTGTACGGCAACGAAAGCAGGTTGCCCTTTTTGACCCGCAGCGGGAACGGCTGATCGTCATGATAAAGATCGGCCGTGTAAGAAAACCCGCATTCCGCTGCCAGATCGAACGTATTCAGCGTGTTCGTGATCGCCGGGCTGAACCAACCCATCTGCTCCCGCCCGGTTAGTTTCCGGTGGATCTCGCGGGATTCCTGCATGGCCGCGCGCTCCTCGTCGGGCGAGAAATTCCAGTGATAGCGGGTATTGTAGATGCCGTGCGACATCAACTCCCAGTTTCGCTTTTCCATTGCCTCCAGAATTTCCGGGAAATGCTGGATCACCGTCATCGACAGGCTGACGGTGCAGGGCAGCCGCAGATCGTCGGTGAACTGAAAGAACCGCCACAGCCCGACGCGGTTGCCGTAATCGCGCATGGAATAGCCCAGCACATCCGGGTGCGGGCTGCGCGGCCAGGGATCGCGGACGCGAATGAATTTCGGCCGATACTCGTAATGCTCGATATTCGGCACGATCCACAGGGCGACCCTGGCGCCGTTGGGCCAGCGCAAGGGTGGGCGCTGCACGATGGGGGAATAGGGTACTAAAGCGGAGTCCATGGCGCGGTCCATCCAAGGGGATGACGCAGCTTAACCCTGTCGGCGCAGCCGGGCATAGAGTGGCACGCACAATGCACCCAGGAAGCAGAAACTGGCACCGACCACGATGGGGGCGGCGGCGCTGGCCACGGAGTCGCCCGCGAGGCCCGCCAAAGGCGGCAGCACGGTCATCCCGCCGTAGTAGACGGCGAATAGCAGCCCCATCCCCAGCGCGCGTTCGTGCGGTGCCAAAAAATCGCCGGGCAACGACATAATCGGCCCGGCGCACAGCCCCAGCGCCACGGCGAGCAGCAGCATCATCGGCAGCGGCGCCAATCCCGCCGACACACCCAACAACGCGAGTGCCATAACCGAGAGGCAGACGCCGTTCGATGTCAGCTTGCGACCGACCCGCCCGGATACCCATCCGCCGACCGGCAGAACCGGCACAGCGACGAAGGCTCCGACACTGGTCAACAGCCCGGCCTGCGCGGGTGCCATGCCGCCATGGACGAAATACGCCGCCCCGAACCCCAGCAGCACCGCGTAGCCGGCGTTGAGAAAGGTCCAGATCAGAGCAACGGTCATCAGAGGCATCAGCGTCTCCGCCCCCAAAAGGTGCGGCGGGGCAGCGCGTTGGTCCGCCGGCGCCGCTCTCGGCGCAAAAAACCCCGCCGCCAGCCCCGCGACGCAGAACGCGGCCGAGGCCGCCATTGCGATCCGCCACGATCCGAAATGCGGCAGCACCATCAACCCGAGTCCGATCCCCAGCGGATAGGAAGCCAACAGCGCGCCCATCGCGGCTGGCAACGCCGATCCGGCAAAACGGTCCATGACCATTTTCGGTCCGACGACGCCGATCAGCAGGCTCCCCGCACCGGCAGCCGAGCGGCCGGCCAGCGCCATGGCGAATCCCGGCGCCAGCGTCAGCATCGCGCCACCCGCCACCATCAGGGCCAACCCGGTCAGCATGACACGACGGTCCCCGAACCGGCCGATCAACCAACCGGCGGGGATCGCCATGAACATCCCCAACGTCGAATAGGCCCCCAGCAACGTACCAAGATCGGTGAAGGTCAAATTCAGCTCAGCCATCATCGCCGGCCCTACCGCACCAACGGACTGGTACTGCGTCCCGAAGGCGGTGCGCCCAAGGATCAGCACAGCTAGAATGGCCCAGGGGTTGGAGAAAGCAGTCACGGCGGAGTCCTTGTCGGTTCGGGCCAAGCGGACGCTGTTATCGTTCGCGCCGCGGCCGGACGGCCATCCGCGAATTGCGGCGACCGACCGTTCAGCCGCCCCGTTTTGTCGCGTGCGGGGCAAGCCAGCCCATCGACGCGTCCGGCTCGCTGTCGGTGGTCGGCAGATACGGCTTGATGTCGATCAGCGGGGTGCCGTCCACGCAGTCCAGATAGCGGACCTTCAACGTATCCGCCCGCTCGAACCCGTCGAACGCCACCACCGACATGCCGATCGGGTTCGGCCGCCGCGGCCCGCGTGTCGCGAACACCCCGCGCGGTGTCGGATCGAACGGCGGCGTAAACACCAATTCCGCCGGTTTCGCCCGGTCCAGCCAATAGAGCAGGATCAGGTGCGAAAACCCCTCCAGACTTTGAAGACCGTCGGTAAAGCCTGCGAAAACCCGCACCTGACACGCCGGTGCAGGCTTGGGCTGCCTTCCGTTGCGCGGGCAATCGGCGATGGTCGGCCAGGGCGTGCGAATGGTCCCGATTGGGCGGACAATGAGTTCGGGTAGGGTCATACCTGGGTCTTACCACGCCCCGGCTTGCCTGTAAGCGGCAGGCGCCGCACACTCGGGGGGTCCGCTCAACGGGAGGAGAACCCCATGATCTACGAACTGCGAATCTACGAATGCGTCCCGGGCCGTCTGCCCGACCTGAACAAGCGCTTCAGTACCATCACGCTGAAAATCTGGGAACGCCATGGCATCCAGCAGGCCGGCTTCTGGACCACCGTCATCGGCGAGTCCAACCAGACCCTGTACTACATGCTGAAATTCGACTCGCTCGCCGATCGCGAAGCCAAGTGGAACGCCTTCCAGGCCGACCCGGAATGGCATGCCGCCCGGGCGAAGACCGAGGAGAACGGCCCGATCGTCGCCAACGTGAAGAACTTCATACTTGGCCCGACGCCGTATTCGGCCGTGCAGTAAGACGTCCGGCGGCGGTCCGGCTCAGGCCGTGACCGCCGCCGTCACGCCGAGTTCCGCCGTCATCTGCTCCCGCATTACGAATTTCTGCATTTTGCCGGTGACCGTCATCGGGAATTCGTCCACGAATTTGATGTAGCGCGGCACCTTGTAGTGGGCGATCTGCCCTTGGCAGAAATCCTTCACGCCCTGGGACGTCAGATCGGCCCCAGCGCGGATTTTGATCCAGGCGCAGAGTTCCTCCCCGAAACGTTGGTCCGGCACGCCGAACACCTGCACGTCCTGGATGGCAGGGTGGCGATAGAGGAACTCCTCGATTTCCCGCGGATAGATATTCTCGCCACCGCGGATCACCATGTCCTTGATGCGGCCGACGATGTTGAAATATCCGTCTTCGTCCATCGTCGCCAGATCGCCGGTATGCATCCAGCCATTTTTGTCGATGGCATCGGCGGTTTTCTCGGGGTCGTCCCAGTAGCCGAGCATGACGCAGTAACCGCGAGTGCAAAGTTCGCCGCGTTCGCCGCGCGGGACGATCCGGCCTTCGGCATCGACGATTTTGATTTCCGCATGGGGGTGAACGCGTCCGACCGAGCCGGTTTGTTTCTCGATGGGATCGCCGATGGCGGTCTGCGTCGAAACCGGGCTGGTTTCGGTCATGCCGTAACCGATGGTCATTTCGGTCAGGTTCATGTCGCGCACGCAGCGGTTCATCACCTCGGTCGGGCATGGGGCGCCGGCCATCATGCCGGTGCGCAGGCTGCTGAGGTCGAATTTAGCGAAATCGGGATGATCCAGTTCGGCGATGAACATCGTCGGCACGCCGTACAGCGACGTGCAGCGCTCGTTGGCCACGGCCTGCAGCGTGGCCAACGGATCGAACCCCTCCCCCGGGAATACGATGGCGGCGCCGTGAGTAGTACAGGCCAACGCGCCGATCACCATGCCGAAGCAGTGATACATCGGCACCGGGATGCACACCTTGTCGGCGTGCGTGTAGCGCATGATCTCCCCGTCGAAGAACCCGTTGTTCAGGATGTTGTGGTGCGTCAGCGTCGCGCCTTTCGGCAGGCCCGTGGTGCCCGAGGTGAACTGAATGTTGATGGGATCGTCGAATTGCAGTTTCGCCCCGATCTCCGCCAGTTTCGACGTATCGTTATTATAGACGGCATCGAACGGGATCGCGCCGGGGTCGGCGCCGCCGATCTGGATGACCGCGCGCAGATGCGGCAGCTTGGCGCAGTCCAGATGACCGGGGCGGGAGCGTGCCAGCTCCGGCGCCAGCGTGTTCACCATCCCCATATAGTCGCTGGTTTTGAACCGCGTCGCGGTCACCAGCGCCCGGCAGCCGACCTTGTTCAGGGCGTATTCCAGCTCCGACAACCGGTAGGCCGGGTTGATGTTGACCAGGATGATGCCAGCCTTGGCGGTGGCGAACTGCGTAACGATCCATTCCGCGTTGTTCGGCGACCATATACCCACCCGCTCCCCGGGTCGCAGCCCCAGCGCCAGCAGGCCGGCGGCAAACGCGTCCACCTTTTCGGCCAGTTCCCGGTACGTCCAGCGGATGCCCTGCTGGCAGGAGATCAGTGCCGGTCGGTTCGGGAACCGCACCACAGTGCGGTCGAAGTTCACCCCGATGGTCTCGCCGAGCAGCGGAACGTCGGATGCGCCGTGGCTATAGCTGAGGGTGGTCATGGGCGAGGCTCCCTACGGTGGTTTTGGCGCTATATTGATGCGGGGCGGGGTAGGATACAATCGGGAGAGTTCACCGTCCGAGGACCCTTGCCATGGCCGCCATCCCCAACCGCCTGCCCTCCCTGAATTTCGACCTCGGCGAGACCGCCGACATGCTGCGCGGCCAAGTGGAAGCCTTCGCCGCCGCCGAAATCGCCCCGCGCGCCGCCGCCATCGACAAGGACAACGCCTTCCCCATGGACCTATGGCCCAAACTCGGCGCCATGGGTCTGCTCGGCGTCACCGTCGAGGAGGAATACGGCGGCGCCGGCATGGGCTACCTGGAGCATGTGGTGGCGATGGAGGAAGTTTCGCGGGCGTCGGCGTCGGTGGGACTGTCGTACGGCGCGCACTCCAACCTGTGCGTGAACCAGATCCGCAGGAACGGAACCGAGGCGCAGAAGCGCCGCTATCTGCCCGGCCTGATCTCGGGCGCCCATGTCGGCGCGCTGGCGATGAGCGAGCCGGGGGCCGGGTCGGATGTCGTGTCCATGCGAACCAGGGCGGACAAGAAGGGCGACCGCTACATCCTGAACGGCGGCAAAATGTGGATCACCAACGGGCCGGACGCCGATGTGCTTGTGATCTACGCGAAGACGGATACGAACGCCGGATCGCGCGGCATGACGGCATTCCTGGTGGAACAAGGGTTCCCGGGTTTCTCCACTGGCTTGAAGCTGGACAAGCTGGGCATGCGAGGCTCGAACACAGCCGAACTGATCTTCCAGGACTGCGAAGTGCCCGAGGAAAACGTGCTGGGCGCCGTCGGCCGCGGTGTGAACGTGCTCATGAGCGGGCTGGATTACGAACGCGCGGTGCTGGCGGCTGGGCCGTTGGGCATCATGCAGGCGTGCATGGATGTGGTGGTGCCCTACGTACACGAACGGAAACAGTTCGGTCAGGCGATCGGCGAATTCCAGCTGATGCAGGGAAAACTCGCGGATATGTACACGACGATGAATGCCTGTCGCGCTTATGTGTATGCGGTGGCGAAGGCGATCGACCGGGGGGAGACGACGCGCAAGGATGCGGCGGGGGCGATCCTGTATGCCGCCGAAAAAGCCACCTGGATGGCGCTGGAGGCGATCCAGACGTTGGGCGGGAACGGGTATATCAACGACTACCCGACGGGGCGGCTGTTGCGGGATGCGAAGCTGTACGAGATCGGGGCGGGGACAAGCGAGATCCGGCGGATGTTGATAGGGCGGGAGCTGTTTGGGGAAACAGCGTAGAATTTATTGGACGCTAAGTTCGCCCCCCGTCCTGGTCCGCGAAGGCGGCCCCCCCACGACTAATCATGCCGCTTGGCCCCCATACCGAGGGATCGCGCCAGATCGGTGTACGGCACACTGACCCAGCCGGCTTTGCCTCTCCGCGCTGCCCGCTGTACACGGTTCCGGCGTAAACCCATCCAGGCACAGCATGCTCCGCTCCAATCTCAATACACGATCCCCGGAATTCGCCGCCAACGCCGCCGCGATGCGGGCACTGGCCGACGATCTTCGCGGCCAAGTCTCCTACGCCGAACGCGGCGGCGGCGAGACCGCGCGCCAGAGGCACCTCGCCCGCGGCAAGCTGTTGCCGAGGGACCGTGTCGCCGGGCTGATCGATCCGGGCTCGCCGTTCCTGGAATTTTCGCAACTGGCCGCGTATGGGCTGTACGGCGGCGATGTGCCCTCGGCCGGTATCGTCACCGGTATCGGCCGTGTCCAAGGCCAGGAATGCGTCATCGTCGCCAACGACGCCACCGTCAAAGGCGGCACCTATTTCCCTGTTACCGTAAAAAAGCACCTGCGCGCGCAGGAAATCGCCAAGGCGAACCGGCTCCCCTGCATCTATCTGGTGGATTCCGGCGGTGCCTTCCTGCCAATGCAGGATGAGATTTTTCCGGACCGGGAGCATTTCGGCCGCATCTTCTTCAATCAGGCCAACATGTCAGCCCAGGGTATTCCGCAAATCGCCGTCGTCATGGGGAGCTGCACCGCTGGCGGCGCCTATGTGCCGGCGATGTCGGACGAATCCATCATCGTGCGCAAACAGGGCACGATTTTCCTCGGCGGCCCGCCTTTGGTGCAGGCCGCGACCGGCGAAATCGTCTCAGCCGAGGATTTGGGGGGCGCCGACGTGCATGCCCGCACCTCCGGCGTGGTCGATCATTACGCCCGCGACGACAAGCACGCGCTGGCGATCTGCCGCCGGATCGTGTCGGGCTTGAACCGGGTCAAGCGCCCGGCGCTGCCGATGCGCCAGGCGGCCGAACCCGCGTACGAACCGTCGGAATTATACGGCGTCATCCCGACCGATGTCCGCAATCCCTACGACGTGCGCGAGGTGATTACGCGTCTGGTCGATGGCAGCGAATTCGATGAGTTCAAGCGGCTTTACGGCACTACCTTGGTCTGCGGATTCGCGCATCTGCACGGCATGCCAATCGGGATCGTGGCCAATAACGGCATTCTGTTCAGCGAATCCTCTCTGAAAGGCGCACATTTCATCGAATTGTGCGGCCAGCGAGGGATTCCGCTGCTGTTCCTGCAGAATATCGCGGGGTTCATGGTCGGGCGGAAATACGAATCCGGCGGCATCGCCAAGGACGGCGCCAAGCTGGTGACGGCGGTATCCACCGTCGCGGTGCCGAAATTAACGCTGATTATCGGGGGCAGCTACGGCGCCGGGAATTACGGGATGTGCGGGCGTGCTTACGATCCACGCTTCCTGTTCATGTGGCCGAATGCTCGTATTTCGGTGATGGGCGGCGAACAGGCTGCCGGCGTCTTGGCGACCGTGCGCGGCAAGTTTCCGTCCGCCGAAGCCGAGGCGGAATTCAAAGCGCCGATCAAGGCCCAATACGAAACGCAAGGGCATCCGTATTATGCCACAGCTCGCCTGTGGGACGACGGTATCATCGATCCGGCGGACAGCCGGCGCGTGCTGGGACTGGCGCTATCGGCGGCATTGAACGCCCCGATCGAGCCAACACGCTTCGGCGTGTTCCGGATGTGATGGAGCGCGCGAAAATGTTCAACACCATCCTGATCGCCAATCGCGGCGAGATCGCCATCCGCATCGCCCGCACCGCACGGCTCATGGGTATCGAAACGGTCGCGGTTTATTCCGATGCCGATGCAAATGCCATGCACGTCCATGCCGCGGACCGAGCATTCCCCATTGGGGCATCGCCGCCGCGCGACAGCTATTTGAATATTGCGCGCATTATCGAAACCGCCAAAGCCGCGGGGGCGCAGGCCATCCATCCCGGCTACGGATTTCTCTCGGAAAATCCAGCCTTCGCCGAAGCGTGCGTGGCGGCGGGCATCGTGTTCATCGGTCCCTCGGCCGAGGCGATGCGCGCCATGGGATCGAAATCGGCGGCGAAAGCGCTGATGGAAACATCCGGTGTCCCTTTGCTGCCGGGCTACCATGGCGATAACCAGGATCCAGAATTTCTGGCCGATCAGGCCGTGACTGTCGGCTTTCCCGTCGTGATCAAAGCCGTGTCCGGCGGTGGCGGGCGCGGCATGCGCGTGGTCTCGGCAGCGGAAGAATTCGCCCCGGCTTTGGCCTCCGCCCGGCAGGAAGCCGCGTCGGCGTTCGGGGATGACCGCGTACTGATCGAAAAATACCTGCAACGGCCCCGCCATGTGGAAGTGCAGGTGTTCGGCGACAGCCACGGCAACGCGGTGCATTTGTTCGAGCGCGATTGCTCCGCCCAGCGCCGGCATCAGAAGGTGATCGAGGAAGCTCCCGCCCCCTGCCTGTCCGGCGCGCAACGGGCCGCCATGGGTGCCGCCGCCGTCGCCGCAGCGAAGGCCGTGCGCTACACCGGAGCCGGCACGGTGGAATTCGTTGTCGACGATAGCGGCTTCTACTTCCTGGAAATGAATACGCGCCTGCAGGTCGAACACCCCGTGACCGAAATGGTCACCGGCTACGATCTGGTCGAATGGCAATTTCGCGTCGCCGCTGGGGAACCCCTGCCCGCTCGGCAACAGGACATCGCCCTGACCGGCCACGCGTTCGAGGTACGGCTGTATGCCGAAGACCCTGCGCGCGATTTCGCCCCCTCCATCGGTCGGCTTTCGTTGTTCCGCACGCCCGAAGAAAGCGACGGCGTCCGCGTCGATACCGGTTTCGCGACAGGCGACGCGGTGTCGATCCATTACGACGCCATGCTGGCGAAATTGATCTGCCACGGTGCCGACCGAGCCGCTGCACTGGCGAAACTCCGGCACGCATTGGCGGCGTGCGAGATCGGCGGGCTGGCGACCAACATCGACCTGCTGCACCGCATCGCCTCCCATCCCGATTTCGCCGCCGGCGGCATCGACACAGGCTTCATCGCTCGGGAGGCCGCCACGCTGCTCGCCGGTCAGGCCGCCCCACCGGCCGAGGTTCTGGCCGGTTTGGCGCTGACGGAAGTGCTGCGGGAGGAGCAGCGCGCCGCGCATGATGCCGCCGCGAGCGGCGATCCCTACTCCCCCTGGCATGCCCGAGACGGCTGGTGGGTGAACGCGCGCCGGCCCCGGACGCTGGATTTCATGGACGGGGACACGGCGTTTCCGTTGTCGGTGACCCGCTCCGGCAAGGTGTGGCAGGTGGAAGCCGCCGGCCGCACCATGACCGGCCACGCGGAACCGGACGGCACCGTCGTGCTGGACGGGGTGCGCGAACGTATGCCGGTCGCGGTGGACGGCGAAATCCGCACGATCCGTCGTGCCGGCGAAACCTGGCGGCTGCGGCTGCCTGATCCTGGCGCCGCCGGAGACGACGACGCGGATGCCGGCGGCAGCCTGATCGCACCCATTCCCGGTCAGGTCACGGCGGTCAATGTCTCGCCCGGAGACCATGTCACCCGGGGCGAGGTCCTGGTCATTCTGGAAGCGATGAAAACAGTCTTCCGCCTGCCTGCGAAAGCCGATGCCGTCGTCGCGACCGTCGACTGCGCCGTGGGCGAGATGGTACAGGACGGGCAGGTTCTGGTCACGTTCGAGGACGCGTAACAAACAGAGGAAACCCATGCCCTACGAGTGCATCCTGACAGAAACCGAAGACGGCGTCGGCATCATTACGCTGAACCGCCCCGACGTGCTGAACGCCATGAACCGCCAGCTGGTGCGCGAAGTGCACCACGCCATGCACGCGTTCGAGGACGATGCCGACGTCGGCTGCATCGTCTTCACCGGCTCTGGGGAAAAGGCATTCTCGGCCGGCGGCGATATCCATGAGCAGCGGTCCGACGACAAGCTCTATACCCTGGAAGAACAGGAGAAAATGAGCGCAGGTATCTCCGCTTACGATGTCGGGGCCTGCAAGAAGCCGACAATCGGCATGATGAACGGTCTGGCCTATGGCGGCGCAGGTGTTCTGTCCTCGTCGCTTGATATGCGGGTCGGCTGCGAGGGGACGAAATTCCGGTTCCTCGCCGCCGCCTACGGACGCATCAACAGCACGTGGTCGTTGCCCAATCAGGTCGGCTGGCCGATGGCGAAGGAGCTGCTGTTCTCCGCCCGCATCGTTGAGGCGGCAGAAGCCTATCGCATCGGCCTGCTCAACCATCTGGTGCCGCGAACGGAATTGCGGACGAAGACGATGTGGCTCGCGAAAATGATCGCAGCCAGCCATCGCGGTGCCGTCATGGGAATAAAGCAGCTGATGTTGAAACAGCTGGGCCAGGACCTCGCTGGGCAATACGCCGAAGAGGTCGATTACGCGAAGAATGTGATGCCGGGGGCGCGGGCCGAGAACGCGTTTCCAGATTTCATTGCCCGCAAGGGACGGCCGCTGCCAACGGAATAGGCCGCGCCCGCTACTTCACCACCGCCACCCGCAACGCGTTCGTCGTGCCGGCCTGCCCGAACGGGACACCGGCCGTCACCACGATCTGATCGCCGTTCGCCGCAAACCCCTCGATCTTCGCCGTCCGTTCCGCTCGGCTGACTGCCTCCGTCATGGAGTGAACGTCGGGCGTCACCACCGCGTGCACCCCCCAAACGACAGCCATACGCCGAGCGGTGTCGAGGTTCGGGGTCAGGCCGATGATTGGGCTGTCCGGTCGCTCCCGCGCCACGTGCAGCGCGGTGCTGCCGGAGGCCGTAAAAGCCACGATCGATTTCGCGCCGATCGTATGCCCGACCTGACGCGCGGCGGCGGCAATCGCGCCAGCGGCTGTCGCCGTCGGGTCGCCGCGGGAGGCATCGATCATCGCGCGCCACCCGCTGTCCTGCTCCACGCGGGCGACGATGCGGTCCATCATGTTGACGGCCTCATACGGGTATTGGCCGGCGGCGGTCTCACCCGACAGCATCACCGCGTCGGCGCCATCGAACACGGCGGTGGCCACGTCGGAGGCTTCGGCGCGGGTGGGCGCGGGGGCGGAGATCATGCTTTCCAGCATCTGGGTGGCGACCACCACCGGCTTGCCAAGCTGACGGGCCAGGCGGACGATGCGCTTTTGGGCGAGGGGGACTTCCTCGGGCGGCAGTTCGACGCCCAAATCGCCGCGGGCGACCATAACGGTGTCGGTCAGCGCCATGATTTCTTCCAGGTTATCCAGCGCCTGCGGCTTCTCCAGCTTCACCATGGTCCAGGCGCGACCGGCGATCAGTGCTTTCGCTTCGGCGACGTCCTCGGGGCGTTGGACGAAGGAAAGGCCGATATAGTTAGCGCCGTGCCGGCAGGCGAATTCGAGGTCCTCCCGGTCTTTCGCGGTTAACGCGGGGATCGGCAGGACGACGTCGGGGACGTTGACGCCTTTGTTGTCGGACAGCGGACCGCCAACGACGACTTCCGAATCCAGTGCGTCGGCGTGTTTGCGGATCACGCGCAGACGGAGTTTGCCGTCGTCCAGCAGGAGTGTAGCGCCGATCGACGCAGCCTCGATGATCTCGGGATGCGGCAGGTTCACGCGCTGGGCACTGCCGGGCGTGGGGTTGAGGTCCAGCCGCAGCGTTTGGCCGGCTTGCAGATGGACGCGACCGCCGGCGAAGCGGCCGACGCGCAGCTTCGGGCCTTGGACGTCGCAGAGGATGCCGACGGGGCGGCCGAATTTCGTCTCCAACTCGCGAATCATGGCGAACCGTTCTGCGTGGCTTTCATGGTTGCCGTGGGAGAAGTTCAGGCGAAACACGTCGGCGCCGGCCTGAAACAAGCGGGTCAGGATTTCCAGCGTGCCGCTGGCGGGCCCAAGCGTGGCGATGATCTTGGTGCGGCGGCGGCGGCGGATTTTGGGTTGGACGGCCATGGAAGGGTCCTTTTAGCCGATGAGGACGGCTCTGATATCGTTAACATTGGTCAGTGTAGGGCCTGTGACGATCGTGTCACCCACCGATTCGAAGAATGTGTGGCTGTCATGCCGGGCCAGCATGGCGCGGGCGTCGAGGCCCTTGGCGCGCAAGCGGGCCAGCGTGTCGGGGGCCAGGATCGCGCCAGCGATTTCGTCCATGCCGTCGACGCCGTCGGTGTCGCCCGCCATCGCCCAGATGCGGGGGGCGCCGTCCAGCGCGACGGCGAGGCCGGCGAGGAATTCGGTGTTCCGTCCGCCTTTGCCATGCGCGCCGCTGCCCAGCGTGACCGTGGTTTCGCCACCGCTCAGCAGCACCGCCGGGGCCTGGAACGGGTGCCCGTGGTCGCGGATGGAGCGGGCGATGCCGGCCATGACGGTGCCCATTTCCTTGGCCTCGCCTTCCAAGGCGTCGCCGAGGATCATTGGCATCAGGCCAAGGCCAATAGCGGTTTGGGCGGCGGCTTTCAGGGCCATGAGCGGGGTGGCGATCATACGGAATTCGGTGTGCGGCAGGCTACCGGGTTTCGGGGTTTCATCTTCGTCCTGGGCCAGGCGGGCGGCGACGGCGGGGGATGGGGTAATGCCATAACGGGCGATCAACGCGCGGGCGTCGGCAAAGGTCGTGCGGTCGGGGACGGTGGGGCCGGAGCCGATTACCGCCGGATCGTCGCCCGGCACGTCGCTGATCGCCAACGTCACCACGCGCGCGGGCGCGGCGGCGGCGGCGAGGCGACCGCCTTTGAGGGCGGAAAGGTGCTTCCGAACAGCATTCATCTCGGTGATGTTGGCACCGCAGGCCAACAGGCCGCGGTTGATCGCTTGCTTATCGGCCAGCGTCAGGCCGGGCGCAGGTGCCGCCAGAAGTGCTGAAGCGCCACCTGACATCAAAGCGACAACCAAATCGTCCTTGGTCAGGCTCTGCACCGCCGCCAGCAGGCGGTGTGCGCCCCGTTCGCTGTTGGCGTCGGGCACGGGGTGGGACGCCTCGATGACCTCGATCCGTTTGGTAGGGACGGCGTGGCCGTAGCGGGTGACGACGACACCGGTTAGGGGAACGTCAGGCCAAGCGTCCTCCAGCGCGGCAGCCATAACAGCGGCAGATTTGCCGCCACCGACCACGACGACGCGACCTTGCGTGGGTTTCGGCGGCAAATGCGCGGCCAGCACCACGCGCGGATCGGCGGCGGCGACCGCGGAGTCGAAAATAGCTCGCAGCGCTTGGCGTGACCGCGCGTCGTCGAAGGACATTGGTGGACTGCTTCCCATGTTTCGTCGCGCGGAGTATGGCGAAACCAGCCCGAAGACGCCATCTTGGTTGTATGAACAAGGGAGACAGAGCCATGCCCGATATCGACGCCGCTACCCAAACCGAGTTGGAAGCCGCCGCGTTCCGCCGTCTGGTTGCGCATTTGCGGGAACGGACCGACGTACAGAACATCGACATGATGAATTTGGCGGGGTTCTGCCGGAACTGCCTCAGCCGCTGGTACCGCGAAGGTGCGGAGGCCAAGGGCATCCCTCTCGCCGATCCTGATGCTCGGGAGATCGTCTACGGGATGCCATACAAGGAATGGCAGGCGAAGTATCAGAAGGAAGCGACGGCCGAACAGAAGGCCGCGTTCGCGAAGGCGAATCCGGGGCACTAACGCCTGAGAGACAACGCGCCCCGCATTGCCGGGTGCCGCGTTGCATAGGGTGCCAGCTTACCACAGCTTCTCATCGTCGGTGTGCTCCAATCCGAAGGCAGCGGCATCTCGCGCGGTTTTGGTGAAGCACGTGGGGAATCTGGGAATCCCTGCCTCGATCGACCACTCGCCGGCCATCCCAAAGCGATGGAGCCGGCGGAAACCGGTCTGAATCTGACCGCTTGCCATCAGCCGTTCCATCGCTCCGACCGTTCGGTGCCGCTCTCGCATCCCGATAAACTCCGCAGGGTTATAGCCTTTGGCCTGGGATTGCCGGAGGCTTTCATGAAACCAAATTTCCAGCAGATTACCCTGTGGCACGGCGTTAACCTGCTGTCTGCCAGTGAGGAGTATAATTGGTACTGCAACGGAGCAGGCGATCAAATCAGCAAGGGCCAAGATACAAACAGAGACACTGCCGCCTGGAAGGTAACTTGCCCGCCCACGTCAAATGCTGGGTCGCGCATCCACGCCGATATCGTCTCGGCCAAGCGCGCGACCGGTCCAACGGGATCCGACGGGTCACCCAACAGATCGTCGAGGGCCACGGGGCAGGGAGCGCCGCGAAACGCCTTCAGCGTGGTCCCGTCGTGTCGCTGTCCCATTAAATCCAACTCCGCCTGACGTACCGCCCGGCGCCACTGCACGTCCAGATCGATCCGGTGTCTCGTGCTGGGCGAGAGCCGGTCAGCCAATTCGCTTTGCCAGTTCCCGATCTCCGCGTGTCAATGCCGCAAACCGGGCGCATCCGGGTCGACAATACACCAAACCGCGCGCCCCAGGATCAGCCTGCTGAAGCTCTTGACGGCATTCTTCTGGCTCTGGCCTACGTCTTCGATCTCCTCCAAAATATGATCGAGATCGAGCGCGTTCCGCAGGTCCCGCCGAAATGCGAGTTCGCGCAGGGCCCCGGCCTGCTGCTCCGACCAAGCCAGGACATCGGTCTCGTACAACACGTTATCGGCCATCGCGGCCTTCTGGCCGGTGTTTTAACGCATCACCCCACGAAGGCGCCACCATTCACATCCAGGATCGCGCCCGACATATAGCTGGCGGCCGAGGAACAGAGGAACGCGATCGGCCACGCCAGCTCCTCCGGCTGGCCCATGCGCCCGAGCGGCAGTGTGGGACCCATGTTGGAGTTTCGGGTCATGGCGGTTTGCACCGGACCGGGGGCAACGGCGTTGACCATGACTCCACGGCCGACCGCGTTGCGGGACATCCATTTCACCAGCGCGTGCACCGCGCCCTTCGACGCCGAGTAATCGGGCGGCGTGCTCAGCGACGTGCCGCCGGTTTTGCCGGCGACAGAGCCGACCAGGACGATGTGACCGCCACCATGCGCGGCCATGTGTTCCGTGGCGGCAAAAGCCAGTTCCAGCGGCACGCGGACGTTCACGTCCATCATCCGGTGGAAGCGGGCGTTCCAGTTGGCGTCCTCATTCCATGGGCGGCCCATTAGAATGCCGGCGCAGTGGGCGACCGCGTGGAGACGCTCGCCCGCGAACAGGCTGGCCATGAAGGCGCCGTCCGTCAGATCGCCCTGAGCAGTGGCGCAGGTGGCGCCACGGGATTGAACTTCGTCGCGCGTGGCATCCATCGCCGACAGGTCGCACAACACCAGCTCGGCGCCGAGTTCGGCCAGGACAATGGCAGTCGCCTTGCCGATGCCGCTGGCGGCGCCGGTCACCAGTACACGTTTGCCTTGCATGGAAATGGCGGATGGGATGGGGAGCGTGGGCATTGCTGTTTCCTCCGGTTTCGCCGCAGTCTGGCACCGGTTGGAAACGGAGGGAACCATGAGCCTGCGCCTGCGCCAGATCTGCCTCGTCGCCCCGACGCTGGAACCCGCGGTGGGCACCCTATGCAACGCACTGGGCACGACGGTGTTCTACCGGGACCCGAACGTCGCGAAATACGGGCTGGAGAACGCCGTCATGCCGCTCGGAGAAACATTTCTGGAGGTTGTCGCGCCGTTCCAGGATGGCACCGCTGCCGGACGGTATCTGATTCGCCGTGCAGGCGAAGGCGGTTACATGATCATTTTGGAGACCGACGATATCGCCTCCTGGATCGGGCAGGCGGCTTCGGTCGGAGTGCGGGTCGCAGCGGATTTGGATTGCCCTGGCGAATATCGTGGACTGCAGCTGCATCCCCGGGATACAGGCGGGCCGTTGCTGGAGATCAATTGGTCGGCATCAGACACCTATCATCCCGCAGGCCCCGACTGGCGGGGTGGTTCGGCGTCGCCCGCGATTGTTGGGGCGACGGTGCAGGCGGACGGTCCCGCTGCTGTGGCATCCCGTTGGTCCGACATTCTGCGACGACCGGCTCGGGACGGTGCGATCGCGCTGGATAGCGGGGTTATTCGGTTCGTTCCGGCCTCCGACGGGCGAGGCGAAGGGCTGGCGGGTATCGATGTCGCGGGATTGGCATGGCCGGCCGGCGAATCGCGGATGCTCTGCGGCACAAAGGTCTGCTCGCTGCGGAGTATTCCGCCGGTCAGAGGGCACTTGCAATGGCTTTGGTCAACGCTGCACCGTCGGGTTCATCGCCCGAGCCGAATGTGGCCACGACACGGCCGTCACGGCCGACCAGGACTTTGTTGAAGTTCCAGGACGGCTCCCAGCCGCGCTGCTGTTTCACCCAAGCATAGAATGGGGCCGCCTGCGGACCTTTGACGTGAGACACGGCCGCCAGAGGGAAATCGATACCGAAGCGCGTCTTGCAGAAGGTTTTCACCGTCGCGTTTTCCGCAGATTCCTGGTTGAAATCTTGACTGGGGACGCCGATAACGGTCAGGCCTTCGGCCTCCCGCGCTTTGTGGAGTTTTTCCAGGGCTTCGTATTGATAGGTGTAGCCGCAGAAGCTCGCGGTATTTACCACCAGCAGTGCCCTGCCCTTCAATGTCGCGAAATCCAGCTTACCGCCTTCGATCGAGGGGAAAGCGAAGCTCCAGGCCATTGTGTCTTCGGTTGCCGCCATGATTAATCCTCCCGCTGCCAAACCCCAAAATGCACGCCGTCCCGGATTAACCATAGCGTTCCTCCAGCCAAGGATCGCCGTTGTTGTGGTAGCCGCGCGTTTCCCAAAAGCCGGGATGATCGCTGATGGTGAACTGAATCCGACGCAGCCATTTCGCAGATTTCCAAAGATACAGCCTTGGCACCAGCATGCGAACGGGGCCGCCGTGCGCGCGGTTGATGGGTTTGCCCTCCCATTCGTGCACCAGGAACACGTCCGGTTGGTCGAACTGGTCCAGGCGGATGTTCGTTGTATAGCCGTCGACGGCGTGGAAGATGGCGAATTTGGCTTCCTTTTGCGGCTTCACCATCTCCAGAATGGTGCGCGCGGAAACGCCCTTCCAATGATTGTCGTAGCGCGACCATTGCGTCACGCAGTGCATGTCCGACACGCTTTCGGTGAACGGCAGTGCCATATACTCGTCGTAGTTCAGGCTCAGGCGGTGCTCGACCGCGCCGTCCAGGTCCAGGCGGAACTTTTGCGGGGTGACGTCGGGTTCGATGCCGAGGTCCAGGACCGGCCAGTCGCGCACCAGTCGTTGGCCCGGCGGCAGGCGGGCTTGTTCCGGATCGGCCATCGTGCCGGTCATCAGGCGACCGTCGCGGGCCCAGCCTTGCTTGGCCTCGATCAGTTTTTCCTTGATGGAACCGGTTAGCGTTACGTCGTCTTCCGCCATTTCGGTCTCCTGGGTGTTACTGACGGCGCGAGCTCATCATACGCGCCTTGTCGCGGGCCCAATCGCGTTCGGCGATGGCGTGGCGCTTATCGGACTTCTTCCGCCCCACGCCGACGCCGAGCAGGACTTTCGCTCGGCCTTCGTCGTTGAAGTGGATGTCGAGGGGGACGACGCTGTTGCCTTGGCGTGCAATCTCCCCAAGCAGTTTGTCGATCTGCTTCTTTTTCAACAGCAGCTTGCGCGGTGCCCGCGGGTCGAAGCGGGACAGGACACCGCCCTGGTATTCTGGGATGTAGACGTTGAAGAGGAACATCTCCCCGTCGCGCTCCCCGGCCCAAGCCTCGGTGATGGTCGCGCGGCCGAGGCGCAGCGACTTGACCTCGGGGCCTTTCAGCACCACGCCGGCTTCCACCGTTTCCTTGATCGTGTAGTCGTAGCGGGCCTTACGGTTTTGCGCCGCGAGGCCGTGCGAGATCAGGCCTTTTTTCGTCTTGACCTCAGCCATACGCCCTCAGTTCAGCAGCCCGACGGCGGTCATGGCGGCGCGGACGCGGTCTCGCGTCGGCCCCATCAGCGGCGCCAGCGGCAGGCGGCAATGCTCCGACGTTTTACCCAGCAGAGACGCCGCGAACTTCACCGGACCGGGGGAGGTTTCGGAGAACAACGCGTCGTGCAGCGGCACCAGACGGTTCTGGATCGCCATCGCCTCGGCCAAACGTCCCTCGGCCCAGGCGGTCTGCATTTCGCTGCACAAACGCGGGGCCACGTTGGCGGTGACGCTGATGCAGCCGACGCCACCGGCGGCATTGAACGACAGGGCCGTGTGATCTTCACCCGACAACATGCAGAAATCGTCGCCGCAGGCGAGCGCGGTGTGCAGCGGGCGCACCAGATTGGCGGTCGCGTCCTTCACGCCAACGATGTTCTTGTGCTTGGCGAGACGCGCCATAGTCTCCACCGACATATCAACCACGCTGCGCGGAGGGATGTTGTAGATGATCATGGGAATGTCCACCGCGTCGGCGATGGCGGAAAAGTGCAGGAACATGCCCTCCTGCGTGGGCTTATTATAATAGGGCGTCACGACCAGGGTGGCATCGGCGCCGGCTTCCTTGGCGTGGCGGGCGAGCTCGATAGCTTCCGCGGTGCTGTTGGATCCCGCGCCGGCGATAATGGGGACTCGGCCAGCAGAGACCTCGATGGCGATTTCCACCACGCGCTTGTGTTCATCGTGGGAGAGGGTGGGGCTCTCGCCAGTGGTGCCGACGGGGATCAGCCCGTGGGTGCCTTCTTTGATCTGCCAGTCCACGAAATCGGCATAGGCTTTCTCATCGACCGACCCATCCGCGCGCATGGGGGTGATCAGAGCGACAAGCGATCCCTTGAACATGGTTTTCTCCCAGGTGGGTTTGGTTGGGTCGGAGTGTGATGGGAAAGGGATAGTTAGGAGGGTTGGGGGGGTTCTGCAAGGCTCGCGGCCACCGGCCATCAGAACGGCAGCACGATATCCATGATCTGCTGCCCCCATCTCGGGCTTTGCACTTCCATCAATTGGCCGCGTCCGCCATAGGCAATCCGAGCTTCGGCCATACGATCGTGAAGCACCGTGTTATCCGACGCGATATCCTGCGGCCGTATGACACCGGTCACCAGAAGCTCCCGCAACTCGCTGTTGACCCGAACCTCCTGCCGCGCTGACACTACAAGATTGCCATTCGGCAAAACTTGAGTCACGACCCCGGCCAAGCGTAGTGCGACGGCTTCCGCGCGCTTAATCTGACCGGAACCGGTATTGCTGTTCGACGAGCTGGAGGTAAGCAGCTTGGATGGATCGACGATGGTCTTCGGCAGTAAAGCCTCCATACCGAACAGGTTCGGCATACCTGCGGATTCCGCACCGGTGCGTGTGGCGGTCGTGCCATTACTAAGATTCGCGGAGTCGTTCATGGTAACCAAAACAGTGACAATATCGCCAACCTGGGCCGCCCGCTGATCCTTAAAGAAGGCCCGTGACCCCGGCCGCCACAACGCGTTCGCCTCATTCGGCGTACTCTCCTGCCTAGGCATCGGCATGGTGATCGGGCGCCAGTCCGGCTCCTTCGTCGGGTCGGACGAAACCGTCATGCCCGGCGGACGCCCGACTTCGGACAACCGGGTCAAGGCACCGCACCCCGACAACAGCATCAGAGCGACGCAGGGAATCAGGCGCCTCATTGCCGGTACACGTCCTCGCCACGCGCGGCCGCAGCCTCGGGGCTGGTATTCGGGGACACCCGAATGAGGTTCGGGCCGATCACGGTCCCCTCCAGCATGGTGCGGGAGCCAGGGTTCTGCACCCTGATCCGTTCTCCTTCAGAGCCAGCGTCCAGCGCCACGGCTTGGCCCGTTACGGACAACCCAGCGCGTTCCAGTCGCAATCGCACCAAGGCACCTCGCCGCACCATAATCGGCCGCGCCAAATCGGCGGGCAGCAGCGGCTGTCCGGGTTGGACACTGTGGGTGAGTTGCATGCCGACAATCTGCTCGATGACGTGCACCACCTCGCCGCGCAGGCTCCCGGCGCTGACATGCGCCATGTGCACGTCGTCTTGTCCAATGATGGTGCCGGCCGGCAACCGCGCCGCCGCGACCGGCAATTCCACCAACTCGCGGACCTGTCCCGCCACTCGCAAATTGACAGGGTCCATCCCTTCGCTGGTCACGGAGAGCAGTGCGCTGAAACGGCCCAACCGCCCGTCGTAATCCAGTTGCGACACCACGGCGCGAGGGCTGGCGCCAAGCGGGACCAACGGGGCGGAGAAGCCGGTCAGTTCGACAACACAATCGGGCGAAGCGCCGGCAGCGACCAGTGCGGCCCGAATGGCGGACAAAGCGTCGTCGCGCTTCATCGGTTGCGCAGGCCGCTCCAGTACTGCCCGGTCCGCGGACGATGCCGGTCGCCAATCTACATCGAACTGCCGAGCAATCGCCCGAAGTTGTGGCGCTTCGACGACAATGCGGCCGCCCGGGACCGGACCCGGCCCCAAAACACGATTGGCCTCCGCACCTGGGTCGTCGAACAGATCGCGCAGCAGTACCGTAGGACCATGCAGGACAGTAGTGGGCCGCAGGGAGGCCGCGTTCGCGGGGAACGCCGCACCGATCAGCAGCAGGACGATCGAGATACGCATGGTATCACCGCAGATTGGTCAATGTGGACAACATGTCGTTGCTGGTTGTGATGACACGGCTGTTCATCTCGTACGCCCGCTGGGCCGTGATCAGATTGGTGATCTCGGTTACGACATTGACGTTGGACGTCTCGATGAAGCCCTGCATCACGGATCCAAATCCTGTCGAGGATGGATTGCCTGTCACGGGTGCCCCAGACGCGGCGGTCTGTAGGAACAGATTGTCGCCCGTCGCGTCCAAACCGACCTCGTTCGGAAACACCGCAAGCTGTAGCTGTCCGATGGTCTGGGGGGCGGTCTGACCGGAAAGCGCCACCTGCACTTGGCCCGAGGTATTGACCGTCACGCTCGTCGCGGCGGGGGGTATTTGCAGGCCCGGATGCACCGTGTAGCCGTCGGCAGTGACGATGGTGCCGTCGGCCGCCAACCCGAACGTCCCATCCCGCGTATAAGCCGTCTCGCCGCTCGGCAGCGTCACCTGGAAGTACCCATTCCCCTGTACCGCCAGATCGAGCGAGTTCGACGTCTGCTGTAGATTGCCCTGCTCGTTGATGCGGTAAATGGCGGCCGTCTTGACCCCCAACCCGACCTGAGCGCCCGATGGCAGCACGCTGCCGGATTCCGAACTCGACGACCCGACACGGCGAAGATTCTGGTACATCAGGTCCTGAAACTCCGCTCGCCGACGTTTGAAGCCCGTGGTCGTCATGTTCGCAATATTGTTGGAAATGACTTCGACGTTGGTTTGCTGCGCCTGCATACCCGTACCGGCGATGTCGAGCGATCTCATGAGCGTCCTCTTATCTTAGTTCGTGGTCGGCAGCAGCTTGTCGATGGCACCCTGCTGACGGTCCGACTCGGCCTGCAGGAATTGGGTCACAAACTGGAACTCTTTTGCGTCGGCCAGCATATGCGTCAGCTCCAGAACTGGCTGCACGTTCGATTCCTCCAGCGCACCTTGTACGACCCGAGGCCGGGTGATCGCGTTCGTACCCGTGGGTGCGTTCAGCAGCGTCGCTCCCTCGGCTCGTAAGCGGCCAGGGTCGTTCGGGCTCACGACCCCCAATTTGCCGACCGGTCCGGAATCGGTGGAAACCGACCCGTCGCCGGCGATGGCGATCTGCCGCGCGTTCGGCGGCATACGAAGCGGCTGCCCATTGGCATCCAGCACCGCATTTCCGGTGCTGTCAGCTAAAGTGCCGTCGGGAGTCAGTCCGAACCGCCCGTCCCGTGTCAGGCGGACACCACGCTGCGTGGAGACGGTGAAAAACCCGTCGCCCGTCAACGCCACATCGAATGTGTTGCCGGTCTGCGACAGCGAGCCGGGCTGCAAGTCGCGCCACGTAGCCCGGTCCTGAGCGTAGACAATCGGCGCACCGCCTCGCGGGGTGTCGATACCGGTTTGGCGGTTCAGCCAGTCGGCGAACTGCACCCGTTCATACTTGAACCCCGGCGTGTTTGCGTTCGCGATGTTGTTGCCCGTGACCGCGCTCGCCCGCTGTTGCGCGACAAGGCGAGAGGCAGCGACCGAACTATTGATATCCATTGCATGCTCCGGGTGGGGTTCATCAGGTGAAGCGCAAAGGACGTGCCAATCCTACAGCCATGCGGATACCGGCCGTTGGCCGAGATTTCCCCCAGAAAAGGGGCCTCTATCGACCGAGTAGGCCCCGACAAGGTCGGCAAAATCGCTTTCCCGGCAAAAAATGCCGTCCGAAGGCAGTTTTCTTCACTTTTTGTTAACCTTTGGCTGTCAGGGTACGCCGCATGAGCAAGCCCCCTCCCCCTTCCCCCACGCCCGACGGTGCCGCGGAAGCGCCGCCGAAGTCCGGCAAGAAGAAGTTGATCCTGCTTGTTGCCTCGGTGCTCCTGCTGCTGGGCGCTGCCGCTGGTCTTTGGTTCACTGGGATTCTGCCGAACCTGCTGGGTATGAAACATGGAGAGCAACACCATGAAGAAGCCGCGAAGCCGGCTGCACCGGTTTATGTCGAAATGCCCGATATGGTCGCCAATCTGAATGGCGACCCAAGACGCCCCAGCTATCTGAAGCTGCAATCGAGACTGGAGGTTGCGACGACGGAAGACGTCGAAAAGGTCAAACAAGCCATGCCGCGGGTACTGGACCTGTTCCAGACCTATCTGCGCGAGATGCGTCCCGAAGAGTTGCGTGGGTCCGCCGGCACCTATCGCCTGCGTGAAGAGCTCATTGCCCGTGCCAACGTCGCAGTCATGCCCGCTCGGGTGTTAGATGTGCTGTTTACACAGATCTTGATCCAATGAGCGATTCCAACCCACAATCGGACGAAGATCTCGCCGCCGCCTGGGGCGCGGAGACCGATACCGATGCCGCCCTTCCGATGGAGACGGCACAGCCGGCCAGAGTCCTAAATCAGGCGGAGATCGACAGCCTCCTGGGCTTCGACGACGGTCCGGCCGGCGGAGACTCCCGCAGCGGTATGCAGCGGATCATCAGTTCCGGGTTAGTGTCGTACGAACGACTGCCGATGCTGGAAATCGTGTATGACCGGCTGGTTCGAATCATGTCCACATCGTTACGGAATTTCACGTCCGACAACGTAGAGGTCGGCATCGACAATATCGTGAGCTTACGGTTTGGAGACTATTTAAACTCCATTCCTTTGCCTGCAATGTTGGCGGTTTTCAAGGCCGATGAGTGGGACAATTACGGCCTGATGGTGGTGGATTCAGCGTTGATCTACTCCATCGTGGACGTGTTGCTGGGCGGCAGGCGCGGTACCGCCGCGATGCGCATTGAGGGACGTCCTTACACCACGATCGAACGGACCTTGGTCGAACGTTTGATCACGGTGGTGCTGGCCGATCTTTCCGCCAGCTTCGACCCGATTTGCCCGGTGACCTTCCGGTTCGAACGTCTGGAGGTGAATCCCCGCTTCGCCACGATCAGTCGTCTCTCCAACGCTGCCATACTGGCCAGGTTACGAATCGATATGGAGGATCGCGGTGGAAACATGGCGCTGTTACTCCCTTACGCGACCCTCGAACCCGTGCGGGAACTGCTGCTCCAGCAATTCATGGGAGAGAAATTCGGACGCGACTCGATCTGGGAAACCCATCTGGCCGAGGAACTTTGGCTGACGGATGTCGAACTGGAGGTGGTGTTGGACGAGCAGACCGTCCGCCTGTCCGAGGTCGTTAATCTGGTCCCCGGGTCGAAGATCGCCCTGAACTCGCCACCCGGATCGACGGTACAGATCAGTTGCGGCTCAGTCCGCCTGTTCGAAGGCAGGGTCGGCCGGCGGAAGAACCGAATCGCCGTGCGGATCGAGCGTGAAATCCCGCGCTCTCAACACAACGAAAGAAATTGACCCCGTTAACCTTTTCTTAACGAAGGCGTGCGCAGAATGCCCGGTATGGAATGGATCCTGCAATTCACACTGACCGGTCTCCTGATCGCCACCCTGTTTCACGTCTTACGGCTGGAACGGGCGCTTAGCGGGCTGCGGCGGGACCGTACGACTCTGGAGGCTTTGGTTGCTGGCTTCAACGTCAGCACGACACAAGCCGAGGCGAGTCTAGTTCGTTTGAGGCAGGCAGCCATAAGCGCCGGTCGCGACATCACGCAACTGGTCGATGCCGGGACGGCGCTAAAGGACGATCTCGCGCTGCTAACCGAACGCGGGAACCGCTTGGCTGATCGGCTGGAGGTCCTGATCCGCGGCGCGCGCCTGCTCACCGAAGCTGTCCCGGTTGTCACCGCCAACGATCCCGACCCCAGCCCCCCTCCCCCCGAACCGAAACTTAAAAGTCAGGCTGAACGCGATCTACTCAGAGCCTTGAGGATGGCACGATGACGCTACTTCTGCCTGGGCTTCGGCTTCTGCCGGTCACAGTTGGCGTGCTGAGTCTGCTGCTGATCGCGAAAGCGCAATGGCTGCTTCATGGATGGCAAGGGGGGGCAAGACTCATGGTGGTGGCCTCCGCGATGGCCGGAGAGCCCTCGTCGGCCACTCACAAACCGGCGGAGTCCGCGCATCGCGAACCATCCGGCCACGGGGCGAAACCTGCCGCTGGTGATGCCCATGGCAAGGACCCTGCCTCACCAGCACCGGCCTCACTGGCGGCACCGCCGCAGGAGCCCGCCGCACCGCCCGAACCGCAACCGATCACAGGCAGCGAGCGCGCGGTATTGTTGGAGTTGCGACAGCGCCGCCTCGAGCTGGAAAAGCGCGGTATGTCAGTCTCGGCTCGAGAGTCCGTGCTGATAGCCGCCGAACAGAAAATCGCGGCGCGGGTGGCCGAACTCAAGACGCTCCAGGCGCAACTCGCATCTTTGGATGCCGAACGAAAAAAGCGCGAGGACGCCGACTGGCAGGGCTTGGTCAAGATGTACGAAACGATGAAGCCCCGTGAGGCCGCAGCGATTTTCAACGACCTATCGATGTCAGTACTTCTGCCCCTGATAGGCCGTATGAAGGAGAATAAGGCCGCAGCCATCCTCGCCGCGATGTTGCCCGACCGGGCCCGCGAAGTGACCACGCAATTGGCAAAATCCCGCGGACCGCGGGATGCGCCAGCGGAGCCCAATCCCGAAACCGCGAATCCCTCGCGGCTCCCTCCCACGAAAAGCTGAAAAGGAAGCAGCCTATGCCGATCGACAAGTCGATGAACGTTCTCATCGTTGATGATTACAAAACGATGCTGCGCATCATCCGAAACCTACTGAAACAAATCGAATTCAACAATGTCGAGGAAGCTTCCGACGGCGCGGAAGCCCTGGCCAAGCTGCGTGGCGGCAATTTCGGGTTGGTCATCAGCGACTGGAACATGGCGCCGATGACCGGCCTGCAATTGTTACAGGAAGTACGGGCAGACAACCGCTTGAAACAAACGCCGTTCATCATGATCACCGCCGAAAGCAAGACAGAAAACGTGGTCGCTGCCAAGCAAGCCGGCGTATCGAACTACATTGTGAAGCCATTCAACGCCGAAACCCTCAAGGAAAAAATCGAAAAGGTGCTGGGGCATGCCTGAACCGGCGCGGCAGAACGAATTTCTTTTGGCCCACCGGCTCGCGGAAATCCGAGCCAACCGGCCGAATGTGGAACCCCATATCGTATCGGAGGTCATACGTGCGGTGCTGACAACCATGAGTGAGGACCTGACCGTCCATGACACTGCCCTGCTACTGGAAGTGGAAGAATTGGGACGTACCATTGCCAACGCCAAGATCGAAATCGCGGCGCTCAAGGTGGACGACATCACCGGCAGCCACATTCCGTTCGCGACCGACGAGTTGGATGCGATCGTATCGCATACGGCAGCCGCCACGAACGCCATCCTGGAAAGTTGCGAGACTCTGGACAACGTAGCCACTACCGCGACGGGAGAAATGGCGACAAATCTTCAAAATGCGACCACCCGTATCTACGAAGCGTGCAGCTTCCAGGACATCACTGGGCAACGCATCACCAAGATCGTCGCCACGCTCAAAACCATCGAGGACAAGGTCGCGCGCATCATCGCGACGTTCGGTCCAAAGGTTGCCGATCTTCCGGCGGTGCCAAAGCCGGAACTCACCCCAGAGGAGGAACTTCTGAACGGCCCGCAGTTACCGCGCGAGGCCATGGACCAGTCGGACATCGACAAACTGATGGCCAGTTTCGATTGAAACACGCAATATACATCGCGTTCGCGGCATTACTGGCGGGCCCCGCCTCGGCAGGCGACGGCCCGCCAGCCGTAACCGTGCGATCCGGCAGTCATCCGAATTTCGGACGGGTGGTATTCGATACGCCGCCGGAAACCCGTTACCAACTGAAACGGGATGGCGAGCGGGTGACCATCGAATTCTCGGCACCGACAGTCCTCGGAACAGCGCCTTCGGCGCCCCGCAACATGCTGTCGCTAAGGACCGCCGGTGCACAGGCGGCGTTGGTTCTCACGGCGGCTGCGAACCTGCGGGAAGCAAGGCTCAACGGGCATGTCGTCATCGATGTACTCGACCCGGACAACCCATCGCCGCCAGCCAAGTCCGTACCGCCCTCTAACGCTTACGCTCCGTCCAGCAGTATGCAAGGTAGGAGGCAAAAATTTGGCCTTCCTGTCGCCTCGATCGGCGCGGTTTCTGGCGGCGCCCAACGTTCTAGGGAACGAGAGCCAGCCGATCCCAGCAAACCGACCGAACCGGCGCACAAGACCGAGGCCCTCGGTCCCCCGGCACCAACAGACCGGCATGAATCGCCAGAACACCCCGCAGCCGCGGCCGCAGCGCCGCAGGGGGACACAGGAGAATCCGTATCCCACGCACCAGAGCAACACGTGTCAGCGGCGGAGCGAACAGCCATCGCGGATCTAGCCTACGCCCCCTCCCCTCTTTCCCCTGACGGCGCCGCATTCACTGTGCCATTTGGGCCGCACGCTGGGGCGGCGGTATTCCGGCAGGCTGGAACCATTTACGTTGTGTTCGACGAACGTCGCAGCATCGATATCGCCGCTCTGCGAGACAGTGCACTGTTCAAAGACGCTGCGGTGCAGGAGTTGCAAACCGGGACGCTGGTCGTAATCAGACCTCCGCCCGAAGCAGGTGTCGTGCTCTCAAAGCTCGCCACAGGGTGGAAGATCGCAATTCAACCAGGAGTCAAAGCTGCACGCCCGATCCCCTTCTTACCAAAGGATGGACGTTTGGAATTACCGGCGGATGCGCCCGGTACGGTCGTGAGTATGGCCAACCCCACGACGGGTGCGACATTGCTGATCGGGACAATGCGGGCGCCGGGGCAGGCCGTATTGTCGGGCAGGAAAGCAACCGAATTTTTATTATTGTCGGCTGTTCTAGGCGTCGTTGTGGAACCGATTGCGGATACCGTAACGCTCCGAACCGTTCCCACCGGATTCCTTCTCAGCGGCGGTCCGGCCGGCTTGGCACTCACCGCTCCAACGGCGCAGACCAATGCGTCGGCGGCAGCCGCACAACTGACCCGTCGTTTCAAGATCCCAAACCTGCCGACCGAGGCCTTGGCTCGGCGTCTGTCCCAGGGCATCGCCGATGCCGCCGCAACGCCGGCCCGCGCCCGCGGGCCACGACGACGGGCGGTCGCCAGCACGATGCTGGCATTAGGAATGGGCGCCGAAGCACAGTCGCTGCTGCTCACCACGGCCGCCCAGGACCCCAAAGAAGCGGCAGCTCCCGATACGATCGGCCTGACGGCAATCGGGGCCATGCTGGCCAACCGGTTCGCAGATGCCGCGGGAATCGACGATGACCGTCTGACCGGCACCGACGATGTGGCACTGTGGCGTGCGGTCCGCGATGCCTCCGCCGAGGAAGGATCGCCATCCGCCGCAGCTGTCTTCAGTGCGACGGCGCCACTGATTTTGTTATACCCGCGCGGCATTCGGGACCGAATCCTACCTCTGGCGGCGGAAACCATGGTGCTGGGCGGCTCCGCGGCCGCGGCCAAGCGGATGATAGCCCTCGCTGCCGACGCGCCCGGTCTGGGATTCGCGAAAGCGCTCCTGAAACAGACCGACGGTGACGTCCAAGGTGCGTTGGCAATGCTCGACGCCCTCGCCGCCGGCCATGACCAACAGGACCGTATCCGATCTGCGACACGCGCGGTGGAGCTACGATTAGCGGGCCGACAGTTGGATGCGGGACAGGCAGCCGATGTCATGGACCAGTTACGGGTCGCATGGCGGGGCGACCGACGGGAACTGACGTTGCGTGAGCGCGTGGCCGATCTCAGGCAGCGTGCGGGAAACTGGCGCGCCGCCCTGGACGAGCTCCGATCGGCGGAGAAGGAATTTCCCGATCATGCCGCAGCGGTGCACGCACACTTGATGGGTATGTTCATCACGATGTTATACAGCGATGCCACGGATGCGCTCAAACCATTAGATCTGGTGGCGTTGGCGGATGAGAATGCCGATTTGTTCAAAACCATACCCGACAATCCGGAACTGACATCTCGGTTGGCCGACCGTCTGTTGGCGCTGGACCTGCCATCCCGGGCGGCGCCGCTGCTGGAAAAGCTAGCCGCCAACGCACCATCTCCGGTCGATCGGGCCGTCTTCGGCGCGAGGCTGGCAGAGTTGCGGCTTGGGGAGGAGGACGCACAAGGCGCCATCGCCGCCCTCTCGGCATCGGCCGCCGCAGACCTTGATCCTGCACTGACGGAGCGGCGCGCAACCGTGTTATCCGCCGCGAAGGTTCGGCTCCACGATACAAGTGGTGCGATCAAGGCCTTGGAAGGGCTGACCGGCCCGCACGCCGAAACCGCGCGCGCGGCAGTTTACGAGCAAGCCGGGGATTGGATAGCAGCCACGGAGGCGTTGATGAATGCCGTCGGAACGGCATTGCCTGACTCAGGTACGCTGACGGAGCCACAACTTCAACTGGTTTTGCGGCTGGCCACTGCGGCTGAACGGGCGGGTGACCGCAACACCCTGGACGCGCTACGGGCGACTCTGGTTACGCGTTTGGGATCGGGCACGCTGGCAGACACGGTTCGTCTTTTGACTGCCGAACCGGTGCACAACACATCCGATCTTCCGCGATCGGACCGCGAACTCGGGCTGGCGCATGCCGTTCCAGCGGTTGCATCGTCCTTCAGGGCCCCGTAGCGGTCGCCTCCATATATTTTCGCGCCTCGGTTATGCGATTTTTTACCCTTCAGGGGCATAATAGCACTTGCGCTCCCCGCGCCTTTTCACCACTTTCCGCCGCCTTGGCCCCAGGGGACCGTGCCGGCTCAGCCGATGCGGTCCAACAGGCTGTCTACTGGTAGGAAGGGGTACGCTATGAACGCACTCAGCCCACTGGGGATGGTCTCGGATTTCCCGAGCAGCAACCAGTCGTCGTCCGATCTTGCTCGGGCAAATGTGGAAGAGAGTACGGAAGCTCAGAAGGACTACTTCGTCGAAAAGGACGGGGTGAAGTTCGCGGGTACGCATCTGTTGATCGATCTTTGGGGCGCCACCAATCTGGGCGATCCCGCGCATATCGATCGCGCGCTGCGAGAAGCCGCCGAGGCTGCCGGTGCGACCATTCTGCACGGGCATTTTCATCATTTCTCGCCGAACGGCGGCGTCAGCGGTGTGCTGGTGCTGGCGGAAAGCCACATCTCCATCCATACGTGGCCGGAACGGGATTTCGCCGCGATCGATGTGTTCATGTGCGGCGAGTGCAATCCGTACAAAGGCATTCCAGCACTGAAAGACGCTTTCAAGCCGGCGTCGATCAATCTGGGCGAACAACGGCGCGGGTTGGTGGTCTAGCCTAACCCAATCGGTATGGCCGGGCGCGACCCGGCCATATTTTTCACTTTGGCCTGAGAGGGCCGGGTCACGCCCGGCCACGACGGGGGAACGCATGACTACCGACAGCTGGATCAACGAATGCCTCTACCCCGATTGGGGCCAGCGCTTCATGGTGACGCGCGAGCTCGCGCGGGTGAAAAGCGATTTCCAGGACATCGTGATTTTCGAAAGCTCCTCGCACGGGCGCGTCATGGTGCTGGACGGGGTCATTCAGATCACCGAACGGGATGAATTCGTTTACCAGGAAATGCTGACGCACGTGCCGCTGCTGGCGCACGGCGCCGCGGCGAACGTGCTGATCATCGGTGCGGGCGATGGCGGCGTGCTGCGGCGAGTGCTGCAACACAACAACGTCAATCGCGCCGTCATGGTCGAGATCGATGGCGAAGTGATCCGCCTGTGCAAGGAATACCTGCCGGGGATCGCAGGCGACGCTTGGAACGATCCGCGTGCGGATGTAATTGTCGGCGACGGCATCGATTACGTGAAGCGCGCGCCGGATGCGTCGTTCGACGCGATCATCGTTGACTCCACCGATCCCATCGGCGTGGGCGAGGTCCTGTTTACCGACGAATTCTACAGCAATTGCGCGCGAATCCTGACGCCCAGCGGCTTGATCGTGAACCAATGCGGTGTGCCGTTCATGCAGGCCGACGAACTGCGGGAAACCAGCGCTCGGCGTAAGCAGTTCTTCCCGCATGTCACGGCCTATGTCGCGGCGGTCCCGACCTATGTCGGCGGCTTCATGACTTTGGGCTGGGCGGCGAAAGCCACCGGCTTGACCTCGGTTTCCGTTGCCGACATTCGTGCACGAGCAGCGGCGGCGGGAATTCTGGGCACCACGCGGTATTGGACGCCTGAGATTCACGTGGGCTCGTTCAACCTGCCACCGTATATCGGACAGCATCTGCCGGGGTAATCTCCATGACCGAGAACGTGCTTGTGACCCGCGACGCCGGGGTGATGGAAATCACGTTCAACCGGCCTGAGAAGAAGAACGCTTTAACCCGAGCGATGTACGCGGAAGTGGTGGACGCGCTGCGCTCGGCGGATGCCGATCCGGCCGTCCGGGTGGCGATCCTGACGGGCTCCGGGGATATTTTCACCTCGGGCAACGACATCAAGGATTTTCAGATTCGCGCGGTGGCGGGGAACGACAGCCCTGCGTCCCCGTTTCTGACGGCCCTCTCCACGATGCAAACGCCCTTGATCGGGGCGGTCAACGGCGCGGCCATCGGCGTCGGCACCACCATGCTGGCGCATTGCGATCTGATCGTGGCGTCGCGTTCGGCCCGCTTCGTCATGCCGTTCACCAGCCTGGGCCTAGTGCCGGAAGCCGGCAGTTCGTTGCTTTTTCCCCGCCTGCTGGGCAATCAGCGGGCCAGCGCCCTGCTGCTGCTGGGCGAACCGCTAACAGCGGAAACCGCGCTGGAGTGGGGTTTCGTCAATCAGGTCGTCGAGCCAGAAGCCCTCATGGACACAGCGCGTGGTTTCGCTCGGCGGATGGCGGTACTGCCACCGCAGGCCGTGCGCCAGACCAAACAGCTGATCCGCCATGGCGCACCGGACGTCACGGCACGAATCGCGGAAGAACTGGTGCTGTTCCGCGAACGCCTGTCCTCGCCCGAGGCAGGGGAAGCCTTCGCGGCGTTCGTGGAAAAGCGGAAGCCGGACTTCTCCCGGTTCGAATAGGCGCTTAGGAATCCACCAGTTCAGCCTCCTCCGCCACGTCCCGTCGCCGGTTGATTCGATGCGCGATGGCGGCCAGCGGGATCGGGAAATGCAGCGCGATGGTGGTGCCCTCTCCTGGGCGAACTTCCACATGGAGCGACCCGCCCTGCATTGCGACCGTTTCGCTGACGCTGCGGAGTGCGGCTTCTCGCGCAGTTTTAGCGGTCGCGACACAATCGTCGGTCACCGCAATCCTCACGCGCCCGATCTGCCGCGTGGCCACCAACAGAACCCGCCCACAGGAGGGATCGCGCAAGGCACAGGCAACCACCTCGGTCAGCGCGGCCCGTAACGCCGCTCGATTGGTGCGCAGCATCAACCCTTCCCGTACGGCGAATTCCATGCGCGCGACACACGGCGCCGCCTCTCCCAGGGCCTGTGCGGCCGCGGTGCGCAGTTCCCGATCCAGCGCGACGTCCGGGCCGTCATCCAGGCCGTCCAAAGGCTGGGGAGACTCCACATATCGCTGCGCCCGTTGTCGCGACCGGCCGACAGCGAGAACCAGCCCATTGGCGCCGACAGCGGCGAACAGGGAAAGGAGAATCGTTCCGGTAACATACAATGGCAGGGCACTCCGCGTTGCGAAGCCCTGGTCGTACAGCGGAAAGGTTAACGAAATATGAACGCCACAGACTATGGTGTTCAGGTTTTTCCAGGATAATCGAAATCCGTCAAAAACGGATAAGGGCCGGGAAATGCCTCGACATAGACCATATGGGATACGAGCCCGTCCGCCTCGGTCCACCGATGCAGATGGAACGCCGGTGGCTCGAACAGGAAGGCGCCGGGGTCGTCGGGATCGAGGGTGAACTCCACCTGATGCGAAACCGACGGCCCAACGGAGGCGATCGCATGCGCGACCCGACCGAAGATGGGGCGATGATGGTGGCCACAGACGATGCGTTCGACCTGCTTGTGACGCGCGATCACGGCGGCGAAAGCCTCGGGATCGCGCAGACCGATCTTGTCCATGTGGGCGATGCCGCAGCCGAAGGACGGATGGTGCATCCCGATCAGAGTCGGCTTGCCCGGCACCGCGGCCAGCGTCCGGTCCAGCCATTCGAGTTGTTCGGGGCGCAACTCGCCGTAGCTTGCTCCGGGCACGACCGTGTCCAGCATGACCAACCGGACCGGAAAGTCGTCCACCGCGTATTGCAGATACAGCGGATCGGTGGACGGGACCGACAACGCCGCCCGTAGATTCTCCCGCCGGTCGTGGTTGCCGGGAACCTGGAAAACCGGGATCGTCAGATGCGTGCGGATCATGCGAGCAAGGTTGGCATACTCCGCCTCGCCCCCGACTTCCGTTAGATCCCCGGTCATGATGACCACGTCCGGCGCCGGACGTAGTGCAGCGACCCGGCGGAAGGCCCGCTCCGTCATCATGTTCGTTTCCGACACCCGCGACGCGGCGACACCCGGTGCGCGGACGTGCAAATCGGTCAATTGGCAGATGAGCATGGCGCGTTCCTCAGTTCGGCAATTTCAGCGCGGTTTGTTCGACATAGGGACGCAGCAGCGCCTCGGCTTCCTTCTGGGCCTGGGCCATCGCGGCTTCCGGCGTGGCTTTGCCCGACAACACCGCCTGCACGCCGTCTTCCATTGCTTTACGCACACCGACGACATTGTAGGTGGCGAACCAGCCGCGTGCGTAGGCGAGCTGATCCAGCGCCACTTTCGCATCCGGGTGTTCGGCCAGGTAGGTTTTCATCTCCGGCATGTCGTAGGCCGCGATACGCGGGGCAAAGTAGCCGGTGAACCGGCTCCAGCCGCCGGCGATTTCCGGGCTGGTGAGCCAGTTAACCAGCGTCCATGCGGCCGCCTGCCGTTCCGGGGAGTTGCCGCGCGGAATGATCAGGCTGGCACCGCCGATCGGAGCGGCGTTGACCAACTGGCGCGGCAGGAACGCCACCTTGTAGGGCGTTTTCATGTTGTCGCGGACGAAGGACAGCGATCCCGTGGACAGCAGCATCGTCGCCGTCCGACCCTGGAAGAACGCGGTCGTGACGGCATTGGCGTCGCTCACGCCTTCCGGCATCACCTTCCAGGTGTGGATCATTTTATCGATCAGCGTCACCGCGCCGACGGTGGACGGTGCCGTATAATAGACTTCGCCGCCATAGCCGGGGTTGTAGTACTCGCCGCCATTGGCCATAGCCAGACCGCTGACGATCCAGCCGAGGTAGTCGTAGGTGCCGGGGAACATCACACCCCAACGGCCCGGCCTGTTCAGCTTGCGCAGCGCATCCACCCATTCCTGCCACGTTGCGGGCGGATGTTCGGGGTCGAGGCCGGCGTCCTTGAACGCGTCCACGCTGTAGTACATCAGCGGCGTCGAGTTATGAAACGGCACGCCGTAGACATGCCCCTGCTCCATCGCATTGATCCGCAGCGCAGGCCAGAACCTGTCCATGAACTGCGCCGGCGTTTGCCCCTTGGTTTCGGCGCCGTTGGCGATGATGGAATCGAGCGGGATCGCGTCTCCGTTGATCGCATATTCGCGCACGAAATTGGCGCTCATGATCACCGCGCCGGGCGGCCTGCCGGCCTGGATCGCGGCGCGCGTCTTCAGGTTGGTGTCGTCATAGCTGCCGGTATAGACGGCGGTGACATGGATATCAGGATGGGTGGCATCGAACTGCTCGATCAGCCGCTGCATCTCATTTGCCAGTTTGCCCTGCACGGGCACCGGGAAGAACAGATCCAGTTCCGTCGCCGCCTGAGCGCTTCCGGTTATCAACGTCATTGCCAGTGTGGCGGCGTGCAGCAAACGCATGGGAAACTCCTGGTTATTTGATGCCGGAGAAGGTGAACGACGAAACGAACTGCCGCTGGAACGCAACGAACGCGATCAGCAGCGGCGCGGCGACGAAGAAGGTGCCTGCGGCAATGACGCCCCATTCGGACCCTGCCTCCGCTCCGGCGGTGAAACTGGCGAGGCCGACGGTCAGCACCTGGGTCGATGGCGAAGATGTGGCCATCAGCGGCCACAGAAATTCGTTCCAATGCGACGTGACCGAGACGATCGCAAAGGCAGTCAGACCCGGCCGCGCCAAAGGCAGCAGCACGTGGACGATAATTTGCAGGCGGGAGGCTCCATCGACCAGGGCCGCTTCCTCGTACGCCGCAGGCAGAGTCCGGAATGTCTGGCGCATCAGGAACACCCCGAAGGCTGATGCGCAGTACGGCGCGGCGACTCCGGCCAACGTGTCGTAAAGATGCAACGCGACCAGAGTGGTCAGGTTCGGCACGATCAGGATTGGCGGCACCAGCATAAGTTGCAGCAGGAAGGCGTAAAACAGCGTGTTCCTTCCGGGAAACCGCATGCGGGCGAACGCATAGCCCGCCAAGCTAACAGTGACGCACTGCACCGCCAGCAACCCGCCGCAAAGCAGTACGGTGTTGAAATACCAGAGCGGGAAGCGACCGGAGGTCCAGGCGTCCCGGAAATTGTCCAGACCGAACGGACCGGCGGGCAGCAGCGACGCGATATCCGCCGCCCCTGCCCCGCCCGGCCGCATACTGGCGACCGCCATCCATGCGAACGGAATCGCCCACAGCAGCGCCGTAGCGGTCAGCAGCAGCGGCCAGACTCGGCTAGACCTCATGATGAATGCCGCGTTCGAGGCTGCGCAGCGACACGACCGACAGCGCGAACAGAAACCCCACGCTGACCACAGTCGCCGCCGAGGCCAAGCCCACGTCGTAATTCTGATGCGCCTGCTGATAAATGTAGAACAGCAGCATCGACGTCGCGTCCGACGGGCCGCCCTGGGTCATGACGATGACGTGGTCCACCTGAGTCAGCACGTTCAGCAGCGCGATAATCAGCACGAAGCTGAACGTGGGCCCCAGCAACGGCAGGGTAATGCGCACGAAGCGCTGAATGGCGTTGGCGCCGTCGATTTTCGCGGCATCCAGCAGGTCCCCAGGAATGCCCGCCAAGCCAGCCAGGAAAAACAACATGTAGTAGCCAGTGTTTTTCCATACCGTAATAGCGACAATCGACCCGAGCGCCATAGAGGGATCGCCCAGCCAGTTTGTTTCAGCGAGTCCCACATACGCGAGATAATGGTCCAACAGACCCGCGTTCGGCAGAAAGATAAAAACGAACAACGACGCCGCCGCGACCAACGGAATCAGCATCGGCATCGCAATCGCGGCACGCAACGCGCTGGACAGCCGCGTCGTCTCGCTCAAGCCCACCGCGAACCCCAGCGCCAACACCAGGCTCGGCACAATCGTCCCGGCAGCATAAACAAGATTGTTCCGAACGGCGTGCGCGAAATGCGGGTCGGCGAACAAACGCGCGAAATTACCGAAACCCCAATGGGCCTCGCCCCGGAAACCCTTCACGGTCAGCGAACCGAACAGGACCTGAACGACGGGCCAATAGGTGAAAGCCAGCAGGAAAACAGCCGATGGCGCCAGCAGGCCATACGCCGCCCAGGCCACCGGAATACGGCGGCGAGCCGCGATGACGGACGGCGCCAGGGAAACCGAATGTGGAGTGGTGCTTGCCGCGCTCATGCCCCCCGGCTGATACCGGGGGACGAAGCACCTGATGTGTCAGTTCAATTACCGTACGGTGACAATCGGTCAGTGGTTGTTCCGGCTCTCCCCGCGGGTCTCGATCACGTTCAGATACAGGGTCGCCGGTTCCAGACAGGCGCCGGTGCCCATCTGCCCGACCATCGACCGATAAATCTCCTCCCACGGCGTCTTGCTCAGCAGTTCCAGCGCCTTGTAGGCCGCGCGCCGAGCCGCCAGTTCGCCCTCTGGCAGCACCACATCGACCTTGCGGGTGTTCAGATCGATTCGGATCGTGTCGCCGGTTTTCAGGAGCGCGAGGTTGCCGCCGATCGCGGCCTCCGGCGAGATATTCAGGATCGATGGCGAACCCGACGTGCCGGATTGCCGCCCGTCGCCCATCGTCGGCAGCGTCATCACGCCCTTTTTCATGAGGTACGCAGGCGGCTGCATATTCACGACCTCGGCGCTGCCGGGGTAGCCGACCGGGCCGCAGTTGCGGATGATCAGGACCGATTGTTCCTGAATATTCAGCGACGGGTCCTCGATCCGTTCGTGATAATCTTCCGGCCCCTCGAACACGACGGCGCGGCCTTCGAAGATGTTGGGACGATCCGGGTTCGACAGGAAGCGCGACCGGAAATCCTGATCGATGACACTGATTTTCATTACCGCGTTGTCGAAGATGTTGCCTGACATGACGACGTAACCGGCCGCTTCCTTCATCGGGTTGGCATAGGACCGGATCACTTCGCGGTCACCGTCGGGCACGCCGACCAAATTTTCGGCGATGGTCTTGCCGGTCACGGTCATCGCCGTCGCGTTCAATTTCCCGGCGCCCAGCAGTTCCTTCATCACCGCGGGCACGCCGCCGGCGCGATGGAATTTCTCGCCCAGGAAGCGTCCGGCCGGCTGCACGTCGCACAGCAAAGGCACCGACGGCCCGAGCCGCTGCCAGTCGTCGAGCGCGTGGTCCACACCCATGTGCCGCGCAATGGCGACCATATGGATTGGGCAGTTGGATGAGGCACCAAGCGCCGCGGCCGCAACCACGGCGTTTTCGAACGCGGCCTTGGTCATGATGTCGGACGGGCGGAGGTTTTCTTTTACCATCCCGACGATCCGCCGCCCGGTTTCGAACGCCATCCAGCCGCGTTCGCGGTAGGGCGCCGGAATGGCGGAACAACCTGGCAAGGACATACCTAAGGCCTCGGCCAGACCGTTCATCGAGGACGCGGTGCCCATCGTGTTGCAGTGACCGACCGACGGTGCGGAGGACGACACCATCTGCATGAACTCGTCGTAGCCGATCTTGCCCTCGGCGAAGAGTTTCCGTCCTTCCCAAACGATCGTGCCGGAACCGGACAGGCGCCCCTGCCACCAGCCATCCAGCATCGGCCCGCCCGACAGCACGATGGCGGGGATGTTCACCGTGGCCGCGCCCATCAGCATGGCGGGCGTGGTCTTGTCGCATCCCGTGGTCAGCACCACGCCATCCAGCGGATAGCCGTGCAGAATTTCCACCAACGACAGATACGCCAGATTGCGGTCCAACGCCGCCGTCGGTCGCTTGCCGGTTTCCTGGATCGGGTGGACGGGGAATTCCAGCGGCACCCCGCCCGCGTCGCGGATGCCATCGCGGATGCGCGACGCAAGCTCGATATGGTGCCGGTTGCACGGTGACAGATCCGACCCCGTCTGAGCGATGCCAATGATCGGCTTGCCGCCCCGCAGTTCGTCCGGCGTGATGCCGTAATTCATATAGCGTTCCAGGTACAACGCCGTCATCGCCGGGTCGGCGGGATCGTCGAACCACCGGCGGGAACGAAGGCGTTTGTCTGGCTTGCTGTCGTGCGTGCTCATGCGTTTTCTCCCGATGGGGTGACCGAGAGTTGAACGCCGGCTCGCGGCGAGTCAACTTCCATCCGCGGTCGCGCTTCCCACGCATACGTTCGTATAAGATTTGACATTATTCCGTCGGTTCGTTAGAGGATTGGCGGTTTTTTCCGATGGAGCCTCTCATGCATAGCCTCAAATTCACGTTCCTCGCCGCCGTGGGGGTCGCTGCCGCCAGCTTTGCCGCACCGAGTGCGGCGTTCGCCAACGACGCCGATTTCATCCTGAAAAACCGCACCGGTTACCAAATCGATGAGGTCTATGTCAGCCGTCATTCCAGCGACAGCTGGGGCAAGGACATCATGGGCTCGGGTTCGCTCGAAAACGGGCGCAACGTGAAGATCACCTTCCCGCATGGCAATGGCGCCTGCCATTTCGACATTAAGGTGAAGTACGAAGACGGCGACAAAGCCGAGTGGGGCAACGTCGACCTCTGCCAGTACGAGGCCATCACCCTGTTTTGGGACCAGAAGAACCAGGTTACCCGCGCCGAAGGGGAATAACCGCCAGCACCGGGGTTCGGGTGACACACCCCCGGGAGGCGCCTAAGAACCCCGGATGCAAGCCCCCGTCCACACCGTGCCGCTATTTTTCCGGCTCACCTTACCGCTGTCCTGGGTCAACGTCGTAAACCAGGCATCGCGAGCCTTAATGGCCACCATCGGCCCTGTTCTGGCCCTTGAATTCGGGCTCAGCGCCGCCGAACTCGGTCTCCTCTCCGCGACATTCTTCGCGTCCTACGCCATGGCGCAGTTGCCAGCGGGACTGGGGATGGACCTGTTCGGCGTCCGCCGCGTACAGATGACGCTGGTCCTCGTCGCCGGCCTCGGCTTCGCGCTGAGCGCGATGTCTTCTTCTATCCTTGGTCTGGCCCTCGGGCGCTTCGTCACCGGCTTCGGTGTCAGTGTCGGCATGATCGCGATGCTCACCGCGCACACCCAATGGCTGCCCCGCCACAAGGTCGCCGGCATGACCGGGCTGGGCGTTTTCGTCGCGTCCTTCGGCGGGATAGCGGCGACCCTGCCAGCGCAACAGCTGCTGCCCTTTATTGGCTGGCGCGGGCTATTCTGGATTCTCGCCGCCATCTCGGTCCTGGTGTCCGTATGGATCTCTGTCAGCGTCCCCAACCGCCTCACCTCCACGGTCCCCAAGCGTGCCCTGAGGGCCGAGATCGCGGAATATGCCCGCATCGTCGGCCATCCGGCCTTCGTGCGCTACGCCCCCTCGATCATGCTGTTGTCCGGCCTTAACTTCACCTACGGCAGCCTCTGGGCCGGCCCCTGGCTGCGCGATGTCGGGCATTTCGATGCCACATCGCGGGCGTGGCTTCTGATGTGCTTTGCCGTTGGCATGACATCCGGCAGCCTGGTGACCGGCCAAGCCGCGTCCTGGTTCAACCGCCGCGGCCACGAACCCATGCTGATTCCCAGCATCGGCATGGCCGGGCTTTGGATCGTCCAATGCCTGCTGATCCTGTTGCCCTGGCATGGCGTCACGGCGATCGGCGCGCTCTGGTGCGTATTCGCTTTCGTCAGTTCGTCCGGCCCTTCGGCCTATGCGGCACTTGCGCAGCGATTCCCGACGGAAATCGCGGGGCGGGTCGGCACGCTGATGAATTTTAGCATGCTGCTACTGGTATTCGTGCTGCAAAACGCTATCGGATGCTTACTGGACCTTTGGCCCCGCACCGCGTCGGGTGGTTGGAGCGCACCGGCCTATGGCTGGGCCCTGGGACTATCGGTCGTCGCGCAGACCCTATGCGCCGCGTGGATGCTTTGGCCGCGACAGGAACCGATCGATCAGTCGTCGCGGTGAACCCGCTCCATCCGCTCGTGGCGTTCCTGTGCCTCGATTGACATCGTCGCGATCGGTCGAGCCTCTAGACGGCGCAGACCGATGGGTTCACCGGTTTCCTCGCAATAGCCGTAGCTGCCATTCTCGATCCGCTGTAGCGCCTGATCGATCTTCGAAACCAGCTTCCGAGCCCGATCCCGAGTCCGCAATTCCAGCGCCCGGTCGGTCTCCACGCTCGCTCGGTCCGTGATGTCGGGCTCGAGGATGCCGCCTTCGGACAGGCTCGCCAGCGTCCCGTCGGCTTCCCGGATCAAATCCATGCGCCAATGCAGCAATTTCTGGCGGAAATATTCCACCTGGAGGGGATTCATGAACTCTTCGTCGTTCATGGGCCGATAATCTGGGGGCAGACTCACCATCATGCTTGCTGATCCCGCCATGTTCGTTGGTCACTTATCGCACTGATGTTCCCGGCATCGCACTTCGGAGTCGACGCTCGTGCCTTGAACGGGCGGGCTTATAGCGGCGTGCTTCGCCCAGGCCAAGGGGACAAGGCGCGGTTTCAACCGCCTGCAATAAAACGATTATCGCCGAACCAGTTCGACGCGCGCCCGCAGGCGGATGGCGGCCAGCAACGAGACGAGCCTGGGCGAGCCGCCATGGGGCATGACATCCGCCATTTCCTCCAGCCGGCGCAGCACGGAGGCCGGGTCGCCAAGACCCAACATCGCCCGTTGCAAGGCCGTCAGCTCTGAGAGCATCGCCCCAACCTGACGCTGGATCGGTTCGTCACCCGGCGTCTCAATCGCGACATCGGGCATGGGCGGTACATCGCCAACGGTCGTCAGACCTCCGAGAAACGGCGCGCGGTCGGCACGCGTATCCTCCTCATGCAACACGAATCCAGACCCTGCCTGGGACAGTTTCCGTATCGCGGGGCCAGCCAGACGGGTTGTTCGAACGGGTTCCACATCCGTCACGCGATGTCTCCTTCGTTCCGACCGGCAGATTTTGCCGGCCTCTCCGGCACGAAACAGGCGCTTTTTCTCGCGCTGTGCGTGGCACGGCACTTGCTGTGCTAGAGCCGAGAATGCCACGAAACCCTTAAAAAAGCGTTAACGCTCCGATGAAATCATGTCCCGGATCGCTATTTATTGCCCTGCTCGCCCTTCTCGGCGCCTGCGTGTCGCCGGCGGAAGCGCAGGTCCGTATCAAGGACATCACCGACGTCGAGGGCGTGCGGCAAAACCAACTGATCGGCTACGGCCTCGTGGTCGGGTTGAACGGCACCGGCGACAAGCTCAACAACAACGTGTTCACCCGCGAATCGCTGATCGGCATGTTGGAACGCCTGGGCGTCAACACCCGCGATCAGGTGACCAACCTGTCCACCAAGAACGTCGCAGCGGTCATGGTCACCGCGCAACTGCCGGCCTTCGCCCGCAGTGGCAGTCATATCGATATCGCGGTCTCCGCGCTGGGCGATGCGACCAACCTGACGGGCGGCACCTTGCTCGTGACACCCCTGCTAGGCGCGGACGGCGAGGTCTACGCCGTCGGTCAGGGGCCGCTTTCCAGCAGCGCGGTCTCGGCCCGCGGTGCCGCGAGTTCGGTCACCCGGGGCGTGCCGACCTCAGCCCGTATCGCAAATGGCGCGACGGTGGAAAAGGAGGTCGCCTACCAGCTCGACAAGGGCAATACGCTGCGCCTCGGTCTGCGGAACCCCGATCTTACCACTGCCCGGCGAATCGCCGCCGCCATCAACGGGACACTCGGGTCGCCGATCGCACGCGCGACGGACCCCCGCACCGTCAGCATCGCCCTGGGTCCCCGCGACTTTATCGACACGCTGGCCGCGATCGAGAACCTTCCGGTCGTCCCCGACAACGAAGCTCGCGTCATCGTCGATGAGGCCAGCGGCACCATCGTCATGGGCGCCAATGTCCGCATCAGCACAGTGGCGATCGCTCAGGGTAACCTGACAATCCGCGTGACCGAAACGCCGGAGGTGAGCCAACCCGGTCCATTCTCAAACGGCACCACCACGACGGTGCCGCGCACACAAATTCAGATCGACGATCAGCACGACCGCAAACTGGGCATCCTGGAATCGGGCACGACGCTGCGCGAACTGGTGGCGGGCCTGAACGCGTTGGGCGTGGGCCCCCGCGATCTGATCAGCATTCTGCAGGCCATCAAGGCACAAGGCGCGCTGCACGCCGATTTGGAGATCCGTTGATGCGTATTTCTCCGGCTGGCGCCGTTCCGCCCTCTGCCGACGCAACCAAGGTCCGCGAGGCCGCACAGGCGTTCGTCGCGACCACTATCGGGGCCTTGCTCGCGCCCATGTTCGAAACCGTCGACAGCGCCAAGGGCATGTTCGGCGGCGGCGCAGGAGAGGAAACATGGAAACCGATGCTGATCGCCGAGTTCGGCAAACATATCGCCGCCCAAGGCGGCTTCGGTCTGACCGAACAGGTGACCAGCGCCATGCTGCGCATCCAGGAAACGCAACCACCGCGAACCATGAGGCCCACGAGATGACACACGCCCCACTTGCCGCCACGATGCAACTCGCCGACATCCTGGCACGAGAAAATGCCGCGCTGGATGCCATGGACCTGCCGGGGGCCATTGCCCTGCTGCCCGCCAAACGTTCGGCGCTGGAATTTCTCCGAAACGCCGATGCCACCGGAGTGGGCGGCGACCAGCGTCCGGCCATGGAAGCGGCATTGAGCAGACTCCGCACCCTGGCAGGTGAAAACCGTCGCCTGCTGGAACGCGCGCTCAGTGCGCAAGGCCGCGTCATCGCGATCATCGCCAGCGCCCTGCCGCAACGCGAAGCCAACACGCGCTACCCGCGTGCGAACCAACGTTCCGTGGCGGCTCGGCGGGCCGCCTGGTCGCTCGTCGCGCGGGCGTGATGGTGCACCGCGCTTCCAGGCAGGGGCGCGCCATGTTAGTGGCCTCTCATGGATCGGCGGCACTCGGATCTCTCCCCTAAGCTAGGCAGCCGCTCCTCAGCGGATGCGGATGGGCTGCTTTATGGACCGCTGCGCGCTGCCCCCACCGCGCCGGACGGCTGCTTTCTGATCGGCCGAGCGGCCCAGTCGCTGGACGGGTATATCGCGACGCGGGATGGCGAATCGTGTTGGATCAGCGGGCCGGAGGACCGGACCCATACACACCGCTTACGCGCGCTGTGCGATGCAGTGGTCGTGGGTTCGGCGACCGTACGAGCCGACGATCCGCAACTGACCACGCGGATGGTAACCGGGGCAAACCCCGTCCGCGTCGTCCTGGATACGGACCGGCGCCTGTCCGCGCACTACCGCGTGTTCGAGGCCGGACCAAAGACATTGGTATTCTGTGCGCCCGATGCCCCTGGCGGCGCGCGTGTCGGGGCCGCCGAAGCCGTCCCGGTTCGCCGTGGCACGACCGGACTCGACATCGAAGCCATCATCGAGACGCTGGGTATGCTGGGCCTTCGGCGTATTCTGGTCGAGGGCGGTGGCATCACCGTCGCCCGGTTTCTAAAGGCCGGTGCGTTGGACCGGATGCATGTGACCGTGGCACCCCTGCTAATGGGCGGAGGCGTTCCAGCCTTCGCGTTGCCCCCTGTCAATCGCTTATCCGAGGGGGCGCGTTTTTCCTGGACGGCGCACAACATGGGGGCGGACATCTTGCTCGATATCCCGCTGACGCGGCGGATATGACCCAGGCGCGTGCGTTTTGGACGACTGGCCCGGGCGCCGGCGCAATCCGGACCGAAACGCTTCCGGCATCCGACGGGTTGCTGGTGCGAACCATCGCGACCGGCGTATCCCGCGGCACGGAATCGCTGGTGTTCGCCGGCCGGGTGCCGCCCAACCAGTACGACGCGATGCGCGCCCCGCTGATGGCCGGGACATTCCCGTTTCCGGTAAAATACGGCTACAGTGCGGTCGGCCACCTTCCGGATGGAGGCCGGGTGTTCGTCCTGAATCCGCATCAGGACGTGTTTCACGCGCCCGCATCCATGTGCGTGCCGGTGCCGGACGCGGTGCCCAGCAACCGAGCGGTCCTGGCCGCCAATATGGAAACGGCGCTGAACATTGTATGGGACGCTGCCCCGCTCGCGGGCGAGCGCATCCTGGTGATCGGTGCTGGCGTGGTCGGACTGCTCGTCTCATCGTTGCTGGTGCGGATACCCGGAACATGTGTCACCATCGTCGATATCGATCCCTCGCGCGCTGGTTTGGCAACGCGGTTCGGCTGTCGCTTCGCGCTGCCGCCCGATGCCCCTTTGGAGCAGGAATTGATTGTCCATGCGTCCGCCAGCGAAGCTGGACTTCGGCTGGCCCTGTCCCATGCGGCGTTCGAGGGACGCATCATCGAAGCAAGCTGGTATGGCGACCGGGAACCGTCCGTTCCGCTGGGCGAGGCCTTTCATGCGAAGCGACTGCGCTTGATATCGTCGCAGGTCGGATCGGTGGCACTACCGATGCGCGGACGGCGGAGCCACTCCGAACGGCTAGCCATGGCGCTCGATTTACTGGCCGATTCCGCGTATGACGCCTTGCTGGAAGGCCCCACCGCCTTCGAGGCATTACCGGCCGCCATGCCAGCCATCGTCGCACCCGGTGGCCTTTGCCATGTCATCACCTATGGATCGGACCCATGTTCAGCCTGACCGTCTGCGACCACATCATGATCGCCCACAGCTTCCAGGGCGAAGAATTCGGCCCCGCCCAAAGAATGCATGGCGCGACCTATGCCATCGAAGCGGAATTTCGCGCGCCCGCACTGGATGCACATCAGTTGCTGGTCGACATCGGATTGGCGAAAACCGTGCTGCGGGCGCTGCTGGAGCCGATCGACTATCGCAACCTGGACGAACTCCCCGCGTTCGCGGGCAAGAATACCACGACGGAATACGTGGCGTTTCACATCCACGGTTTGCTGGCCGCGGCCTGCAAGGACGGGCGCTTGGGCGACGGCGGCCGCTCGGTGACCGGCCTTAAAATCCTCCTGCGGGAGGCGCCGAGCGCCTGGGCTGCTTACGAGGCTGAGATCTAACGGCCAAGCCTCGGAAATCGCGACAAGTTTGCTTTCCAATCGGGTTCAGTTCGGTCTACAAAAGGGTCTCTGGTAAAAGGACCGGGATATGAGTTTTCGGCTGGACGTCAGAAAGCGCGCGAGGGCGGCCTTGGCACCGGCCTTGTTCCTGAGCGTCGCCGCCTATTTCGGGTGGAACGTGACGCAGGGAAACCATGGTCTGCGCGCTAACGCGGAACGCCAGGAGATGCTGCGCCAAGTGCGTCAGGACAACCTCTCGGCCCGAACCGAACGCGATGGATGGGCACGCAGGGTCGCCGGCTTGCGTGCGAACCACCTCGACCCCGACACCCTGGATGAGCGGGCGCGCGCCATGATCGGCTTGGCCGACCCGGCAGATGTCGTTGTGCAATATGCGGCCAAGGACAACTTGTTCGCCCAGGAATGACGCCGCGCGGGCGTTCCTACGAGGCGCCCTGACGTCCTGACCCGTCCCGATTTGCGCCAACCATTCGTTCGAAGTGATCTGCCCATGACCGCCGTCAATGCCAACATCGCCTCGCCCCGCATGCTGCTCGTCGCCGGGGGGGCGGTGAAACAGGTCTCCGAGGTGCTGGCCAAGTTCGGCCTGTCGCGGCCGCTGGTCGTGACCGATCCGATGATGGTGAAACTCGGGCTGGTCAGGGCGTGCCTGGACCCGCTGGAAGCCGCAGGCCTGAAGCCCGCAGTGTTCTCCGACACGGTGCCGGAACCTGACGATACGGTGATCGAGCGCGGGGTCGCGGCGATGAACCAGGGGTCCTACGACTGCCTGATCGGGTTCGGCGGCGGCTCCCCCATCGACACCGCCAAGGCGATGGCGGTTCTGGGTCAGGGCGGCGGCAAAATGCGGGACTACAAGGTGCCCTTCGCCGCCGACAGCGCCGTCATGCCGGTGATCGCCATTCCGACCACGGCCGGCACTGGCAGCGAGTGCACGCGCTTCACCGTTATCACCGACCACGAACGCGACGAGAAAATGCTGATCGCCGGATTCGGCTGTTTGCCGCTGGCGGCGATCGTCGATTACGAGCTGACGTTCTCGGTTCCGCCGCGCACCACCGCCGATACCGGGATCGATAGTTTTACCCATGCGCTGGAAGCCTATGTCTCCAAGCGCTCCAACCCGTTCTCAGACGCGTACGCACTCGCGGCGATGGAGCTGATCGGGCGCAATCTGCGCACCGCCTACGCCGAACCGCGCAACGCCGCCGCGCGGGAGGGGATGATGATCGGCGCTACGCAGGCAGGCCTCGCATTCTCCAACAGTTCGGTGGCGCTGGTGCACGGGATGTCGCGGCCGATCGGGGCGCATTTCCATGTCCCGCACGGGCTGTCGAACGCCATGCTGATGCCGGCGATCACCCGGTTTTCGTTGTCCGGCGCCCCAGCGCGGTATGCGGAGGCCGCACGCCGTGTGGGGTTCGCCGAACACAGCGATTCCGACGCGGTGGCCGGTGCGAAGCTGATCGCCGGGCTGGAAGCCTGGAATAAGGAGCTGAAAGTGCCGACGCCCGCCGATTTCGGCATCAAGGAAGCCGATTGGACCGGCAAGATGGAACTGATGGCGCAGCAGGCACTGGCGTCAGGCAGCCCGAATAACAACCCTGTCATCCCCGACGCGGCGGAAATCGTAGCGCTATACCGGGAAATCTGGATTGGCGCCGCCAGCAACAGGCCGGCGCGATGATCGCCGACGCATTGCGCGCCCGCGCCCATCTGACCCTGACCGAGGCGACAATCCCGGAATTGCCGAACCATTACCGGGGTAAGGTGCGGGACAACTACGACCTGCCGGACGGGCGGCGCATACTGATCACCTCCGACCGCATCAGCGCCTTCGACATCAACTTGGCGTCGATCCCCTGCAAGGGGCAGGTGCTGACGCAAACGGCACGCCATTGGTTCGAGACGACGGGCGACATCTGCCCGAACCACGTGCTCGAATACCCCGACCCCAACGTCGTCATCGGCCGCCGGCTTGAAATTCTGCCGGTGGAAATTGTCGTGCGCGGCTACCTCGCGGGCACGACGGGGACATCGATCCTTCCGATGTACAAGCGAGGCGAGCGGACCCTGTACGGCGTGAAGATGCCGGATGGCATGCGCGACAATCAGGTGCTGCCACATCCCATCATCACGCCAACGACGAAAGCGGCGGATGGCGGACACGACATGCCACTGACGTCCGAAGAAATCGTCTCCGACGGCATACTGCAGGCGGCACAGTGGCAGGCGGTGACGGAATACGCGCTGGCGCTGTTTGCCCGCGGCCAAGCGATGGCGGCGGAGCGCGGCCTGATCCTGGTGGACACGAAATACGAATTCGGCACCGACGCGTCGGGCAAGATCGTGCTGGCGGACGAAATCCATACCCCCGACAGCAGCCGCTACTGGTTCGCCGATTCCTATCCTGCTCGGTTCGAGGCAGGGGAACGGCCCGAGAGCTTCGACAAGGATGTCATCCGCAATTGGGTGGCGTCGCGATGCGATCCGTACAAAGACCCGATCCCGGAGATTCCGGCGGAGATCGTGCTGGAAACCGCCCAGGTGTATGTGGCGGCGTTCGAGCGGATCACAGGACGGACGTTTGACTACCCCGACGCATCCGAACCTGTTCTGTACCGCATCCGGCGGAACTTGCGCGCGTATTTCTGAGGATCAGCCGAATGCCGGCGTGTCGTTCCAGGCGTTGAGCCAGATCGGCACCGCCTCGACCGGCAAAGGACGGGCGACAAGGAAGCCCTGCACGGCATCCACCCCGATTGCCCGCATCGCCTTCCAGAGTGCCACGGTTTCCACACCCTCGGCGATCACAGCCATGCCACGGGCATGTGCCGCATCGATCGTGGCACGAACGAAGGTCTTGACCGCCGGATTTTCCTCGGTGCGGCGCACCAAACCCATATCCAGCTTGATCGCGGTAAACGGCAACTCCAGCAGCGGCGTCAAGCGTGGGACGGCCGGACCGACATCGTCGATGGCCACCTTGTAACCCCGCGCCCGCAACCATTCCAGGGACACCGCGAGAGTGTGCATATCCTCGGCCGGGCGGCTTTCGGTCAATTCCACGATGACCTGTTCGGCTGGAATCCCGGCGGCGGCGCGTTGCTCCTCCAACCGATCCAGGGCCGGGCGCGCGAGGATGACATCCAGCGGAAAATTGACCGTCACCCGCAGATTCAGGTCGCGGAGCACCGGCCCCATGATGTCCGCGAAAGCATGGCGGGAGACGATTTCGGTCAGATGCGCCGCGAGACCGGCATCTTCCATTTGCGGGACGAACCGGTCGGGTGCCAGGGTGCCCAAGGTGGGATGGTTCAGGCGGGCCAGTGCCTCGACGGCATACAGCCGACGGTCCGACATCCCCACGATCGGCTGGTAGCGGGTTTCGATCATCGCGCCGGCCAACGCCTCGCGCAGTTCGCCTGGGAGCACGGCTCCCTCCTGGTCGGGGTGAAGGATTGGCCGAGCAGCGAGTGCCGCTCGGATCGCTTGGGGATTACGGTGTTCGATCCGGCCGGTGCCGCGCGGGGCATCGGACACGGCGCCAAGAACCAGCATCGCGGTTGCTGATCCAGCCGGCTGAGATGTGACATCCGCAAGTGCGCCGATCAAGCCGTCGGCACTCCGGGGGTCGATCAGTAAATGGGAGTATCGGCAACCGGAGCCACTCAGCCGGGCCAGCGCACCGCTTGCGTCGCAGGAGGAAACGCCCCCGGCCTCGATTCCAAGGCTCGACGCAGCGTCCGAAACCGCGTCGGACCACCGGATGTCGCGTGAAACCAACAGCACATTCAAGCCGTTGCCTGACCTTGGATCGCTGCTGGGGCATGGTTGAGCTTCAAGCATGCGCCCTCTTAGCCGAGCGCCCCCTCATATGCGAGAGGAATCCCGTATTTGAGGCATTGCGTCGCGTGAGGGACTGTTACCCGTGTTTGAAGGCCGGTTTCCGCTTTTCGACAAAGGCGGCCATGCCTTCCTTCTGGTCGGGCGTGCCGAACAGCGACAGGAACAAGGCGCGCTCGTGCCGGACGCCTTCGACCAGGGTCATCTCGTAGGACCGGTTGACGGCCTGTTTGGCGAACTGCACCGCGACCGGGGACATGGACGCGATACGTTCGGCGATCTTGATCGCCTCGTCCAGCATGGTATCGGCGGGGAAGACGCGGGAGACGAGGTTGGCGCGTTCGGCCTCGGCTGCATCCATCATGCGCGCCGTGAGGATCATGTCCATCGCCTTGGACTTGCCGACCGCGCGGGTCAGCCGCTGGGTGCCGCCGGCACCGGGTATGACGCCGAGGTTGATCTCGGGCTGGCCGAACTTGGCAGTGTCAGCGGCGATAATCATATCGCACATCATCGCCAGTTCGCAGCCGCCGCCGAGGGCGAAGCCTGCCACCGCGGCGATGACGGGCTTCTTGACCTTCAGCACCGCTTCCCAGCCGGAGCCAATGAAATCCTCCATCATCGCGTCGGGGTTGGTGCGGTCACGCATTTCCTTGATGTCGGCGCCAGCGGCGAAGGCACGGTCGCTGCCGGTCAGGACGATGGCGCCGATGCCTTTGTCCGCGTCGAACGCCATCAGTTGCTCACCAAGTTCGCGCACCAGCGCGTCGCAGAGCGCGTTCAGTGCGGCGGGGCGGTTGAGGCGGACGATGCCGACGCGGCCCTTGGTTTCGACGAGGATGTTTTCGTAGGTGGCCATCGCTGATGCTCCCGGGTTGGTCGGGGCGGTTCTAGCTAGCGCTGCACCTTGGGACAATAGAACGTGCTGCGGCCGGACTGCACGATGCGTTGCACCCCGGCGCAGGCCTCCCCGCCGGGACACCCCGGGCAGGGCTCGTTCTCCCGCCCGTAGACCTGCCAAGCGTGCTGGAAATACCCCAGTTCCCCGTCCGGCTGCACGTAATCCCGCAAGCTGGAACCGCCGGCAGCAATCGCTTCCTCCAGCGTTGCTTTGATCTCCGGCACCAACCGAGCCGCGCGGGCGCCGACGACGGTGTGGGCGGAGCGTCGGGGGGAGATTTTGGCACGAAACAGCGCCTCGCAGACGTAGATATTGCCCAGGCCGGCAACGTTTTTTTGGTCCAACAGGGCGCTTTTAATGGGTGTTTTCTTGCCTTCCAGCGCCGCCGACAGGGATTTCACGCTGAACGCCTCCCCCAAAGGTTCGGGGCCAAGACCGGACAGCAGGCGATGGTCGTCCTCGGCATCCGATCGCACGAGATCGATGGACCCGAAGCGGCGGGGATCGACGAATCCGACTCGCCAGCCTTCGTCGGTTTCCAGCACGACATGCTCGTGCAGGGTTTCCTGGTTCGGCCGGTTGGGGCCGATCAGCATGCGGCCGGACATACCGAGGTGCAGCAGCACCGAATCGCCGCCGCTGAGGCGCATCAGGATGTATTTGGCGCGGCGGCGGAAACTTAGCACCTGGGCGCCGGTCAGGCGCTCGGCGAGGCCGGCGGGCATGGGCCAGCGCAGGTCGGGGCGGTTGACGCGGGCGCGCACGATCGTCCGCCCTTCCAGGCGGGCAGCGAGGCCGCGCATCACGGTTTCGACTTCGGGGAGTTCCGGCATGACGGCTTCACGCTATAGAGTGGCGCCATGAGCGACAACCCAGCCCCCGAAACCGATTTCGGCTTCCGCCGCGTGCCTCGCGCCGAGAAGGCCGGGATGGTGCGCGCGGTGTTCGAAAGCGTCGCGCCGAAATACGATTTGATGAACGATATCATGTCATTGGGCTTGCATCGCGTCTGGAAGCGGATTTTTGTCGGCGATCTGGACCCGAGGCCGCACCGGACACTGCTGGACCTCGCGGGCGGAACAGGAGACATCGCGTTCGGCTGGCTCGGGCACGGCGGCGGCAAGGCGGTACTGTCGGACATCAATGCCGCGATGCTGGGGGTCGGCCGCGACCGCGCCTTGAACAAGGGGCTTGTCGGCGACGTGTCGTTCCTGGTGGCGGACGCGGAGAAGCTGCCGCTGCCGGATCGCTGCGTCGACCGGGTGTCCATGGCTTTCGGCCTCCGCAACTGCACCGACAAGGACGCGGTGCTGTCCGAGGCTCGGCGGGTGCTGAAGCCGGGCGGGCGGTTTCTGTGTCTGGAATTCTCCAAGGTGCAGGTGGCGGCGTTGCGGCCGATCTACGACGCGTGGTCCTTCCAGGCCTTGCCGCGGATCGGGCAGATGGTTGCCGGGGACGCCGACAGTTACCAATATCTCGCCGAGAGCATTCGTACTTTCCCCGACCAGGAACGCCTCGCCGCGATGATGCGGTCGGCGGGATTGTCCCGGGTAACCGTGCGGAACCTGTCGGGCGGCATCGCGGCGATACACGCGGGGTGGCGGTTATGAAACGCGTTTTGCTGATTGTGTCCGGTGGCATCGCCGCCTTCAAGACGCTGGAGCTGATCCGGCTGTTGCGGAAATCCGGCTATGGGGTCGCTTGCGTCACCACGGAAAACGCCGAGCAGTTCGTAACGCCGCTGTCGTTGCAGGCATTGAGCGAGAACAAGGTATTTTCGAATCTGTTTTCGCTGACCGACGAAAACGAAATGGGGCACATTCAGCTGTCCCGTTCGGCCGATCTGCTGGTCGTGGTGCCGGCGACGGCGAATATTCTGGCCAAGATGGCGGCGGGAATCGCGGACGATCTCGCCTCCACCGTGCTGCTGGCGACCGACAAGCCGGTGCTGGTGGCGCCGGCGATGAACGTGCGGATGTGGCTGCACGCGGCGACGCAGGCCAACATGAAGACGTTGCAGGCTCGTGGCGTGCACGTGATCGGACCCAACGAAGGTGCGATGGCGTGCAATGAGTTCGGGCCGGGGCGGATGTCCGAACCGGCGGAGATTCTGGCCGCGATCGAGGCTGTTTTGACGCCGCGCGAGCAACCCCTGGCCGGGTGCCACATCATGGTGACCAGCGGTCCCACGCATGAGCCGATCGATCCGGTCCGCTACATCGCCAACCGGTCCTCGGGCCGACAGGGGCATGCGATTGCGGCGGCGCTGGCCGAGCTGGGGGCGCGAGTGACCTTGATCAGCGGGCCGGTGACGGTGCCGGATCCGGCGGGCGTGTCGATCGTGCGCGTGGAAACGGCGCGCGAGATGCTGGACGCCTGTCAGACCGCGCTGCCGGCCGATGCCGCGGTGTTCGCCGCCGCCGTCGCGGATTGGCGGGTCGCGAACGCGTCCGATGGCAAGATCAAGAAGAAGCCGGGTGCGGCGGCGCCGGGGCTCGATCTGGTGCCGAACCCCGACATTCTGGCGACCATCGCCGCCGCCGGGCCGCGACGGCCGCGCGTGGTGGTGGGGTTCGCGGCCGAGACCGACGATCTGATGGCCAACGCCAGCGAGAAACTCGTGCGCAAAAACGCCGATTTCATCGTGGCCAACGATGTCTCGCCGGAAACCGGGATCATGGGTGGGACGGAGAACGCGGTGCAGTTGATCTCCGCCGCCGGCGTCGAAACATGGCCGCGTCTGGCAAAAGACGCCGTTGCTCGCCGCCTGGCGCAGCGCATCGCCGAGGCATTGCGCTGACCGGCCCCGTCACCGCTCGGCGGCTGACGCCGGCCGATCTGCCAGCATACCGAGACATGCGTCTGCGCGCGCTGCGGGACCATCCCGACGCGTTTTCCAGTGCCTATGAGGACGAGGGGGTTGAGCCGCTGGATTTCTTCGCGCGGCGGATCGGTACGGCGCCCAGCGGAACGTTCGGCGGATTTATCGATGGTATATTGGCGGGAATCACCAGTTTGAACGTGCCGGACAAGCTGAAAATGCGCCACCGCGCAGAACTGGCGGGCATCTACGTCGCCCCCGAACACCGTCGTTCCGGCGTTGCTCGGCCGATGGTGGAAGCGGCGATCGCGGCGGCGCGGGACGCCGGGGTGGTGTCGTTACGGCTGACCGTGAATACGCGGAACGTGCGGGCCGAACAATTTTACCGGTCGTTGGGCTTCCGTTCGTACGGTGTCGACCGGCGCATGGCGCTGATCGACGGCATTTACCACGATGCGACGATGATGGGGTTGGAGCTGGATTGAATACAGTTGTCTGTAACGGGCGGGAATTTCGGCGTCGCGGCTGTTTTTTCTTCGGTCGTCAATCTTTTGTTAACCTTTTTGTGTTGAATGGGGCCTGACCGAGCGATAGGAGAGAGACCGGATGGCGTTCGCATTCGACACACTCGCGTTTGCCAAACGCCTGCGGGGCGGCGGCATCCCGGATACACAAGCCGACGTCCACGCGGAAGCCGCTCGGGAGTTTATCATGGCCGAACTGGCGACGAAGAGCGATCTGGAGGTTGTCCGACGGGAATTGGACACCAGTATCCAAACCGTGAGGAAGGACCTGGAAGCCAGCATCCAAAGCGTGAGGAAGGACCTGGAGGCCAGCATCCAAAGCGTAAGGAAGGACTTGGAAGCCAGCATTCAAAGCGTCAAGCACGAACTGGAAGCCAGTATCCAAAGCCTCCGGAAGGACATGGAAGCCAACATCGCCAGCGTGCGGGAGGAGATCAGAACCCTCCGCATGGAAATGATTGCCAGGATCGAACATGCGGAAGCACGCATGACGATCCGCCTCGGTAGCATGATCGTCGTCGCGACAGGGATACTCGCAGCTCTTATCAAGCTCTGATCCGCGCGTTTCCGACGACTGGGCTCACGGCCCCATGTAGTGATCCTTATACCGCGCCCGGAGCGTCGTTTTTTGCAGCTTGCCGGTCGCGGTGTGCGGCAGTTCGTCCACCACAAGCACCTCATCCGGTAACCACCATTTGGCGATCTGCCCCTCGTAGATTTTCAGAACCGAGGCCGGATCGATCGTCGCCCCCGGTTTCGGCACGACCAGCAGCAGCGGACGCTCGTCCCACTTGGGATGGCGCGAGGCGATGACCGCGGCCTCGATGACATCCGGGTGCGACACTGCGATATTTTCCAACGCGATGGAGCTGATCCATTCGCCTCCCGATTTGATCACGTCCTTCGACCGGTCGGTGATTTCCATGAACCCGTCGGGCGAGATGGTCGCCACGTCGCCGGTCGCGAACCAGCCGTCCTTTTCCAGCGCCGAGCCGGGTTCGTCGCCAAAATAGGCGCTGGCGATCCAGGGGCCTTTTACCAGCAGGTCGCCGAACGCCGAACCGTCCCACGGCAAATCATTGCCGTCTCCATCGACGATTTTCATATCGATTCCCGGCAAGATTCGGCCTTGCTTCAAGGCGTGACGCAGCGCGTCGGCCCCGGTCAGGCCTTGCTGCGCTTGCTTGGGGGAGTTGTAGGTACCGACCGGGCTCATTTCGGTCATGCCCCAGCCCTGCTCCACCGCGATGCCGTATTCGCCGCCGAAGGCTTCCACTAATAGCGGCGGGGTGGCGGAACCGCCGGTCATGATGCGTTTGACCGTGGTCAGGCGTTCGCCCGATGTGCGCAGATGCTGCAACAACCCCATCCAGATCGTGGGAACGCCGCAGGTCAACGAGACGCGTTCCTCGTTCAACAGCCAAGCGAGGCTGGCGCCGTCCATGAATCGGCCGGGCAGGATCAGTCCGGCGCCGGTCATGGCGCACGCATAGGGAATGCCCCAGGCATTCACATGAAACATCGGCACCACCGGCAGAATGCGATCCACGGCCCGAGCGCACAGCACATCCGGCAGCGCGGCGGCGTAGGCGTGCAAATAGGTGGAGCGGTGGCTGTACAGAACGCCTTTCGGACGCCCTGTCGTGCCGGAGGTGTAACACAGGGCGCTGGCGGTGTTTTCGTCGAAATCGGGCCAGACGTAGTCCTCATTCGCCGCGTCCATGAGCGTGTCGTAGCAGTGCAGGTGCATGCCGGGGGCCAGCTTCACCTCCGGCATGGCAGCGGCCTCGCACAGCATGACGACGTCGCGGACACAGTCTTTGACCCGGTCGGCGATGGCCTCGATCACCGGAGCGAAGCTCAGGTCCACGAACAGGACTTTGTCCGCCGCATGGCCAGCGATGTAGGAAATATCGTCGGCGTGCAGGCGTGGATTGATGGTGTGGCAGATCGCGCCCATGCCGGGGGCAGCGTAGTAGACCTCCAGGTGGCGATAGCCGTTCCAGGCCAGCGTGCCGACGCGGTCCCCCTGTCCGACCCCGAGCGTCTGCAGCACCCTTACCAAGCGGCGGGAACGGCGTTCCACGTCGGCCCAGGTGTAGCGGTGGACGGTGCCGTCATGGGTGCGCGACACGACCTCTCCGCCGGCATGATGGCGCGCGCCGTGCTTCAGGATTCCTGAAATCAACAGATTCTGGGACTGCATAAGGCCGAGCATGGGCGGGGCTTCCTTGGCTGGGCGTTGTCGCCGCGTTGTTCCGGGGGGATGATAGCGCGGTGCTGGAACAGGAGGAACACCGCATGCAACCCGTCATGATTGTAACCGGCGGCAGCCAGGGAATCGGCGCGGCCGTCGCCCGCATGGCCGGCGCGCGCGGCTATGCGGTGGCACTGACCTATCAGTCGGCCCGCGATCGCGCCGACGCCGTGGTGAAGGAGATCGAGGCCGCTGGCGGTAAGGCCATGGCGATCCAGGCGGAAATGGCGGACGAAGCGTCGATTCTGTCGCTGTTCGACACCGTGGACCGCGCGTTCGGACCGGTCGCAGTGCTGGTGAACAACGCCGGCGGGCCTGGGCCGGTCTGCAAGATCGACGGCATTACCGCCGAGGCTTTGGACAATGTGCTGACCGTCAATGTCCGTGCGCCATTCCTGACGACGCGGGAAGCAGTGAAGCGGATGGCGACCGATAACGGTGGTAGAGGCGGGGTGATCGTGAATATTTCGTCGCGCGCGGCAGAGATCGGCGGGGCGAACGAGTGGATTCACTACGCCGCCTCGAAGGGCGCCGTCGACAGCTTGACCATCGGTTCGGCGCGGGAGCTTGCGCCGCGTGGGATTCGCGTCAACGCCGTTTCGCCCGGCCTGATCGAGACCGAGCTTCATGCGCGCGCCGGGTTACCGGACCGGCTTGTGCGGTTGGTCGGCGGGGTGCCGATGGGGCGGACGGGCAGCGCGGATGAGGTCGCGACCGCGGTGCTGTGGTTGGCGTCGGAGGAGGCGTCCTACATCACGGGGATCATCGTGCCGATTTCCGGGGGGCGATAGGGCGCGCGCCCCCCTGCCGGTTAGCCCTTCCGCGCCCGCAGACGCGCGATTTCGGCACCGATCATGCGGGTGGGTTCCTCATGCTCGTAGGCCCGGGCCAACGACCGGATCCCGGCCTGGATCGCGTCGTTGACCGGCATGGCTTCCCATTCGCGGATCAGCTCTTTTTGGGCACGAATGGCGCGCGGGCCGGACTCGACGATCGAATCGACCCATTGCTCCACGGCCGCATCCAGATCGGCGGGGGTCACCAGCTTTTCGACCAAGCCCCATTCGAAAGCCGTGCGGGCGTCGATATTATCGCCTGTGTAGAGCAACACCTTGGTGCGGCCCCAGCCGATCAGTTGCGGCAGCAGCGCCGCCTCCACGACCGAGGGCACGCCGATCTTCACTTCCGGCATGCCGAACATGGCATTGTCGGACGCCACGCGCATATCGGCGGCTGCCATGACTTCCAGGCCGGCGCCCAGGCTCCAGCCGTTAACCCGAGCGATGACGGGAACGGGTAGATCGCGCAGCACTTTGCTCATTTGATGGACGCGCGTGATGAAGGCGCGCGCCGTGACCGGGTTCAGCTCGCCCAATTCGAAGATGTTGGCGCCCCCCATGAAGGCGCGATCGCCTTCCCCCGTGATCACCAGCACGCGCAATGTGGGATCGGCGGCGAGGCCGGACACGATATCGATGAACTCGCCCATCGTCGCCATGCTCAGGCTGTTGAGCTTACGAGGGTTGTCGATGGAAACCGTGGCGACGCCGCGCGCATCGCGACGCAGCAGGACGGTGGATGATTCGGACATGGGGCGCTCCTCGGTTGCCGGTAGGAAAATCCAGTGCCACAGTCGCCGGGAACGCACAAATAAGGGGGAAACCATGGTCAAGTCGGACCAAGCAGATGCGGTTTTCCTGCGACGTTTGCCTGTTGCCGTTCAACTACCCGATCCGGCTGGCCGAGGACTTGGCGGTGCTGGACAATCTGTCTGGCGGGCGGGTCGAGATGGGCGTCGGCATGGGCTACGCGGCGCATGAGTTCCGTGGCTTCGGCTTCCCGCAATCCCGCCGCCTGTCTTTGACCGACGAGGGTCTGGAAGTACTGACGCGCGCATTTACCGGCGAAAAATTCAGTTTCACAGGAAAACGGTCCCAATTCCAGGACGTAAAAATAACGCCTGGCTATGTGCAACCCGGCGGCCCTCCCCTTTGGGTTGCGACTCTGGCCCAACCCAGGGCGGCACGAGCCGCTCGGTTCAATACCAATTTGCTGCCGCAAGGGCCGCGCAGCCAAGCGCTCGATCCCTGGCGCAAGGCGCCGACCGACAGCGGACGCGATCCAGCCGATTACCGCGTCGGTATCATCAAGTCCTGCCTCGTGACCGACGATCCCGAACGCGATTGGCCGGCCGTGCGCGAGGGCGAGCGCCGGCGCATGGCGGTCTACAACCAGCTCCGCGCCGTTTCGGGCGGGCATGGCGGCGTGTCGGGGATTACGGAGGAAGCACGCATTGCGCAGACATGGGTTTGTTGGCAGTGCCGAGCATTGCGTCGCGGAACTCGCGGCCTTCATCCGGGAATACGGGCTGAAGGATATCGTCACTTGGGCGGTGCCGCCGGGGATGCGGCCGGACCAGATAGCCCCCAGCCTGGAGCGTTTCGCGCGCGATGTCGCGCCCCGATTGCGGGCATTGTTTCCCGGATAGCCGCGCCAACGACCCGCCTCGGCCGGGGGCAGCCGCGGTGTTATTCAAACGCCCAAATCTACCTTTGGTTGCAAAAAACAACCCTTGACTTTCGATTGGGCTTTTCGGAGGTTCGAAACAGGCTCGGGGCGGTTCAGCGTTAAAATCAGCCGGTTACAGGATAGCGCGCGTCTCCCGGGCAGGGGGCGGATAAAATGAGAACTAAATTTCTGGGGGTGGCCGCGTTCGCGGCGGTGGCGGGTGCGCTGATCGGCATCGGCCCGGTCAGGGCCGACGTGAGAATGGATACGGCCACCAATACCGCACTCGCTGTGGGGAAGGCGATCGGCGCCGCATCGGCTTGTCCGGATATCCCGCGACCGCGCATCAAGGCTTTGACGGATCGCTTCGTTGAAGCGGCCAAGAAATTCGCCACGAAAGCCGACGAAACCGGCGCCGTGACCGGCACATTCGAGCAGGGAGTGTTTTTCGGCGGTTTGGCGGTGACGGGACGGCAAACCAACTGTCGAAACGCGGCCAGAGATATCGCGGATTGGGAAAACCTGACGACGCCGCTGCTGCAGCCCGCGGGCGGCACGGCGACGCCAGCACCGGCGGCCGCGCCGAAACCGGCACCGCAGGTCGCCGTTGTCGCGCCTCCTTCGCCACCCGCTCCCGCACCAGCAGCGCCTCCCGCAGTGCCCGCGCCAGCCGCGAATGCCACCGAAACTGGGGATCATGGCGTGACGGATCGAGAAATCCGCTTCGGGATCGTTGCCCCCTTCTCCGGCCCGGCGGCCGAGCTGGGGAAGCAGATGCGGATCGGGATCGAGACGGCGTTTTCGGCCACCAACGATACAGGGGGTGTCAACGGGCGTCAGTTGAAGCTCGTCGCGGCCGACGACGGCTACGAACCGGCGCGCACACCGGACGCCATGAAGCAGCTCTTCGATCAGGATCGCGTGTTCGGTTTCATCGGCAATGTCGGGACCCCGACGGCGTCGGTCGCCCTGCCCTATGCGATGTCCCATCGCGCGCTGTTCTTCGGCGCCTTCACCGGGGCACCCCTGTTGCGTAACGATCCGCCGGATCGTTACGTCTTCAACTACCGCGCCAGCTATGGCGAAGAAACCTACAGTGTTGTGCATTATCTGGTGAAGGTGCGCCGCCTTCGACCGGAACAAATCGCGGTGTTCGCGCAGCAGGACGGTTACGGAGACGCCGGGTTCGAGGGGGTGGCGACAGCGATCCGTACGCTCAGCCCGACCGGCGATAGCAGTAATATTCAGCGCTTCGGCTATCAGCGCAACACCGACGACGTCGAAGCCGCAATCGCGCAATTGCAGCAATACCAGCGCCTGCACGCGGCATCGCCGATCAAGGCCGTGGTCATGATCGCGACCGCGAAAGCCGCCACCGCCTTCATCGGCAAGACGCACGACCGGCTACCGGGGCTGGTCTATACCAACGTTTCTTTCGTCGGCAGCTCCGCCCTCGCCCGCTCGCTCATGGCGCTGGGCCCGAAATACGCGAGCGGCGTGATCGTCACGCAGGTCGTGCCGTCGGTGGACAGCTATGCCAGCGTGGTGCTGAACTACAAAACCGCTCTGGCGAAATATTTCCCGGGGGAGGCCCCCGATTACGTGTCGTTCGAGGCGTATTTAGATGCCAATCTGCTGATCGAGGGGCTACGCCGCACCGGCGCGCAGCTCGATACGGAACGGTTGGTGGCGGCGTTGGAGACGATGCAGGACTACGACCTGGGCGTCGGCCCGCACGCGAAATTCAGCAGCGAGCAGCATCAGGCCCTGCATAAGGTTTGGGGCACCCAAATCGACGACGCCGGGCATTTCAAGGCGATCGCTCTGGAATAGAGGATAGCAATGCCAGAACCGCCGCGGCCGCGGCCTCCGACGGGATGCCGTGGGCGGGGTGGAGGGAGTCCAAAACCGGGCGAAAGGCCGCGACCTGTGCCGCGGCGGCGGCCGGATCTGTCAGTAATGCGTTGAGCGCCCGCGCCAGTTTCTCGGGCGTCGCGTCATCTTGCAGTAGTTCCGGCACGATCGGAGCATCCGCCAGCAGGTTCAGCAGGCAGGCGTATTTCACTTTGGCCATGCGGCGGACCAGCCAGATCGTGACCGGATTGCCCCTATAGGTGACAACCATCGGCACGCCGGCCACCGCGAGTTCCAGCGTGGAAGTGCCGGATTTCGTCAGCGCGGCGTTGGAGGCGGCGAAGGCGTCGAATTTTTCGGCCTCGTCCGTGACCAGGATGGGTTTGACCGTCCATCCGGCTGTGCCGGCTCGTACTGCCTCGGCGACGGTCGGGGCGATCGGAACCACCGGCACCACGCCGGCCGGCAGGCGCGCCAGGGTGGCGCCCAGGATGGGCAAAAGGCGGGATACCTCGGCACGGCGGCTGCCGGGCATGACGGTCAACACCAACGCATTCGGCGGAATGTCGTGACGGGCTCGGAAACGGGCGCCGTCGCCTGATCCCGCGCCACTCTCCAGGACCGGATGACCGGTGAAAACGGCGGGCAGGTTGTGGCGGGCGAAGAACGCAGGCTCAAACGGCAGCAGGCAGAGGAGTTTGTCCCACAGGCCGGGAAAGTGCTTTACGCGCCCTTCGCGCCAGGCCCAAACCTGGGGTGCGACGTAATGCACGCGTTTCAACCCGAGCGGGGCAATGGCGCGGAGGATGCGGAGCGAGAAACCGGGGGAGTCGATCGTCACCACCACGTCGGGGCGGCGCGTTTCGATATCGACGATGGTTTGGCGGATGCGGCCGCGCAGTTGGCGCAGGCGTGGGAGGACTTCCAGCAGGCCCATCAAAGCGAGATCGCGCATGGGAAACAGCGATGTCAGGCCTTGGGCCGCCATCGCGGTGCCGCCGATTCCGGCGAAATTCGTGTCCGGCTTAACAGCCGAAATGGCGCGCATAAGCCGGGCGCCGAGGATGTCGCCGCTTTGCTCGCCAGCAATGAGGTAGATGAGAGTCATGCGGTTCTTATAACCGCGATCCCGGCTGGCGTAACGCCAGCCGGGGGACGTGAGCGATCAGGCCTTCTGGAGATTGACCGCGGAGCTTTTGCCCTGCTGGCCCTTCTCGATATCGTAGCCGATCTTCTGGCCTTCGGTCAGCGACATGCCGGCCCGTTCCACGGCGGAAATGTGCACGAACACATCCTTGGAGCCGTCGTCGGGCTGAATGAAGCCATAGCCTTTTTGCGCGTTGAACCATTTCACGGTGCCAGTGGACATCGTGTTACTCCTGTATCTTCCGGCAACCCACGAGATGCGGGCCGTATCACTTTTGGATTGAGTGGGTGAACCGGATGCACAGGCATCGACAGCGAGCCGCGGTTGGCCCCCAACAAAGTGCCGAGGCGCGTCTATGCGCGCTTCCCCAGGGAAACACCAGCTTTTAATTCGCCGCTGATTCGAAGGCGCGGACACCGTCCTCAATCGTCTTGCGACTGACGCCGTTGGTGATGAAGACCAGGCGGCTGGTACGCGGATCGCCCTCGGGCCAGGCGGGCAGCAGAGTCGGCGGATGCAGCAGATGGCGGATCGCGTGGATCGCGACCGGGCGGTCCTGACCTTGCAGGTTGAGGATGCCCTTGATCCGCAGCAGATCGGCTCCGCGCGTGGCGATCAGCATCTCCAGCCACATCCCCAGTCCTTGCCAGTGCACCGGGCGGTCGAGGGTAACGCAGAAGGCGTGGACGTGTTCGTCGTGATGGTGGTGGTGGTCCGAGCCGGCGAAGGCTTCGGCTTCCAGCCAGCGGGCGACGTCGGGGATCTTTCCGGATGCATCGAACAGACCGGCGTGCAGCAGCTTCGCGGGATCGACGGCGCCGTTATGGGCTTCCACGATAGGGGCGCCGGGGTTCAGGGCATGGAGGCGCTGTTTCAAGTCGGTGGCGTCGGCAAGATCGGTCTTGGTGAGAACGATCCGGTCGGCCACGGCGACTTGGCGCAATGCTTCCTGGTGGACATCGAGATGCGCGGCACCGTTTACGGCGTCGATCACTGTGACGATGCCGTCCAACTGGTAGACCGAGGCCAGGACCGGATCGGTCATCAGCGTTGCCAGGACCGGGGCGGGATCGGCCAGACCGGTGGTCTCGATCACGATGCGGGCGATGTCGCCTCGGCGGGCGCGGGGGAGCATTTCGCGCAGGACCCGCGTCAGGTCGCCGCGCACGGTGCAGCAGAGGCAACCGGCGTTCAGCAGGATGGTGTTGTCGTCGATCTTTTCGACCAGCAGATGATCGAGGCCGATTTCGCCGTACTCGTTCACCAGGACGGCGGTGCGGGCGAGTTCCGGCTGGCGCAACAGGTGGTTCAGGAGCGTGGTTTTCCCCGCGCCGAGAAAGCCGGTGAGGACGGTGACGGGGGTCAGCATGGGGCAACCCCGCGCGGTAGCCGCCACAAACGCGTCATGGTCGGGCTTGACCCGACCATCTTTATCCCATTGGCCTGAGATGGTCGGGTCAAGCCC
>CAITUP010000103.1 GCA_903895595.1 uncultured Acetobacteraceae bacterium | reverse complement strand
TTCCGGGAAGATCGGCCCGTGACAGCGGGCGCCAGCTTGGGTTGAATAGGCGGATGGACGCTGTCGTGACGCCAAACCTGCCGCTGGAAACCGATACTGTCGTGGTCGCCCGCCCGGTGCACCAGACAACGCCGGTCGTTTTCGCCTCCCCGCACTCCGGCCGCGCCTACACGCCGGACTTTCTGGCATCGTCCCGTCTGGACGCGCTGGCGCTCCGCCGCAGCGAGGACAGCTTCGTCGAGGAACTCTACGCCGCCGCCACCGCCTGCGGCGCCCCGCTTCTGTCCGCCAATTTCCCCCGAGCGTGGTGCGATGCGAACCGGGAGCCATGGGAGCTCGATCCCCAGATGTTCGACGGCGAACTGCCGCACTGGGTCAACGCCACCAGCCCCCGCGTCGCCGCCGGCCTCGGCACCATCGCCCGCATCGTCGCATCCGGCGAAACCATCTACCGCCGCAAACTGTCCTTCGCCGAGGCCGAACACCGGGTGAACGCCTACTGGCAGCCCTTCCACGACATGCTGACCGCGCTGATTGGCGGCACCATGGCGCTGTTCGGGCGGTGCCTGCTGATCGATTGCCACTCGATGCCCTCGCCCGGCCCGGCGACATCCGGCCCGCCGAACCGCAACGCATTCAAGCAGGCCGACTTCATCCTCGGGGACGCGCACGGCACCGCCTGCAGCCCGCGCGTGACAAGGTTCGTGGAGCGGACCCTGACCGACCTCGGCTTCACCGTCCGCCGCAACGACCCCTACGCCGGCGGCTTCATCACCCGCCACTACGGCCGCCCGCGCGAGCGTGTCCACGTCCTGCAGATCGAGATCGCCCGCGACCTCTATATGGATGAAGCCAGGATCGAGCGCCTGCCCCGCTTCGCCGCCGTCCAGCAGGACGTCACGACCCTGATAGAGATGCTCTCGCGGGAGGCCTTGGCCCTGATCGACGGGTAGCGTGGTGAGATCGACAAATGGCCGGTGACCCGTCCGACCTGCGTCGGCATGACGATCGGGAGATAGCGCCGCCGCCTCGCACATAAAAAAGTGGCGGCGCCCCGTGGGGCACCGCCAAGTTTAGGGAGGAAACGTCCAAGAAAGCAGACAGCTCGGCCAGTGGCCGTGTTGCTGCGATGCACAATCTAGCGCGGAGGTCATACGTCTGCAAGCGTTTTATCGCATTGCAGCATTGCGGCCCCTACATTTTTCCCGCCGCGTTAACCTTTCCTTAACCTTGCTTCGTCACACTCCCCCGATGCGCATCCTCATCGGGCTGATATTGCTGGTTTTCTCCATCCACAGCACCCAAGCGGCGTCCCCGGGACTGCTGTGCCGCACGGCCATCGACGCGGCCGAACGGGTTCAGGCAATCCCCGCCCACCTGCTGGCCGCCATCGGCCGGGTGGAAAGCGGCCGCCGCGACGACGTCACCGGCGCCTGGCACCCCTGGCCCTGGACCGTCAACGCGGAAGGGGAGGGGCACTATTACGACTCCAAACCCCAAGCCATCGCCGCCGTACGCGCCCTACTGGCCCGAGGCGTGAAGTCCATCGACGTAGGCTGCATGCAAGTAAACCTGATGCACCACCCCGACGCTTTCCCGACCCTCGACCAGGCCTTCGACCCCGCCGCCAACGCCGCCTACGCCGCCCGTTTCCTGCGGGAGCTGTACGGGCAGTCCGGCGCCTGGCCGAAAGCCGTGGCCGCCTATCACTCCGCCACACCGGAGCTTTCGGCGCCTTACGCGAGGAAGGTCCTCGCCGTCTGGCCCGAGGAATCCCGCCATGCCGGCGCCAGCACCCTGGCCACCGCATGGGGTGCGACGCTGCCGCACGGCGCCCACGTCCCCTACCAGCGCAACCTCCCGGCCGGCGCCGATGCCAGCGCCATCCCCCTCGCCGGCCCCCCGAATGCGCCCGGCCGAGGCCTGGATCTGTATCGCTCCCGCCCCGTGACGCTGGCGGTGGGGAAGCCGAAGCGGATCGGCCGGTTCTGATCGTTCACCCCGCCGGATCGATCCGCATCCCGGTCTGCCCGTCGAACACATGCAGAAACGCCGGCTGGATCGCCACCGGCACGCTCTCCCCCGCCGGAGCACGGCCGTTCACCTTCACAACCAGCTCGGTCCCATCCGGCAGATGCCCGTGGATCAGCGTCTCCGACCCCAGCGGCTCCACCAGATCGACCTGCACGCGCAGCTGATCCTCGCCCACCGTCAGATGTTCCGGCCGTATGCCGATGGTCAGCGCCATCCCCTCGGCCCCCGCCCGAGGCCCATCGGCGAACCGCACCACCGGCCCCGCCGCCAGCCGCGCCGCCCGCCCGTCCTCGGTCAACACCGCCGGCAGAAAGTTCATCGCCGGCGCCCCGATGAACCCGGCGACGTAGGTATCGGCCGGCCGCTCGAACACCGCCATCGGCGTCGCGAACTGCGCCGGGCGCCCCTGGTGCAGCACCAGCAGCCGGTCGCCGAGCGTCATGGCCTCGGTCTGGTCGTGAGTCACATACAGGCTGGTGATCCCCAGCCGCCGCTGCAGCCGCCGGATTTCCGCCCGCATCTGCACCCGCAGCTTGGCATCGAGGTTGGACAGAGGCTCATCGAACAGGAACAGCTTCGGCTCCCGCACAATCGCCCGCCCCATCGCCACCCGCTGCCGCTGCCCCCCCGACAACTGCCGCGGCTTCCGCCCCAGCAGTTCGGTCAGCCCCAATAACGTCGCGGCCTCGTCCACCCGAACCTTGATGGCGTCCTTGGACAGGCCCCGGATGCGCAGCCCGTAGGCCATGTTGTCGAATACGGAAAAATGCGGATAGAGCGCGTAGTTCTGGAACACCATCGCGATATCCCGCGCCGAGGGATCGAGGCCGGTGATCTCCTTCCCATCCAGTTCGACCCGCCCGGACGTCGGCGTCTCCAGCCCCGCCACGATCCGCAGCAACGTGGACTTGCCGCAGCCCGACGCGCCGACGATCACCAACATCTCCCCATCCGCGAGCGACAGGTCGATCTGCCGCAACACCTGGGTGTCGCCGAAACTCTTACGCAGGCCGATAAGGTCGAGTGTTGCCATGGCTTACTTTTGAAGCGCCGGATGCGGGGGGTCAATTGGCGGGAATGTGACGGTTCTCAGGGTGTAAGGGGTGTTGGCGCGCGACCCGATGCATCGGCCTCTCCCCATCGTCATCGCCGGGCTTGTCCCGGGGACCAGGAACGGCACCCACCCCGCTCACGTTGTGTGGGGTCTTGCCACCGCTGCCTTCCCCCCGCTCGGCCGTACGGTCGTTCCGCTGGACCCCAGGCGGCGACGGCTCGGCCGCCTCCGCCACTGTCGGCCCCGACCGAACCATCTCCCGCGTCCCGCCGTCATCCTCACGTTGCATGGGCTGTTGCCGCCGTTTCCGTCCCCCCGTCCGCGCCGCATGCAGCGCCCGCCCGAGCGCCGCGACAATTCGGTGCAGCCGGGCGGCGTCATCGTCGGAAAGGTCCGGATCGCCGAGATACTCCGCCGTCGCGATCGTCACCTGTTCCAGCAGCCCGATCGCCGCGGCATCCCAAACCGAGGGCAACCCCGCATCCGCCCGCGCCCCGCGCAATACCGCGGCGAGCGTCACCACCGACCGGAAAAACCGCAACGCGACCGCCAGTGAATCCGCGCGCCAAGCGGCCCGCTCGCACGCATCGCGAAAAGCAAACGCAATCGCCTCCACATCGCCGGGTAGGGGCTGGCTGTCACGTTGCAAGGGGTGTTGAGAGTCGGAATGCATGGGAGGCTCCAATAAGGCCCGAAAATAGGGCAGGGGATGCGCCAGGGTGGCGCGCACGTTCATGGTACGTTCGATACCCAACCCCCACCTTCGCGCCAAGCTGAAACCGTCCCCCGTCCCCACACCCCATCCCCCCCGCCGTCATGGTCGGGTTTAACCCGACCACCTCAGGCCAACGGGGCACCGCCGCACCGGACAGCCGCCTGAAGCATCCGGTTTGCCCAAAATGGCCGCCCCCGCCGGTGGCACGACCGCAAGACTCACCACTGAACCACTGAACGGCGGAACCACGGAGAACCCGCGTCGCGGGCCGCCGGCGTTCCCGCACGCTCGGTCTGTTCCGTGGTTCCGTGGTTCAGTGGTGAATCTTACCGGCCTTCCCACCGTCCGGACACCGCCGAACAGCCGCCGGCCCGGTTCGCCCCACCCTTGCCAACGCCCCCACCCACCCGCCAATGTGCCGCAAGAACGAAGACCGAGAAGACGCCGTGCCCAACTGCCCCCGCGTCGCATCCAAGCTCGCCCCATGACCGTCCCCAAGTAAGGCTTCATCTCCTACGCCCACGACGACGCGGACCTCTTCAAGGATTTCCGCAGGGACTTGGTCGCGGTCGAGCGCCGTTTCGGCCTGAAATTCCATGACGATACCGACCTGACGGGCGGCGCCGTGATCGACCCCCGCTTGCAGGCGATGATCGAACAGGCCGAGGTCTTCGTCTTGCTGGCGAGCCGTGCGTTCGTCGCCAGCGGCTACGTCTGGAACGTCGAGTTGCCTGCCATTGAAACCCGCCGCCTCACCGCCAATGGTTTGGTCATCCCAGTAGTGCTGGAAGGATGTGCGCACGACCTGATCGGCAACGGTCTCCAAGCGGTCCCTAGGGTGGATGGCCGGGTCAAACCGATCCGCAAATGGGAACAGATTGGCGAGGGCTGCGACCACGCCCGCCAGCAGATCGACAAGGCGATCGGCCACCACTATGGGGTGCCCGCGCCATGACCGACTCCCCAGTTCCCCCAGGCTGGCTGGCCCGCCGAGCCTTACTGGCCAGTCTCGCCGACCTCGCCGCTGAAACCGCCGACCTGCGCGAGGTCCTGACCCGGATCAACGACGAAGTCTGGGGCACCCGCGCCCAAGCCCTCGTCGACATCGCCGCCAAGATCGCCGCCGTCCACGCCACCAGCCCCGGCGCCGACTTCCCGGACGCGCTGACCGGCCTGCGCGACACCACCCGCGCCCTCCGAGTCCCCCGCATCGACGAAGACCTGGACGTGCCCACCGATACAAGGCGCGCTTTGCGGGAACTCCAGGGCCGCATGCTGACGGCGGTGGAGGACGTGTTCAATGCCATGCGCGCCACCGGCGTCGAAATCCACGAAATCCCGGAGAACCCCATTCGCAAGCGGGAGCGGGAGGTCCGCTCCCTGATCCGCCGCCTGGACGAAGTGGACCGCCGCGTCGCCGCGCTGGAGGCCGCTCGGCACGAACCGCAAGCGTCCGCCGTCCAGGACGGGCTGGTGAAAGGCAGCGTCGAAAACATCCAGATCGAGTCCGGCCTCGCCCGCCAAGCCCTGAACATCGGCGACACCACCCTCGACTTCGCCGCCTTCTCTCGCGCCGTCGCCGCCGTGGGCGACCTCGCCGCCGATCTGGTGGAAACCGCCCAGGCCTGGAAGGAACTGGTCTCCGCCCGCGTCCGCACTTTGGCCGAGGCCGTGAACACCGCCGCCCACCGCCTGACCTTCCGAACCCGCGCCTTGGCGAGGCTCGTGTTCGGCCGCGTCGGCGACAAAGCGCTGCCGGCCCCGTCCATAATCACCGAACGCGACGGCCCCGACTACCCGGACATGGTCCTGATCCCCGCCGGCAGATTCATGATGGGCATCCCGGAGGACGAAACCGCCCGCGTCGGCGGCGACCCGGAATACGACGAATGGGCCCGCCCGGTGCACCTGGTGACCATCGCCCGCCTCTTCTGGATCGGCCGCGCCCCCGTCACGCGCGGCCAGTTCGCGGTCTTCGCGCGGGACACCGGGTTCAAGGGCACGAACTGGCAGAAAACCCGCTTCCCGCAGGACGACACCCACCCCGTGGTCAATGTCAGTGCGCAAGACGCGGACGCCTACGTGGCTTGGCTCAGCCGAAAGACCGGCCACGCATACCGCCTGCCGAGCGAGGCGGAATGGGAATACGCCGCCCGCGCCGGCACGCCGACAGCGCGCTACTGGGGCGACGCATGGGACCCCGCGATGGCCAACGCGGCAGGGAATCACAAGGGCACCACCCCGGTCGGTTCGCTCCCGGAAAACCCCTTCGGTCTGCACGATATGCTCGGCAATGTATGGGAATGGTGTGCCGATGACTGGCAAGCTTCGTATGCCGGTGCCTCGCCCGACGGCGCCCCCTGCCGCGCGCGTGGTGCCGCGCGCCGCGTCGTTCGTGGCGGGTCCTGGGGCAACGAGGCGCGGCGCATGCGTTCCGCGTACCGGCTTGGGTTCCCCCCGTCGCGCCGCGACGGCAATATCGGGTTTCGCTGCGCCCGAGTTCAGGCGTGAGCAAGCGACAACGGAGCGGAGGTGGGGCCGGGTCGGCCACCGCCCCCACCCCGCCGAAGCGGCGTTTTTACCCTCGGTAGGCGCTACCGGAACAATGCCAACCATATCGAATAACGCAACGACAAAGGCTGCCCAAAGCACCGCCGGAGCAGCATCCGCGACCGAAGCGTTTTTTTACACGGATGAACACAGATGAACGATGATGCTCGGCGCTTGTCTTCACCGACGGAGCGCCCGATCCGCGCCGATCCTAAAACAATGCTCATGCGTCCCGAACGTGCCAGCAGCTCCGGCCATCATGTTCATCTGTGTTCATCCGTGTAAAAAATAACAAAGCCGAACCACCGCCCGAACCCACCCCATGATGGCACCTTCGTCAGCCCCCCAAGGACCCCAAAAAATGCCCCACCCCATCCTAACCCAAATCCGCCAAAACCTCCCCGAACTCGCAACCATCCGCCAAGACATCCACGCCCACCCCGAGCTCGGGTTCGAGGAACACCGAACCGCCGACCTCGTCGCAACGAAACTCAAAGAATGGGGCATAGAAGTCCACCGAAACATCGGCAAAACCGGTGTCGTCGGCGTCCTCCGCTCCGGCAACGGCCAAGCCTCCATCGGCCTCCGCGCCGACATGGACGCACTCCCGATCCAGGAAGCAACGAACCTCCCCTACGCCAGCCAAACCCCCAACCGCATGCACGCCTGCGGTCATGACGGTCACACAACCATGCTGCTCGGCGCCGCCAAATATCTGGCCGAAACCCGCAATTTCAACGGCACTGTGAATTTCATTTTCCAGCCCGCCGAGGAAGGCATAGGCGGCGCCCTCGCCATGCTCAACGACGGATTATTCCAAAAATTCCCCTGCGATTCCGTCTTCGGCATGCACAACTGGCCCGGACAACCCGTCGGAACATTCCGCACCGGCCCCGGTTCCCGTCTGGCCGGCGGCGCCTTCTTCGACGTCACCGTCACCGGCAAAGGCGCCCACGGCGCCCATCCACATCAATCCGTCGATTCCGTCGTCGCTGCCTGCCAAATCGTCAACGCGTTCCAAACGATTATTTCCCGCAACGTCAGCGCCCAGGACACCGCCGTCCTCAGCGTCACCCAAATCCACGCCGGCCACGCCTATAACGTCATCCCCGAAACCGCGACGCTCGCCGGAACGGTCCGCGCGATGAAACGCGAAACGATGAAGCTGATCGAGGACACGATGCGCCGCCTCGCGACGTCCATCGCCGAGGGCTTCAACGCCCAAGCCACCCTGGATTTCCGCCTGATTTTCGCCCCGACGGTCAACAACGACACCGAAATGGCCCTCTACGCCGAAGCCGCCGCCGAACTGGTCGGCCCCGATGGCATCGACCGCAACAGCCCCCCCAACATGGGGTCCGAGGATTTCGGCTACATGATGGAGCAAGTCCCCGGCGCCCACATCTTCCTGGGCAACGGCGGCAGCGCCGCGGTCCACAACGACCAATACGACTTCAACGACGAAGCCATCCCCTACGGCGTCGGCCTGTACGCCGCCATCGTGGAAAAGAAGCTGCCCAAAGGCGTCATGGTCGGGCGTGACCCGACCATCTCCGTCCAATGATCCGGGGGGGAGGCGCTTTTTGCCGGCAACCGCTTAACGCCGATGCCTAAGCGACCAATCCCCACGCGCGTCATCCTCGGCGAAGGCCGAGGACCCACGCCTTATACCAAGCGAACTATCCATTGACGTCCCGGCCTCCGACGTACCGTCATGCCGACGCAGGTCGGCATCCACGACTTGCCCACCGTTCCAAAGAAAGTCGTGGATGCTGACCTCCGTCAGCATGACGATGTACCAAACGCCAGTGCGTCAGTGGTAAGGGCAGTCGGTATTAGAGCATGATCGCCAGAGGTGGAATCGCATCGCGGCGTGAATCATGCGACCAAATGAAGAGCGCTGGACCGCGATTGGGTCAACTTGACCCTATCGCGCTCTAGCGATGGCAAAAAAAGGCGTGGGTAGTCCGCCTTCGCGGACCATGACAGGGGGGACAGTGTATCGCCGAAGGTGCGAACACCGAACCGATCGCCAGCTATGTGGATTCCACCGGCTCCATAGTCTCGGCTTCGCACGCCTCGTGCCGTTCGCGAATCAGCTCTTCCGACAGCGAAATATCCGGATCGACATAATCCGCGACCAACGCCTGAGCGCGCCGGATCGCTTCCCTAACCGCAAGCGCCTGCAAGTCGCTATCGGTCATACCCAACCCCTACTCCCCCGGCCGCTCGTACCAAACCCGCCCATCCTTCAACACCAGCTGCGCCAGCAGCCGCCGCTTCGCCGTAATCGTATCCCCATCGCTATCCCGCAGCTCGAAGTTCCCGTCGCGCAGTTCGAACACCGAAACATCCGCGTTCGCCCCAGGTTTCAACGTCCCCACCGTCCCCTCGTACCCCATGATCTTGGCCGGAGAGGAAGTGGAACGCCGGATAATCTCCTCCAACGGCAGTCCGAAATGCAGCAGTTTCGTCATCGTCGTCGGCAGATCCCAAACCGGCCCTTTCGTCGCGCTGGTCATCGTCAAATCGGTGGAGATCGTGTCGGGCAAAAACCCCTGATCCAACGCTCGCTCGATCATGCGGAAGTTAAAATGGTTCCGCCCATGCGCGCAGTCGAAGATAATCCCGGCCTTCTGCGCCTCGACCACCTGAGGCAGCAGGAACTGCTTTTCCTGCCCCATGATCCCGTGCGCCCGGCCGTGATAGCAGTGCGTCACAATATCGCCGGGCTTCATATGCTCGATCAAATCCGGCAGCGGCACCGGCGAATCGGTGATGTGCATCATCATCGGCACATCCCCCGCCATCTGCGCCGTCCGCCGCGCCATCTTCACCGGTTCGGCCGAGTATTCCCAAACCAGCCCCGGCCCGAACCGCAGTTTGACCCCAATGGCCAGATCGGGGTTTTCCAGCACCGTCCGAGCGCAGCCCTCGGGATCGGCATAAGGAAAATGCGACAGCTCCCCGCCGCGCGAGGTGCCGGTGATGCCAATGGCCGAAAGATTCACGAACGCCCGCACCCGAGTCCGCACTTCCTTGTCCAGCATGTGCCGCAGCCCGGCGAAGTTGGACGACCCCGTGCTGCCCGCGTCGCACATCGTCGTCACCCCGCTCGCGCGGCAGAAATGGTCCGTGCACCCGCCCATGTCATGGGCGTTCACAAACACATGCGCATGAATGTCCACGAGGCCCGCCGTGACCAGCCGCCCCTTGGCGCTGATCGTCTTCCGAGCCTGCGTCGCGTCCAGATTGGGTCCGACAGCGGCGATCTTCCCCGCCGAAATCCCCAAATCCATCACCCCGCGCAGCCCCGCGCTCGGGTCGATGACCTCACCGCCGGTGAGCAAAAGGTCGTAAAGCATCGGTCGGTCCCTCCTGTTGGAAAGGATCGTCCTGCGTTACCCTGCGTCTGGCAAGAGCCGAGGAATTGGTGCGGTCGAGAAGACTCGAACTTCCACGAGGTTTCCCCCACAAGCACCTCAAGCTTGCGCGTCTACCATTCCGCCACGACCGCACCGGTTCGTCGGAGGCCGGGGTATAACCGATGACTGAACGCCTATCAACGCCTGGAAACACGATCGAGTGGGATATTGGCGATGGCCTGACGGCATATCCCGATGCCCTGGCCCGCATGACCGACCGCGTGGCCGCGATCCGCGCGGGAACGGCGCGCGAACTGGTGTGGCTGGTGGAGCATCCGCCCCTCTACACCGCCGGCACGTCCGCCAAACCCGAGGAACTGACCGACCCCAACCGATTCCCCACCTTCGCGGCGGGCCGCGGCGGCCAATGGACCTATCACGGGCCGGGCCAGCGCACCGGCTACGTCATGCTCGACCTGCAAAAACGCCACGGCAGCGTCCCGCCGCAGGACATCCGCTGCTACGTCAACGGGCTGGAGGAATGGCTGATCCGCACCCTCGACCGCTTCAACATCAAGGGCGAGCGCCGCCAGGGCCGCGTCGGCATCTGGGTCGCCGACCGCGCGAGGGGGACCGAAAACAAGATCGGCGCCATCGGCGTCCGCGTGACACGGTGGGTGAGCTGGCACGGCATCGCCCTGAACGTGGAGCCGAACCTCGCCCATTTCGGCGGGATCATCCCCTGCGGGATCAAGGAATACGGCGTCACCAGCCTCGCCGACCAAGGCATTCCCGCGACGATGCACGACGCCGATATGGCCTTAAAGGCTGCGTGGGACGAGGTATTCGGCTAAACCGCCTCCTCCATCCGCACGCCCGGATGGAAATGGGCGTAAACCCGCCGAGCGGTTTCGCGGTTGATGCCAGGGGCGGCTTCCAAATCCCCTAACCCCGCCATCTTCACCCCGCGCGAGGACCCGAAATGGTTCAGCAGCGCCCGTTTCCTGGCCGCGCCGACGCCAGCGATTTCGTCCAGCTCGCTGACGCGGATCGCCTTCGACCGGCCGGCGCGGTGGGTGGTGATCGCGAACCGATGCGCCTCATCGCGCAGGCGCTGGAGGAAATACAGCACGGGGTCGCGCGGCGGCAGCTGAAACGGCTCCATCCCGGCGGTGTAAAACCACTCCCGCCCGGCATCGCGATCCGGCCCCTTCGCGATCGCGATCAGCTTCACATCCGTCACCCCCAGCTCGGTCAGCACCGACTGCGTCGCCGACAACTGCCCGGCACCGCCATCGATCAGCACGATATCCGGCCAGTCCTCGGGTGAGGCCCCCTCGGCGCGTTCCTTCAACCCACGGGTGAAGCGGCGCTGCAAAACCTCTTTCATCATCGCGAAGTCGTCGCCGGGCGCGATGGGGCCGCGAATGCCGAATTTGCGGTAGGCGCCTTTGACGAACCCCTCATGCCCCGCGACGACCATGACGCCATAGGGATTGGTGCCCATGATATGGGAGTTGTCGTAGGTCTCGATACGCAGCGGCCGCGCCGGCAGACCGAACAGCGACGCGACCCCGTCCAGCAGTTTCGCCTGCCCGGCGGTCTCCGCGAGTTTGCGTTCCAGCGCCTCTCGCGCATTGGTGTGGGCGTGTTCGACCACGGCATGCTTCTCGCCGCGCTGCGGCACCGCGATCTCGACCCGGCGGCTGGCTTTCAGCGACAGAGCTTCCGCCACCAGCTCCTGTTCCGCGATGGTGTGCGACAGCAGCAGCAGCGGGGGAGGGGGCTTGTCGTCGTAGAACTGGGCGATGAAGGCGCCGAGCACCTCCGGCGTCTCCTCCGCCCGTCCGTGGGTGGGGTAGAAGGCGCGATTGCCGTTGTTGCGTCCGCCGCGCACGAAGAACACCTGCACGCAGGTCTGGCCGGCACTCTGCCAGGCGGCGATGACGTCGGCGTCTTCCAGGCTGGCGGGGTTGATGACGTCGCTGGACTGCACATGTGTCAGGCCGCGGATACGGTCGCGCACGGCGGCGGCGCGTTCGAATTCCAGGGCTTCGGCGGCACGCTCCATCTCCGCCGCCAGTTCCTGCTGCACGACGCCGGATTTTCCGGCGAGGAACGCTTTCGCCTGACCCACCAGTTTGCCGTAATCTTCCTCGCTGATCCGCCCGGTGCAGGGTGCCGAACACCGCTTGATCTGGTACAGCAGGCACGGCCGCGCACGGTTGGCGAACACCGTATCCGCGCAGGACCGGAGCAAAAACACCCGCTGCATCGCGTTGACCGTCGTATTCACCGCCCAGGCGGACGCGAACGGCCCCCAGTAGCTGCCCTTGCGTGTGCGAGCGCCCCGGTGCTTGGCGATCTGCGGGTAGGGATGGTCCTCGGTCAGCATCAGCCAGGGGTAGGACTTGTCGTCCCGCAGCACGATGTTGAAGCGCGGCTTGAGCCGCTTGATGAGGTTGGCCTCCAGCAGCAGCGCCTCGGCCTCGGTATGGGTGGTGATGATCTCCATCGACACCGTTTCCGACACCATCCGCCGCAGCCGCTCGGGCAAGCGAGCGATCTGGGCGTAGGACGTGACGCGCTTCTTGAGGCTGCGGGCCTTGCCCACATACAGGGCATCGCCCTTGGCATCGAGCATCCGATACACGCCAGGGTTGGCGGGCATGGTCTCCAGCGCGGTCTCGATCACCGCGACGCCTTTAATGGGGGGAGGTGCTTCCGTTTCGCTCATCGGTGCGCAGTCAGGGGCAATATGCGGGGATGTTCAAGGGGTTCTCCGGCGTTACGGGTGTGGGGACGAATTTCATCCACCGAATCTGTGGATAACTATGTGGATGGAACCCGGAGCAAGTACTGGATAAGGCCGCTTTTCCGCGTCTCGTTAAACATTGCGGAAAATTTAGGCAATCCATAACCGATTGATTTTGTGTCATTTAGGGCGAAGCTGTTGTCATCAAACGAAAACATAGGACCCGGCCTTGTTAACGAATGCCGGTAACCGTCACCCGGTGGACAAATCCCGCTGATGTCGTTCGATTTCCACGCCAGCGGACGCCGAGTCAACGAAAATGTCCAGTTTTTCGACTCGAATACGAGCCAATTGCACGCGTGGGTCCGCAAGGCAAACGGCGGCGATCCGTTCCGCGAGTGTCTCGGCGAGCCGAACGTGGCCGGCCGCAACTATCGCGCGCACACTGTTGGCTACTTTCTCGTAATCCACGACTCGCGGCAGTTCGTCTCGCCCCACGAGATCGGGCGTGTCCTCCACCCCCAGGTCGACATTGATGCGTACCCGTTGCGGCGCGGTGTGCTCGTGCGGGTGCACCCCGATGCTGGCGGTAAGGACCATGTCGCGCAGGAAAACATGGCGCACGCCGGCGGCGCGGTTGGCGATGGAGGGCACGGTCATTCCTCCGGTGCGACGGCGTTTTGGACCGAGGCCCATTGCATATGCTGACCGCCGTCGAGCGCGATCATCTGTCCGGTCATCGACGGCAATCCCAGGATCGCCAGCAGCGCCCGCCCGACTTCGTCCGGCGACGTGCCGTGTCCGAGCGGGACGGAGGCGGCTTGGCGGTCGAATTGTTCCTGCGACTGGCGCGGGCTGGGCAGAGCCGGGCCAGGTCCGATCGCATTGACCCGGATGCGCGGGGCCAGCGCCAGCGCCATGGTCTGCGTCAGCGCCCAGAGGCCTGCCTTGGATACGGTGTAGGTCGCGAAATGCGGCGTCAGCGACCAGACCCGCTGGTCCAGCATGTTGACGATCAAGCCCTCGGCAGTGGGGGGCAGGGCTTTGGCGAAGGCCTGGATCAGCACGAACGGCGCCCGCAGATTCGGCTCGATATGCGAATCCCACGATGCTCGGGTGGCGTCGTGCCATTCGTCCCGGTCGAAGGTGGAGGCGTTGTTGATCAGCACCCCGATCGGGCCGAGTTCGGCCAGGGCGCGGGGGAGCAACTGCTGGGTCTCGGCTTCGTCGCCCAAATTGGCTTGCAGGATGGCGGTGCGGCAGCCGAGAGACCGGATGTCCGCGGCAGTGGCCTCGGCGGCATCGGTGCTGGTGTTGCAGTGGATGGCGATGTCGAAACCGGCCCCCGCCAGCGCGAGCGCCATCGCGCGCCCGAGCCGCTGGGCGCCGCCAGTGATCAGCGCGGTTCGGGGGATGTGGGGAGGGACCATGGGTGGGGTGGTAAGGCCGGGGTGGGGGTGTGTAAAGCGGGGGGACTACGAGGCGGCGGGTTCGGCTGGTTCGAACAGGCTTTTCATCAGGTAGATCACCGCGACCGCTGCGCTCCACCACAACGTCGCTCGGCCTTCCTCCAACGCGATGGCCAGCAAGGAGCGATGGAGCCCCACCATTTGCCGGAAAGGATCGAACGTAATCAGGAGTAGCGTGCCGAGGGCATTGCCCGTGGCCAACAACTCCATCCAGCCGCGCGCGGTGCGGAAGGTCGGTTGCAAATATAGCCCGAGCGGCAAATAGAGTACCGCGCAGCAGATGGACACGATGTCGCCGTCCGCCCAAGGCCTCATGCCGGCATGCGCCTATATGACTTTGACGATCCGCAGTACCATCGCCACACCGGCCATCGCGGCGCTGATCCAGCCCTGCTGTTCGGTTGTCGCACCCGCCAAATGGGATGCGACGGCAACGAGGAGACCGGCCGATACCGCGACCTGTGCAATATCGAACACCGAACGGGCGGTTACCCGCCAATCGTGCGGCCGCTCCCGGTGGGTAAGGGCTATCGCGTATGACCTTTGGCGCCCCCGCTCGTCATGGTCGGGCGTGACCCGACCATCTCCTGCGATTTTACGCACCATTGAGCAGGCAGGGTTTTTCGGACGGTGCCCAATTGGCCCGAGATGGTCGGGTCAGGCCCGACCATGACGGAAAGTGTCGGAAATCCGCCATATGCGATCCCCCTGCCCGGTGAGTTGTGTGGTGTATCGCCATGCTCTTCCTGCTGGCAGGATAGGCGAAAGGACCGTGATTTTCCACCCCTAATCCGAGTTGGAACGCTTCTCCATGAAACTCATCAGCGCCACCCCCAGCCCTTATGCCCGCAAAATCCGCATCGCCCTGGCGGAGAAGAGCATCCCGTTCGAACTGCTGACCGAGGTGCCGTGGAACCCGGACACCACCGTGCCCCAGCACAACCCGTTGGAAAAACTGCCCGTGCTGCTGCTGGACGACGGCACATCCGTCTATGAGTCCAGCTACATCCTGGAATGGCTGGAACGCCGCTTCCCCGCCCCGCCGCTGCTGCCGCCGGACGACGACGGCATTCTGGCGGCGAAGAAGTTCGACGTCCTGTCCAACGGTATCTGCGACGCGGTGATCCTGCTGTTCTTCGAACGCATGCGCGCCGAGGAACACCGCAGCCACCCCTGGATGGACCGGCAACTCCGCAAGGTCCAAGGCGGCGTGGCCGAGTTGGCTAGGCTGATCGGCGAACGGCGCTACGCGGTGGGCGATACGTTCGGCCTCGGCGACATCGCCGCGGGTGCGGCGCTGGGGTATCTGGAGGTGCGCTTCAAGGAGTTCGAATGGCGCGGGTTATATCCGGGTCTGGCCCATTACATGGACGGATTGATGCAGCGGAAATCCTTCCGCGACACCGTGCCGTATCCGCAGGCCATCGCGGCCTCGGTGGTTTAATACCAGCAGACCTAACCATCGACACACCGTCGCGTGGAAAGTCGTCATGCCGACGCAGGTCGGCATGACGGGGGAGCGCCGCCGATAATGGGTCAAGGGTGCGGGCGGTTGGTATGATAGGTCCCCGTTGCAAGCACGGGGATGACGCAGTGAAAAAGCCATTGTACAGCTCGAAATATTCGGCGACCGGAGCCGCCGTTGCACAACTCTACCCGTGCAACAGCGCCCGAGCGCCGTCCCACAGCGATTGAACCAAGGCACCGGCCGGCTCGGCGCGCGCCAAACCGGCGCTTTGGCCGGCCCAGGCCTGCATATGTTGCAGATCGCCCGCTTTGGTCGCCGCGTCCCGCAGCGCCTGCGTCAGTGCCCGCTGCACCGGATAGGGCGCGGGGGCAGGGGCGTCTGCTTCGGCGGCCTGACGCGCGTAATCCGTCGCGATGCTCCGCCCCGCGCGTCCGCTGAAGGCACGCGTGACGGTCGTGCCCTCGGGCGGCGTGGCGGCGATCCCGGCGGACCAAGCGGGGTTCAACCCGGCCTCGGGACACCGCAGAAAGCCTGTCCCGACCTGCGCGGCGGCGGCACCCAGAGCCAGCGCCGCGGCAACCCCGCGCGCATCGGCGATGCCGCCGGTGGCAACGACGGGGATGCGGACGGCGTCCACGACGGCGGGCAGCAGCGCGAACAGGCCCACGGCATCGCGTTCGGCATAAGCAGCCTCGAACCGGCCGCGATGACCGCCGGCCTCCATGCCCTGCGCGACGACGACGTCGGCGCCGGCTGCTTCGGCGGCTTTCGCTTCCGCGACGGTGGTGACGGTCGCGAACCAGGCGATCCCGCGCGCCTTCATCGCGGCGACGAAATCCGCGGGATACAGCCCCATGATCGAGGAAATCACCGGCGGCGCGGCGGCCAGCAACGCCTCGCACTGGGCCGCGAAGTCGGGCGGTGTGGCGTCGGCGGCCGCGGCCGGTACCTCCGGTCCAAACCGTCCGAGGAAGCGGCGTACGGCCGCTTCATGCTCGGGATCGCGATGCGGCGGCGGATCGGGGATCCACAAATTAAGCTGGAAGGCGCCGTTGGACTGGCCGCGCACGCCGGCCGCCCAGGCTTTGATCGCCTCCGGCGCCATCAGCAGCGCACCGCAGGCGCCGAGACCCCCAGCATTGGCGACGGCGGCCGACATAGCCGGCGCCGGCACGCCCGCCATCGGGGCGAGCAAAATCGGCAGGCGCAGGCCGAAACGGTCGCAGAAGGATTGGGCGCGGGACAGTGGCTGGTTCATTTAACCCTTCGCATAGGCTTTGGCGTGTTGAATTTCCGGACGCTGCGTGTCGGCGTTTATGGTCAAACCGAGCAGTTTGGCATAATATGCTTTGGCCTTGACCCGATCCCCCAATGCCTCCGCGGCTCTGGCCGCGCCGTAATAGCCGCGGAAGCGATTGGGTTCCCGTTGCTGTGAGGCATCGTATTCCTTTAATGCCGCCGCCGGCTGACCGGCTTCCAGCAGCATGTCGCCCAACAGCTCCCGCGCCGGAAGCAGCCGGCCCGGGGTGACGATATGTTTCTCGTTCTTGTCTTCGGCATCGGCGGCTTCGCGCATCGATTTCAAGGCCGCATCGGTTTCCTTTTTCGCGAACGCGATCCAGGCGGCGACCGCGCGTTGCTGGATATCGACTTCCGTCGCCCAGTAGGTGTTCCCCGCGTCGGTCAGCGATTTATGTTGCGCGGCCAAGCCGGCGACACTTTGTTCGGCGGTGGCGATATCGCCGGAACGAGCGGCCCCCAGTCCGCGCGCGAACCATGTCAGAGCCTCGGCATAAGCAACCTTCCCACCGGCGGGTGTCAGCCCCGCCGCGCCGGCCCAGTCCCCGCGTTCCAGCATGTAGCGCGCCGGCATCGCCGCGGCGGCATACGCCATGGTGGGCGGACGCGGCGACTGATCGTGCTTCAGCACCGCCTCTATCGCCGACCGCGCAGTGGCGTCGCGTCCCAATTGCAAATCGGCGTAGACCATGTAGTCGCTGGCGTGAAACGCTTCCGGCACTTCGTTGCCGCCGATTGCCGCGGTGTAGGACCGGCTGTTGGTCGCCGCGGAATCGGCCCAGGCGCCGACGCGGGTGAAAATATGGGACGGCATGTGCAGTGCGTGCGGCGCGTCGGGGGCCAGGCTGCTGTATCGCCGAGCGGCCGTGAGCCCGGTTTTGGCGAGGGGCGGGGCGTCGTAGACGTGGATCAGATAATGCGCCACGCCCGGATGATTCGGGTATTTGGCGAATTGCTTTTCCAGAATGGCGGCGGAACGCGCATAGGCGGCGTAGGTTTGATCGGATTGTTTCTGCGTTCCCGCGATATAGAGGGCGCTGAAGATTTGGGCTTCGTCGTCGGTGGGATATTTCGCCGCCAACGCCTCATACGCTTTGGATCGGGCTGCCTGTCGGTCGCGTTCCGGATGGTTGGCCCAATCCTGGTAGTAGCTGGCGACGGCGTCGATATAATCGCGTTCCCGCTGCGTTTTCGCCCCGGTCTGACGGGCTTGCGCGATGGCGGCTTGGGCGATGTCCGCGCCCTTGGCGGTGGAACCGACGCCAGCGAGAGGGTTCGACATCATTAACGAGGCGATGCCCCAATTGGCGATGGCGCAGGTAGGATCCTTGGCCAAAACGGAGCGGAAGGTCGCCTCGCCGGCGCTGTACCAGAACGAGTGCAGCATCGCGACGCCGCTGAGAAATTCGGCCTGGACGGCGGGCGCGCAGGAATTGGCGAACCTCACATTGCCCACCGCCATGTGTCCGGCATGCTCGTCGTGCGCCAAAGCGGTATGCGCGCCGATCGACATGGCTATCAGGCTGGCTGCGATAAGATGACGTTTCATGATTTCCTCCGGTTCCGATCCGATATCGTGTTGCTACGGTCCCCGCCGCCGCTTCCCCCCAAACCCGCCCTTCCGCTTGCTCGGATCGTACCCCCCGCCGCCCGGCCCCATCGGTTCCGGCGCGGCATTGCGCTTGGACCGGAACGTGGTCGCGCTGGCGACCGGCGGGGCCGGCAAACCGAGGTCCAAAGCCTCCAGCCGCTTGATCTCGTCGCGCAACCGGGCGGCTTCCTCGAATTCCAGATCGGCGGCGGCGGCGCGCATGCGCTTTTCCATCTCGGCGATGGAGGCTTTCAGGTCCTTGCCAACGAAATCCTGCACCCCGGCGTTCTTGATCGGCGCGACGGTGACGTAGTCCTGTTCGAACACGCTCTCCAGCACCTGACCGATCTGCCGGCGGATGGAAATCGGCGTAATCCCGTGTTCCTCGTTCCAGGCCCGCTGTTTGTTGCGGCGCCGTTCGGTTTCCTCGATCGCCGCGCGCAGGCTGCGGGTCATGGTGTCGGCATACAGGATGACTCGCCCATCCACATTTCGCGCCGCGCGTCCGATCGTCTGGATCAGCGAGGTCTGCGACCGCAAAAAACCTTCCTTGTCGGCATCCAAAATCGCCACCAGCGCGCATTCCGGAATATCCAGGCCTTCGCGCAGCAAATTGATCCCCACCAGCACGTCGAACACGCCCAAACGCAGGTCGCGAATAATCTCGATCCGCTCCAGCGTATCGATATCGGAGTGCAAATACCGGACTTTGACGCCGTGTTCGGTGAAGTAGTCGGTCAGATCTTCGGCCATGCGTTTGGTCAGTGTCGTCACCAGCACGCGATTGCCGAGCTGCGTCATGGTGCGGCATTCCGCCAGCAGATCGTCCACCTGATGTTCCACCGGGCGCACTTCCGTGACCGGATCGATCAGGCCGGTCGGGCGAATCACCTGTTCGGCGAAAACGCCCAGCGTGCGCTCCATCTCCCACGGGCCGGGGGTGGCGGACACGAACACGGACATGGGGCGGAACCGTTCCCATTCCTCGAACTTCAACGGCCGGTTGTCGATGCAGGACGGCAGCCGGAAACCGAACTCCGACAGCACGGTTTTGCGGTTGAAGTCGCCCCGGTACATGCCGCCCAGCTGCGGCACGGTGACATGGGATTCGTCGACGATCAGCAGCGCGTTTTCCGGCAGATATTCGAACAAGGTCGGCGGCGGATCGCCGGGATTGCGGCCGGTCAAATAGCGGGAGTAATTCTCGATCCCTTTGCAGGAACCCGTTGTCTCCATCATCTCGATATCGAACGTCGTCCGCTGCGTCAGCCGTTCGATCTCCAACAATTTTCCCTGCCGTTCCAGCTCCGCCACCTGCGCTTTCAGTTCGATCTTGATATCGTGAATCGCCTGCGTCAGCGTCGGCCGCGGAGTCACATAGTGGCTGTTGGCGTAAACAGTAATTTCCGGCAGCGCCGCGGTTTTGTCGCCGGTCAGCGGATCGAATTCGTGGATCGACTCGATCTCATCCCCGAACAGGCTGACTTTCCAGGCGCGATCCTCGTAATGGCTGGGGTAAATATCCACCGTCTCCCCCCGCAGCCGGAACGTGCCGCGCTGGAAAGCGGAATCGTTGCGGCGGTATTGCAGGTTGACCAGCGCCTTGGCCAGCACGTCGCGATCGATGGAGCCGCCGACTTCCAGCTTGACCACCATTTTGGCATAAGTCTCGACCGACCCGATACCGTAAATGCACGATACCGACGCCACGATCACCACATCGTTCCGCTCCAATAGGGATTGCGTCGCGGCGTGGCGCATGCGGTCGATCTGTTCGTTGATCTGCGCGTCTTTTTCGATGTAGGTGTCGGTGCGCGGGACATAGGCCTCCGGCTGGTAGTAATCGTAATAACTGACGAAATATTCCACCGCGTTGTCGGGGAAGAAGCTTTTCATCTCCCCATACAGCTGCGCCGCCAGGGTCTTGTTCGGCGCGAGGATCAGCGTCGGCTTCTGCACCGCCTCGATCACCTTCGCCATGGAGAAGGTCTTGCCCGACCCGGTGACGCCCAGCAGCACCTGATCGCGCTCGTCCTGGCGGATGCCCTCCACCAGCTGCGCGATCGCGGCGGGCTGGTCGCCCGCCGGCTCATACGGGGACACGACCTTCAGCGCCCGCGTGACCGGACGGGCCGGCTGCTTCTGCGGCATGAACAGGACGGGCGGCGGGGCGCGCAGGAGGGTGGTGTCGGACATGGGAAGCTCCTAGGCGCACAGGATCGCGTTTTCCGGGGGGCGCGTCGAGGGGCTTGTTCGGTTCCCCGCCGGCCGCGTCCGTGCTAACCGGCAGCCCTCCTTAGCAAAGACGGACCAGCTGCCATGCCTGCCAGCGATTTTCTGCAAGCCGCCACCGACCGGGGCTTTATCCATCAGTGCACCGACCTCGCGGCTCTGGACGCTGCCATGGGCGCCGGGCCGGTCTCGGCCTATATCGGGTTCGACTGCACCGCCGACAGCTTGCACATCGGCAGCTTGGTGCAGATCATGATCCTGCGGCTGTTGCAAAAGCACGGGCATAAGCCGGTGGTGCTCATGGGCGGCGGCACGACGCGGATCGGCGATCCCTCCGGCCGCGACGAGTCCCGGCAGATGCTCACCGACGCGCAGATCGGCGCCAACATGGCCGGCATCAAGCGCTGCTTCGGCCCGTTCCTGCGCTTCGGCGACGGTGCCTCCGACGCCATCATGGTCAACAATGCCGACTGGCTGGACAGACTGGGCTACATCGACCTGCTGCGCGACATCGGCACGCATTTCACCGTCAACCGCATGCTGACCTTCGATTCCGTCCGCCTGCGCCTCGACCGAGAGCAACCGCTGACCTTCCTCGAATTCAACTACATGATCCTGCAGAGCTACGATTTCCGCGAACTCAACCGCCGCATGGGCGTGGCGTTGCAGATCGGCGGGTCCGATCAGTGGGGCAATATCGTATCCGGGATGGAGCTGACGCGCCGGACGGACGGCAAGCCGGTGTTCGGCCTGACGACGCCGCTGATCACCACGGCCTCCGGCGCCAAGATGGGCAAAACCGCCCAAGGCGCCATGTGGCTGACCGAGGACCGGCTATCGCCCTACGCCTACTGGCAATTCTGGCGGAACACGGAAGACGCCGACGTTGGCCGTTTCCTGCGCCTGTTCACCGATTTGCCGCTCGACGAAATCGCCCGCCTGGAAGCCCTGGGCGGGGCCGACATCAACGAAGCCAAGAAAATCCTGGCCAACGAGGCCACTGCCCTGGCCCACGGCCGCGAAAAATCCGCCGCCGCTGCCGAAACCGCGCGTCTGGCGTTCGAGGTCGGCGCCGCCGCGGAAAGCCTGCCCAGCGTGGACGTGCCGCAAGCAGAGCTGGAGGCCGGGGTGCCGGCGTTCCGGCTGTTCACCATCGCCGGCCTCGCGGCCTCCAACGGCGAGGCCCGCCGCCTGATCCGTGGCGGCGGCGCGCGTGTGAACGACGTGGCCGTGGCCGAGGAAGGCCATGTCGTGTCGCTGGCCGATATGCGCGACGGGGCGATCAAGCTCTCGGCGGGGCGGAAGCAGCACCGGCTGGTGCGGGCGGGGTAGTCCGGCCCGTTCCTACGCCGGCACCCCCACCACCTTACGACCCACCAACCCCTCGATCTGTTCCACGCTATACCCGTGCTCGGCCAGAATATCCCGCGTGTGCTCGCCCACGACCGGCGCATGCGCCCGCGCGGAACCGCTTTCCAGCGGCGGCAGCCCCGGAATATTCGGCATCGGCACCAGCTCCGACACACCCGGCTGCGCCAGCCAGGAAATGATGCCGGTGGCGGCGACCTGTTCCTCCCGCAGGAACTCCTCATAGCTGTTGACGCGGCCGTTCATGATGCCGCGGGCGGTCAGGCGTTCCGACAGCCAAGCGGTCGTGCGGGACGCGATCGTCGGGCGGATCAGCGTGTAGAGTTCGTCCAGATTGTCGCCGCGTCCCTTGTGCGTGTTGAACCGGGGATCGTCGTGCAAATCCATCCGGTCGATGCACTCGCAGAAAGGTTTCCAGTCGCTGGGGCGCACCATCGTAATATTGATCTGCCCGTCCGATGTATTGAACACCCCGTTCGGCATGCTGGTGCGCTGCGCCTGCCCGCGTTCCAGATACTGCGCGATCAACCGGATCACCGACAGCATCGCCCCGCCGTGCATCAGGCTGAGTTCCAGATACCGCCCCTGCTTCACCTTCTGCTCCCGCCGCACGTACAGCGACGTCGAGATCGCTTGGAACCCAAGCAGACCGCTGTACATGTCGATCAGGGAGATGGCGATGCGGTGGGGGTGGTTGTCGTGCTCGCCCTTGTTCTCGGTCACGATGCCGATGAAGGCCTGCAGCACCGGGTCCATCGCCGGGCGCGCCGCCAGCGGGCCGGTCTGTCCGAAGCCGGAGATCGAGTAGTACAGGATTCCCGGCACCTTCTTGCTGATCGCCTCGTAGCCGAATCCGTAGCGATCGATGGTGCCCGGCTTGAAGCCCTCCATGAACACGTCGGCGTCCTCGATCAGGCGCCAGAGAATCTCCTTGCCCTCCTCGGTTTTCAGGTCCAGCGCCAGCGCGCGCTTGCCCATGGTGCCGAAGATCGAAAAGGCCGAGTGGTCGCCGTAGGTCTTGCCGAGGATGCGGGACCAGTCGCCGCCGTTGTGCGGGGTTTCGATCTTGATGACATCGGCGCCGTGCTGCGCCAGCATCATGGCACAGGACGGGCCGGCGACGCCGCCGGTCAGATCGATCACCTTCAAGCCTTTGAATGCGGCGTGGTAGTCCATGGGCGGTCCCCTCCATACGAATTGGGGGGATAATAATGGGGGACCGCGGCGGCGGCTATACCGCCGTCGCGGTCCCGAGCGGCCGCCGGCTCGCTGTGTCAGTGCATGCCGTAGAAATTCAACGCACCCTGCGCCATGATCTTCCGTACCGTCTCGGGCGAGGCATCCTTCAACAGACCCCGCACCATGTCCGGCGCGCCCGGGAAAAACCCGTCGGGATGCGGATAATCGGTCGCCCACAGGATTTTGTCGGCGCCCACGTACTCCGCCAGCGGTCCCAGACACCCCTCCACCGGCTCGAACGCGATCCAGCAATTCCGCGCGAACAATTCGCTCGGGCGTGTCTTCAGGCCGGAGTCGTTGAAGCCGATATCGTCGAAATGCCGGTTCATCCGGTCCAGCCACGGCGCGATCCAGCCGCCGCCGCATTCCAGGAAGCCGATTCGGACTTTCGGATGCCGTTCGCACACCCCGCCCCAGATCACCGCCAGCGCCACCAGCATCATTTCCATCGTATGGGTGATGATGTGGCGCGCGCCCCGACCCTCGAACCGGTCGATCCCCACTTGCGGCATGCCGGAGCCGGCGCCTTCGTGGAAACCGATCAACATATCCAGGTCTTCCGCCACCGACCAGAATTTCTCGTAGTGCGGGTGGTCGATCATCATGCCATTGTAAGGATTGGGTCGTACGAAGGCGCCCTTCATACCCAATACCTTACGCGCGAATTTCATTTCCTCGATGGCCAGATCGACATCCTGCATCGGCAGCATCGCGACGCCGAAAAGGCGATCGGGGTATGGCTTGCAGTAATCCGCCAGCCAGCGGTTATAGGCCCGTGCCACCGCGGCGGCCAAAGCCGGGTCGTGCACCGCGCCGGCGAACAGCCCGATACTGGGATACAGAAACGCGGCGTCGATGCCGTCCTGGTCCATGTCGGGGATGCGGGCATGCGGGTCGAACCCGCCCTTGCGCCCCTGCGCGTATTCCATGGTGTCGTCCACCACCGTGCCCTGCCTGGCACCGACGGCGCCGAGGGCACCCATGCCCTTCTTGCTGCCGAGGATCTGTTCCTCGATCACCAGACGCTCTTTTCCGTCGGCATCGCGCATCAGGCGGGGTGCCCGGTCGCGGAAGGCGGGGTCCATGTAGTCCTGCCACAGGCTGATCGGTTCCAGGATATGCCCGTCGGCGTCGACAACGTTGTAGGCGCGGCTCATGGCGGCTGTTCCTCTGCGGTTGCTTCTTATCGCTCCTTGGACGGCGTGGGGTTGGCCCCGGATGGGACGCTAACACCCGAGGGAGAATGGGGGCAAGCGGCGCCAGTGTGGGGCCGTCAGCGCAATCGCTTGAAGGTACCCGGAACACTGTATTGGGGAATTGGGGAATTGGGGAATTGGCCGATCCAATCCGTCATCCTCGGCCTCGTGCATGTGTGACCGGGATGATCCCTGACACTTATACCGGGATGATGGTTGACAGTATTCCTGCTTTGTTCCACCGACAATTGGCAATCGCTCGCCGTTCTCCCCATCGACGCCGCTTTCCGGTTCGATCGATGCACCGGCTTTCC
>CAITUP010000102.1 GCA_903895595.1 uncultured Acetobacteraceae bacterium | reverse complement strand
GGTGCCGCCAAAAAAAACCTCGCAATTTCAACGCGCCTCAAATCGCCAGAGTTGGTCGGGTCAAGCCCGACCATGACGATGAAGAGGTGACGACCGCCATCATGAGAACTGCTGGCGCATATGACAGACGCTTGACATTCTTATACTCGGGGCTAGCATAAGCTCAACAAATGCTCATATAGAGCATTATGAATGAGGAGCGCCCCATGTCGGCTTCCACGGTTTTAGAGCGTACCGCCCCGCTGTACCAGAAGGTCCGGTCGGTGATCCCCGCCATCGAATGGCCGGTGTTCGCCGACGACGTCGAAGCGATCCTGGCGCTGAAGAAGCAGCGGGACGCGGTCATCCTGGCGCATAACTACATGACGCCGGAGATTTTCCACTGCGTGGCCGACATCGTCGGCGACAGTCTGGCATTGGCGCGCGAGGCGATGAAGGTCGACGCCAAGGTCATCGTGCTCGCCGGCGTGCATTTCATGGCCGAGACCGCGAAGATGCTGAACCCCAGCAAAACGGTGCTGATCCCGGATGTCGAAGCCGGGTGTTCGCTGGCATCGTCGATCACCGCCGCCGATGTCCGCCTGATGCGCCAGCGCTATCCCGGCCGTCCGGTGGTAACCTATGTGAACTCCACCGCCGAGGTGAAAGCCGAGTCCGACATCTGCTGCACGTCCGGCAACGCGCTGAAGATCATCGAATCTCTGGGCGTGCCGGAAGTGATCATGCTGCCGGACGAGTTCCTGGCCCAGAACATCGCCAAGCAGACCAAAGTGAAAATCATCGCCTGGGCCGGGCATTGCGAGGTGCATCAGCGCTTCACCCCCGCGGAAGTCCGCGCGCTGCGCGCCGACCACCCCGGCGTGATCATTCTTGCCCACCCGGAATGCCCGCCCGACGTGGTGGCCGAAGCCGATTATGCCGGCTCCACCGCCGACATGTCCGCTTACGTGGGACGCGAGAAACCGGCACGCGTGGTGCTGCTGACGGAATGCTCGATGGCCGATAACGTTTCGGTCAACCATCCCGATGTGCATTTCGTCCGCCCCTGCAACCTGTGCCCGCACATGAAGCGCATCACGCTGCCGAAGATCCGCCGCTCGCTGGAAACCATGACGCACGAGGTCACGATCGATCCCGCGTTGATGGAGCGTGCACGTCGGTCGGTCGAGCGGATGGTGGCGGTTTAACCAGGAGAATGTCGATGTCGATCCCTCCCCTTCCCGCCATCATGATCGAGCCGGTGGTGCGCGCCACGCTGCTGGAAGACCTCGGCCGCGCCGGCGATCTGACCACGGATTCCATCGTTCCGGCCGATGCGCTGACGCGTTGCGCCCTGATGGCGCGCCAGCCCGGCGTCGTCGCGGGGCTGGATTTCGCGCTGATGGCGTTCCGGCTGATCGATCCGGGCATCGAGTGCCACGTGGAACGGCCCGACGGCAGCCGGCTAAAACCGGGCGACCTGATCGCCACCGTGTCCGGCCCCGCCCGCGGCATCCTGACCGGCGAACGCACGGCGCTGAATTTTCTCAGTCATTTGTCCGGCGTCGCCTCCGCCACGCGCGGCATCGCCGACGCGATCGCGGGAACCAAGGCGCAGGTATGCTGCACCCGCAAGACCATGCCGGGCCTGCGGGCGGCGCAAAAATACGCGGTGCGCGTCGGCGGCGGGTCGAACCACCGGTTCGGGCTGGATGACGCGGTACTGATCAAAGATAACCATGTCGCCATCGCCGGGGGCGTGAAGAACGCCGTCGAACGCGCGCGTGCCGGGGTGGGCCATCTGGTGAAGATCGAGCTGGAGGTGGACACGCTGGACCAACTCGCCGAGGCGCTGGCTCTGGGCGTCGATGCCGTCCTGCTGGACAACATGGGCCCCGACATGCTGCGCGAGGCCGTCGGCATGGTGGCGGGCCGCGCGATCACCGAAGCCTCGGGCCGCATCCGGCCGGAAACGGCGCGGCCGATCGCGGAATCGGGGGTTGACCTGATGTCCGTCGGTTGGCTGACGCACAGCGCGGCGGTGCTGGATATTGGGTTGGATCATTTGGGGTAGTGCGGTCGCCGGAATGCGTAGCCTTCACGGTGGGATATGTTTAAGATATCCCTCATGAACCATGCGACCGTCGGCCGTTGGGGCAAAAACCTTGCCCTCCGCTTTCCCACCGAGATCGCGTCGCAGGCCGGTCTGCGCGAGGGCGAACGCCTGGAAATCGAAAGCCAGGGCGATACCATCGTCATCCGCCGGCAAGCCCCGCACTTCACTGCCGAAACCCTATTCGGCGGCAAATCGCCCGAGGAATGGCGCGCGCTCTACGCCGATGCCTACGACTGGGGCCCGGACGCCGGGCGCGAGATCGTCGAGGAATGACCGATCCGGTCTATGTCCCCGAGGCGGGCGACCTGATCTGGACCGATTTCGACCCCACTCTGGGACGCGAGCAAGCTGGGCGCCGGCCAGCCTTGGTCGTCTCCCCCGCCGCGTTTGCCCGCAATACCGGTCTGGCCATCGTGTGTCCGATCGCCTCCCGGATACGCCCGTTTCCTTCCAGTGTCGTGCTGCCGGAGGGGGGACAGGTCATAGGCGAGATTTTGCTCAGCCATATCCGCAGCATCGATCTGCACGCGCGCCCTGTGGTCTACGCGGGCGCCACGATCGATGCGGCGACGGCTGAGTTGGTGCGAGCCAAACTGGCGGCGCTGATCTTTATCTGAAGCGTCGCGCTACCACTTGTAGACCTTCTGCAACGTTCCACCCATCAGTTGCGCCTTGTCGTCCGCCGATAACCGGTCCGTCAGGCGGAACGGGGCGACGCCTTGTTCGTAGGTCAGCATCCCGATCGTGCGGGTCCAGTCCGTGCCCCACATGCAGCGCTGCAAGCCGAACGCGTCGATAATCCGCAGCACCTTGTCCCAGATGTCGTCGTACGGGAACGGCGCGTGCGACATCGTGCACGCGCCGCTGATCTTCACGCGCACATTCGCGCAATCCGCCAGCGCCAGCAGCTTCGGCAGATCGGCCCAGACATCGGCTGGCACCGGCGGTTTCGCCGGCTGCAACATCCCGAGGTGGTCGATCACGATCACCGTATCCCGGAACTTCCGCACGAACTTCGTGCCAAGATCGAGGTCGCCCCAGCACAGCACATTCACCGGCAAGTTATGCTTGGCGGCAGCGTTGAACGCTTCGATCAGGCCGGGATGGTCGGGGTCGTGCGGCATGTTATCCCGCAGAATGATCCGAATGCCGCGCGCGCCTGGGGTCACGGCCCATCGTGCGACGATATCCTCGATGCCAGCGTCGGAGGCATCGACCGGCGTCACCACCCGGAACTTCTCGGGATACTTGTTATAAACCTCCAGCGCGTAGCTCGGGTCGAAGCGGTAGGCGCTGAAGGACGACACCATGACCGCGCCATCGACCCCGACACTGTCCATCGCGGCGACCATTTCCTCGCCCGAGGCCGACAGCAACCCGTGCGACGGGCCGGCCCAAGGGCGGCCGGGGTGGTTACGCTCGAACGGATGCACCTGGACGTCGATGACTGGCATGGCTTCCTCCTGGATTGACCGGAAGTTTAGCGAGGGGACGCCGCCCGCGCCACTCGTTCCGCCAAACCGCGCGCCATCAGCAGGCCGAGATGGCTCGGCTCCCCGATGTGCAACCGCATGGTTTTGTAGGGGATTTCGGTCACGTCGGCGATGTAGTTCAGCTTCTGCGCTGGGTTCAGCGTGCTGAAGCGCTTGGCCTTCGGTTGGCGTTCCCACAGAGCGGCGACGGCTTGCAGCGTCCGGGTTGGGACGATCGACAGGACCTTTTCATGCTCGGGCGTAATGTCGCGCATCGAGAACGTGCGGGTTGTCGCGGCGGCGGCGGGCGGGGCTGCGCCCGCCGTCGCCGGGGGGGTCGCGGTCAGGTCTTTGGTGGGGAAATCGATCTCCACGCCGTTGGGTTGGCGAAGGTAAGTGACCGTGGCGTCGGATTCCTCCACGACGCCGCTGTGTTGGGTGGTTTTGTGGTAGACGGTCTGGCCGATGGCGAACATTTGGCACCTCCGAGCGGCGGATAGGCTGGGTTGGGGGGATTCTGTGTGATTTTTTGGGGACAGGGTGGGGTGCGCGGACTCTATCACAGCAGCGTCTTCGCCCGTGCACAGCTCCGGCGCTTACCGTGCAGGAGAATGGTTTTCCGATATTTGCCCGAAGGTGGATGAAAATTCAGAGAAAGAGATGGTTTTACAGCACACCGGTTGATATAAATATTCAGGTCAATGGCCCCAAAGTGAGGGATTTTCAGTTCCCATGAATGAAATTCCGGAAGCCGATGAGTTCCATGCCGCGGTGGAGGAACCGTTCCGCTTGCCAGTGACGGTGACATCCGTGACGGGACAAGCGGTGCCGAGCGGCACAAGCCCGGTGGGCTATGCCGCCTTGGCAGCCGCATATGGGCTGGATGTGCCGGCCCCGGATGTACTGTTCGCAACCAGCGAACGCCATACGATACGAACGGAGGGCCATTGGTCTGTCCTAACGCCCCGGTATCAACCCGGGAATACCCTGGTCGCGCACCTCGCCTTTGCGCTCCGGCACGAAGCGGTCGATCTGGGCCTTCTCGCCGCGCTGTTCCAACGCCCCGAGGCCGGTCGGGCCATCACGGACTGGGTCCGGCGTCAGCCGACGGGTAAGCATCCACGCCGCGCCTGGTTCCTTTATGAATGGCTGACGAATCAGCGCCTCGATCTGCCGTCCGCGCCGAAAGTATCCGCCGCGGACGTTATCGACTCCGAACGCCAGTTCGCCATTTCCGGAGAGATCGTGGGCCGCCACCGGGTACGGAATAACCTACCGGGGACACCACGGTTTTGCCCGTTGGTCCGCCTGTCCCCCGCTCTGATCGCAATGCTTGCGAGCGACCTCGCCGAGGAGGCGCGAACCGTTGTTCGGCGTACCGCGCCCGATTTGCTGGCCCGCGCCGCGGCCTTTCTGCTGCTGAAGGACAGCAAGGCGTCCTACATCATAGAAGGCGAGCGCCCGCCGCAGGACCGTATCCAACGTTGGGGCCAAGCGCTCGGCGAGGCCGGAAAAACCGCACTCACCGAAGACCAGTTGTTACGCCTGCAACGTCTGGTGATCGGCCGCGACACGCGCTTTTTACATCTCGGTTGGCGCGTTCAGGGCGGCTTCGTGGGTTCGCGCGACCGTGACACAAATGCACCGCTGCCCGACCACATCAGTGCCAAACACGAGGATCTCCCGGCCCTGATCGACGGTCTGATCGCGTTCGCCGCACGGAGCGAGGCCGGCGGACTGGACCCGATCGTCGCGGCTGCCTGCGTGGCATTCGGGTTCGTCTTTATCCACCCTTTCGAGGATGGCAATGGACGGATGCATCGCTGGCTTCTGCACCATGTTCTCGCGCGGCGCGGGTTCAACCCCGCAGGGGTCAACTTCCCGGTCTCGGCGGTTTTTCTTGAGCGGATCGAGGCGTATCGCGCCACGCTCGAACATTTCTCCCGCCCTCGGCTGGGACTGACGGATTGGGAAACGACGCCGAGTTTGAATGTGCGTGTTTTGAATGAAACGGGCGGTCTTTTTCGGTTTTTCGATGCCACGAAGCAGGCCGAGTTTCTGGCTGCGAGCGTGTTGGAGACCATCCGAAACACGCTGCCACGGGAGATCGAGTATTTGCGCCGCTACGATCAGGCCAAGGGGCGTGTCCAAAACTTCTTGGAGATGCCGGAACAGAGATTCAATCTGATGCTGGGTTTCCTACGGCAGAACGCGGGCCGATTCTCGAAACGTGCTCGGGAGCGGGAGTTCGCGGCTCTGACCGACGACGAGGTTTTGGAAATCGAGGGCATTTACGCCGATCTTGGTCTGGTTGAATTCTGAGAATATCTGCCGATGACCAGCGAGCCCACACCCCTTTGGGGGCAGGTTGGAGCATGAATCCGGAAGTCGCGCTGTTCTATGGAACTTGAAAATCTCACGCGATGGGCGCATAAAATACACCGAAGATGGGACAGATGGCGAGGCACATGACAGTAGCAGAACCGGCGCCTGAACGCACATTCCTGGACGCGGTGATCAGCCGCGAAGGCTTGGTCGAGCCGGATCGGCTCAGCGGCGTACTCCGGGTCACCAAGGGTGAATTGGCATTGGCCTCAGGTTTGTCGCGGGATGCAGTGTCGAAGATACGGCGATTGCAGGCGCCGGCGACACAGGCACGGCTTCGGGATGTGGCCGAGATTATCAACCGTATCCTGCCGTGGTGCGGCTCGGTGCCGCAGGCGTTTGCCTGGTACCGGTCGCAGCCGATCCCGGCCTTCGGCGATCAAACGTCCGAAGATCTGGTCCGCGCCGGTCGGTCGGAACATTTGAAGAGCTATCTGGCCGGAATCGCGGTCGGCGGATACGCGTGAAGCTGACAGGCTTGGTTTACCGGGCGCATAACCCGAGATGGGCATTTGCGCCGGAGTCTGGCCAGGGCGCGGCTTCGGCGGGCGGGCGGTTCAACCCGGTTGGCATGCCGGCGCTCTACACTGCCTTGCGGTTCGAGACAGCCTGGTTCGAGGCGCAGCAGGCATTCCCGTTTAAGGCGCAGCCGATGATGCTGTGTGCCTATGAGGTGGATTGCGAGGACATCCTCGACCTTACCGATCCGGCTACGCTGGCCTCGCACGGGATCGCGCAATCGGATCTCGCCTGTCCATGGAAGGATTTGTCCACACGCGGGATCGAGCCGCCGTCGTGGGTCGTCACGAAACGTCTCATCGCTGCCGGAACGGCGGGTATGATCGTGCCCAGCTATGCCAAGGGTGCGATTGAGACAGACATCAATGTCGTGTTCTGGGATTGGGCGCCGGCCCCGCCGCACCAGGTCCGGGTGATCGATGACGATCGGCGATTACCAAAGGACGGGCGATCCTGGCGCTAAACCTTTGGCGCCGCGGCGCTGCGCGACGATTTTTAGGATGCGGTCAAAACGGCGCTCGATGAGAGGGGCATGCAGCACGACTTATAAGGTCGGAACCATAGGCGAGTTCGCCGCCTGGACACGCCGCGTCGTGCTGGAGCCGGCGGCCGCTCGGGATGTGCCCAAAACCTGGTACGACAGCGAAGGCACGGCGAAGGCGGCGTAGTCCGTCTCGGCCGAGGCGATGGTCAAGCTGCTTGCGCCGGCCAATATGGCGGTGTTGGACGCTATCCGAACGCACCGGCCGGAGTCCGTGGGGGCGTTGGCGATCCTGACGAAACGCAAGCAGGCTAGCCTGTCGCGGACGTTGAACGGCCTCGCCAAGGTTGGGATCGTCATGCTGCGTCCGGGAGCGCAAGCGAAATGGGTTTACATCACCGTTGTGCGACAGATTGACGATTGCTTGACGCACGCCAAGGAGGCCTTTCCGGATTGCGAATCATTTTCTTCGCCTGCCTCTCCCTCCAACGGATAGGCCATACAGCATACATTATCGCGATTGAATAAATCACTACATCTTGGACAAGGGTTTTAGCTTTTGCGTTCGATATATCCCAGCGTGAGCGCCTCCCAGCGAGGCGAAAGCAACTGCCCCGCCCTATCATGCACCGACGCGATGGCGCATCAGATCGACGATCAGTTCGTCGTCCGACAAATGCGTGATGTCGGTGCCGGATTGCCGAGCCTGAGCGGCTTCGATATGAGCGATGATCGCCTGCGCCCGAGCTTTACGGCCGTGCCGCGGCTTTGCCGTGGCGGCAAGGTTCCGTCCCGAAGATGGAGAGCGTGCATTTCGCATCATACCCTTGGTTTACACGCCCAACAGGTCGGACTCAAACACAATCCCCCTACCCCAACAACTCCCGCAACCCCGTAATAATCCGGTCCGGCCGCGCCGGCGTCCCCTCGGGCAACCCGGCCCCCAGCGAGTCATGCCATACCGCATGAATCCCCAGCCGCTGCGGCGCCATCACCTCCCACTCCAGATTATCCCCCACCATCCACGTCTCGTGCGCCCTCACCCCGAGCACCGACAAGGCAAAAAGATAAGCCCGTTCCTCCGGCTTGCCGAACCCGTGTTCGCCCTCGATCTGAATGTGGTGGAACCGGTCGGAAAACCCGAACCGCTCCACCTTCGCGCGTTGAGGCGCCGCCGCGCCGTTGGTAATCAGCGCCAGCCGCACCCCGCGGTCCCGCAGCGTATCGACGACCTCATGCGCGTGGGGGAACAGATACATCTGCTCCTCTCTATAAGTATGATACCGCGCCGACATGCGCGCCGCGACATCGGCCCCCGGCACGGCGAACCCTTGGGCCGCGACAAAAGCAAACCCCTCCAACACGATATCCCGCCGCGCATCCAGCAGGTTCAACCGCCCCACCCGGTGCCGAGTTTCGTCGGACCAGAACGCCGCCGCCGCCACCGACACGGCATCCGCCACCATCGCGGGCGGCACGGCACCGAACTCGGCCGCGAACTCCACCGCGATATCCTGCCAAGCCTTCTCCGGCTGGCGGTAGGCGGAGATCAGCGTGTCGTCCATATCGAACAGAATGGCGCGCGGCAGCATCCTCAACCCCCCAACCGAGACGGATCGAACGTCACCCCATGGTCCAGCGGCCCATGCCCGGCCCCGTAGCCGGGAGCAGCCAGGATCGCCGCCCGCACGTAAGCCCGCGCCCGCACCACCGCATCGCGCAACGACATCCCTTGCGCCAGTCCCGCCGCCACGGCCGAGGCCGTCGTGCACCCGGTCCCATGCGTATGCCGTGTTTGAATCCGCTCGGACGTAAAAGCCTCGATCCCCTCCGGCGTCGCCAGCAGATCGGTCAGCGCGTCGCCCTCCAGATGTCCGCCCTTCAGCAGCACCGCCGGCACGCCAAGCGACAGCAACACCTGCGCCGCCACCTTCATATCGTCGACATTAACGATGCGGACGCCCGACAAAGCCTCGGCTTCCGGCAGATTGGGCGTGATCACCCGGGCCAGAGGCAGCAGACGCCGCCGCAACACCCCCACCGCGTCGTCCGCCAGCAGCGCATGGCCGCCTTTGGCCACCATCACAGGGTCGAGCACCACCGGCACGCCGGGGGCGTAATCGGCCAAAGCAGCGCACACCGCCTCGATGGTCGCGACATCCCCGAGCATGCCGGTTTTGATCACGTCGGCGCCGATGTCTTCCATCACCACGGCAATCTGCTGCCTAATGAAGGCGACCGGCACCGGATGCACCCCGAACACGCCCTGCGTGTTCTGCGCGGTCAAAGCCGTCAGCGCCGTCGCCGCGAAGCCGCCCAAGGCCGTCACGGCCTTGATATCCGCCTGAATCCCCGCGCCGCCGCCGGAGTCCGACCCGGCAATGACCAGTACCCGCCCGCGCATCACGCCGCCTTGCCGCGTTCGGCGGCGGCGATGACGGCGCATAGACCATCCACAACCTCCGCCACTTGCGCCTCATTCTCGCCCTCGGCCATCACCCGGACCAAGGGTTCGGTGCCGCTCTCGCGGATCAGCACCCTGCCCTTGCCCCGCAGCCGTTCGGACGCCGCGGCGATCGCCCGCTTCACCCCGGCGTCGAGCAACGGCGACACCCCCGCGAACCGCACATTCTTCAACCGCTGCGGCAGCCGTTGGAACACCCGGCACACTTCGGATGCCGAACGCCCGCTCTCGACCATCACCGCCAGCACCTGTAACGCCGCCAGCAGCCCGTCGCCGGTCGTGGCGAAGTCGGACATGATCACATGGCCCGACTGCTCGCCCCCCAGATTGGCGCCGGTTTCCCGCATCCGCTCGGCCACATAGCGATCGCCGACCTGCGTGCGGTGGAGCGGAATGCCCCAATCCTCCAGCAGGCGTTCCAGCCCGAGGTTGGACATCACCGTCGCCACCACCCCACTGGTCTTCAGCCGCGCCGCCGCCAGCCAGGCGCGCGCGATCAGCGCCAGGATCTGGTCGCCATCGACGACCTCCCCCTGCTCGTCGGCCACGATCAGCCGGTCGGCGTCGCCGTCCAGGGCGATACCGATATGGGCGCCGTGCGCACGCACCTGCTCGCACAGATGTCCCGGCGCGGTGGAGCCGCAGTCGCGGTTGATATTGAACCCATCCGGCTGCACGCCGACGGGAATGACGGTCGCCCCCAGTTCCCACAACACCGCCGGCGCTACCCGATACCCGGCACCGTTGGCGCAATCGATGACGATTTTCAGGCCATCGAGCCGCAGACCGCGCGGAAAGCTGGCCTTCGCCGCCTCGATATACCGTCCGCCCGCATCGTCCAGCCGCGACGCACGCCCAAGTTCCGCCGATCCCGCCAGCCGCTGAGAGAAATCGCTGGCTATCAGCGCCTCGATCTCCAACTCCCGCTCATCCGACAATTTGTTGCCATCGGGGCCGAACAGCTTGATGCCGTTGTCTTCGTAGGAGTTATGGGACGCCGAGATCATCACGCCCAGATCGGCGCGCAAGCTGCGGGTCAGCATCGCGATGGCCGGCGTCGGCAGCGGGCCGAGCAGGGTGACATCCATGCCGGCGCTGATGAAACCGGCGGTGAGGGCAGGCTCGATCAGATAGCCGGACAGACGCGTGTCCTTGCCGATCACCACCTTGTGCCGGTGCGCGCCGTGCGTGAACAGCAGGCCGGCCGCCTGACCCAGGCGCAGCGCGATATCGGCCGTCATGGGATCGGTGTTGGCTTTGCCGCGAATGCCGTCGGTGCCGAACAGGCGTCTTGTTTTGGTCATCCGATTCCCGTTTTGCGCAGGGTCGTTGCCTTTACCCCGGAGGATGTATCAGGGGAAGCAGTACTCTTGCGCCGAAGCCCGTAATTCGGGCACATACCCGCTAGAGGACCATTATGAACCAACTCCGCATGGCACGCACCGCCGCCCCAATGCTTCGGCATCGTGGCACCGCGCGCGCGTTGCTTCTGGCCGTCGTGTTGGCCGGTTGCACCGCCGATGGGTTGACCGACAACGCCAACCGCCCCGGCGTCAACGTGGCGGAAGCCGCGCTGAACGGCGGATCCCCGCGTGTGGCCCTGCAGGTTTCCCAAAGCATCCTGTCCCGCCAACCCGACGACGCCACCGCGCTGACCGTCAGCGGCGACGCCCTCACCCAGCTCGGCCAAAACGCCGACGCCGCCACGGCGTTCGAGCATGCGCTGCGCATCGCGCCATCCCAGCCGCGCGCCAAGCTCGGCCTCGGCCGCATCCGCCTGACCACCGATCCCGCGGCAGCCGAGGCCCTGTTCCGCGATGTGCTGGTCGCCGAACCCACGAACGCCAAGGCGATGACCAACCTCGGCATCGCCCTCGATCTGCGCGGCAACCACACCGAGGCTCGGGAAGTCTATCGGCGCGTGCTGAACAACGACCCATCGAACCTCGCCGTTCGGGTCAATCTGGCCCTGTCGCTGTCCATGACCGGCGACACCGCCAGCGCCCTGCGCTTGATCGAACCCTTGGCGAGCGACCCGTCCGCCCCCAGCAAACTGCGGCACAACTACGCCGCCATCCTGACCATGGCGGGCCGCGACGCCGAAGCCGCCGCCGTGCTGAAGCGCGACCTGTCGGAGAAAGAAGTCGGCCAGGCATTGGCGGGTTACCGTCAAACCCGCTCTGTCGCGGTCGCCGACGCCAAGCCCGCCCCGATGCCCGCCCCGATGCCCGCTGCGCCCGTCGCTGCGACCGCCGCGGTCGTCGCCAAACCCACGCCGACGGTCGCCATGGCCAAAGCCGCGGCACCTGCGAAACAGACCAGCCAAATGGCGGAGGCTCTGCCCGTCCCGCCCCGCTTCGTCGCGCCCACACCCGAAACGGTCCCCCCTGCCCCAACCGTCACCGCGGTCGCCGCTCCGATGCCGACCGTCATCCGGCCCAGCGAACCCGAGACGACCGTGACGGTGATCGAAACAGCGGCCACATTGCCCGCGAGACCCGCCGTCGTGGAGCGTCATGTCGTGACGGTCGCGGAAACAGCGGCACCCGAAACCGCGACCGAGGTTCCCCTGGCCGGCTCCGCCGCCCCCCCGACCGAGGCCGAACGCGCCGCAGCCGACGCCAGAAAGCCGCCGCCCGCACCGCCGGTCGCGGCAGCCGCTGTTGCTGCGGAGCCCAAACCGGCCCCACCCGCCGCCGCCAAACCGGTAAAGGTGGCTGCCGCCGTGCCCGCGCAACCGCCGCACCGCAAACCCCAGTCCGACGCACCGCGCCACACCCTCGACGTACAGCTCGGCGCCTTCGACAATGAGAGTGCTGCTCGGGCGGAATGGAAGCGCCTAAAAATCCGTGCCCCCAGCGCGTTCGAGGACCGAACGCCGGTCTTCCTGAAAGTCGACCGGGATGGCACGTCCTTCTGGCGGCTTCGCACCACGGGTTTCGACGGACAGGACAAGGCCCGTGGCTTCTGTGCCAAGATCCAGGCCGCGACCAACCGTTGCTGGGTGGTCGGCAGCTGACGTCAGCCGCTGCCAAGCGCCTGCCAAACCCGCACGGCCTGAACCGTTTCCGCGACATCGTGCACCCGCAGAATCGCAGCCCCTCGCGACAGCGCGAACAGCGCGGCGGCAAGCGAACCCGGCAACCGCCGTAGCGGATCGGCTTCGCCCGCGACCACTCCGATGAACGACTTCCGCGATACCCCGATCAACAGCGGGCAACCCAACGCCGCGACGTCCGGCAAAGCCCGCAGCACCGCCAACGATTGGGCCGCGTCCTTCGCGAACCCCACACCGGGATCGAGCACAATGGCATCCCGGCTTATGCCGGCTGCTTCCGCCGCCGCGACACAGCCTCGCAGTTCCGCGACGACCTCCGCCGCCACATCGGCATAAACGGCCCGCGCCCGCATCGTTGCCGGCGTGCCGCGCATATGCATCAAAACGACAGGGCAGCCGCGACGCGCAACCAGCGGCGCGGCAGCTGGATCGTAGGACAGCCCGGAAACATCGTTGATAATAAGCGCGCCCGCGTCGAGCGCCGCCGCCATGGTCGACGCATTACGGGTATCCACCGACACCCGCACGCCGGCCGCCGCCAGCGCTTTAATCACGGGGATCACCCGCCGCTGCTCTTCATCCGGGGGGATGGCCAGGGCCCCAGGGCGGGTACTCTCGCCGCCGACATCGACAATATCGGCGCCGTCCTCGACCATCGCCCTGGCGACCGCCAGGGCGGCATTCGCGGCGACGAACGTGCCGCCATCGCTAAAGCTGTCCGGGGTTACGTTCAGAACCCCCATGATACGGGGACGATCCAACGTCATCCCCGCCCAGACAGCGGCCGAGGAACTCAACCCGGCTGCGGTGCCGGCTCCGGCCCGCCCGGCGGAGGCGTGGCGACCGGTCGCCCGGCGGTCGGGACCGAAGCGCGGCGGCTTTCCGGCGCCGGCTCATCCACCACGCGCCGGATCACCGGCTCGCCCCGCAGCACGGTGCGGATTTCGTCGCCGCTGAGCGTTTCGTGCTCCAGCAGTCCGCGCGCGATGCGGTGCAGTTCCTCGACATTCTCGCTCAGGATACGCCGCGCTTTGGCATAGGCCCGGTCGATGATCGCCTTGATCTCACCGTCGATCTCCCGCGCCGTCGCTTCCGACACGTTCTTGTTCTGCGTGACGGAGTGGCCGAGGAACACTTCCTGGCTGTTATCGCCGTAAGCGATCATGCCCAGCTTCTCGGACATGCCCCATTCGGTGATCATCCGCCGCGCCTGATCGGTGGCCATCTTGATGTCGCCGGACGCACCGTTGGACACCTTGTCGGCGCCGAAGATGATCTCCTCCGCCGCGCGGCCGCCCATCGCCATCGTCAGTTCGGCGAGCAGCTTGGACTTCGACTTCGAATACCGGTCCCCTTCCGGCAGGCTCATGACCAAGCCCAGCGCACGGCCGCGCGGAATGATCGTGGCCTTGTGCACGGGATCGCACTCGGGCTCGTACATCGCGCACAGCGCGTGCCCGCCCTCGTGATAGGCCGTCATTTTCTTCTCGGCCTCGGACATCACGAGCGAGCGCCGTTCGGTGCCCATCATGACCTTGTCCTTGGCGGCCTCGAACTCCAGCATCGCCACCACGCGTTTGCCCATACGGGCCGCGAGCAGAGCCGCCTCGTTCACAAGGTTCGCCAGATCGGCGCCGGAGAACCCGGGAGTCCCGCGCGCGATCGTCTTCGGATCGACGTCCGACGCGATCGGCACCTTCTTCATGTGAACCCGGAGAATTTTCTCTCGCCCGTTCACGTCCGGGTTCGGTACGACCACCTGCCGGTCGAACCGACCGGGGCGCAGCAGCGCCGGGTCCAGAACGTCGGGGCGGTTGGTCGCGGCGATCAGGATGACGCCCTCGTTGGACTCGAAACCGTCCATCTCGACCAGCATCTGGTTCAGCGTCTGCTCGCGTTCGTCGTTGCCGCCGCCCAGGCCGGCACCGCGATGGCGCCCGACCGCGTCGATTTCGTCGATGAAAATGATGCAGGGTGCGTTCTTCTTGCCCTGTTCGAACAGGTCGCGCACGCGGCTGGCGCCGACGCCCACGAACATTTCGACGAAGTCGGAGCCGGAGATGGTGAAGAACGGCACGTTCGCCTCACCCGCGATAGCGCGAGCCAGCAGCGTCTTACCGGTGCCGGGGGGGCCGACCAGCAGCACGCCCTTGGGGATTTTGCCGCCCAGGCGCTGAAACTTCTGCGGGTCCTTCAGGAACTGGACGATTTCCTCCAGTTCGGCCTTCGCCTCATCGATGCCGGCGACATCGTCGAACGTGACGCGGCCCTGCTTTTCGGTCAGCAGCCGAGCGCGGGATTTGCCGAAGCCCATGGCGCGCCCGCCACCGCCCTGCATCTGGCGCATGAAGAACACCCAGACGCCGATCAGCAGCAGCATCGGCAGCCAGGACAGCACGTAATGCAGCAGCGGGTTGACGCCGTCATCCTCGGCCTTGGCAATCACGCGGACATTCTTGTCCGTCAGCGACTTCACCAGCGTCGGGTCTTCCGGCGTATAGGTCTGGAACGCGCGCCCGTCGTTCAACTGGCCGGTGACTGTGCGCCCCTGGATCACGACATCGCGCACCCGGCCGCCGTTCACGTCGGAGATGAAGTCGGAATACGCGACCTGCATCGCATTGGGATGCGCGGCACCCGGCTGGAACAGGTTGAACAGCACCACCAGCAGAAGGGCGATGATGACCCACAGCGCGAGGTTGCGGCCGAAATTGCTCATGTGACTCCGCTCACTTCGAAAGGCCTGGCAGCATCCTGCCATATCCGCCGCCGGGATAAACCGTCAGCGCGCCTGCTGGGCAACATAGGGTGTCGCAAGCCCGTCCGCATCCCCTTCCCGAGCCTCCCCAGGACAAAACGCGGGGGGAGACGATAAAAAAGGCGCGCCCGCCAGGGGTTGGGGCGGAGAAAACACCGCGCGCACACCCTCGCACGCCGCCGAATCAGGGTAGCGCAGATGCGGCACCGCCGCCACAACATTGCCGCGCCACAGGGCAGGCATGGTGCGCAGCACCGTGGCGGGCAGGCGGGAATACCGCCGCAATCCAGCCGCGGCATCGCCGAGGGCGCCGAATGTCGCGCCATCCAGGTTGTCCCGTGCGCTGTGCAGCCGGAAGCGCCCGTCCCATGTCGCCCCGTCACGCGCCGGCACCGGTGAGGCAACCTTCGCCGCCTCCCGCACCAACAACCACCCATTCCCCAATCGCCCCGCTGGCAGAATACGCACACCCCACAGCGTCGCGGGACGCATCCGCGCGGCCAAATCCGCGACCTGATCCATCCCGGGAGCGAACGGCGCCCCCGCGAGGCAGCGCAGCAATTGCGCCAAAGCCCCCGGTGGCAGTGCGCCCTGAGTCAGCAGCGCGAACCCCTCCGGACGGATGAGCACCCGCGCCGCCAATACGCCGGCAATGGCCCGATCGTCGCTTGTGCGCTGGCGTCCGGCACACCGAACCGCCTGAAGCAGTACCTGTGTGCCCTCCCCCTCCCCCGACGGATCGCCGCGCAACCGACGCACACGCGCCCGCATCGCTCGGTCGTCCCGGTTGGAGGGATCCTCGACCCAAGCCACACCGCGCGCCGCCAGAAACCGGCGCAACGCGGCAGGAGGTACCGTCAACAATGGCCGCACCAAACGCAACGATGCCTGTTCCGCGACCATGGCCATCCCCGCCAGCCCACGGCCGCCGCTGCCACCGAGGACACGAATCATGACCGTTTCCGCCTGATCGCCAGCATGGTGGCCCAGCAAAAGATGCAGAATTCCCTGCTCCGCACAGGCTTCGCGCAAGATACGATAGCGCGCCGCCCGTGCCCGTTCGGCGATCCCCGGCCCGTAGGGAAGGTCCGCGATGGTGAGAACCCGCGCCGCGATCCCGAGGCCGCGAAGCCGCTCCGCCGTCGTCGCGGCCTCCTGCCCGGATTCCGGCCGCAAGCCGTGATCGGCCGTCAATGCCAGCAGGCTCCCGCCGCGCGCCCTAGCCCAAGCATCCGCGAGGATGGCCAAAGCCATACTGTCGGCACCGCCGGACACACCGGCGGCGAGACGCGGGGCCGATTCGAACGGACCGGACGCAGCCATCGCCGCGCCGAACGTTTGGATCAGACCCGCATCGTCCACCGGACAGGCGTTACCGGCACCCGGCGCGCTGCGCCGCCGCGGCGATACCGTCGCGCAGATCGGGTCGAGGCTGCGGGAATTCCGTCTTCAACTTGGCCAGATTGTCGCACGCCGCCTTTTTCTCATTGATCGCGGTCAGGGCGTTCGTCAGACCCAGCAGCGCGTCCTGCGCATGCGTGCCCTTGCGGTTGCGCTTGTAGGTGTCGTCGAACGCAATGGCCGCTTCGGGGTACTGCCGTTGCCCGAACAACGCCTGCGCCAACAGCATTTGCCCGTCGTACGCGCGGGGGGATGCCCTTTGCGCGATGACTTCGCGCGCCGCCTGCTCCGCGCCGGGGTAGTCGCGCCGAGCGAGGGCGGCGTTGCCTTCCTGCATGGCGATTTCCGGGGTGCGGACGCGCGGCGCATTGCTGGGCGGGGGCGGGACCGGAACCAGCGGCGAAGGCGCCTCGCCCTGGGTTGGTGCCGCGCCGGTTTTGCTCAGCTGATACGCCATATCGTCGACGCGCTTGGCCAGATCGGCGTTCTGCCGCTGCATATGGTTTTGCAACTCATCGATCCGGCCGCGCAGCTGGCGCACCTGATCGTCCAGCGTGTCGACGCGAGTCAGCAGTTGGGTCACCATGTCGTTGCCGCCGCCCGACGGCGCACCGCCCCGGGCCGGGGGCAGGCCGCCGCCGTGGGCTGCCTGATCGCGCAGCGTCAGAATTTCCTGCCGGAGCTGGTAAATTTGATTCTGGAGAGCAATCCCCTCCCGGCTATCGACCTGCGCCCGCGCGATGGAGGGTACTGTCGCGGCCAACAATGCGGCCAGGATCGGGACAGCGATGGATGACACGCGCATTGCTCGATTCCTTCGGACCGACGAGACGGACGATGTCCCGCGGCGTAAAAAAGAAGCCGGCGACCCAGAAGGGCCACCGGCTCCGTTAGCATCGACCCGCACCCGGTACGGAAGCGCTGGGCAACCGTCCCTGGACGTCAGGGATCAACGGACCGAGGTGGTCGCGTTGCGGTTTTGCGCCCAAGCCTGCTCGTTGGAGCCCATGGCGGTCGGACGATCCTTGCCGTAGCTGATCGTGGTCATACGCGCGGCGGCAACGCCCTTGGCCTTCAGATAAGACGCGGCGGCGTTCGCACGGCGCTGGCCCAGGGCCAGATTGTATTCGGTCGTGCCGCGCTCGTCGCAGTTACCGGCGATCTGCACGTTGTTGCTGCCGTACTGCTTCAGCCAAGCAGCCTGCTTGTCGAGGGTGGCCTTGCCGTCCGCCCGCAGGGTGGAACGGTTGAGGTCGTAGAACACGCGATCGCCGACATTGGCGACCAGGTCTTCCTGGCTGCCGGGCACGATGCTGTGGGTCTGACCGGCCCCTTTGGTTTCGGTGGTCTGGTCCGCGCACGCCGCCAGCAGGGCGACGGCCGCGAAGGCGCCGAGAATTTTGATGTTCATCTTGTTTTCGTCCCTGGATGGGGGGTGGCAGCGAGGAGAGGAGGCAGCCGGAGTGGCGGCTGTCGTCGCCTGCCCCCGGACGCGACGCGCTTAGCTTGTTTTGCCCTTTTTCGTCAAGCGCTTGCGATAAATTGTTTGGCACATGGCTTCCATGTTGGAATGCGACACGTCCACCGATCCCGCTCAGGCCGGCAGCGGCGACCATGCCGGGTCGGATGCATCGGTCGGAGTCGGCACCACACGCTCATTGAAGCCAGTGATATCCACGGAATACAGCCGCGACGTGAAGCCCGCCCCACGCGCGCCCTGCCCCCGCGTTTCCTTCCAGAACATCAAAACCCGGCCATTCGGGGCGAACGTGGGACCTTCGACCAGCCAACCGGTGGAAAGGATACGCTCCCCAGAGCCATCGGGACGCATGACGCCGATGCTGAAGTCGCTTTCGTCGCCGCCATAGCGGGTGAAGGCGATCAGATCGCCGCGCGGCGACCACACGGGCGTCGCGTATTTGCCGGACCCGAAACTGATCCGCTTCGCCCCGCCGCCGCCGGCATCCATCACGTAGATTTGCTGATCCCCGCCGCGATCGGAGGCAAAGGCGATCTGCCGCCCGTCGGGGCTGAAACAGGGGCTGACATCGATGGCCCCCGAGTCGGTGAGTTTGTGCGGGCCGCGGCCGCCGACATCGGTCACCACGATGTCGGAGCCACCCCCGTTGATCACCGCCATCACCACGGACCCGCCGTCGGGGCCGAAACGCGGGGCGAAGGTCATGCCGTTGAAATCGCCCAGCACCGTCTGCCGGCCGCTGCCGAGGTCGAACAGATAAACGCGCGGGCGGTTGTTGGCGTAGCTCATGAACGCGATCTGATCGCGCGTGGGGTGAAAGCGCGGTGTCAGGACCAGCCAGGAACCGTCTGTGAGAAAACGATTATTCTCGCTGTCCTGATCCATAATGGCCAGCCGTTTGGTGCGCCGGTCCTTGGGGCCGGTGGCACCGATGTAGACGACGCGGGTGTCGAAATAGCCCTTCTCGCCCAGCAGCCGCTCGTAGATCACGTCGGCCATGATGTGGGCGATGCGGCGCCAGTTGGACTGCGTGGTGGTGTACGCCGTCCCCTGAATCTGCGCTTGCGGCAGAATGTCCCACAGGCGGAATTCGACCCGCACGCCGCCACCGCCCTGCGCCTCGGTCTTGCCGGTCACCAGCGCCTGCGCGCCCGTCGGGCGCCAGTTCTGGAAGTTCGGTGTATCGCCGCGCGACGGACCCGATTGGATATAGGCCGCCGGATCGATCACCCGGAACAGTCCCGAGCGCGCCAGATCCGCTCGGATCACGCCGGAAATGTCGCGCCCAAGCTGGGACGAAGCCCCATCGGGCCCGCCGATATCGGGAATCGCGATCGGAATCGGCTCCACCCGCGCTTTGTCCACGTCGATGACGGCGCTTTGGCCCGCGCCGCCGCCGCCTCCGGCAAGCGGGCGTAGAGCCTGTGCGCGCACCGGCTCTGGCCGGGCAGCGACGATCAGGGAACTGGCGGCCGCGACCATCATGTCGCGGCGGCGGAGAGTGGCACTCGGGAGATGAATCATGTCCCAGTCTTCCCTTTGGTTCGGTCGATCTTCAGCGCGGTTGGCGGCATTTCTATGGCCGGAACCGGAATGTCAGCACGTTGGTCTTGCCCAGCATCGTACCCGGCAACGGCAAATTGGCGCAGCGCACATCCATCACCGCGCGTATCGCACGCTCGGCGAAGGCACGGAACCTCGGATCGTTGGCCCTCGCCAAATCGTCACTGGCGACCTGGGCCTGGCGTACGATGCCTGTGGGATCGGTCTCGACCGTCAGCATCACGCTCTGCTTGTCCACATCCAGCGCACCGGCATCCTTTGTCCAGCATTCCCTGACATGCTCGCCGATCGCACCGCGCTGGCCGGCGGTCAGCGAGGCGGTGTCGTCGCCGAGCGGACTACCGCCGCCGGGAGTCGCGGCACCGCCCGCTGGGTTGGGACGGCCCTTCGGCGGCTGCTTTTGCTTAGCCAACTGCCGCAACCGTTCCAGCGTGTTGTCCACAGCCTCACTGTTCGCCGCCGGGTTTTTGGTCGGATTCGGCTGCGACGTCGTGCTCGGCGGGGCCGGCGGCGGCGGCACCGGGGGCGGCGGCAGCGGCAAAGGCGGCTCCGGCTTCGGCGGAGTCGGTTGCGGCGGCGTCGGCGGCGTGGCCGGCGGCGGGGGCACCGGGCTGGGCGTCGGTTCGGGCGTCACCACCGGCGGCGGCTGTGTCGTCGGCGTAGGCGGAGTGGGCGTCGCGACCGGCGTCGGCGGTGGGGGTGGTGGCGGCGGAGGCGGGGGTGGGGGCGGCGGCTCCTGCACCGGTTCCGGCTTCGGCGGCGTGGCGTCGGGCGCCGGGACGGGCGTGGCTTGCTTCGCTCCGGCGTCCGGTGCCGCGACATCGGCCTTCCGCGCCGCTTGAGCGCCCTCGAACACCACCGCGACGGATTGCTCCTCGGGTTCCGGGTCCGGTTTGCGGGCCAATTCCAGGTGCACCAGCATCAGCACAACCGCAGCGGCATGCAGCGCAAAGGACATCGCGCCGGCCTTACGCATGCCGGGATTCGCAGCCTCCCGGCGTGGGCCGCGCCCCGTTATACCGCGCAGCACCTGTCGAAACATGGCGGCGGTCAGCCGGCCTTCGGCCGGGCGGGAGGCGCGGGTTTCGCCGCGGGTTTGGCACCGCCGGCGGGCGCAGGGGCGCCACCGGTCTGTTCCGCCAGCAGCGCCACCTTGGTGAAGCCGCCCTGCGTGATGGTGCCCATCACCTGCATGATCTTGCCGTAGGCGATATCCTTGTCGCCGCGGACGAAGATGCGCCGTTCAGGGTTGTTCTTGGCGATTTCCTGCAACTTGGGTACCAAGCCCTCAAGGGTTACTTCTTGATCTTGCAGGAATACCTTGCCCTCGGCGTTCATCGACACGGTCAGCGGTTCGCTGTCGTTGTTGATCGGTTGAGCGTTGGCTTTCGGCAGATCGACCGGCACGCCGGAGGTCATCAACGGCGCGGTCACCATGAAGATGATCAGCAGCACCAGCATCACGTCGACCAGCGGGGTGACGTTGATTTCCGCCAGCGGCCGGTAACGGGACCGTTTCCCCGCGCGTCCGCCAAGAAGGGAAGCTGCCATAGCCTATGCCCGCTCTTCGCTCTGGCGCGACAGGATCGCGCTGAACTCGCTGCCGAACGCTTCCAGCCGGCTGGCGAAGCGCGACAGGTCGGTGGAAATCTTGTTGTAGGCCAGCACCGCCGGGATGGCCGCGACCAGACCGATCGCGGTAGCGAACAACGCCTCGGCGATGCCGGGTGCCACGACCGCGAGGTTGGTGTTGTGCATGGCGGCGATGGCGGAAAAGCTACGCATGATGCCCCAGACGGTGCCGAACAGCCCAACGAAGGGCGCGGTGGCCCCAACGGACGCGAGAAAAACCATCCAGCGCTCGAGCCGGTCCATTTCCCGCTGCACCGTGACGGTGATGGCGCGATCGATCCGGTCGCGGACATTGGTATGGGCGATCTCGGTCCCCGCCACGCGCACCGATCGGCGCCATTCGCCCATCGCGGCGCCGAACACGGCGGCCATTGGATGGGTCGGGTTGGCGCCTTCGTCGTCGAACAGTTCGTCCAGGCTGCCGCCAGACCAGAACCGGTCCTCGAACCGGTCGGCCGCCCCGCCGACGCGGCGCAGGCTGGACCATTTTTCGAACACCACGGCCCAGACCCACACGCTGGCGCCGATCAGGCCGAGCATGACGAGTTTCACGACGATGTCGGCTTGCAGGAAGAGGCCGACGAGCGAGATTTCGCCGCCCGCCGCCGCCAGATTTACCGCGTCCACTGTTCGGTCCACACCTACCCCCTACGTCCCGCCGTCGGCGGCTTCATGCTCATGCCCCGTTTGCCTGGCGTCGCGCATCGCTGTCAGCGTGGCGCGCCACTGGGGCGGAATCCGTCCTGGTTTGTTGTCCCCCGGCCTGACACAGGCCAGCCGCACCGTCAGCACCGCGCAGGACCCGCTGGCGCCCCGCACATCCTGCCGCAATGTCAGCGACGCTCCCCCGACCTCGGTCGATTCGGTGATCACCGTCAGCGAATCGTCGAGGCGCGCGGCACGCTGATAATCGACTTCGATGCGCCGCACCACGAACATCAACCCAAATCGTTCCACCATCTCCGCATGCGGGATTCCCATCGCACGCAGGGCTTCGGTCCGGGCGCGTTCGGCGTAGCGGAGGTAGTTGGCGTGGTAGACGATTCCGCCGGCATCGGTGTCCTCATAGTAGATGCGCAGAGGATAGATGTGGCGGCCATCCGTGGGGATGGAGGGGAGATGAGGATTCATCCACCTGCCTCAGGCGTCCCCCGCATCCGGCTGGTCGCGCAGCAGATCGAGCTGCGCCACCGCGCCCTTCGGCGGTTTCATGTCCAGATGGCGCCAGCCCGGCTCACCCAGCATACGGCCGCGGCTGGTGCGCAGAATAAGACCTTCCTGGATCAGGAACGGTTCGATCACGTCTTCCAGCGTGTCCCGAGCTTCGGCCAAGGCTGCCGCGAGCGTTTCCACGCCCACCGGCCCGCCGCCGTGATGTTCGGCGATACGGCGGAGGTAGCGGCGGTCCATCGCATCCAGCCCGAGCCGGTCCACTTCCAGCCGGGTCAACGCGGCATCGGCCAGCTTACGGTCCACGGCACCCGATTCCGCCACGGCCGCGAAGTCCCGGACACGGCGGAGCAGGCGTCCGGCGATACGCGGCGTTCCGCGGGAACGGCGGGCGATCTCGGTCGCACCGTCCTCGGTCAGCGCGAAATTCAGCAGACGCGCGCCACGGGTGACGATCAGGCGCAATTCCTCGGCGGTGTAAAAAACCAGCCGCAGCGGGATCCCGAACCGGTCGCGCAAAGGCGTCGCCAACAGCCCGGCCCGCGTCGTCGCGCCCACCAGCGTGAACGGCGGCAGATCGATCCGCACGGACCGCGCCGCCGGCCCTTCGCCAATGATCAGGTCGAGCTGGAAGTCTTCCATCGCGGGATACAGCACCTCCTCGATCGCGGGCTGGAGGCGATGGATCTCGTCGATAAACAAGACATCTTTAGGTTGAAGGTTGGTCAAAATCGCGGCGAGATCGCCGGCCTTCTGGATCACCGGTCCGGATGTCGCGCGAAAACCCACGCCCAATTCGGCAGCGACGATCTGCGCCAGCGTGGTTTTCCCCAAGCCGGGCGGTCCATGCAGCAGAACATGGTCCAGCGCTTCCTGCCGGCCGCGCGCCGCCTGGATAAAGATCGCGAGATTCTCCCGCGAGGCCTTCTGTCCCGTGAATTCGGCGAGCGTGCGCGGGCGGAGGGAGGCCTCCGCCGCGTCTTCCTCTCGCCGGTCCGGCGAGACGGTGCGTTCGTCGCTCATCCCTCCGGCGGGGCGGCGGCGATCAGGATTTCACGCGGTTCCGGCTGCTCGCCCACGACGGCGGAGCGGATTTCGGCTTCCCCGGCACTGGCTTCGGCTTCTTGTGCCGGCGGCTGAATGCTGTCGTCTGACTGGTAGCGCTGCCGGTGCCCGCCGCCATGCTGCGGCCCGCGCCCATCCTGCGGTTGCGCCTGCTGCTGCTGTTGTTGCTGCTGCGCGGCTTGGTTCATCGCGTTCAGAATGCGGAAATAGTGTTCGGCGTGCTGAAAATAGCCCTCGGCCTGCACCCGGTCGCCGCTGCTGGTCGCGTCGCGCCCGAGCTGGAGGTATTTTTCGAACAGCTGCTGGGACGTGCCGCGCAGGCGGATGTCCGGCCCGTTGCTGTCGAAAACATGGTTGCGGTTCAGCGGTGTGCCGCCGTTGCCGGCATTGTGACGGATGTTGCTGCCGCCGCCGCCGCCACTCCCGCCTCCTCCGCCCCCACCGCCAGAGCGATGATTGCGGCCACGCATGCGCTTCATGTTCATGGTTCTGCCGTCGTGCTTTCCCGTTGCGGGCGAGCCTGGGTCGTGCGGGGGCGCGATCATGGATGCGCCCCGGGGGCATCTTCCCCCAGGCTGGCCGGATATTCACCGTCTTTGGTGCTGGCTGGTACGGGGGACGAAAAAGCCGCGTACCGGGACTCCGCCGCTTCAGTAGCGAGTCCAACCATCGGAACCACCCTAACCCCCGCCCTGCCCGCTGCCAATGGTTAATTTTCGATCCTTATCCCGCCGCAGGATCATCGCCCGTTCTATCCCGCCGAGGTCGGTTCGGGTTTCGGCGTGGAAACAGGCGGCGTGCGCCAGCGCGGCGACTGGGGCGGCCTGACCGATCCCGAGTTCCAGCACCGCCGCGCCGTCCGAGGTCAGCAGGGTTGGCAGCGCGCCGACGATCGTGCGGTACGCATCCAGCCCGTCGGGTCCGCCATCGAGGGCGGAGCGGGGTTCGTGCATCGCGACCTCCGGCATCAGGCCGGCGATGGTGTCCGCTTCTATATAAGGTGGGTTGCTCAGGATCAGGTCGAACGACCCCGTGAGCGCGGCAGCCCAGTTCCCGCACAGGAACGCCGAGCGGTTCGCCAGCCCCACGTGCCGCGCATTGGCGGCGGCGAGGGCGGCGGCGTCCGGCGACAGATCGACCCCTATGCCGAACGCGCCCGGACGTTCGTGCAGCACCGACAGCAACAGGCAGCCTGTGCCGGTGCCGAGGTCCAGCACACGCCCCGGCGGCGGCAGATCGAGCGCGGCCTGGACGATGGTTTCGGAATCCGGCCGGGGGATCAGCGTCGCGGGGGAGACCAGGAAATCGAGGCTCCAGAACTCCTGATGGCCAATGATAAAAGCCATCGGCTCGTGCGCCGCTCGGCGGTGGACCAGTGCGGTGTAGGCGGTGGCGTCGATGGCGGCGCCGGAATCGCGCAGAAGATCGGCCTGCGCGCGGTTCAGCGCATGCCCGAGCAGAAGGCGGGCTTCGCGGGCGGGAGAGTCGACGCCGGCGGCGCGCAGGATCGCGGCGCCGTCGCGCAGGGCTTGGCCGATCATGGTTGCGGTCATGGGCGGACCCTGCGGCGCGGCACCCGTCCGGTCAACCGAGGGATGCGTGGATACTCTCACGACATCGTGACCATAACATCTGTAATCCGGTTCACAGGCAAAACAGGTGCCGCTGCTGTACGACAGCGGGGCCGATATTCATGCCGTCGGCGCAATCGGGAGTAACGCACATGACCCATCCTTTCCCTCGTACCGCACGCCGCACCGGGCTTGCCGGCGCCGCCGCGCTACTGCTGAGCGCCACCGCCGCGCTGGCGGTTTCCGTGCCCCTGCCGCCCGGCGGCGGCGTGGCGACCCCACCGACCACGGCGGCCACCGAACCCGTGCTCGACGGCGTGGTGATCCACGACGCGCTGGTACCGTTCAAGATTACGTCCACGACCGGCGCCGTCGTCTGCGAGGGCAATTTGCAAGACCGCGTGGTGAAGTCGAACAAGACCGGGTTGCTGGATTTCTACTACGTGATCCGCGACACCAAAGGGACGGGCGCGATTGGACGCCTCGCCACCAGAAGCTTCGCCGGGCAGCCGATGCGGGTGGCTTACCGCACCGACGGGCTGGGTACGGTGCCACCCGGTAAAGCCAACCGATCCGCGGCCCCGGGTGAGATCGTGACGTTCGCATTCGAGCACCCGGTCAACTGCGCGAAATCCGAATGGTCGCGGTTCATTCTGATCGAAACGACGGTGAAGGCCTTCCAGCAGGGGGGTGAGACGGAACTGGTCGCCACCGCTGGGGGTGCCACGGTGGTGAAGACGGTGCAGCCGTAAGCTGCGAGCTTCTTTCTGGCGCCTGAGCAGTTGATTCTTCCGACTGTTTCGCGCGGAGGGCGCCGAGGAAGATGAAGCCGCGAAGGGCGCGGAGCGCTGTTGTAGGCGCCTCCGCGACCTCTGCGGCGTACTCTTCCTCGGCGCCCTCCGCGCGGAACCACGAACGGTGCGGCCGTTCTGACGGCAGATTTTTTGGCGCGCAAAAAACACCCCGTAACTCTACCCCCGCTGATGCCGCCGCATGAAAAACAACAACAGAAACGGCGGCACGATCGTCAGCAGCATCATCCGGAAATCGTTATTGAACGCAATAATCTGCGCCTGATGGTCGATCATCGCATCCAGCATCGCCGCCCCATGCCGGGTCAACGGGTTCAGCACCCGCGCGGCGTAGTCGCCCTGTTGCAAGGACCGCTCGAACGGCGTCACCCCGGCCGCGATATCGGCGTGGGTCACCTGGATCCCCCGCGTCAGGCTTGTGGAGGTTACCGAAATCCCAATTGCCGCGCCGATGTTACGGGCCAATGACTGCAGCGCTGTCCCCTCGCCGCGCAAGGCTGGCGACAGCGTTGTGTAGGCCATGACCGACATCGGGTTGAACACCAGCCCGATGGAGAACCCCTGCAACACCAGCGCCATCATCATCTCCCCCTGTGTTACGTCGGGGGTCCAGTTGCTCATTTCGTACATCGCCCAGCCCAGCACCAGCAGGCCGGCTGCCATGATCTTGCGCTGATCGACCTTCATCCCCAGCCGCGACGCCACGAACATCGACACGATCGTCCCGAAGCCGCGCGGCGCCAGCGCGATGCCGGCGGTCTGCACCGGATACCCCGCGAGGTTCTGCAAATACGGCGCCAGCAGCGCCGCCGTGGACAGCATCACCGAAGACACACAAAACACCATGACCATGGCGGAGGCGAAGTTGCGGTCTTTGAACAACGCCACCGACAGGAACGGCTTCTCGGCCACGAACATGTGCACGATGAACAGATAGAAGCCGAGGCCGGCCAGCGTCGCCTCGATCCAAATCTCCTGCGACGAAAACCAGTCCAGCTCCTGCCCCCGGTCCAGCATCATCTGCAACGACGCCGCGCCGAGCGCGAGCATGCCGAAGCCGTACCAGCTGAACCGCATTTCCGGCCGCGCCGGCACGGCGGGCATAAAGAGCGCGAGGCCGGTGATCGCCAAAATCCCGATGGGCAGGTTGATGTAGAACACCCAGCGCCAGCTGTAGGCGTCCGTCAGATAGCCGCCCAATGTCGGCCCCATGATCGGCCCCATCGTCACGCCCATGGAAAAGATCGCCATCGCCTGCGCGCGACGAGCAAACGGATAAATGTCCAGCATCGTCGCCTGGGACAGAGGCGCGATCGCCGCGCCGCACATGCCCTGCAACAGCCGGAACGCCACCAGCTGCTCCAGCGTTTGTGCCGCCCCGCATAGCATGGAGGAGATCACGAACCCGGTCAGACAGCCGATAAACAGCTTCTTCCGCCCGAACCGCACCGCCATCCACCCCACCGGCGCGGTCATGATCGCGGCGGCGATGACGTAGGAGGTCAGAACCCAGGTGACCTCATCGCGGGAGGCCGACATGCCGCCCTGCATATATGGCAGCGCCACGTTGGCGATGGTGGAATCCAGCGTCTGCATCAGCATCGCCATCATCGCCGAAGCGGTGATCAAAGCTCGGTGCGGGACGTGGGTACTCTCGGACATGCGATGTTGATTCTTCCTGGACGCCGGCAGTTTCGCGCCGATCCGCCGCCGACGCCACCCCCGCGCTTGCCCACGGCCGACGGCGAGGCGTAGCGTGCCCATCAAACACGGGAGAACGAGCCATGAAATACCTGACCGATGAGATGATCAGCGGCCTCGCGCCAGCCGAGACCTCGGCCTTTCCATCGCCGGTGCCGACCCAGATCGTGTCCAGCGACGAATTCGCCCCCGTCCCGCAATCGCCCCGTCAGAAAGAGGTCGAAGCACGCCTGACGGACATGAGCGACCGGATCGCCGCCCGTCTCGGCACCTCCCGCCGCCGTTTCTTCCAGACCGCCGCCGGTATGGCCGCGTCGTTCGTCGCGATTAACCAGGTGTTCGGCAATATTTTCGACGTGTCCGAAGCCGAGGCCGCGACGCCGGACATGGCGAACGAACGGGCGGGCAAGCTTTCGAAACAAATGGTCATCGACGGCCACACCCACTTCCTGCGCGACGATACCCGCCTGATGGGTTTCGTCGCGGGGCGGGAGGCCGTGGGCAAATTCGGCTGGAACAAGTCGCTGGCGGAAAAAGAACAAACGATCGACGATTTGAAATATGGAAACTACATCAAAGAAGTCTACATGGACAGCGACACCAAGGTGGCACTGCTGTCGAATTCTCCGTCCGACGTGCCGGGCGACTGGTTCATTCCGCAGGAACAGGTGTTCAAAACCCGCGAGACGGTGAACGCCAAGGCCGGATCGAAGCGGATGCTGGCGCATTTCACCTTTACGCCGGGCCAGCCGGGGTGGATGGAAAAGGTCGATGAGGCCATCGAGCGGTTCAAGCCGGACTCATGGAAAGGCTACACCGTCGGCGACAACACGCATAAGGATACAGCGGCGTTTCCATGGCATGCCGACGACGAAAAGCTGATGTACCCGTTCTACGAGAAAATCGCGAAAACCGGAATCCGAAACGTCTGCATTCACAAGGGATTGTTCGCCCCCGGTGTGGAAGCGAAATTCCCCCGTCTGCGTCCTTATGCGGATGTCAGCGATATCGGCCGCGCGGCCAAGGCTTTTCCGCATTTGAATTTCCTGGTGTACCATTCCGGGTATCGCTGGGTGGGCGGCAATCCCGCCGACGGCATGGCAGAATTCGACAAGACCGGGCGCAGTTCGTGGGTGTCCGACCTCGCGGAAATTCCCGAGAAATACGGCGTCAACAATGTCTACGGCGATCTGGGGCAGTTGTTCGCCTGGACCTCGGTCGCGGAGCCGCGGCTGTCGGCGGCACTGATGGGGATTTTGGTCAAAGGCCTCGGCGCCAACAGGATCGTGTGGGGTACTGACGCGGTGTGGACCGGCGCGCCGCAATGGCAGATCGAGGGGCTGCGGCGGCTGGAAATCCCGGTGGACATGCAAAAGAAGCATGGCTTCAAGCCGTTGGGTCCAGCCGACGGCTCGGTAAAAACGGCGATTTTCAGCGGCAATTCCGCCCGTTTGTACGGTCTGACGAAGCAACATGCCGAACTGGTGGGTCAGGATCGTTTCGCGGAAATGAAAACCGAATACGAATTGAACGGTTCGGGACGCAGCAACCTCCGCTACGGCTATGTCAGCAAAGCCGGCTGACACATCGCGCCGGTTGCTGCTGGCAGCGGCGGTATGCGGCCTCGGTCGCGCCGCCGCTGGGCAGGCACCGGCGAAAATATCGCAGAAGGATGCACAATATCGCTCCACACCGAAAGGTGGGTTGAGCTGCGTCGGCTGCACGTTTTTCCGCCGGCCATCGTCCTGTCAGGTTGTGGAGGGGACGATCGATCCAAAAGGGTGGTGTTTGTTGTTCGATTTGCCGGATTGATCGCAAGGTCAGCCCCCCTCCTCACGCGCTGGCGTCAAAACAGACTCCGTCCTAAACATGCGGGCAGCAACGCCCTATGGCGGCAAACACATGCAGGAGGACCGGAATGAGTATCGCGGCAAAGGCGACCGAACAATTGGATTTCGACGCCGTCGTCGTCGGCGCGGGCGTCGCGGGGCTGTACCAGCTTATTAAACTACGGGAACTCGGCCTGCGTGTCCGCACGTTCGAAGCTGCCAGCGCTGTCGGCGGCACCTGGTACTGGAACCGCTATCCCGGCGCCCGCTTCGATTCCGAAAGCTGGACCTACGGTTACTCCTTTTCCAAGGAGCTGATGGAAGAATGGGATTGGACCGAGCACTTCGCGCCGCAGCCGGAAACGGAGCGGTATTTGAATTTCGTGGCCGATAAGTTCGACCTGCGCCGCGACATTCAGTTCAATACCACGGTCACCGCCGCGCATTACCGGGACGACAGCAACAGCTGGGACCTTATTCTCCACGACGGCACCCACGTCACGACGCGGTTTCTGATCACCGCGATCGGCATCCTCTCGGCGCCGACCATGCCGAACATTCCCGGCACCGACGCGTTCGAGGGTCAGTCCTGCCACACCCATAACTGGCCGAAGGGCGGCGTCGATTACGCCGGCAAGCGGGTCGCGATCATCGGCACCGGCGCCACCGCCGTGCAGACGATCCAGGAAGTCGCCAAGACCGTCGGGCATCTGACCATTTTCCAGCGAACCCCGAACTGGTGCGCGCCGTTGAACAACGGCAAGATTTCCAAGGATGAGATGGACAGCATTCGCGCCCGCTATCCGGAAATCCTGGCCCGCTGCAAGGAAACGGCCGGCTGCTACGTCCACTCCGTCGATCCGCGCAAAACGCTGGAGACGCCGCCGGACGAACGCAACGCGTTCTGGGAGAAGCTTTATGCCTCCCCCGGTTTCGGTATCTGGCAGGGCAATTTCAGCGACATGCTGAGCGATCGCGCCGCCAACGCCGCCGCGAGCGAATTCATCGCGAACAAAATCCGCCAGCGCGTGAAAGACCCCGTCACCGCCGAGAAGCTGATCCCGAAGAACCACGGCTTCGGCACCCGCCGCGTGCCGCTGGAGACCCATTATTACGAGGTCTACAATCAGCCGAATGTCGAACTCGTCGATGTCAACGAGACGCCCATCGAGCGGATCACGCGCGGCGGCATTCAGACCACGCAGCAGGAATACGCGTTCGATATCATCATTTACGCGACCGGGTTCGATGCGATCTCGGGCGCGTTCGACCGGATGGATATCCAGGGCGTCGGCGGCGTGCGGCTGAAGGATGCCTGGGCCAACGGGCCGCAGACTTACCTGGGCGTGTTCGTGGAAGGTTTCCCGAACCTGTTCATGACGATGGGGCCGCATGCGGGCCTCGGCAATTATACCCGCACGGCCGAATACAGCGTCGAGTTCGTCAGCGGGGTCGTCGAATACGCCAAGGAAAAGGGCCTGAAGCGAGTCGAAACCACCGCCGACGGCGTCCGCGAATGGACCGATTTCGTGCTGGGTCTGGGCGAGGACCTGCTGATGAACGAAGTCCCGTCCTGGATGACCGGCGTGAACCGCAACGTCGAGGGCAAGCAGGTGCCCCGGATCATGCGCTACAGCGGCGGACATCCGGCCTACCGCCGTCATTGCGACGCCATCGCGTCAGCGGGGTATCCGCTGCTCGCACAGGCTTAGGCAGCAGGGCGGGGGGAGCCTAACCTAGCCAACCCCCCGCCCCTGCCCTTATGCTCCGGCGCATGAGCACCACCCATCGCACACGCGTCCTGATCGTCGGCGCCGGCCCTGCCGGCTACACGGCGGCCATCTATACCGCCCGAGCGAATATGTCCCCGATGCTGATCGCCGGGCTGCAGCCGGGCGGGCAGTTGATGATTACAACGGACGTGGAAAACTATCCCGGCTACGCCGACGTCATCCAAGGCCCCTGGCTGATGGAACAGATGGAGGCGCAGGCCCGCCACGTCGGCACCAACATCGTCAACGACATTGTCACCCGTGTCGATCTGTCCAGCCGGCCCTTCCGGTGCGAAACCGACTCGGGCGACATTGTCATCGCCGACTCCATCATCGTCGCGACCGGCGCCCAAGCCCGTTGGCTGGGCATCGAAGCCGAGGAACGCCTGCAAGGCCGGGGCGTGTCCGCCTGCGCCACCTGCGACGGGTTCTTCTATCGGGGCAAGAATGTCGCCGTGGTCGGCGGCGGCAACACGGCGGTCGAGGAAGCGCTTTATCTGACGCACCACGCCGACCGCGTGACCTTGATCCACCGCCGCGACTCGCTGCGGGCGGAAAAAATCCTCCAGACCCGCCTGTTCGCGCATCCCAAGATCGACGTCCGCTGGAACAGCGCCATCGACGACATCCTGTCCGGCGGCACGCCGGAAGGCGTCACCGGCGTCCGCCTGCGCGATACCGCCTCGGGCGGACTGAGCGAGCTTGCGGTGGACGGCGTTTTCATCGCCATCGGCCATACGCCCACAACCGACCTCTTCAAAGGTCAGCTCGGCATGGACTCCGACGGCTACATCCAGACAGTGCCGGGCAGCACCCGCACGACGGTGGAAGGCGTGTTCGCGGCCGGCGACGTGCAGGACAAGCTGTTCCGCCAAGCCGTTACCGCCGCCGGAACGGGGTGCATGGCGGCGCTTGAGGCCGAGAAATTCCTCGCCGAACATGAGCATGCGATGGAAAAAGCGGCGGAATAGCAATTTTTCGTTGAATTGGCCCTACAATCGGCACAAGACTCGACGAAAGTCGTATAGATTCATGCGTCCGGGTTCACCCCGAGACGTTCGGCCGGGTACCAACCGGCGCAGGGAAAGGCTGAGTCATGGACTGGGACAAGCTGCGCGTGTTTCACGCGGTGGCCGAGGCTGGCAGCTTCACGCATGCGGGCGATACGCTGAACCTCAGCCAATCCGCCGTGTCGCGACAGATTTCCGCGCTGGAAGAAGCCCTTCAAGTTCCGCTGTTCCACCGTCACGCCCGCGGGCTGATCCTGACGGAGCAAGGCGAATCGCTGAACCGCACCGTGCGGGAGGTGTTCGCCAAGCTGGCAATGACCGAAGCGCTGTTGACGGAAAGCAAGGAAAAGCCCGCCGGCCGGATCAAGGTGACCACGACCGTGGGCTTCGGCTCGTCGTGGCTGGCGCCGCGACTGCAAGGCTTCCTGGAAGCCTACCCGGACGTATCGGTGTCGCTGCTGCTGGACGACGGAGAGCTCGATCTGGCGATGCGAGAGGCCGATGTCGCCATCCGCATGCACCCACCGAAGCAACCCGATCTGGTCCAGCGGCACCTGATGACGATGCACTGGCATGTGTGCGCGTCGCCCGAGTACCTCAAGAAATACGGTGTGCCGCAACGGCCGGAGGATCTGGACGAACACAAACTGATCCTGTTCGGCCAGCACCACCCGCCGGTCGAAGAGGTCAACTGGCTGGCCGAAGCCGGACGCCGGCCCGGCAACCCGCGCCGCGCGCTGCTGGACGTCAACAGCGTCCACGCCGTGCTGCTCGCGATCCGTTCCGGCCTGGGGATCGGCGCGCTGCCGGACTACGCGATGGCCGAAAACCCCGACCTCGTGCGCATTCTGACCGATCTGAAAGGCCCCAAGGTGGACGTGTATTTCGTCTATCCGGAGGAGCTTCGTAACTCCAAACGGGTCGCGGTATTCCGCGATTTCCTCTTGGCACGCTTGGCCGAGATTCACTGAACCGTTCCGCTGTCGGTGCAACATTCCGTTACACCGATAGCGCGCCGAACGGCGTGATCGCGGGCCCGTGAAGGGCCATGCGCACGCGGCATGGCCGCTACCGGGTTTTGGCGATAGATCAAATCGCCCCTCGGGTTTAACACTCTCCTCACCGAATACAGCGGCGCCGCCGCTAGAATTTCAGCCCACGGGGCTGGAAAGGGGTCATTGATCCCTACGTCTCCCAGACGTGAAGCCT
>CAITUP010000101.1 GCA_903895595.1 uncultured Acetobacteraceae bacterium | reverse complement strand
GGCGGGGGGGGGAGGCGGCGGCGGCGGCGGTAGTGCGGGCGGCCAGGGAAGCACGGGCATCGGCCCCGGCTCCCCAGGCGGATCGCTGGTCGTCGGCGGCAGCGGCGCCAGCGGCGGGAACCCCAGCATTGGCCTCAGCGGCGGTGCCGGCGGGACCGGCGGCTTCGGCGCCGGCAGCGGGGGTGTTGGCGGCGCGGGTTCCAGCGGGACACCGGGCAGTGGCGGTCAGCCGGGCACGCCCGGCGGCGTCGGAGGTATCGGCCAGCCGGGGAGCGGGTTCCCCGTTCCAACCCCCGGTGCGGGCGGGGCCGGCGGCGCGGGCGGAGCTGGCGGCAATGGCGGGACGGGCGGCGCGGGCGGGACGGGCGGCGCCTCGGGCGCGGGCGGCGGCGGCTTGGGCGCGGGCGGTGCGATCTTCGTGCAGGCCGGCGGCAGCCTGATCGTGCAAAGCGGCACCATCGCCGGCAGCGCGTCCGGCGGCGCCAGCAGCGGCGCGGGGGCCACGGCGGGTTACGGCTTCGGTGGGGGTCTGTTCGCGCAAGGCAGCAACGGCATCACGTTCGCGCCCGGAGCCGGCCAGACGGTTGCGATCGCCAGCGCGATCGGCGACCAAAGCGGCTCCGATCCCACGCATAAATGGGCCTCCTCCGGCACGCTCGGCCTGACGATGAACGGCGCCGGCACGCTGGCGCTGAACGCCGCCAGCACCTTCAGCGGCGGCATTCAGGTCGCGCAAGGCACGGTCCTGCTGGGCGCGCCGGGTGCTTACGGTAGCGGCACGATCGGGTTCAGCGGCGCGGCGACGCTGCGGATCGAACCCGGCGCGGTGCCGACCATCGCGATCGCCGGACTGGCGAGCGATACGTTGGCACTGGGTTCGGGGGCCTCGGCCGGGACGATCTCGGGGATTGGCACGCAGTTCACCGGCTTTGGCACGTTCGATGTCGATTCCGGGGCGGCCTGGACGCTGACCGGTGCGAATACCGTGTCGGGGGGGGCGACGATCGGGACCGGCGGGGTGCTGACAAATACCGGGACGCTCGCGGATTTCGCGCGAATCTCGGGCGGGTCGATCGTTAACGCCGGGACGATGGCGGGCGCCGTTTATGGGATCAATCTGGCCGGCGTGCCATCGACGCTGACCAACACGGGTCGGATCGCCGGCGGCGCCAATTTTGGCGTCAATCTCTACAACGGCGGCATCGTCGCCAACAACGGCGGCACCATAACCGGATCGGTCGGCGTGCGCGGCCGTTATGGCTCATCCACCGTCGACAACAATGGCACCATTACCGGCACCGGCGGCACCGCGGTGCAAATGAATGCCTTCCAGCACAACCGGGTGATCGACCGCGCGGGGGCGGTGTTCAACGGCGTGGTGAACGGCGGGAATCCGGCTTCCCTTTATGCAGGCGCTTTCATTTCCTACGACACGCTGGAACTCGCGGCCGGCGGCAATGGCACCCTGTCGGGGCTCGGCACGCAATTCGTGGAACTCGGCCGCGTCGTCGTGGACGGGGGCGCCAACTGGACGCTAACCGGGTCCAACACGCTGGCGGCCGGTTACGTGCTGACCGATTCCGGCGCGCTGACCGATGCGGGCACACTGACCAACAATGGCCTGATGACCGGCGCCGGGACGCTGGCGCTCGCGGGGTTTCTGACAAATACGGGAACCATCGCACTCTCCAGCGCGAATGCCATTGTCGGCGCGCCGGGCGTAGCATCGACCGTGGAGAACGCCGGCACGATTGCTGGGGGGACGGATTTGATCCTGTTCGCGGCCGGCTATGCGAACCGGCTGATCGTCGATCCCGGCGCGGTGTTTTCGGGCGTCGCGGATGGCGGCAACAGCATCGGCAGCAGCGTGGCCAGCACGCTGGAACTGGCGTCCGGCGCCTCGGTGGGCACACTGACCGGATTGGGATCGCGGTACGTCGATTTCGCCCAGATCGCCATCGATGCCGGTGCCGCCTGGACGCTGGCGTCCGACACCATCGGCGCCGGCTACACGGTCACCGACAACGGCACGCTGACCGCCTCGGGCACGGTGACTAACAGGGGTCTGGTGAACGGCACCGGGACGCTGCTGGTCGCGGGATTCCTGTCGAACACGGGCGTCATACGCAATGCCGCCAACGTTGGCATCGATCTTCTGGACGGCGGCCGTATCTCCAACGCTTCGGGCGGCACGATTTCCGGCAACGCTTTCGGCGTCCATGCCTATGGGTCCAGTACGACCATCGTCAACGCGGGCTTCATCGCCGGGACAAACTATTACGGCGTTTGGCTGAGTTCCGGCGGTTATGTCTCCAACGCGTCCGGCGGCACGATTTCCGGCCAAGGGATCGGCGTCTTCGCCTACGGTTCCGGGGCGACCGTCGTCAACACGGGCGTGATCGCCGGTTCCAGCAGCGACGGCAGCACGGTCGCCAGCGGCGTTAATTTGAATAGCGGCGGCTATGTCTCCAACGGGTTCGGCGGCTCGATCTCCGGGACGTGGGATGGTGTCTTGGTCATTCATGGCCTTGGTAAGGTCATCAATGCGGGCGAGATTACAGGAACCAGCCAGGCCGGCGTTGTGTTGCAGAGCGGCGGCACCGTCAGCAACACCTCCGGCGGCACGATCGCCGGCAGAAGTTCGGGCGTCGCTGTCAATCTCTTCCCTGGCGCCGTCGTCAACGCAGGCGACATCGCCGTGACAAACAATTACGGCGTTAAGCTGAATGCCGGCGGTTCTGTCTCCAACGCGTCGGGCGCCACCATCTCCGGCGGCACTTTCGGCGTCCTAATCTATGGACAGCCTGGTTTCATCTTCAACGCGGGCGCCATCGCCGGGACAAGCGAATACGGCGTCACCTTGGGTTTCGGCGGTTATGTCTCCAACGCGTCCGGCGGCACGATCTCCGGCGGAGTGTACGGCGTCAGCATCCGTGGTAACACCTTTGGCAAGGTCATCGACGCGTCCGGCGGCACGATTTACGGCCAGAGGGCCGGCGTTTTTATCTATACCACGGGCTCGGTCATCAACGCCGGCACCATCGTGGCGAAGTACGGCCGCGGCGTCGATTTGGCGAATGGCGGTTTCGTCTCCAACGCGTCCGGCGGAACGATCTCCGGCGGGTTGGCCGGCGTCGTGGCCTACGGTCTCAGTGCGACCGTCGTCAACGCGGGCGCGATTTTCGGAACCAGCTGGGCCGGCGTTCTGTTGCGAGCCGGCGGCTCTGTCTCCAACGCGTCGGGCGGAACGATCTCCAGCGCGACGGTCGGCGTCCTGGCCTACGGTCCCAGTGCGACCGTCGTCAACGCGGGCGAAATTATCGGAACCGGCCAAGCCGGCGTCCTTCTGTCGAAAGCTGGCGGTTTTGTCTCGAACGCATCCAGCGGCACGATCTCCAGCGGAACGAACGGCGTCTTTGTCTATGGCGTCGCCGGCACCGTCGTCAATGCGGGCACCATCCTGGGAACCAACGCGCACGGCGTTTATTTGAATGTCGGCGGTTTTGTCTCCAACGCGTCCAGTGGCACGATTGTTTCGGATAACGGCACGGGCGTCTTCATCGGCGGCCTGGGCACTGTCGTCAACGCGGGCAGCATCGCCGGGGGCACCGGGGACTCGGTCCTGCTCGCCGCCGGCTTCGCCAACCGGCTGGTGATCGATCCCGGCGCGTCGTTCGCCGGAATCGCGAGCGGCGGCAACACCATCGGCGCGACCGTCGTCAGCACGCTGGAACTGGCGGCCGGCGCGCATGCGGGCACGCTGACCGGGCTGGGGGCGCGCTACGTCGATTTCGGCATCATCGCGATCGATGCCGGTGCCGCCTGGACGTTGGCCGGGACCAACACGCTGGCCGCCGGCTATGTGCTGACCGACCTGGGCACGCTGACCCTAACGGGCTCGCTGACCAACAAAGGCACGATCGGCGGATCCGGGACCTTGGCCCTGGCCGGATCGTTGTCGAACACGGGACTCATAAGCCTGTCCAGCCCGGGCGGCGTCATCGGCGCGCTGAACACGGCATCGACCGTGGCGAACGCGGGCACGATTGCCGGCACGACAAACGCGATCCAGTTCGCTTCCGGCGTCGCGAACCGACTGATCGTGGAACGCGGCGCGGTCTTCATCGGCACCGTGAGCGGCGGCTACGCCTACCGCAGCGGTGTGGACAGCACACTGGAACTGGCGGCCGGTACGTCCGGTTATCTGTCCGGTTTGGCCGCGCACTACACGGGTTTCTCGCGGATCGCGATCGATGCCGGGGCGTCCTGGACACTGGCGTCCGGCGCCACGCTGACGCGCGGGGGCGGTGGGCCCATCGCGGCGGGGATGGCGCTGACCGATGCCGGCACGCTGGTCAACGCCGGCACGCTAACCGCGGGGGTAACGCTGGCGCCGGGGGGGACGCTGACAAATACGGGCACAATCGCGCCATCGATTTTTACGCCAGGGCTGGCCGTGTCCGGCTTGGCCGGCGGCGCGGCAACGGTGGCGAACACGGGCCTGATTGCCGACAATGCCTCAGGCGGCTTCGGCGTCAAACTGCTCGGCGGCGGTTCCATCGGCAACCGGTATATGCGCTACTATTCCGTCGGCCAGGTGCTGACCAACACCTCGATCGGAACGATTACCGGGGATGACGGCATCTACATCGCGGGCGGCGCCGGCACCGTGTTCAATGCGGCCAACCTTTCGGGCACCGGCGGCGGAGGTGCCGGATACGCGGTCCAACTGAAGGCCGGCGGTTCGGTCACCAACACGCAAACCGGCACGATCGCCGGCAGGTACGGCATTCTGATCGCCGGCGGCGCCGGCACCGTGGTCAACGAGAGCGCGATAACCGGAGGGTCCGGTGCCGCGATCCGATTGAAAGCCGGCGGGACGGTCGTCAATCGGTACCTCAATACACTCACATTCGGTCCAGGCGGCTCTGGCCACAGCACCAACACAGGAACGATTTCCGGCAGCAGTGGTGTCTATGTCAGCGGCGGCCGGGGCACCGTCGTCAACGATGGCGTCATCGCGGGCACCGTCGGATATGCCGTCAATCTCTCCGCTGGCGGTTCCGTTGCGAACCAGCGGATTGTCACCACAACCCCCAATAACAGCCGGGTCACCCATACCGGCACCATTGCCGGCGTCGCTATCCTCGGTGGCACCGGCATCGTCGATAACGCCGGATTTATCGGCGGAGGCGCCGCACGCATCGGCGTATTTGTCGGCGACGGTTCGCTCACCAACGAATCCGGGGCCACGATCGCCGGGAGCGGCGCCGGCGTCGAGCTTTACGGCAACCTCACCAACCGGTCCGCGGGCGTCATCTCCGCCAGTGGCACTGGCAGTGCCGGCGTCTATAGCTTCGGCGGCACCGTCGACAATGCCGGCACGATCGGGGGATCGCTCTATTCAGTCGAATTTGCCGCCAGGGCCGGCAATCTTCTGATCGCCGAGGACGGCGCTGTGTTAAACGGCCTTGTCAAGGGCGGCAACACGGCTGGGGGGACAAGCGTCAGCACGCTGATTCTGGCGGCGACCTCCCTCCATCATTACACCAACACACTCTCGGGTCTCGGGACACAATTCACCGGTTTCCAGCAGATCACGGTCGCCGCACAGGGATTCTGGACGCTGGCCGGATCGAACACCGTGGCCGCTGGCACGACGGTGACCGACCAAGGCAAACTGGCCATCGGCGGCACGCTGACCAACGCGGGCCGGATCGTGCAAAACGCTCGCGTTGGCTACAACGACTTCACCATGCTGGCCACCGCCGGCCCGCTCGCCAATTTCGGCACCATCGTCAGTTCGAATTACGACGCCGTCTATTTCCTGGGCAGCAATTTCGTCACCAACGGCACCGCCGGCCTGATCTCCGGACACAACCGGGGCCTCTATTTCCACGACCGTTCCAGCACCGGCGCGCCAACCACCGTCGTCAACGCCGGCACGATTTTGGGCAACAGCGGCTATGGCGTTCAGATACAGCGTTACGGATCGGTCACCAACCAGTCCGGCGCGACGATCGCCGGCCAAAGCAACGGTGTCATCCTCGGCCAGGGCACCGTCGCCAATGCCGGCACCATCGCCGGGACGCACTACGCGGTATTTTTCACCGGCAATGGCCCAAACCAACTGGTTGTCGATCCCGGCGCGGTATTCACAGGGAAGGTCTTCGCCAACGCCCCCGCCGCCAACACAATGGAGCTGACGTCTGGCGCGAGTGCCGGAACGTTATCGGGTCTCGGGTCCGAATATGCCGGTTTCGGTCACATCACGATCGACAGCGGCGCCAACTGGACGCTGACCGGGGCGAACACGCTGGCGGCGGGTTACACACTGACCAACGCCGGCACGCTGACACTACAGAGCGCGACGCTGTCCGGGGCGGGTGGGATCGTGAACAACGGCGGCATCGTCATCGACCCGTCCTCCGTCACGATTGCCAGCCTGACCGGCGTTGGCACCACCACCATCGAGGCCGGCAGCACGCTGGATGTCACCGGCACCGTTGCGTCCGGGGAGACCATCGTGCTCGGTGCCACCAACGCGGTTCTGCAGATCGATCCGACGCAGTTTGCCGGCAGGATCGCCGGCTTCGCGACCGAAGGCACCATCGCACTGAACGGGGTTTCCAACGTAACCGGTGCCCATATCGTCAACGGCAATACGCTGGAGATCGATCTCGCAACGGGCGGGCCGCTGGACCTGACGCTCGATCCCGCCGTCGATTACAGCGGCGTGCCGTTGAACGTCACCGGCAACAGCGTCACCGCATTGTGCTTCCTGCACAACACGCTGATCCGCACGCCGCGCGGCGAAATCCCGGTGCAGAACCTGCGCATCGGCGACACCGTCACAACCTGGACCGGCGCTGTCCGCCCCATCACTTGGATCGGGATGGGCCGGGTGCTGATCCAGCGCGGCAAGCGCTGCGCCGCCACGCCGGTGCTGATCCGCAAGGGCGCCATCGCCGACAACGTGCCGTTCCACGATCTGCGGGTGACCAAGGGGCATTCGCTTTATATCGACGGCGTGCTGATCCCGGCGGAGTTCCTGGTCAACCATCGTTCCATCCTCTGGGACGATCACGCACATGTGGTGGAGTTCTATCATGTCGAACTGGAAACACACGATATCCTTATCGCCAACGGCGCGGCGGCGGAATCCTACCGCGACGATGGCAACCGGCACCTGTTCCAAAATGCCAATCCCGCATGGGACAGCGCGGTGCGCCCATCCTACGCCGCCGTCGAAACCGGCGGCGCCACCGTCGATGCCGCTTGGGCTCGGCTGTTGAGGCGGGCGGGCGCGCGGCCGGGGGTTCCGCTGACCGACGATGCCGATGCTCATCTTGTCGTGGACGGGCGTCGGATCGATCCGGTGCGTAAGCCGAACGGGACGCTGACGTTCAAGTTGGAAGGACGGCCGGGGACGGTGCGTCTGGTATCCGGTCGGGCGTGCCTGCGGAACTCGGGCTATCCCGCGATGCGCGCAGCCTGGGCGTGGCGGTGAAGCTGCTCGCGGTTTTGAAGGGGCCGCGGGCGCGGGTGCTGGACTTGGAAACCAAGGCGCTGCTGGAGGGATTCCACGCGTTCGAGACCGGCGAAGGCATCCGCTGGACCGACGGGGATGCCTTGCTGCCGGCGCATCTGTTCGACGGGTTGGACGGCGCCTTTGATCTGGAATTGCGGCTCGGGGGACGGACGCAATATATCGAACTTCCGTATGACAGGCTCCGCCTCGGGTAGCTGCGCTGGTTCGCGCGGAGGTCGCGAAGGAAGCAAAGCCGGGGAGGGCGCAGAGAGTATCGAACGCTCGGCGACCTCCGCGTGCAACAATGTCGCCGCTCCCGGTCAGCTCCCGTCTTTGCCCCACATGTTGTCCCAGCACAGATCCTTCCAGCTCTCCGGCTTGCTCTTCAACGTTCCGGCCGCGAACATGAATTCCGCGTATTTCTGGAAGCCGCGCGGGGTGGAGCCGTAGCGCAGCAGGTTATGGTCGCCGATCATTTTCTCGATCCACGCCAGTTCGCGTTTCTGCGGCTCCCGAGCGACGTAGATTTGCGCGGCCTCATGCGGATGGTCGTTGATGAAACGGAAAGCGTCCTCCAGTGCCGCCGCCGTCGCGGCATACAATTTCGGGCTGCCGTCGTGGAATTTGGCGGTGCCGTACAGCACGCTCAGGGACGCTTTCGGGTCCATGACGTCGTCGGAATTCAGCACCATGTGGACTTTGCCGGATTCCATCATTTCGATCATGAATGGCGGAATCGCGGCCTGGGTACGGACCTCGCTGACACCGCCGAGCACCATGGCCATACCGTCGGGGTTGGACATGGAGACCATGTTGGCGTCGAGCTTGAAGCGCTGATCCCAGCCCCATTCCTTCGCCGACGCCATTTGCAGCGCGATCGCTTGGCCCGTCACTTTGACGGCGCTGACGGCGATCCGGTCGTTCGGGCCGAAATCGCGGATCGTTTTGATCTTGGGGTCGCTGGACAGCAGCCAGATGGCGTTGCCGCTGAGCGGCGTGATGACTTTGATCTTTTGCGCGCCGCGGGTTTTATCCCATAGCACGAAGGCCGGGCCGAAGCCGCCCATGGCCATATCCGCATCGCCGGACAGCAGCAGATCGCTGCTGGCGGGGCCGCTGGCCATGTGGCGGATATCGACCTTCACCTCGCCCAGGCCGGCGGCTTTGGCGCGTTCCTGGATGAAGCCTTTGTCGGCTGCGACGTAGACCGGCAGATAGCCGACGCCGTAGGGCATCGCGATCCGAACCTCGTTGGATTCCGCGCGTGCCAAGCCGGTTAAGGCGAGCAGCGACAATGCGCCGGCAAGGAAACGTTTCATGTGGGGGCATCCGTGTTGACGATGTTGCGGGCGATCAGGTCGTCGATGGTGGCGTCGTCCAGGCCGGCCTCGGCCAGGATTTCGCGGGTATGCTGGCCCAGGCGCGGCGCGAACCGGCCGGTGGGGGGCTTGGTTTCCGACCAGGTGCTGGGTTCGCGCATGGTGCGGATGCGGCCCTCGGACGGGTGATCCAGCCATTGGAAGAACCCGGCATCGGCGAGGTGCGGGTCCTCCATCAGGGATTCCAGCGTGTGCGGCACCATGCAGGGGATGTCGTTTTCCTGCAGCAGTTGCAGCCATTCGGCGTTGGTGCGGTGGACGATTTCAGCGCCGATCATGTCGTAGAGCGCATCGATGTTCGCCGTGCGAGCGCCGATATCGGCGAAGCGGGGATCGTTTTCCAGCAGATGGCCTTTGCCGACGGCCTGGAAGAAGCGCTGCCACTGGCCGTCGTTGTAGGGCAGCACGGCGATGAAACCGTCCTTGCTGGCGTAGGGTTTGCGCGACCGCGACAAGGTGCGCTTGTAGCCCGGCGGGCTGGTCGGCGGGTCGAAGGTGGTGCCTTGCATGTGTTCGGACAGGACGAATTGGGCCATCGTCTCGAACATCGGGACTTCCACCATTTGTCCGATGCCGGTGCGGGCCTTCGCCAGCAGGCCCGCCAGCAGCGCGTTGGCGGCCGAACCGCCGACGATGCGGTCGATGGCTGCCATGGGGATGAAGCGGGGTTCGCCGGTGGAGCGTTGCAGCAGGGTCGGGATCGCCGAGGCCGCCTGGATCAGATCGTCGTAGGCCGGGCGGCCGGCGTAGCGCCCGGCACTGCCGTACCCGACCATGCTGAGGTAGACGATCCCGAGTTTCAGCTTGCGGATCGACGCGTAGTCCAGCCCCAAACGCGCCAGCGCCGCCTGACGGATGTTGGAGGCCAGCGCATCGACCTTGGGGATCAGCGCCAAGATGGCGTCGCGCGCTTCCTTCTGCTTCAGGTCGATGGCGATGGAGCGTTTGCCGCGGGCATTGTGCTGGAACGTGCCGCTCATGCCGCGATGGCGGGGGACGCCGGTGTAGCGCGACGAGTCTCCGCCGGGTGCTTCGACCTTGATCACGTCGGCGCCGAAATCGGCCATGATGCGGGTGCACCACGGTCCCATCTGCACCGTGGTGAGGTCCAGCAGACGTATTCCGGCAAGCGGTCCACCGCTCATGAGCGTTTCCTTCGTTGGTTGGTGCCCGATTATCGGCGGCGTGGCGGCGGGGCACAAGTTGCGCTGGAGGCCATGTTGAGGCTCAATCGCCCCAACACAGGAGATTCCCATATGCCTCGCCTTCGCTTCGGCGCCTTCCTCGCCCCGCATCATCCGATCGGGGAGCACCCGATGCTGCAATTCCAACGCGATATCGCGTTGGTCGAGCAACTGGACAAACTGGGTTACGACGAATTCTGGTGCGGCGAACACCATTCGTCCGGGTGGGAGATGATCGCATCCCCGGAGATGTTCCTGGCCGCAGCGGCGCAGCGGACGCACCGGATCAAGCTGGCGACCGGCGTCGTGTCGCTGCCCTATCATCACCCGTTCCACGTCGCCCAGCGCATGGTGCAGCTGGATTACATGAGCGGCGGGCGCGCGATTTTCGGTTCGGGGCCGGGCGCTCTGGCCTCCGACGCGCACACGCTGGGTGTCGATCCGATGCTGCTGCGCGACCGGCAGGACGAAGCCATCGGCGTGATCCGGCGGTTGTTCGCGGGCGAGCGCGTCACCTACAAATCCGACTGGTTCCAGATGAACGACGCGGCGCTGCAGTTGCTGCCGTTGCAGGAGGAAATGCCGTTCGCGGTGGCGTCGCAGATCAGCCCGTCGGGCATGACGCTGGCCGGCAAGCACGGGATCGGCATTATCTCCATCGGATCGTTGTCCGACGAGGGCCTGAACGCGCTGCCAACGCAGTGGAGTTTCGCGGAAGCATCGGCGAAAAAGCACGGCCAGACCGTCGATCGCGCCAATTGGCGGGTGCTGCTGAGCTGGCATATCGCGGAAACGCGCGAAAAGGCGCGCGAGCAGGCCCGCGACGGGCTGCTGCGGCACCATAACGAATACATCACCGCGACATTGCAGCGCCCCGGCGCGCGTCCGTTCAAGGACGGCGACAGCGCGGTCGATGCGATGGCGTTCTCCAAGGGCGCGGCGGCAACGATCGGCACGCCGGACGATCTGATCGAGCGGCTCAAATCGGTCATCGACATCAGCGGTGGCTTCGGCACCGTGGTGGGCTTTGTCCATGACTGGGCGAACCCGGAAAACACCGCGCGGAGCTGGGACATGGTGGCGCGCTACGTCATTCCGGAAATCAACGGCTACATGGCCGGTCTGCGCAAATCCCGCGAGTTCGTCGCCAACAACCGCGAATATTTCAACCGAGCACGCGAAGCCGTGATGGCGAAGATCAACGAAAGCGAATTGGCCTCGGCCGCGTTGGCGTTGACGAAGTCGCCGATGCTGGCGGCGTCGTCCAGCAACGTGCCGGATCTGGAAGCAGCCGCGAGGGCGCGCCGTGCTGGATAAAGTCGATGTGCTGATTATCGGCGCGGGCGCATCCGGTGCCGCCGTGGCGTATAGCCTCGCGGAAACGAAGATGCGCATCGTTTGTCTGGAACAGGGCGATTGGCCGAAATCGTCCGAGTTCCCCTCCACCGGGCGCGACTGGGAAGCGCGCCAGATGGGCGATTTCGATGTCAGCCCGAACCGCCGCGGGCGGGTGCTGGACTATCCGATATCGGAAGAAAATTCGCCGATCAAAATCGCCAATTACAACGGCGTCGGCGGCGGGACGGTGCTGTACGCCGGGCATTATCCGCGATTTCACCCGTCCGATTTTCGGGTGAAATCGCTGGACGGCGTGGGCGACGATTGGCCGATCGATTACAAAACGCTGGAGCCGTATTACGCGGAAAACGACCGTCACACCGGCGTTTCCGGTCTGGCGGGCGATCCGGCCTATCCGCCGAAACAGCCGATGATGCCGCCTTTGCCCTTGGGCACCTCCGGTGCGGTGCTCGGGCGCGGGTTGAACAAATTGGGCTACCATTGGTGGCCGTCCGACAGCGCCATCGCCACGCAGGATTACGAGGGGCGGGCGAAATGCATCAACCTCGGTCATTGCACGTCCGGTTGCGCGCAGGGGGCGAAGGCCAGCACGGATATCACGTACTGGCCAGAGGCGATCAGGGCCGGGGTGGAACTGCGGACCTTGTGCCGCGTGCGGGAGATTACGGTCGGCCCCGATGGCATGGCGTCGGGCGCGATTTACTACGACGGCCGGGGGCGCGAAATTTTTCAGCCGGCCGAGGTTGTGATCATGGCGTGCAACGGCGTCGGCACACCGCGGATCATGTTGAATTCCAAGTCTGAACGTTTTCCCAACGGTATCGCCAATTCGTCGGGTCAGGTCGGGAAGAACCTGATGTTCCATCCCTACGCCCGTATTTTCGGGTATTTCGATCAGGATATGGATGGGCATCGCGGTCCGAACGATTGCATCTGGAGCCAGGAATTCTACGAAACAGATCGCGAACGCGGTTTTGTGCGCGGCTGGACCTACGAGTTCACCCGCGGCCAAGGCCCGGTCATGGCGGCCGTGCAGGGCGCCGGCACCGGGCGTCTGCCCTGGGGTTCCGACCACCATGCGGCCTACCGTCGGCTATTCCGCCACCGTGCCGGTATGGTCGCGATCTGCGAAGATCTGCCCGAGGAACACAACACCGTCACGCTCGACCCGGTGCTGAAGGACGCGCACGGCATTCCGGCGCCGAAGATCGATTACACGCTCAGCGAGAACAGCCGCCGGATGCTGGATTTCGCGGTCGAGCGCGGCACCGAAATCCTGAAAGCCGCCGGGGCCCACGATGTCGGTTTCGAAAAGCCTTTGCGCGGCGGCGGTTGGCACCTGATGGGGACGGCGCGCATGGGCAAGGACCCGGCACGATCCGTGGTCAACGAATGGGGCCGGTCGCACGACGTGAAGAACCTGTTCGTGGTGGACGGGAGCTTGTTCGTGACCTCGGCGGGCGTGAACCCCACCTGCACCATCCAGGCCTTGGCGCTCTATGTCGCCGACAATATCAAGAAAAGGCTCGCGACCTTGTTCGACTGATCGGGAAAGGAAACGTCATGGCGCCGTATATGCGAAAGATCGAGACCGATTCCGCTTGGACCACCGGCAGCATCGGCGGCAAGGAGGGACTGACCCACCGGTTCACCCCGGCGCAGTTGGCCGGCTTCGATACGGCGCTGGCCCGCACGCGGCATCTGTCCCCTCGCGAGACCACGGCGGCGGATTTCGATCATCCGGAGATCGCCGCGCTGACGGATTGGATTGACAACACCATCCGCCACGGGCGCGGCGCGGTCATTCTCTCCGGCATCTCCCGCGACACCCATTCCGAAGAGGATATGGAACGCATCTACTGGGGCATCGGCTCGCGTCTCGGTTACCCCGTGGAACAATCTTCGCTCGGCGACCGTCTCGGGCATGTCCGCCACGTCAAGGACGATCCCGTCGCGCGCGGGTATCGCAGCAATGAGGAACTGACGCCGCACACCGATTCCTACCGCATGGTCGGGCTGATGTGCCTGCAACGGTCCGAAACCGGCGGTCTCAGCCGCATCGTCAGCAGTTTGGCCATCCATAACGAAATCCTGGCAACGCGGCCGGACCTGCTGGCGCCCTTGTACGAAGGCTATTACTACGCCGTCGCCGAGGCTCGGTTTTCCGCCAATCCGGTCACGTCTTTCAAAATCCCGGTGTTCTGTTGCATCGATGGCGTCGTCAGCTGCGGCTACTCCCGCAGCTTCATCCACGAAGCCGCGCGCCTGCGGGGCGAGGATGTGCCGGCGAAACTGCTTGAAGCGCTGGATTACTTCGACGCACTCGCCGAGCGCAACGACATCGGCATCGAGTTCCTGCTGGAACCTGGCCAGATGATGCTGTGGCACAATTTCCAGATGCTGCACGCGCGCGGGGCCTATCGCGATACGCCCGAACACACACGGCATCTGCTGCGCCTGTGGCTGCGGATCGAGAACGACCGGCCGATTGCCCCGGAAATTCTGGAACGCGCGGCGATTTACGAGCGTATCTATCGGGAAAAATCGGGGCGGGTGCCGGAGAGCGCGCTGGCTTAACGGCCCCCCACCCAACAGTTCACAAATCCGGCGTCCAAACATCCGGCACGAACGCGTACCCTTCGCTCGCTTTCGCCACATGCCCGAAGCACGGGAAATCCAAATGCATGCCCGCCACCATCGTGCGGTCGGCGGTGACCATGTCCATGATCCGTTGCCGCGTCGCGATCGCCTGAGCGCCGTCGATGTCGAAGCCCATGCCGGCGTCCGGCCGAGCGAACTGGATGCCCGGCATGTGCACGATATCGCCCCAGATCAGCAGCGACGCCGCGCCGGAGGAAATCAGCCACCCGGAATGACCCGGCGTGTGACCCGGCTCCGGCACGATGGAAATGCCCGATAGCGCCTCGCCCGCCGTCAGCAGCCGGGTGCGGTTTTTGTAGGCGGCGATGGTCGCACGCGCCAACGTGACGAAGCCCTTGTCCTGGTCGGTGGAGGCGTTTGCCAGGGTGGCGTCGTCGCCCCAGAACTTGTGGTCGTCCGCGTGAACCACCAGCTCGGCGTTCGGGAAAACCGCCGCACCCGCCGGGTCCATCAGGCCGCCGACATGATCGGGATGCAGATGGGTGCACAGCACCGTGTCCACATCGCCGGGTTTGATGCCCAAAGCGGCCAGATTGCCGGTGAGTTTCCCCAAAGCCGGCCCGAAATTGCCGCCGCAGCCGCTGTCCACAAGGATGGTGCGGTCGGCCGTCTGCACCAGGAAGCTGTTCACCGCCAGTTTCGGCGGAATCGCTCGGAAGCGGTCGCGGTGCATCTGTTCGGCGGTGCCGGTCTCGAACGCGGCGAGCATGGCGAACGAACCCTCGAACATGCCGTCGTTCAGCGCGGTGACGATCAGGTCGCCGACGGCTTTGTGATGGATGCCGGGCGTCTGGTGGGCGGGGCGCGGGGTTTGGGTCATGTCGGGTCTCCTCCAGGCGGGGTTGGCAACAATTTGCCGAGGATACGCGGCGGCATCAAGCCGCCGATGCGGGCCAAGGCCGCCATCCACCAGGGAAAGGCGATTCGGATTTTGCCGGCGGCGATGCCGCGCAGGATGATGCCGGCGGCTTTATCGGCCTCCATCAGACCCGGCATGGGAAAGCGGTTGCGGTCCGTCATCGGGGTGCGGATGTAGCCGGGGCAGACGCTGGTCAGTCCGATCCCCGCTGTGCGGGCGGCGCGGGCGGAGGCGACGGTCCAGGTATCGATGGCGGCTTTCGAGGCGCAGTAGGCCGGCGATCCCGGGATCGCGACGAAAGCCGCGATGGAGGCGATAACGGCGATCCGGCCTCGGTATCCGTCGGCGCCAAGCGGTTGGGTGCGCATGGCCTCCATCGCCGGTAGGACGGTGTTCAGGGTGCCATCGATGTTGGTGCCCAGGATGTCGCGCGTGCTCGCGAGCCGCTCCCCATCGGTACGGCCCGATCCGGCGGCGATGCCGGCGTTGGCGACAACCAGGTCCAAGCGCCCCGCGCCGCCGATCCAGGCTTCCATCGCCGCGGTGTCGCGGACGTCGATGATTTGCTCCGCGACCGTAGCGCCGCGCTGGCGGCAGGCTTCGGCGACCCGGTGCAGGCGCGCGGCGTCGCGGCCGGACAGATGCAGCGTGACTCCCGCCGCGGCCAGAGCGTGTGCCAGCGCCTCGCCGATGCCCGAGGATGCGCCGGTGATCAGGACGGATCGGTAGTGTGCCATGGTGGGAGGCTACCCCCATCGCGTCCGGCGTGGAATGATCCGTCCGAACGACCGAGGAACCGCCATGACCGAACCGCTCCCCGCTTCCATCCTGCCCGCCGGCATACGCGCGCGCTTTGTCGATGGCATCAACGGCCTGCGCATGCATGTGCTGGAGGCCGGCTGGGAAACCCCGAACCGGCCCTGCGTGCTGATGCTGCATGGGTTCCCGGAATTGGCGTGGTCCTGGCGGAAGGTGATGCCGGCGCTGGCGGCGGCGGGGTATCACGTGGTCGCGCCGGATCAGCGCGGCTACGGGCGCACGACGGGATGGAGCGCGTCGTATGACGGGGACCTTCGGCCGTTCCATATGTTGAACCTGACCCGCGACGCGTTGGGTTTGGTGTTCGCACTGGGCTACCGGTCGGTGGCGGCGGTGGTGGGGCACGATTTCGGGGCCTCGGTCGCGGCGTGGTGCGCGGTGATCCGGCCGGATGTTTTTCGGTCCGTGGTGTTGATGAGCGCGCCGTTCGGCGGTCCGCCGGCCATTCCATTCGGTGGCGCGCAGCCGAAGCCCGCGGCGGATATTCATGCGGCGATGGCAGCGTTGGAACGGCCGCGGAAGCATTATCAGTGGTATTATTCCACACGCGCGGCGAACGGGGACATGTGGCGGTGCAAGCAGGGGGTGCATGAATTTCTGCGGGCTTATTACCATCACAAAAGCGCCGACTGGGCCGAGAACCAGCCTTATCGGCTCGCGGGTTGGACGGCCGGGGAACTGGCGAAAATGCCGACCTACTACATCATGGATTTGCACGAGGACATGGCGGAGACGGTCGCGCACCACATGCCCGCCGGTCCTTCTGCCTGGCTCACCGAGGCGGAGCTTCGCATCTACAGCGACGAGTATACGCGGATCGGTTTCCAGGGCGGGCTGCAATGGTACCGCTGCCGGACCGAGGGTGTCGGGGCGGCGGAGCTACAGGTGTTTTCGGGGCAGACGATCGATATTCCCTCGATGTTCATCGCCGGGCGGAGCGATTGGGGCGTGTATCAGACGCCGGGGGCGTTCGAGCATATGCAGGGCGGCGCCTGCACGAATATGGTCGGTTGCCATCTGCTGGAAGGCGCCGGCCACTGGGTCCAGCAGGAACAGGCGGAGCAGGTGACGGCGTTGCTGCTGGGGTTCCTGGGCTAACGGGTGGGGCGGCGATGCCGCAGCATCCCCAAGCTCACCAGCGCCACCCCGAAAACCGCCACGGCGCCCGGCTCCGGCACCGCCAGGGTGTTAACCGGTGTCCCCAGCGCATGCACCGGGTCGATGTAGGCCACCGTATGGTTGGCCGATTCGAAGCCGCTGGACCCGTTATTGCTGAAGATGACTTTCGTAATAAATCCGGTGAGGTCGAAGATGTTCACAAACGCAAACAACTCCCCACTGTCGGCGCCCTGTTGGGCGGCAGTTGGGTTGCCGCAATAATCGGAACCCGGGCATGTCCCCAACTGTGCCAGCAGAGTTGCCGAGTCGAACTGCGCGATCAGGTTCGAACCATCGTAAACCGTCAGGTTATTGTAGGGGTCGAGCGCGCTGATCCAAAGGCCGAAGTAATTGATCCCCGGCACGCCGATGCTCGTCAACGACAACGTGTAGGAGGCAGTCCCGCTGCCCGCCCCAACGGCCGGCGGTCCAAACAACTCCGGATAAGCTCCGGACACGCCGCCATAGATATTTTGGGCCTGTTTGATCCATTCGCCGCCGTAGCCGGTCGTGGTGCCGGGACCGGCCGCGTACGTTCCGGTGAAGCTCGCGCCGCTGGGCGTGTTGAAGGTGCCGGTTCCCGCATCGTTGAATTTCGAAACAAAGGTCCTGGATCCGGTCCACGCCGAGAAATTCTCCATCCCATAATCGCAGACCGTGGCACCGGCGCAGAGCGCGGCGATGTCGGGTCCGGTCTGCCCGGCGCTGGAATAGGTCACCTGAACGTTATCGGCGCGGGCGGGTACGACGGAAGCGGCGACCGTCAGCAGTGCGGCGATGAACCGGATAAGGGCATTTCGATTGACAGAGGCAATCACGTTCGGACACTCCGGCAGATGAGGCTGCTGGGGTATCCGCAAGGGATGTGCCAGGGACTGGCGGAGATACGACGGCCAAAGGCGGGGGCTATACTGGTCGGAATACCGCGTTAAAACAAAGAGATAATGCGGGGTGCGTGGCCTGTACGCTTGTATCCAGCGACATCGGTTTCGCAAATTGCGACGCATTTTGCGCGACCGTTTCGCGGATTGCGTCGGCTTTCGCGGTTCATGCCGTCATCCCGAGGCTTTGGCCGTGTCGCGCTACTCGGGAAATTCCCACGATATTCCCCCTTGCAACCCGCAACCCGAATGACAAAATACCGCACGACCGGCTCGCCATAACGGGAGTCGGACCACGCTTCGCTCGCTGGAGGGGGCCACCTATGACGACCCGCATGTTTACCTCGCCGCTGTTCCTCGGTTTCGACCATCTCGAACAGATGATCGAACGCGCGTCCAAGACCGCGTCCGACGGCTATCCGCCCTACAATATCGAACAGATCAGCCACACGGGGTTGCGTATCTCCCTGGCCGTGGCGGGTTTCACGATGGAAGACCTGCAGATCACCCAGGAAGACAACCAACTGGTGATCCGTGGCCGGCAGACCGACGACAGCCAGGGGCGCGTCTTCATCCACCGCGGCATCGCGGCCCGGCAGTTCCAGCGCGCCTTCGTGCTGGCGGAAGGGATCGAGGTGAAGGGCGCCTGGCTCGACAACGGTCTTTTGCACATCGACCTCGCTCGGCCGCAGCCGGAGATCCGGGTGAAGACCATCCCCATTACGCAGCCACGTAAAGCCAACGGTGCGGCGATCACCCAGGTGGTCGACGGATCGGTGGACCGGAATTGAACACGCGGGACAGGAGATTACGATCATGACAACCGAACAGAACACCGATACCGCCACCCCCGTGGCGTCCTTCGACATCCGTCATCTGTCCGCCGAACAACTCGCCCAGCTCGGCGTGTCGCAGATCGCCTATGTGAAGCCGGTCTTGGTGAACGGGCAGAACGGCTTCGCGATCCACGCCGCCGACGGTACTCCGATGGCGATGGCGGCCGACCGCGACGTCGCGATGGCGGCGATCGTCCAGCACGAGATGTTTCCGCTTTCGGTGCATTGATCCGCGGGGATCGGACAAGCCGACTCCGGCGCGCCTCTGCTAGCGTGGCCGGGTGACCGATCCGATCCTGCCGCTGCTCCTTGGCATCGTCGTGGCCCTTACGGCGTTGGGGGCGGCGGCAGGGTTCGTCGCGCGCCGGGTTCGGCCGGCGATCGGGCTGGCCGGTACCGCGCTGGCGGGGCTGGGGTCGATGTTATCGCTGCTGGCGTTGGCGATGCGGGCCGAGCCGGATGGTGTCGGGTTGCCGTTGGGGCTGCCGGGGATGGCGCTGCGTTTGGCGCTCGATCCCCTGGCGGCTCTTTTTTTGACCGTCGCTTTCCTCGCTGGCACCGCCCGGATCGCGTTCGCGGCTGAGACCGCTGGGGCAGAGGCCGGGACCCTCGCGTTGCGGCTGGCGGGGGTAGTGCTGACGATCCTGGCAGCGGACGGGACCGCGCTGACGCTTGGGCTGGCGTTGGCGGTGGGGACTGGTCATGTCCCAAAAAGCCTCGGGATCGCGGGACTGGGGGCGTTGGCCTGTTTCGCCGCGCTGGCGCTGGTCGGGGTTTCGTTCGACGCCGTGCGGGCCGAATTGGACCGCTCCTGGATGTTCTGGGCTTTGGCGCTGATGGGACCCGCCGCGCTGGCGTTCGGCGCGGCGCGGCCGTTGTTCGTATATTTGCTGCTGCGGTTCGCGCTGGACCTCGGCGGACCGTCGCCGCCGGTTTGGGTCGGCATGGCGCTGCTCGCGGCCGGGTCCGCGGGCGCGATGTTCGGCGGCTGGCGCGCCGCGACCGGGGCGGAAACCGACACCTGTTTGGAGGGACTCACCGAACGGCAGAGCGGCCTCGCGGCCATCGGCGTCGGCTTGGCGCTGGTAGGTAAAGCCGGCGATCTGCCGGCGTTGACGACTTTGGCGGTGGCAGCCGCGCTGTTCGCCGCACTGAGCCAAAGCCTGTCCGGCGCGCTCGGGCAGATGGTGGCGGGCGCCGTCCTCGCCAACGCGGGTAGCCGGCGGCTGACATCGCTGGGCGGCCTGATCCATTCGATGCCCTGGGTCGCAACCGCCCTGGCCGCCGTCCTGTTCGCCGGAGCGGTGCTGCCGTTCGGCGGGGGGTTCGTGACGTTCTGGCTCCAGTTGCAGGCCTTGGCGGCGGCGCCGCGCGGGATTTGGTTGGCCGGCGTTGCGGCGGCGCTGGCACTGTCGGCGGTGCTGTCCGGCGTGGCGCTGGTGCGGCTGTTCGGCGTGGCGTTCCTCGGGCGGCCGAGGGGGCCCCGGACGGCCGGCGCCATGGATATTCCGAAGGCGGCGCGGCCGGGGCCGTGGGCGCTGTCGGTTGCGATCCTGGCGATGGGCGTGTTGCCAGGGCCAGTGCTGATGCTGGCGGATGGGGCGATCGGTCAGTTGGCCGGGGTGCCGATGGGGGAGCGCGTCGGGTGGTTCGGTCCGCTCCCGGCGTTGCCGCTGTTGTTCTTGGCGGTGGTTATTGGCGGCGCGGTGGTTTGGGCGGTGCGGCGGCGGGGCGGGGCCGGACACCGGGTGGTGCCGGCGTGGAATGAGGGCTTCGCGCCCTCGCCGCCCTGGCTGCCGTTCGGGGAGCCTCTGACCCAATCCGCCGGCGGTTTTTTACCCGAGCTGGCTTGGACGAAACCACGCTGGCGGGTGCCGCGTGTCGCGGGGTTGCCGCTGCTGCTGGCGGCGGTCGCGGTGCTGTTGGCTGTCTTGGCGGCGGTGCGATGAGTATTCTGGTGGCCTGCGTTGGGCAGTTGCTGCACCTCGTGCTGATGTTGGCGGCGGCGCCGGTTCTGACCGGCGTCGTGGAGGCTCTGGCGGCATGGTTCGGCGGACGGGCGGCGCCCTCGGTCATGCAGCCTTGGTGGGATGTCGCGCGGCTGTTCGCGAAGGCGCCGGTGCGAGCTTCGAGCGCGTCGGCGGTGAGCGCCGTCGCGCCGTCGGTGTCCGTGGTGCTGGCTGTTTTATGCGCGGCGCTGGTGTCCTCCTTCATGCTGGGCATGGCGCTGGCGCCTTTGGCCGATCCCATCGTCATCGCGGCGCTGCTGGTGGCGATGCGCGTCGTCCCGGTGCTGGCGGCGATGGATTCCGGCACCGCCGAGGGCGGTATCGCGGCGGCCGAGGCCGCTCAGGCGGCAGTGTTCACCGAAACCGCGCTTTTGTTGGCGCTGTTCGTGCTGTCGCTGTCGGGCGGCGGTCTCGACCGGATCGTCGTGGCGGGGATGGACGGTACGCTCCTGACCGATCCCGCCGCCGTTCTGGCGGTCGCTGCGCTGGCGTTGGTGGCCGGGGAGGCGGTGGTGCAGCCCGTCCTGGAAAACGCCTACAGCGCCCGCGACCTCGCGCTGAGCCGGATCGCAAAGCAGGTCCGGCTGCTGATGTGGTGCGATCTGGTGGGCGGGTTGGCGCTGCCGTTCGGGATGGCGCCGGCCGATGGAGGGCCGCTGGATTGGCTTGTGGGGCTGGCCGCGTGGGGTGGACGCGTGGGACTGGCGGCACTGGCGGTCGCGGCGTTGCGCGTGGTCGGGGGTGCGCGACCGTCTCCTGCTTTGCGCCGGTTGGCTTTGGCGTTCGGGGCCGTCTCGGCCGGGGTTGGGTTGTTGTGAGCGGTGTGATTCTCGCGCTGGGCCTAGCTTTGCTCGCAATGCGGCAGCGTGCGGCAGTGCTGGTGGTCGTGGCCGTGCAGGCAGCGGTGCTGGCCGGTGTCGCGGCCGGCGACGGGGTTTTGACCGAGGGCGCGGCGATTCTGGTGTTGAATGCCTGCGGTTTGCCTTGGCTGTTGTGGCGCCTGCCGCCGGTGCCGGCCCGCCGGCCTCGGCTGAGTCAACCGGTGGCCCTGGCGGTCGGGGCGGCTTTGGCGGCTCTGGCGGTGTACGAAAGCCTGCCGCTGGCGGCGATGTTGTTGGGTATGCTGACGGCCGCGGTATCGCGGGACCGGGTAACGCAAGTCGCGGGGTTGCTGGCGATGCAGACCGGCATCGGGCTGGCGGCGTTGGGGCTGGGCGATGCCGAACGGGTCGCGGGGATCGTGCCGGTTATCCCGGGATTGGCGTATGCGGCGTTGGTCGCGTCCGAATGGCGGCGCCCATGATCGCCGCCGTGGTTCCTTTGTTCACGGCGGCGGCGCTGGCCATTCCCGGTTCGGACCGCACGCGGCGGCGCGTGGATGCCGTGGGGACGTGGCTGACTTTGGCGGCGGCGCTGGTTATGCCGTGGTGGACGCTGCCGTTCCTCGGTACGGATCGCTTCAGCGCTTTCGCGGCCATTGCGGTGGCCGCCGCCGCCGTCGCGCCGGGTGTGGCGGAGATCGACACGTTCGGCCGGATCGCGCGGCAGATCGTGCTGGCCGGGATGCTGCTGGCGGCGCTCGGGGGGCATCCGGCGATCATGAATGCCGGTCTGGCCCTGGCGGTGGCGGCGGGGTTGGCGCCTCGGCTGCCTTTGGTCTGGTATCGCGTGCCTCTGACCGGTTCGGCTCTGGGGCTGGTGCTGTTCGGCGCCATCCTGCCGCCGTCGCATCTGACGTCAGGTTGCGCCGTACTGGGACTGGCGGCTTTGGCGGTCGCGGTACCCGCGCTCCTGCCCTTGGTGCCGCTGCTGGCGCTGCGCTTCGCGGGACCCGAACTGATTGCGGTCGGCGGGACGGGGCTGGCTGTCTGCGCGGTGCTAAGCGCTAAAACCGTCATGCTCCGCGAAGGCGGGCCACCCACGACTTCATCGAGATCGGCACCGCAAGGCGTGGGTGGTCCGCCTTCGCGAACCATGACGGGCAAAGAAGGCGCGGGACCAAGGACGAACTGGCTCGCGCTGGGCCATACGGCGGCGATTGCACTGGCGTTCGGATTGCGCAGCCCGGAAGCTGTATTCGCCGGCCTGATCCTGACGCTGCTGGCGGTGTTCGGACAATCCGCCGTCGAGTTGGCGAAAGGGCAGGGGGTCTCGGCCACGGTGGCCGCCGCTGCGCGCGCCGGGCTACCGCCGTTTGGCGTATTCCCCGGTTTGGCCCTTCTTGTTCTCGCCGTTGGCCGGCAATCGCCGTGGGTTCTGGCCGTGGTGCTGCCGTCGCTGGCGGCCATGGGATGGAGCGCCATCGCGCACCTGACCCCGCCCCGCATCGTCGCGGCGGATCGCTGGGCGGCGGCTTGGGTGCCGGTTGTCCTGGCGCTGCTGGTGGGGTTCTGCCTGCCGGATTTTTGCGCCGCCTGGCTGCGGGTGTCGGCGACGGAGGTCCTGCGATGAACATGCTGCCGCCCGCCCTGCGCGACGCGACGATGGAGGCCTGCCAGCCTTGGGCGCGCTTCGACCTCACGGCGTTGCAATGGTCGGCCCTGGCGCGCGACCCGGTGACGCTGCTGTCCGCCTGGGCCGATACCGCTCGGGTTTACGCGCTGTATCGCCACCGTCCCTCCGGCCTGATCCTGCCGGTTTCGGTCGCACCCGACGACGGTTCCTATCCGGCCCTGTCGATCTGGCACCCGGTGGCGGCGTGGTACGAGCGGACGATCCACGATCTCTGGGGCCACGTGCCCGCCGGCGGCGATACGCGCCCCTGGCTGGATCACGGACATTGGCCGCAAACCGCCGTCATGGCGGCGCGGCCCGGGCCACCGTCCGTCGCGGCCGAACCGCCGGAGTTCCAAGAGGTCGGAGATGGCACCTTCATGCAGTGGCCCATCGGGCCGCTGACCGCCGGAATCGGAGAAGCCGGGCACCTGCGCCTGACCCTGGACGGCACCCGGATCGTGCGGGCGGAAAGCCGGCTGGGCTACACCCACAAAGGCACACTCCTGTTGATGCGCGGCAAGTCGCCCCGGGTCGCCGCCCGTTTCGCCGCGCGCCTGGCCGGGGATGCGACGGTCGCGCATTCGGTCGCCTTCGCGGTCGCGACAGAGATGGCACTGACCCTCCAGGCCCCGCCGCGCGCCGTGGCACTTCGGTCGCTGATGGGGGGCTTGGAACGGATCGCGACCCTTTTGGACGATCTGACCTCCCTCGCCGGTCTACTCGGCGATGCGCGGGCGCATGGGTACTGCGGCGAGCAGCAGGAATATGTGCGGCGCGGCTTGGCCGGCGCGTTCGGGCACCGGCTGATGATGGATGGCGTAGTGCCCGGCGGCGTCGCCGGGGAGCCGGACGCCAACGGGCTGTCGGTGCTGCGCCAAGTGCTGGACGGGCTGGCCGAGTCGCTTCTCGCGATTCGCCGGTTGTTCGGCAACGGCCTGCTGGCCGCTCGGTTGAGCGGCCTGGGTGTGGCGGACCGGCAATTGGTGGAAACGCTGGGCGTCGAAGGCATTGTGGCCGAGGCCGGCCGGTTCGGCGGCGATGCCGCGGCGCGATGCAGTGCTCGCCTGGATGCGATCGCGCGGGATACCGAGGCCTGCATCGGTCTACTCTCGGCGTTGCCGGAGGGGCCGCTGGCCATCGCTTTGCCGGCGAACAGCGGGGAGGGGATCGGCTACGCCGCCTCCGCCCGCGGGACGGTGTGGCATTGGTTGCGGCTGGATCACGGGCAGATCGCGGCGGTGTTTCCCACCGATCCCGGCTGGGCGCTGTGGCCTCTGGCGGAGGCAACGCTGGCGGGCGCAGCGGCGGGCGACGCGGCCGCGATCCAGTGTTCCCTGGGGTTGCCGGTATCGGGCATGGATCTTTAGGCGGAGGCTACCGATGGTGAGATTACCCCGCGCAGAGCCGGTCCAGGCGGTGGACGCGGAAACCGTGGCGTCGCTGAAGCAGCGGCTGGATGCCGCCGCCCAGGCGCGCTTGGGGCATGGGCTGGCCGTCCGGCACGTGAATACCGGCAGCTGCAACGGGTGCGAGCTGGAGCTGCGGGCCTTGACCGGGGTGCTTTACGACCTGTCGCGCTTCGGTCTGCGCTTCGTGGACCAGCCGGCGCATGCCGACGTATTGCTGGTGACCGGGCCGCTGACTCGGAATCTGCGCCAAGCGCTGGAGCAGGCATGGGACGCGACGCCAGACCCGAAATGGGTGGTGGCGTTGGGCGATTGCGCTGTCGATGGCGGAGTCTTCAAAGGGGAATATGCAGTGTTGGGCGGACCGGGTGCGGTGCTGCCGGTCGACCTGACGATTGGCGGCTGTCCGCCGTCGCCGGCCCGTATTCTGGCGGGACTGCGTGCCTTGTTGGAGGCAAACAGTCCCTAACCATCCCGTCGTGCCGATCGGGCCGGATCAGTGAGCCGGTTTGACGGCCTTCGCGGTTTTCACGGCTTTGTGGGTGTGTTTCACGGCGGGCTTATGCGCGCTGGCCTTTTTCACAGCATGGTGAATCTTGGGCTTTTGCGGCTTCGCGGCCATGGCCGGCGCGGACAGCAGTCCGGCGATCGGCAGGGCGAAAGCGAGCGCGGCGAACAGGGATTGGCGCTTGAAGATCACGGCGTTTGCTCCGGGTCAGGACGTGTTGCGGGTAAGATCGGATACGACGGCATGTCGCGGATGACGTCTCATAGCCGAGTCGAGGAAGACGCCATAATCGACTGACAACACTTTGCATCTGTGCGCCGGAGTCGGCAAGCGATTTTCGGGGCGCGACTCGGCGGTGGCTGCATGGCGGGTTTGTCGGATGCGGATGCGAGGCCGGAATTTTCCAGGTTTTTCCTCCGGGTCACGTTCGCATCGCTCTTGCGACGAAAAGCCCCAAGGTTTACGGTTCCGGATTATATGAGAATCACTCGCAATTGAGGGAACGATACCGATATGCGGCAAGAGATCAACATCGCCCGGCGTTGCGAACGCGCGGTGGTGACGGCCTATCGGGAACTGCGGCAGGTCGGATCCGACGATCTCTCGGCGTTCCAGGCCTGCACTGCACTTTATCGGATTCATCACCCCGAGGCTTCGGTTAACGAGGCGCGGCGATTGGTCGCGGAATGGATCGATTGTCATCTGCTGAAGCACGCATCCGATACCGATCAGGCTATGGGTGCCAGCGTTCCTCGTTCGGCCTGAATGATCGCCAAAACCGATTCAACAGTGATCAGGCCGGTGCCGCGGGCGATATCGTAGCCGCCCGGCGGCTCGATCGGGACGATGCGGCTGCTGTGGGATATCGGGGCGGTGGCACCGAACATGCCGAAGGTTTGGCGACCGACCGCGGCGGCGATGTTCATCACCCCGGTGTCGTTGCCGACATAGAAAGCCGATTCGGCGCACAACGCCGCGACCTCCCCCAGGTTCCAGCGGATCGCCTGGACGGCCCGCGATCCCAACGGCCCCAGGCGCTGGACGATGTCGGCGGCCATGTCGGCCTCCGCCCCGCCGCCGATCAGTGCGACGCGGAGCCAGCCGTTCCGCAACAGCGCCTCGGTCAGGGCCGCGAATTTTTCGGCACCCCATTGCTTGTAGGGTTCCGAACTGCCGATACCGATGGCGATGAACGGCGCGCCGCCCATTCGGTCCCGAACGGCTTGGCGGGCAGCCCCGGCGACGGGCAGAACGGGTTCGGCCTCGCCCAGCGGGATACCGGCCCGTTGCAGCCATCGCGTGGCCTGCTCGAATGGATGGGCCCGCAGCTCCTCCGGCGTCAGGAACGGGCGGCGGTTGAGGAACAGCTTCTGCACGCCGTAGCCATACCCGAACCGCTCCGGGATGCGCGCCAACGCGAGCCACAGGGCCAGGGTCTTGCTGTGATGCAGCAGGTAGACGCGATCGAACTTCTGCGCGCGCAGGCGGGCGATGAAGCCGAGCGCACGCAAACCCTCATCGCGCCCGCGCCGGTTTTCCGGGTTGCGGTCGATCCATAGGCAGTCGGACACGGTGTCCTCGGCGCCGAAAATCTGGTCGGCGGCGGAACGGGGCTTCGTCACCAGCGTCACCGGGCCGCCCACATGGGCGGCGATGGCGCGGATATGCGGCAAATGCCAGATCGTGTCCCCTATGCCCGGCAAAGGCTGCACCACGGCGACCTTCATGACGCGCGCGCGCGGGCCTCGGCGATGCCCCAGCCCACCAGAAGGTAGAACCAGCCGCCCATGGGCATCGACCAGAAGTCGCCGGTCGATTGGAACGGGATCAACTGCGCCACCGTCGTTGCGAACAGACCGACGCGGATCGGGTGGGGATCGCGCCACAGGCCGCGGCCCAAGCGGACCGACCAAACGATCGCGAGGGCGGAGAACAGCATCAGACCCGGCATGCCGCCGTTCGCCAGGGCCTCGAAATAGAAGTTGTGCGGGTGGACCCAGCAGATTTCGATCCCGCCGCCATCCGCGGCCGAACCATCGAAGCTCGGGCGGAAGTAGCGGGGCTGCGGGCACCCGAGGCCGAACCCGTCGTAGCCGAGGCCGATGACTGGGTGCTGTTCGCCGATTTCCAACGCGCGGGCATAGAGTTCCCCGTAACGGGTGGTGGCAAAGCCGGCCATCATCTTCTGGGTTTGCGGCACCAGCCGGTAGTAGATGCTGGGGGAGATCACCGCGAAGCTGGGGATCAGCAGCGCCGTTGCGAGAGCCGCGGCCAGCACCGCCGGGCGCAGGCGGCGGATCAGCAGCGCCGCGATCACCAAGCCGCCGCCGGCCAGCAGCAACGGGATGCGCTGACCGATGATGGCAATCGCCGCCATGCCGCCCAGCAGCAAGGCATACGCCCAGAGCTGGCGGGGCATCGGCAGCGGCAGGAAGCGGGCAGCCGCCGGGATCACTGCCGGCAGCATCAGCCGAGCCAGTACCGGCGCGGCTCGGGCGCTGCCGAACGGCCCGGTCAGCAGCACGTCCCAGGCCTTGCGCATGCCATAGAGGTTTACGCCGAAAATGAACTGAAAGACCACGTGGACGCAGATGTAGATGACAGACGCCGCCACGACGCGGAACATCCAGGTCCGCCCTTCGGCGTCCGACGGTGCCCCGAACGCGAGCGCGGCGGCGAACAGAGGGAAGCGGATGCTCATCAGCGCCTGAAGCACGGCTCTGGTTCCGCCGCCCTCCAGCCCGAGCGCGGGCAAATGGAGGGAGGCGATCGCCAGCCATGCGCACCAGACCAGGGACAGGATCATCCAGGTCTCGCGCAGCCAGCCCCATTGTCCGGTAATGGCGCAGCGCGCAAGGAAGGTGGCCGCGACGACGGCCATGGAGGCCTCGGCGAAGCCATGCGCATGCATCAGCAGCAGCGGCGTGATCAGGGCTGCGACCAGCGACACGCGGTCCAGCCGTTGGAGGTGCAAATCGGTCATTGGCCGGGTGGTGCCAGCGCGGCCGCTTGGCGGCAAGGGGAAATCAGAGGTTCTGCCCGATCAAAGCAATGGCATGCGCCACCGCGGCGGCTCGGACGGCCGTCCGGTCGCCGGAGAACACCTGCTCGCTCGCGACGGGCGGCTGATCGCGCCGCGCGATGCCGAAGCAGACGAGGCCGATGGGTTTGTCCGCCGATCCGCCGCCGGGGCCGGCGAGACCGGTGACCGAGATCGCGATCCCGGCGTTGGAGCGGTCCAGCGCGCCGGTCGCCATCGCGGCGGCGACTTCCTCGCTGACGGCGCCGTGCTGCTCGATCGTCGCCAGGGGCACGCCCAGCATGTCGTGCTTGGCGTCGTTGGAATAGGAGACGAAGCCTCGGTCCAGCACGTCCGACGCGCCGGCAATGGCGGTCAGTGCCGCCGCGATCAACCCGCCGGTGCAGCTCTCGGCCGTGGCGATGCGGACCTGTTTGTCTCGGCACGCCTGGAGCAAGGCTTCCGCGTCGCGCAGCGTCTGTTCGGGCAGCATGGGAGACTCCGTGGCAACCGGCCGGGTTCCATTGTATCGGGGAGGCGACGCGGGTGGGAGTATGCGACGATGGAGATATGGAAACACGTGCCGGTGCCGCCTCAGGCCCCGGCGACCGAGGGCTGGGTGGACGTGCGCGGCACCAAGCTGTGGTACTGGGACACCGGCGGGACAGGCCATCCGGTGATCCTGCTGCACGCGGGGACGCAGAGCGCGGCAGGCTGGGTGTATCAGCAACCGGCGCTGGCGGCGGCGGGGTATCGCGCCATCGGCTATTCGCGGCGCGGCTATTACCGGTCCGATCGCGGCTCGGACGAGGATCCCGGAACAGTGTCGGACGATCTGCACCATTTGGTGACGCATCTGGGGTTGGATACGGTCGATCTGGTCGGCGGCGCGCAGGGCGGATTCATCGCGCTGGACTACGTGTTCGCGTATCCCGAGAAGGTGCGGAGCCTGGCGATCGTGTCGTCGCTGATGGGGATTTCGGACCCCGATTACGTGGCGGTGAACAAACGGTTGCGGCCGCCGTTCTTCGCGACGCTGCCGCACGATTTCCAGGAGCTGTCGCCATCCTATCGCGCTGGCGATCCGTTGGGATTGGCGGAATGGCACAAGCTGGACGAGCAGGCGATGACCGGCAAACGGATCGATCCGGTGCTGCGGACGACTCCGACCTGGGCGCTGCTGGAGGCGATTCGCCAGCCGGTGCTGCTGGCGACGGGGGATTCCGATCTGTACGTGCCGCCGTCGCTGCTGCGGATGCAGGCGGGGCATATCCGGCAGGCGGAGGTGCATATCGTGCCGGAAGCGGGGCATTCCCCGTACTGGGAGCGGCCGGATTTGTTCAATGCGATCCTGTTGGGGTTTTTGGGAAAATTGGGCGGTTATACCAATCGAACCAACCATTGACACATCGGCGCGTGGTAAATCGTCATGCCGACGCAGGTCGGCATCCACGACTTGCTGGCCACTACCAAGAAAGTCGTGGATGCTGATCTTCGTCAGCATGACGATGTGGCGAATTCCGGTACGTCAATGGTTAGTTCGGTTGATATTAGTACCCGATGGCCGCGCCGGCCGGACGGCGGGGGTCGTTGGCACCGTATAACCATCCCGGCCGTGTCCCGCCGGACAAAGCCGCGTCGTTGCCGGAGGATTCCGACGACTTCGGCGCCGCGACCGGTCCCACTGCGATCAGGGCTGCCGCACCCCACGGGGTTTGTTCGCGAATCGTGTAGCCCATCGCCTCCAGTGCCGCTTTGGTATCGGCCGACAAAGCGAAAGGTTCGGCGAAGATCGTGTCGGGCAGCCACTGATGGTGGATGCGCGGCGCGTCCACGGCCTGCTGCGGCGCCATGCCGTGGTCGACGATGTTCGTCAGCACCTGCAAAACGATCGTGATGATGCGGGAACCTCCGGGCGATCCGAGCACCAGTATTGGTTTGCCGTCGCGCAGCACGATGGTGGGGGTCATCGACGACAGCGGCCGTTTCCAAGGGGCAATGGCGTTGATCGCGCCGCCGACCAGACCGAACAGGTTCGACGCGCCGGGTTTGACGGTGAAATCGTCCATTTCGTCGTTCAGCAGAAACCCCGCGTTCGGCGCCACGACGCCGGCACCGAAATAACCGTTGATCGTGTAGGTCACCGCGACGGCGTTGCCCTTGGAATCGATCACGGAATAATGTGTCGTTTCCGGTTTTTCGTGCGGCGCGGCCGCGCCGGACAGCGCCGAGGACGGCATCGCACGGTCGCCGATCATGGCGCGGATATCGGCCGCGTGCTGCGCCGACAGCAGCCAGTCCAGCGGGTTTTTCACGAAGGCGGGATCGCCGAGATAGGTGTTGCGGTCGAAATAGGCGTGGCGCATCGCCTCTGTCATGAGGTGCACGGTTTGGGCCGAGGCGAAGCCGGCGGCGCGCAGGTCGTAGGGGCGCAGGATCGTTAAAATCTCGCACAAAGTCGTGCCGCCCGAGGACGGGGGCGGGGCGGACAGGATCGTGAAGCCTCGGTAGTCGCACGACAGCGGCGCGGATTCCGTGGCGTGGTAGGCGGCGAAATCGGCGGCCGCGATGACGCCGCCTCCGGCGCGGGACGCAGCCTCGATCCGCGCCGGGATCCCGCCCTGGTAAAAGGCGGCGGGGCCTTGCGCGGCGATGGCCGACAGCGTGGCGGCGAGGTCGGGTTGGCGCAGCCGCTCCCCCGGTTCGAACGGGGTGCCGTCCTTACGCAGGAAAATGGCGGCCGCTGCCGGGTCCTGGCGGAATTTTGCGACCCCCTTGGCCAGGATGTCGGTGTCGCCGCGGGTCAGAACGAACCCGTCTTGCGCCAGCGCGATCGCCGGGGCCATCGCGGCCGCGCGGCTCATGGTGCCGTATTTGCTCAGCGCGGCGTCGAGGCCTGCGACCGTGCCGGGGGTGGCGACGGATTTCCAGCCGATCAGGCTGGCGGCTTTCACCGGGTCGCCGGCGGGGTCGAGATACATATCGGCGGTCGCCGACGCCGGGGCCATCTCCCGAAAATTCAGGAACACCGACCGCCCGTCCGCGAGATGCGCGACCATGAAGCCGCCGCCGCCGAGATTGCCGCAGCAGGGGTTGGTCACCGCCTCGGCGTATCCCATGGCAACGGCGGCATCGATGGCGTTGCCGCCTTGTTTCAGGATTGCGATGCCGACATCCGCCGCCAGATGTTGGGCGGACACGACCATGCCGTGCTGGGATTCCACGGCCGGGGGGGAGGCAGCTTGGGTGTGAGCCGCGATCGGCAACAGGGCGGTCGCGAGGGCGGCTTTTATGACTGAAAGCCACGACGGCACGAAGCGGGAGTGTCCGGGGGATCGCGCCGTCGTGGCCGCGGGTCTTGGCGGTGCGAACCGCCGGACCCACGCCAAACACCGGCGCATGAAGGAAACCGCCACCCCGGTCACGCCCCCGCCCCGCGAAGCCGTTGCGCCATCGCCTCCACGGCCGGCAGGTCCCGGACATGCTGGGGATTGCCCGGAAACCGTTCCACCAACTCCCGCGCCAGCGCCACCGCCCGCTCGGCTTGCGCGATGGCTTCTGCCCGATCCCCCGCCGCCGCCGCGACCCCCGCCAGTTTCGTCAACGACACCAGCACGTCGCGCTGCCAACCGGCGTTGCGCGAATCCAATCGTGCGAGGCGTTCGCTGATTGCCATGCCGGCGCGAAACGCTTGCAAGGCGCCCGGGAGGTCTCCCTGTGCGACCTGTACGTCTCCGATGCGTTCGTGGCTGATGGAGAGGTCTCTCTGCCACTGTGTGTTGTCGGGGTCCTGGCGTGCGAGGCGTTCGCGGATTGCCATGCCGGCGCGAAACGCTTGCAAGGCGCCCGGGAGGTCTCCCTGTGCGACCTGTACGTCTCCGATGCGTTCGTGGCTGATGGAGAGGTCTCTCTGCCACTGTGTGTTGTCGGGGT
>CAITUP010000100.1 GCA_903895595.1 uncultured Acetobacteraceae bacterium | reverse complement strand
CGGCATCCACGACTTTCGCAAGCGCGGCAACAAAGTCGTGGATGCCGACCTGCGTCGGCATGACGGTGGTGCGGAACCGCATCGCGCAGCGCTTACCCAAACTGCCGCACATCCGCGAACCGCCCGGTCACCGCGGCGGCGGCGGCCATTGCCGGCGACACCAGATGCGTACGCCCGCCGATGCCCTGACGCCCTTCGAAATTGCGGTTCGACGTGCTGGCCGAACGTTGCCCCGGCGTCAGCTTGTCCGGGTTCATGCCAAGACACATGGAGCAGCAGGGATCCCGCCACTCGAACCCGGCTTCCAGCAGGATGCGATCCAGACCTTCTTCCTCGGCCTGCTTTTTCACCAGTCCGGAACCCGGCACGACCAGCGCCTGCACCCCATCGGCGACCTTGCGGCCTTTGGCGACATGGGCGGCGGCGCGAATGTCCTCGATGCGGCCGTTGGTGCAGGATCCGATGAAGATCACATCCACCTTTACGTCCGTCAGCCGCTGACCGGCGGTCAGGCCCATGTACTCCAGCATACGGAGATGCTGGGTACGTTTGCCCTCATCCTCGATATCCATCGGGTTCGGGACGACGCCCGTGACCGGGATCACCTGACCGGGGGTGGTGCCCCAGGTGATCATCGGGGCGATCTCGTCCGCCGTCATGAACACCGACGTGTCGTAATGCGCGCCGGGGTCCGACGGCAGCGTCTTCCAGTACGCCACCGCCTTCTCGAAGTCCTCGCCCTTCGGGGCGAATTCGCGGCCCTTGATATAGTCGAACGTCATCTGATCCGGCGCGATCAGGCCAGCCCGAGCACCCGCCTCGATCGTCATGTTCGACACCGTCATGCGGCCCGCCATGTCCAGCGCACGAATGGTGTCGCCGGTGTACTCAATGACATGCCCGTTACCGCCGGCCGTGGTGATCTTGCCGATGATCGCCAGCACCACATCCTTCGCCGTGCAGCCCAGGCCCAGCGTGCCGGTCACGTCGACGCGCATGTTCTTCTGTGGCGCCTGCAACAGGGTTTGCGTCGCCATCACATGCTCGACTTCGGATGTGCCGATGCCGAACGCGAGCGAACCCAGCGCCCCATGAGTAGATGTATGGCTGTCGCCGCACACCAGCGTCGTGCCCGGCAGCGACAGACCCAGCTCCGGCCCGATGATGTGCACGATTCCCTGGCGGACATCGAGGATGGGGATATACGGCACCCCGAATTCCTTGACGTTCTTTTCCAGCGTCTGCACCTGAATGCGGCTGTCTTCTTCCTGAATATCGGCGGGGCTGCGCGGGCCGACGGTCGGGATGTTGTGGTCCGCGACGGCGATCGTCAGGTCGGGGCGGCGCAGCTTGCGGCCAGCCAAGCGCAGGCCTTCGAACGCCTGCGGGCTGGTGACCTCATGCAGCAGATGCCGGTCTATATATAGAATGCAGGTGCCGTCCGGCAGCCGCTCCACGACATGCTGGTCCCAGATTTTGTCGAACAGGGTCCGAGGCTTGGATGCGGACATGTGCGTTCCCCTGATTTCGGTGTGCGGCCCGTGCGGGCGTCGTGGCCGCTGATTTGGACGATGCGGCGGGGATACGCAAGGTGGTTCGGGTTTACATGTCGTACCGTCGCATCCCTTCCTCCAACTGGACGGTGTTGAAGTTGAACAAAAACCCAATCCGCCGCCCGCTGAAACGGAGCCACGTCCGAACCGCGGCCTCATGTTCGTATTCCAACGCCTCCACGGCGGCGATCCCCACGACCGGATCGTCCCCATCGGCCTGGGCGGGGCCGAGGATGCCGCGTACCTCGGTCGCGAGGCCGAGAACGCGTCCACTGTACTGGTCTTCGAATGGCATTGGTGCGGTTCCTGTCTGCTGCGGAAGCGGCACCATGCGCGACCGATGGTTAACATTCGGTTAACGGAACCGCAAAAATGTGGTTGCGTGGGGTTGTTGGAACGGTCGATGCGGCCCCCTACTCCCGGCAAACCAGGAGACACCCCGGCATGAACGCCCAAACCCAAACCGCGATCTGGCTGCAAGCCTGGGATTCCCAAGGCCCCCACCGAACCGGCACCGCCGGAGACCACGCCGGTGCCGACTGGGTCGCCGCGCAAGCCCGAGCGCTCGGCCCCCAGGCGACCGAGGAAACGTTCGCGCTTGACCGCCTCGACCCCGGCGATTGCTCCCTGCACATCGGAGGCACCAGCATCCCCGGCGTCCCCGTTTTCGACGCCCCCGCGACCACAGGCATCACCGGACGCCTGTCCGAAACCGGCGGCATCGCCGTCGTCTCCCTGGCCCCCGGCGCGGTTTACAGCGGCGAATACCATCGCCTGCGGCAAACCGCTGCACACGACGCTTTGGTCATCGTCTGCAGCGGCACCCACCCCGGACTCGGCCTGCTGAACGCCGAACAATTCAACCACCCCTATGGTGCCCCCGCGATCCATGTCGATACCGGCAGCGTCGTCCCGGACGGGCGCATGGCGCGGCTGGTGTCCAAGAGCATGCGCACCCGCACCAACGCGAGAAACATCGTCGTCACCCTGAAGGGCAGCGACCCCGGCCGCAAACCCGTCGTCGTCATGACGCCCCGTAGTTCCTGGTGGCAATCGACGGCCGAACGCGGCGGCGGCATCGTCTGCTGGCTGGAGACGTTGCGCGCACTGCTCGCCAATCCCCCCTCCTGCGACGTCATTCTCACCGCCAACAGCGGCCACGAGCTCGGACATCTCGGTCTGGACGATTTCTGCGCGCGGCGGCCGGGTTGGGACCAGCAGGGAGGCGCGACCTGGGTGCATTACGGTGCGAATATCGGCGCGAGCGAAGGCTCCTTGTCGGTCGTATCCGCCGATGATTCGCTCAGGGACGCCATGCGGGACGCGCTGGCCGCGGCTGGACGTCCGCCCGATACTATGGCGCCAAAGACATTGGTCCCCAGCGGGGAAACGCGCGACATCCATCGCGCCGGGGGCCGTTATGTCACCCTGGTGGGCACAAACCCATGGTTTCACCTTCCCAGCGACCGTTATCCCCTCACGGTCGATGTCCCGGCGATAGCCCGCATCGCCACTGCTGCGGCATCCATGGTCGTCGGCCTGACGCGATAGCCGCGATCAGTCCCAATCTTCCTTCACGGTCGCGGGCAATCCATCCGCCAAGGTCTTCGCCAGTTCGGCCACCTCGCCGAGATCGTGCACCTCATCGTACCAGTATTTATATCGCAGCAATTGCCGTCGCAACGAATAAACCACGAACGAGTCGGCCCCGGCTTTGCCAATCAACGTGTGCGCATGTTCCTGCGCCTCCGCGGCTGCAACGGCGAGCGTGATCTGGCGCTTTTCCCGGATATCGTCAAACATGGCGAGCACCTGCAACTCGACCAGATTGCCCAGAGCCACGACGACCTTGTCGGGGTCCGAGGAACTCAAGTCCTGAGTCGAAAGTATATGCGCCAACGTCCACAAATCGGTCGGATCCCGCTCGGCTCTTCTGCTTGGCGCGGTCTGCGCGGTCTTCGTCCAATGCCGCAGCACGAGATCGAGCGACAGGTACTGCACGATACTCCAGCATCGCGTTCGGTCCAGACGGAATGTCTGCCAGTAATGGTCCCGCGCCCGCTCCAGCAGCCGCCGCGATTCCGCGCGATCCTGCTCGTGACTGTCCTGCGACACCTCACCGCTGCTGGATGTTTCATGCAGCACGCCCGCTTGGCGTTTTTCGGTACTGGCCAGCAAGCCCAATACCTTCACGTGCTGCGCGGAGCCCGGTTGCAGCAGATTTTCAAGCCGCAGCCGCGCCCGCTCCAGCCGGTCTTTGGCTTGGCCGAGCAGCCGGACCATATCGGTGTGAGATCCGGTTTCGACGTTGTCATGCCGGTGACGACTCGCAACCTTGGTTGCTTCGTCCGCGTGGTTCATCGCCGTATTGATGTGGTCCATGACGCGGTCCAGCTGAACCGTCTCAAGCTGCGCCTCGAAACCGGACGACAACGACGCATAGGCGGCGATGCTGGCCCAATCGTGCGATTCCGGATACATCGAATGCAGTTGCCGGCGCAGATCGCTGACCAGTATGCGCGGATCCTGGCCCCACAACAGACCGCCGTACAAGGTTTCGACCATCGCGACCGAACCCGGAAAGGACAGCGGGAACTGGCTTCCGATCACCAGCGGGATACCGGCTTCATGCAACGAATGGGCGATGCTGGCCCCCGCCCCCGCGACGGACCCAACCGCGCCACTGTTGCAGCTTGCCAACGTCACCACCGCGGGCGACGCCAACCCCCTTGGATCGCCGCGACGGATAGGGCGCAGCGCGCTGGCAAGACGCGCGCCGCTGACACGATCCAAGCCATGCTCCGGGTCGAGTGAATCGTGCAATGCCAGCCCGTAGCGGACATCGTAGCCGTCCTGCCACTCGATGCCGTGAGCGAGGATATGGATATGCGTATATTCTCCGCTCGCGCAGGCCGTTTCGATATCGCTGATACTCGCCCGCGGCAGCAAGGCGATGTGTTCCGACACGCGCCGCCGGCGCGCAGTGTCGTCGGCTTCGTCGTAGTATTTGACCCAGGGATCGATGGCCTGCCGGAGTGCCAGCAGGTGCGATTCCAGCGGCACGACACCCGCACCGGGCGGCGACGCGGCGATAAACAATATCTTGGGACGGCGCGGCCAATTCAGATGCACGTCCTGCACCCGCCTGACCTCGCGCGTCAGCGACAGCGGCAACGCATTTTGCAACAGAATCTGTTGCCCGGCACCCGGGAATCCGTTCGGTGCCAGCGCGAGTTCGAACGGCAGCAGTGCCAGTTCCGACGCGGATACGATCAGTCGTATATGCGTATGGCTATCGGCATCTTCGCCCTGGCGGCTCAGTTCCGCCGTCAAACCCGGCACGCCGGCCAGCAACGCACCCAGGGTGACCGCGGTATCGCGCAGTTGAAAGACGCGTGCTTCCTCCCCCAACCGATAGCTCAGCGCCCGCAACCGGTGCAGGAACTGGTTGTGTTCGAATGTCAATTGGACGGTCACCGCCGCGTGGTTCTCGCAAAGCGCGAGATACGGGGTCAACGGCGACAGAAGCTGGTTGTGCGGCGGCCCATGCCGCAACAGTTCCAGGGTGATGGTGCGCATGGCCATTCCCCCGTCAGGTTAACGAATATCGCGTGCCGGCAACGGGCTGTAGCGCGAAAGCGCCGCCCGCTGCCGCGGCCACCCGGCGCAGTTCGGCGGTGGTCGATCCGCCCTCCCGCCACACCGACACGACGGAATTTCTCCGTAACGTTACGCTTTGTTGCGGCGGTATGCCATCCAGTGCCGCCATGGTGCCTGCCTTCATACGTTCGAAAAGCTCCGCGAATTTAGCGGCATCGCGACGTAATTCCGCCGGTATCTGAATCAGCCTCGCCCAAGTACCGCTGTTGAAATAGTAACCGCGACCGCGCCGGCGCTTAAGCGCACGTTCCAAATGAGTATGGCCGGCGATGAGAAAGTCGATCTCGCTTCCAATCATTTGATCGAGGTCGCGGTACGTGCCATCTTCCTCGTCCGACGCAAAGGTCCGGTCGTCGTCCAAACCGTCGAGCGCGTCGCGCAGTGCCTCCTGCGTGCCCTGACCTGTCACCAATTTTCCGATGGCGCCCAAAATCCCGACATATTCCCCACGTTGATCGGCCGTCACCAGATCGAATGGGGTCGAATCGTCGCGCCAATGGTTTTCGGTACGGTCCAGCAAATCGCGGGCTAAATCCAGCCGTTGCTGACGCAGCACCCGCAAACTGGGGCCACCTGCCACGGGTGCCGCGGCCTGCGAAGCCGCATCCGGCGTCCCCGCGAGCGGATCGGCGTCGAGAAACCCGGTCGCTCGGCGTACGCTATCCCAGGCGAGCCGCGTGACGGTCGGTCCCAGCTTAGCCAATTGGCCAACCACCGAAGGTTTGAGCGCGATCAAGGTCGGGAAGACGGCAGGCAGCTCGGGTTTCAGAAGGTCGATAAACGGATAATCTTTTTTGATGGGGTTCATCACCTCGGCAACCAGTTGGCTGCCGCTGTTCGGCACCCATTCCTCCACCGGACGCCCCTGCGTGTAATCCCGCCCAATGCGACGAATTTGTTCATGGTCGGCGACATTCCAGGTATCGACTTCGTTGCCATGAACACACAACACGCGGGACGATCCGATCCGCAGGGCAATGCCCGCACCGTCGGTCGCCAGCGTGATCCGCCCGCGCGCCGCGGGATTGCCGCCGGACAGCAAATTCACGATTGCTTCCCGCACCCACGGCAGCGCCAGCTCCAGATCGTGGTTGCCCAGATTGACGACCAGATAGCGGTTGTCCTGCCCGGCGAAGCGTCGCAGCGCGTCGAAGATGGGCCGAAACGTGTCATCGTTCGCGATCGCCGTCAGCTTATCGATGGCACCTTCCGGGTCGAACGGCAGCGCGGGCGACTGCGCCAGGAAATCGACGAAGTCGCCGTTGATCAGCAGCGCGATACGCCGATCCGCCGGACATTGACGAAGGTAATCGATCAACCAGGCGAGTTCGCCGGTCGAACCGAATATCTGAAAGCCCGGCCGCCCGCCCAGATGCAGGTCGGAGATGACGTGCAATTCGTCATAGTCGTTGACCGGAAGCGTCATTCTCGCGCCTTATCCCCTGCATGGCCTTGTTTTGTTGTGCGGATGACCCGCACGTCGGCAGTCGGATAATCAGGCTAGTGTTCCACAAAAATGGTGTCAAGCAGCACGGGAATGTGACTCGCCTGCCCGGGTCAATACGAAATCGAATGTGATACAGACCGGGTTGTCGCCGCGAACGAGTGCGCCGTCGTGCACTCGCCCCATCATGTCCACCACCAGCAGATCGAGCGTCGCGACCCCGTTCCGCACCGCGCCGCCGCGAACCAGCACCTCGGTCGCGCGGTCGTCCACGCCGGAACCATCGGTAAACCGCGCACCGATCAGGCTGCCGAGGCTGCCGCGCACCTCGGCATCGCGCATACCGTGTGCCGCCGCGACGGCTTCAACGGCCAGCCCAATGTCCTCGTTCGGCTTAACCCGAGCGAACACGGCACTCCCGGTCGGCGTGCCGCCGCTCGGTTGAAACAACGTAAAATTCGTCTCGGGATCGAAGGCGGTGGCGACGCGGATATCGGTGAAACCCCAGGCTTCCACCACGGCACCGGCACACACGTAACTATCCGCGTTCAGAATATGTCCGCCTCGGCGGGTTCCGTCAGGCTCGATCCACGCAGCATGCGTGTGCAGAAACGGCTTGCCGTCTGCCCAACCGAAGGTGGTGTTGGCCTGCTCGATCCATGTCACGCCGACCGGCGCGCGCGGGGCGGTGAAATAGGCGACATGCGACGCATCGTCGGCAGGACCCGGCATCACGTAGCGGAACGGGTTCAACGCCCCGCCGCACAGCGTCAGCGTGGCGCTTTGGAACCCGGCCGCGACCAAGGGGCCGGTCAGTGCCTCATGCAACGACAGACCCGGCCGCAACACGAAGCGCAGCGGCTCCGGCTCGCCGGTAAAACTGTCGATCCGAACCGGATGCACCGGTCCTGGCTGCACCAGCGACCGCATCAGCGTCCGACCGCGTAGCCCTGCATGCCGCGCGGATTGGCGCCGGCATACATCTGGCCATCCGGTTCGATACGCGCGCCCGACAGGCGCCCTTCGCTCCAGTCCTCGCCCTTTTCGGCCTTGTGGTCGCGGGCCTTGAGTTCGTACAGGATCGAATTCGGGTAACGCCCCTCCAGCACCAGCTTGCCGGGCTTCGCGGACCGCGGCCAGAAGCTGGACGGCCAGTGTTCGGAGTGGAAGGACGGCGCGTCGATCGCCTCCTGTATCCCCATCTTGTGGTGGATCATCCGCAGCAGGAACGTGAGCGACCACTGGTCCTGCTGCTCCCCGCCCGGCGTGCCGAACGCCATCCAGGGCTTGCCGTCGCGCAGTGCGAAGCTGGGGGACAGTGTCGTGCGCGGCCGCTTGCCGGGCGCCAGACTGTTCGGCAGCCCCTCCTTCAACCAGAACATTTGCCCGCGCGATCCCATCGGGAACCCAAGCTCCGGGATCGCCGGCGAGGATTGCAGCCACCCCGCCGACGGCGTGGCGCTGACCATGTTGCCGTGTTTGTCGATCACATCGACATGGCAGGTGTCGCCGCTGCTGACGCCGAGCTGCGAGACCGTCGGCTCCCCTGTTCCGGCCGCGATCAAGGACGCCCGTTCGGCCGCATTATGGTCGACCCAGTTGGAGAAACCGGGAATGTCGCCGGGGCGCAGATCCAGCGACGCCTCGCGCCCGATCAGCTTGCGGCGCTCGTCGTTGTAGGCGTCGGACAGCAACTGCTGCATGGGGACTTCGACGAAATCGGGGTCGCCGTAGAACGCCTCCCGGTCGGCGTAAGCGAGCTTCTGCGCCTCGATCACCGTATGCACGAACGCCGCGCCCATCGGGTCCATCGCGCCAATATCGAAGCCTTTCAGCAGCGCCAGCGTTTGCAGCAGGACGGGGCCTTGGCTCCATGGGCCGCATTTCAGAATGGTATGCCCTTGGTAGTCGTATGTAAGCGGGTCTTCGACCCCGGCCGACCAGCGAGCGAAATCGTCGGCATTAAGAAGGCCTCGGTTCTTGCGGCCGGACGCGTCCAGGATGTCCTGGGTGGCGAAGAATTTTTCGACCGATTCTGCGACGAAACCTTTATACCAGAAATCCCGAGCGGCCTCGATCCGAGACTCCCGGTTGTCGCCGACCGCTTCCTTGCAGACGCGTTCGTACAGCGCCGCCAAAGCCGGGCGGCGGAACAGCGCGCCGGGCACCGGGACTTTCCCGCCGGGAAGGAACACTTCGGCCGATGTCGGCCAAGCCTGCTCGAACAGCGGCTTCACGCCATTGATCGTTGCACAGGCGCGCGCGACCAGATGCACGCCGTTCTTGGCGTAGCCGATGGCGTATTCCATTACATCGGCCAGTTCCCAGGTGCCCCAGTCGCGCAGCAACCGGCACCAGGCGTCGAACGCGCCCGGCACCACCGCCGCCAACAATCCGGTGCCGGGGATCAGGTCGATGCCGATGTCCTTGAATTTCCGGAGTGTCGCCGCCTGAGGCGACGGGCCTTGCCCGCAAATCACCTTCTGCGTGCCGGTCTTGGCATCGTGCAGAATGATAGGGGCATCGCCGCCGGGACCGTTCAGATGCGGCTCCGCCACGTGCAGGGTGAAGGCAGCGGCTGTGGCGGCGTCGAAGGCGTTGCCGCCGCGTTCCAGCACCGCCATGCCGACCTGACTGGCCAGCCAATGCGTGGAGGCGACCACGCCGAACGTGCCTGCGATTTCCGGGCGGGTGGTGAACATTTTCGGGCGCTCCTCGGGTTGCGGCGCGCGCAAGCTAACGCCAGGGTGCGGCGCGTCAATGAGGTGGGCGATGTTGGTGCTGGTGGTAGGTCCGAGCGGCGCGGGGAAAGATACGTTGCTGGCCGGCGCTCGGCGGGCGCTGCCGGCGGCGCGGTTCGTGCGGCGGGTTATTACGCGGCCGGCGGCGGCGGGCGGCGAGGATCATGACGCCGTGACCGACGCCGAATTTTCCCAGCGCGCGTTTGCATTGCAGTGGGAAGCGCACGGTCTGCGCTATGGCATCCCCGCCGATATCGTGGACGATCTGGCCGCTGGCCGGTTGGTGATCGCCAATGTCTCGCGCGGGGTTATCGCCGATGCGGTCGCGCGGTTCGGCGCCCGCGTCGTGGAGGTGACGGCGCCACCGGAAGTCCTGGCGACCCGCTTGGCCGCGCGCGGGCGGGAGACGGCGGCGGATGTGGCCGCGCGGTTGGCGCGGTCGGTGCCGGTGGCCGTGGGTACGATCCAGGTGATGAACGACGGATCGGTCGAGGAAGGCGTCGCTCGGTTCGTCGCCGCGGTTACCCGAGCGGCAGACGTTCCGCGATTGTGAAGGCCGCGCCAGGGGAAGGTTGGATGTAGAGGCAAATGTCGGTGACGCGTCGGGGATGTTTCACAGCTTCGGCGAAATGGGCCTCGGCCGCGGGTTTGTAGATCGCGCGCTCTTTCGATGTCAGGCGGCGGGTCAGGGTCATGTGGAAGAACCAATTGCCGAACACGTAGGGATAGCCCCAGCGGACCAGCATCGCGTCCTGTTCCGGGGTTAACGGGCTCCGGCGGCGGCGGGCGAGTTCCTCTTCCGGTGGCGGGGCCCGGAATGGGTCAAGATGTTCAACGCAGGCATCGGCGAGGTTTTGCAGGTCCGCCGACGCGCGGGTTTCCCGCAGTGCCAGGAAGCCGTGCAGGTCCATGACGGCGACGGGCGGCAGATCGAAGGGTTGCAGCGTGCGCGCCAAAGACCGCGCGACGCCGAGCAATTCGTCCCAGGTTTTACCGGGGGCGAGGCGCATCGGCGGCTTCAAGGTGGCATGGAACCCGTACATGCGGGCATCGTCGGTAATGGCGGCGATATCGGGCAGGTCCGGCTGCGGAACGGACGCGTTCGTGACGGGATCGCGGCCCAGCCAAACGGCGCTGGCGGCGGTCAGCGGATCCGCGGCCTTGGGCGCGTAATAAACAGCGACGCGGGAGCCTTCCGACATCACGGCCTGCCCGCCCACCGAACCCGACGTGCGGATTTCCCGCATCCGGCTTTCCGATCGGCTTCGTGGCAGGCTCATGTCAGGATGCCCTTTCGTCTGCAATGCCGAGTTTCGGCACATCGAATTCGCCGAACACCGCCGTCATTGTAAACGGCCCCTAACGCGTGGGGGACGGGACTGCAACGAGGGGTGGGGGTTTCATGGACCACCGGCCCGGTTACAAACCCCTCAATGCACCCCCGCCACCGGAATCCCCACCGGCCCGGGCCGCCGAGCGGCGATCAGGTTTGCGGCGTCGTCGCGGCGGCCGGCGGCCAAATACGCGCGCAACAATGTAAATTCGAACAAATCCGTCTGCGCCAAACTCCCCGCGGCACGATCCCGTTCGGCCATCACGGGCTCAATCGCCGCGATGGCTGCGTTATAATCCCCGGACCGAAACGCCGCGAATGCCCGCGCCATCGCCGGCACGACGGGGCCGGAAGGATAGCGGCCGGCCTCGGCCAAAGCCTCCATCCGAACCACACGGTCCGCCAGAGCATCGGGCGTACCGCCGGCGGCCTCGGCCATCGCGATGTGCCAGTCGGCGAAGGCCATGCCTGGGTTCGGAAAATGCCGTTCCGCGAAATCGCGCATCCGATCCCATTCCCCATCCGGCACGGTATACCCGGCGAGTTCCGCGCGCCAAAGAAAAGCCGATCCATCCATTACCGTAAAGAACGGCGGCATGACGCTGGCGCCCGGAGCAACCGTCTCCCGATAGACCGCGAACGCCGCATCCGCATCGCCCTGCTGCAACGCGCACAGCGCGCCATGCCAGCTGATATGCCCGTGCAATAATCCCGCGCGTGGATAAGACGGCAGCCAATCGGCGATAAAGGCGCGGGCTTCGGTTTGATGCCCGTCCTCGTAACAAATATGCGCCAGCGTATGCGCACCCACCGCATTGGCCGCATGTTCGGCCATGGAACGTTCCACCTTCGCCCGAGCGGACACGTGCTGCCCGGTTTCGGCCAAAGCAAACGCATGGTTTGGCAGGAACCACCAATCGTCGCCGTAATGCGGGGCCAAAGCCTCCGCCAGCGCCAGTTGCTCCTGCTTCAACCCCGCCCGCCCCGACGTGCCGATCAAGCCGAGCGGGCTGGACGATGTGCTGTAAACCAACGCATCGAGCGGCCAGGCTTTCAGATGGGTGTAGAGCGCGTCCAGCGCGGCGGCGGATTGGCCGCTCAACATCAGGCCGAAGAACCCGATATGGCTGGCCTCCCGCTCCGTCGCGCCCGATACCGAAGTTTGCGCAACCGCGATGGCGGCGCGAGCGGCCGGCGTGTCGAACCGCATCGCCTCCGCCCGCGCCTTCCCGGCATGGGCCAGAGCAAAACCGGGATCGGCCGCGATGGCGCGGTCGAACGCCTCCGGCGCCCCTGGATACAGGGTCAGCAAACGTTCGGCGCCGTCGCGATACGCCGCGGCCGCCTCGGCGGATTGCGTGGAAAGCGTTAACCCGTAGCGATCGTTCTGCATGTGCCCCTACCCCGCGATTTTCTCGTCCGAATGCACGCCCAACTGTTTCAACTTCCGGTGCAGCGCGCTGCGTTCCATTCCCACGAACTGCGCCGTCCGGGAAATATTACCCCCGAACCGAACCAGCTGCGCCTGCAAATACTGCGTCTCGAACAGATCCCGCGCCTCCCGCAACGGCAGCGCCATCACGTCCGCGCCAGGATCGACATTCAGCTGCACCGGCGCCCGAGACCCGATCTCCGGCGGCAGCATGTCCGCGCGGATCGCGTCCGACGTCCCACCCGGCGCCATGATCAGCAGCCAGTCCATCACGTTGCGCAGCTGCCGCACATTCCCTGGCCAGTCGTAGGCCTGCAGAGCGGCGATGGCGTCGGCGGACAATTCGCGCTCCGGCATCCCCGAGCTTTCAGCCGACCGGGCGATGAAGTAGCGCGCCAAACCCGGAACGTCTTCCCGCCGTTCCTTCAACGACGGCACTTTCACCGGCACCACGCTTAACCGGTAGAACAAATCCTCCCGGAACCGCCCCGCGGCGATCTCGGCCTGAAGGTCCTTGTTGGTGGCCGACAGCACCCGCACATCGACCTTCACCCGAGCGGACCCGCCCAACCGCTCGAAGGTCTGGTCCTGCAAGGCGCGCACGATCTTGCCCTGGGTTTCCAGCGGCATGTCGGACACTTCGTCCAGAAACAGCGTGCCGCCATGCGCCCGTTCCAGCACCCCCGCCCGCCGAGGATGCGTCACCGCGTCCGGCCCGGCTTCGGTGCCGAACAGTTCTTCCTCGAACCGGGACGGGTTCAGCGTCGCGCAATTCAGCGCCACGAATGGCCCGTCCGCTCGGCGCGACCGCATATGGATCATACGAGCAACCACATCCTTGCCCGACCCGGCCGGCCCCTGGATCAGCACGCGGGACCCCGTGGGAGCCACACGCTCGACCGAACCGCGCAGCTGGGTCGTAGCGGCTGACTCGCCGGTCAGCGTCGCTTCCGGCCCGGCGCGCAGCCGCAGCTCCGCATTCTCCCGCGCCAACGCGGCCGCCTCCAGCGCGCGGCGGATCACCAACAGCAGGCGGTCGGACTGGAACGGTTTCTCGATAAAGTCGTAAGCGCCCTGCTGGATCGCGCCCACCGCGATCTCGATCGTCCCATGGCCGGAGATCAGCACGACGGGAACCGCCGGTTCCTCGCTATGGAAATGGTTCAGCAGCCCCAGCCCGTCGAGGCGGGAGCCTTGCAGCCAAACGTCCAAAATCACCAGCGACGGCCGGCGGGTGCGAAACGCCGCCAGCGCCCCATCGGAGTCCCCCGCGACACGGGTCTCGTAACCCTCATCGTTGAGGATGCCCTCGATCAACAGCCGGATATCCGGCTCATCGTCGACGATCAGGATATCATGCGCCATGCGTTGCTTCGTCCTGAATAATCGCCGGGGTGGCGGCCGCCAACGGCAGAACAAGGCAGGTCACCGCGCCCGGCCCGTCCGGGTTATCGTCCAATGTCAACGCGCCGCCGTGGTCTTCCATGATCTTCTTCACGATCGCCAATCCCAATCCGGTGCCCTTCGGCTTGTGCGTCACATACGGTTCCGTCAAGCGCGCGCGATCTTCCCCCGGTAAACCGATTCCGTCATCGGCAATTGTCAAACGAATGTCGCGGTCGCCGGCCACGACGGTCAAGGAGATGTGGGACGCCCCCTCCCGCATCGCTACCGCATCGGCGGCGTTTTGCAGCAGATTCGTCAGCGCCTGGCGGATCATCCGACGGTCGCAGGGGGCAACGGGGCCGCGATCCGGGATCTGGGTGGTCCATTCGATCTGCGGCCGGGCGGTTTTCTGCAGGATCAGCGCTTCCCGAGCGATCATGCCGATATCCTCGGACTTGATGACCGGCTGCGGCATACGAGCGAAGGCCGAAAACTCATCCACCATGCGGCCGATGTCGCCGACGTGGCGGATGATCGTATCGGCGCATTGCGCGAAAATGTCCGGATCGGACTGGATTTCCTTAGTGAAACGGCGTTTGAGCCGTTCGGCCGACAGCTGGATGGGCGTGAGCGGGTTCTTGATCTCATGCGCGATGCGACGAGCGACATCGGCCCAGGCGGCCTTGCGCTGCGCCGATTGGAGTTCGGTGATGTCGTCGAACGTGACCACGAACCCATCCGTGCGCCCGGCGGATAATTCCGCGCCAATACGCACCAGCACGGTGCGGCGGCGGTTGGTCGGCCCGATCTGGATTTCGGCGGTGCGCGCCTTTTCCGGCGCTTCCTCGGCGGCGCGCAGCAGCGGGGCGAATTCCGGCACCACGTCGGCCAGCGGGCGGCCAATGGCGGCCAGCAGGTCCATGCCCAGCAGTTCGTCCGCCGCGCGGTTCGGCAGCTCCACCCGGCCGCGCACGTCCAAGCCGATCACGCCGGCCGACACGCCGGACAGCACGGTTTCGGTGAAGCGGCGGCGTTCGTCGATTTGGCTGTAGGCGTCCATCAGCTCATTCCGCTGCGCCCCCAGTTGACCCGTCATGCGGTTGAAGGCGCGCGACAGGCCGGCGAGTTCGTCCCGCGTCGACGTCTCCGCCACACGCACGGTCAAATCCCCCGCGCGGACGCGTTCCGCGGCGTTGATCAGGTTACCGACGGGACGGGCGATCTGGTTGGCCATGGCAAGGCCGATCAGCCCGGCCGTCAGCAGCACCAACACCGCGACGGCGACGTAAATCCAGGCGAAGGCGATCTGCAGCAGCCAGCGGTTCCGGTCCAACCGCTGGTACGCCAGCACCCCCTGTTCGGTGCTCTGTTGGAACCCCAAAATCGCGGGATCGATGGGGCGGCCGACCATCAGCGTCAAAGGCGGCGTCGAATCCAGCTTTACGATAGCGCGCACGCGGGTCCCGTCGCCGGCGTTCAGCACTGCGACATCGCCCGTCAACGCCTGCTGCGTGGCCCAAGGCGGCGGCGGTTCGGTCACCATGCCCACGAACAACCCCGCGGCGGCGAGCACCTGGCCGGAGCTGGGTTCGTAGATCACAGCCTCGGTCAGGCCACGCAGAGCCGTTTGCGTATCCAGCACGTCGGCGAACGCGGTTGGGTCGGTCGACAGAAACTGGCCAGCGCGACTGAGGTCGTTCGACATTTCCAGCGCGACCGAGCGGATGTTGTTGCGATGCTCCTCCAAGTAACCTCGGGAAACCTGGAGCGAGTCGGTCAACGCCGTACGGACGGGGTCGTTGAACCAGGACTGGATGCCGAAATGGAAGAAGGCGACGGCGAAGCAGGCGACGACGATGGTGGGTGCGACGGCGACGCCGCTGAACAACATCACCAGCCGGACATGCAGTTGCGACCCCGCCGACCCGCGCCGCCGGTCCGCCCAAACCCGCACCACCCGCACTGTCAACACCGCGGCCAACAGCAGCAGCAACGACAGGTTGGCGATGAAGGCGAAGCCAAGCCATGGCTGGGGATCGACGATCGAGCCTCTGGCGAGAACGACGAAGGTCGTCAGGCCGACCGCCAGAGCCAGCGCGGTCAGGATCAGCGTGGCAACTTTGCCGACGATCGCCTCCCCGATGCGCGACAACCAGCTTCGGCGCCTGCCGGCCATGGGAACCGGCGCGGGCGTAAGCGTCTCAATCGGCGGCGAGGCGTTCATGCGTCACATCAGACCCCGCACGACCGGGATTTCGAGGTCGCGGATCTTCTTGCGCAGCGTGTTGCGATTCAGCCCCAGCATCGCGGCAGCTTTGATCTGGTTGCCGCGCGTCGCCGAAAGGGTCATGCGGATCAAAGGCCGTTCGACCTCGGCGATGATCTGATCGTACAGATCGGTCACGCCCGCGCCGTCGTTATGCGCGGCGAGGAACGCCTTGATATGCCGCTCCACCGCGAATGTCAGCGGTTCCGGCCCGCTCGGCCCGCCCTGAGGCGCGGCGGCCGACGCCGGGGCGGACATGGGTGCCAACGTCTCGGTCAATTCGGCGCCGATCGTCTCGGCGGTGATCGTTTCGTCCGGGCACAGCGCCGCCAGGCGCCGCATGACGTTTTCCAGCTCCCGCACGTTGCCCGGCCAGGAGTGCTGCTTCAGCCGGTCGATCGCCCCGGAATCCAGCATCTTCGACGGCAGCCCATCGTCGCGCGCTCGGTCGAGGAAATGGCGCGCCAGCAGCGGCACATCCTCGGCTCGTTCGCGCAGCGGCGGCAGGCGAATGGGCACGACGTTCAGGCGGTAGAACAAATCCTCGCGGAACTGGCCCTGCCGGATGGCGGCGCGCAGATCGCGGTGGGTGGCGGCGATGATCCGAACATTGGCCTTGATCGGCTGGCGCCCGCCGACCGAGGTGAACTCGCCCTCCTGCAACACGCGCAACAACCGGGTCTGCGCTTCCGGCGGCATGTCGCCGATTTCGTCCAGGAACAGCGTGCCGCCATTGGCCTGCTCGAACCGCCCCTGCGACCGGTTGGTGGCGCCGGTGAAGGCGCCGCGTTCGTGCCCGAACAGCTCGCTTTCGATCAGTTCGCGCGGGATCGCGGCCATGTTGATCGGCACGAACGGCCCGGATCGGCGCTTGCCGTAATCGTGCAGCGCGCGGGCGACCAGTTCCTTGCCGGTGCCGGACTCGCCGTTGATCATCACGGTCAGATCGGCCGTCGTGAGGCGCGCGATCGTGCGGTAAATCTCCTGCATCGCGACGCTGCGGCCGATCAGCGGCAGACGTTCCTCGGAATCCTTGGGCTCGCTGGCGCTGGCGGTCGGTTCCGACGGCTGCGACAAGGCGCGCCCGACGACGGCCAGCAATTCGGTCAGATCGAACGGTTTCGGCAGATACTCGAACGCGCCGCGCTGCGCCGCCTTAACCGCGGTCATCAACGTGGACTGCGCGCTCATGACGATGATGCGCAGATCGGGCCGGACGCGCTTGATGCGCGGAATCAGGTCGAGGCCGTTTTCGTCGGGCATCACGACATCGGTGATGACCAGATCGCCCTCCCCTTCCTCCACCCAGCGCCACAGCGTGGCGGCGTTGGAGGATGCCCGCACCTGATACCCGGCGCGTCCCAGCGCCTGGGTCAGCACGGTGCGAATGGAGCGGTCGTCGTCGGCGATGAGGATGGTGGGCAGAGTCACAAGTCAGCGTCCTTTTCCGTCACGACCGGAAGATGCAGGCGGAACTCGGTCCGGCCCGGGCGGCTGTCGACCTCGATCAGGCCTCCATGGTCGCCCACGATCTTCGCGACCAGCGCCAATCCCAACCCGCTGCCGGAGGATTTGGAGGTCACGAAGGGTTCGAACAGATGCGGCATGATGTCTTCGGGGATGCCCGGTCCGTTATCGCGCACGGTCACGAACAACGGCAGATCGAGGCGTTGCGACGTGCCCGGCATGGCGATGCGCATGCCGTGCTGAAACCCCGTGATCAAGGTGATGTCCGGCCGGCTATTATTGGCGTGCGTGGCGGCCTCGGACGCGTTTTTCACGAGGTTCAGGATCACCTGCACCAGTTGATCCCGATTGCCCCAAACCGGCGGCAGCGACGGATCGTATTGTTCGGCGAAACGCACATGTTCGGCGAACCCGGTCTGCGCCAGCTTGCGCACATGTTCCAGCACCCGGTGAATATTGACGGACGTGCGAACGATCGGCTTTTCGCCGAACGCCTCCATCCGGTCCACCAACGCGCGAATACGGTCGGCCTCGTCGCGGATCAGGTCGGTCAGTTCCCGATCGTCCGGCCCAACGCTGGTTTCCAGCAGTTGCGCCGCGCCACGGATGCCCGACAGGGGGTTCTTAACCTCGTGCGCCAGGATCGCCGCCATGCCGGTGACGCTGCGGGCAGCGCCGCGGAACGCCAATTGCCGGTCGAGCGCGCGGGCGGCGGAGGCATCCTGCAGGATCAGCAGGACGGCATTCGGCTCCTCCGGCAAGGGCGAGCCTTGCACGGTGATGCCGGTCTTGTGCAATCGAGCGCTTTCCAGCGTCAGATCGTGATCGGACACCGTCGCCTCACTGCGGCGCACCTGATCGATCAGCAGGAACAACGGATTATCGGACGGCAGAATATCCTGCAGCCGCTGCTGGCCCAGGCTGGCGGCGGACATGCCGAGAAACTGCTCTGCCGCATGGTTAACGAAGCGGAAGCGGTTTTCGGCGTCGAGCAGCACCACCGGCACCGGCATCGCGCTGAGCATCGCCGCCGTATCGGGGCCGCGGTTACGGCTGGGAAGCAAGCGGGAGGCGAAGGAGCTCACGCGGCCTCCGCCATTTGCCAAGCCGCTGTACGGACCGCGCCGCGTTCGATCAGCCGGTCGTAGAACCCGTCGATCAAGCCCAGCACCGAGTCCGCGTCGGGCAGCCGGTTCATCGTCGCTCGGAATTCCGCCGATCCAGTCAGGCCGCGCGAGTACCAGGATACATGTTTGCGGGCGAGGCGGACGCCAGCATTGGTGCCAAAGCGCGTCAGCATCCCGTGGTAATGGCCGAGCAGGATCGCCTTCTGGTCCGCCAGCGCCGGGTCCGGCAGCTTGTCGCCGGTGCGTAGGAAATGCGCCACCTGGGCCGGGAACCAAGGCCGGCCATAGCAGCCGCGGCCGATCATGACACCGTCGGCGCCGGATTTGACCAGAGCGGCAGCGGCATCGTCCTCGGTCAAGATATCGCCGTTGGCGATCACCGGGATGGAGACGGCGTTCTTGACGTTCGCGATAAAATCCCAATCGGCATGGCCGGTGTAGAACATCTGGCGGGTGCGGCCGTGCACGGTGACCATGCGGATGCCGACATCTTCGGCGATTTTGGCCAGAACCGGAGCGTTCAGGCTGTCATGGTCCCAGCCCATCCGCATTTTCAGCGTGACCGGAACCTGCACCGCCTTAACGGTGGCTTCAAGGATCGCCTTGGCCGCGACCTCATCGCGCATCAAAGCGGAGCCTGCTGCCTGCCCAACCGCCACTTTTTTCACCGGGCAGCCGAAATTGATGTCGATCAGGTGCGCGCCCTGGTCCACGGCGATGCGCGCGGCTTCCGCCATCGCAACCGGATCGCAGCCGGCGAGCTGCACCGCGGACACGCCGCCGCAACCATCGATTTCGGCCATGTCGAGGGTCCGACGATTCTCCCGGATCATCGCCCACGACGCGATCATCTCCGACACGACCATGCCGGCACCCAACTGCTTGGCGGTTTGGCGAAACGGCAAATCGGTGACACCTGACATGGGTGCCAGGATCACCGGGGTTTCGATGCGAACCCCGCCCCCGAGGTCGATTGGTTTGAGAGCGGGATGTGTGATTTGTAACCGACAGTTGCCCATGATTTGGGCAGGGTAGCGCCACAGGGCTGGGGGTGCAATCCGGTTTTTGCGGTTTCGCTGGCGTCGTGGTCATCGGCATACCCTCGGGCAGCATCGCGGTTTCGCGCGGCACACTTGACCCAACCACGAGGCGCGTCTTCGCTTTGCGGGAAACCGGCTCGCAGGAAGGACTCGACCCCATGACGGCTCGCAAAATGCGCCTCGGCCTGTCGATTCGCGGGCATGGCTATCACCCGGCCGCCTGGCGCCACCCGGACGTGCCCGCCGACGGTACGCTGCATGTGGAACACTATGTCCGCTCCGCCCAGATCGCCGAACGCGGCAAGATGGACATGATCTTCTTCGCCGACGGCGCCGGCATCCGGCAAAGCGACGATCCCCCCGGTTCGCTGTCCCACACCGGCCGCGACATGATCGAGCTGGAGCCGACAATGCTGCTGCCGGCGCTGGCCATGGTGACCCGGCATGTCGGCCTGATCGCCACCGCCTCCACCACATACAATGAGCCTTACAATCTCGCCCGCCGCTTTGCCACGCTGGACTGCATCAGCAAAGGACGCGCCGGCTGGAACGTGGTGGCTTCGTGGTCCGGCCTGGAAGCCCAAAACTTCGGACTGGAGACGACGCTGGACTACGACACGCGCTACGCCCGCTCCGCCGAGTTCGTGGAAGTCGTCAAAGGCCTGTGGGACGGCTGGGATACGGGCGCCCTGACGCTGGACAAGGCGTCCGGCCAGTATTTCGATCCGGCAAAGATGCATGTGCTGAACCACGAAGGCCGGTTCTTCAAGGTGCGCGGCCCCCTGACCGTGGCGTGTCTGCCGCAGGGCCACCCGGTCATCGTACAGGCCGGCGCGTCGGAGCAAGGACGGGAATTGGGTGCCGCCACGGCGGATGTGATCTACGCGATCCATGAATCGCTCGAAGGTGGCCAGTCATACTACGCCGACATCAAAGGGCGGATGGCGAAATACGGCCGCGAGCCGGACGATCTGAAGATCATGCCAGCGCTGTGCCCGGTCGTCGGCCGCACAAGGGCGGAAGCGCAGGCGAAATACGACGAACTTCAGGAACTGTTCGATCCGCTGGCCGGCCTGGGATCGCTGTACGGCACGTTCGGCGATCTGTCGGGCTATCCCCTGAACGAACCCGTTCCGCCCGACGCCCTCGGCGGCCAGGAACTGCGCAGCATCGCCGCGCGGCTGGTGGACCGGGTCCGCAAGGAAAAACCCACCATCCGCGATCTGTACCTCCGCTCCGGCATCACCGGGTCCGCCCAAATCGGGACGCCCGCCGACATCGCCGATTTCATGCAGGCCTGGTTCGAGGCCGGCGCCTGCGACGGGTTCAACATCACGCCGGCGACATTGCCCGGCGGCGGCGAGGATTTCGTGGAGATGGTTCTACCCGAACTGCGCCGGCGCGGGCTGTTTCGCAGTGAATACGAAGGGCGCACCCTGCGGGAGAACCTGGGCCTGCGGCCCGTTGTCAGCCGCTACGCCGTTTGACCGCCCGCGCGCCCGCCCCTACGATTCCCGCAACGCGAAAACGCAGGGGAGGAACGCATGTCCCAAGCACCGACCAACGGCCTCTACAGCGGCTATCATAACCGCCCGAAAGCGGCGGTCGCCAATCCGCTGACCCAGACCACGCCCGGTTCGGACGGCGGCGAATATCTCCGCCGTTACTGGCACCCGATCGCTCTGTCGTCGGAAGTCGGCGCGCTGCCGAAAGCGATCCGCATCCTCAGCGAAGATCTGGTCCTGTTCCGCGAACACGGCGGCAAGCTCGGCCTGCTGCACAGGCAATGCATCCATCGCGGCGCGTCGCTGGAATTCGGCATTCCCCAGGAACGCGGCATCATGTGCTGCTATCACGGTTGGGTGTTCGATACGACCGGCGCGGTCCTCAGTGTCGGTGCCGAACCGGAAACCAGCCGCATCCCCGCTAATTTCGGCCAAGGCGCCTATCCGGTGCGGGAAGCGCACGGAATGATCTTCGCCTATATGGGCCCGCCCGAGAGCATGCCGGAATTCCCGATATACGATACGTTCCTGCATCCCATCGGTAACGACCTCGTGCCGCTGAAACTGACGATCCCCTGCAACTGGCTGCAAATCGTCGAGAATGCCTGCGACCCCATTCACAACGCCTATCTGCACGCGATCGTCAGCGGCGAGCAGTTTTCGGCCGCGTTCAAGGTGCAGCCGGCCCTGGATTTCGTGGAGACGCCTCTCGGTTTCCTGTCGATGGCGACACGGCACGTGAAGGACAAGGTCTACATCCGGGCCTCCGACATCATCTTGCCGAACGTGGCGCAATTCGCGGCGGGCAGTAACGACGCCTCGACGGAATGCTTCAACATCTCCTGCGGGTTGACGCGCTGGGTGGTGCCGATCGACGACCGCAACTCGCTTTATATCGGTTACGGCCACTACAACGAACGCACCGAACAGTTCCGGCGCGCACCGGCGGAGGAACTCGCGTGGACCGGATGGGCTTTATCGGCCAGACCGCCGACCGTCCGTACGAGGAACGCCAGATGGAACCCGGCGATTACGACGCGCTGGTCTCGCAGGGATCGGTCGCCAATCATCAGGCAGAACATCTCGGCACCACCGACCGCGGCATCGTCATGTTCCGCCGCATGCTCGGCCGCGCGATCGAAGCAGTGCGAACCGGCGAAATCCCGGCCAAGCCGCGGGTCTGCGCGGATGGGCAGGTGCGCACCTATAATCACGAATTCGTCATGACCCTGCCCAGCCAGGCCAATGTCGGGAAGCAGGCGCTGGCCAATTTCGGACGGCGGGCGGCGCTGATCGTGATCGATTCCGATACGCTGCCGCCGCTGGAGCGGGAAGTGGCGGCCCGCCAGCGTGTCGCCGAACTGATGACCGGCAGCTTGGTCGCGTAAACGGGGAGAGAAGCAATGCGACGTATCGCCGCCCGTTCGGGTTCGGCCCGAGCGCAATATGCCAGCGAAATCGCGATGGTGGGGGCTTGGGGAGTCACCTCCAACATCGGGCCCATCGATCCGGACAACGACAAAATTCCGCTGCCGGAAGGGGTCGAGGCGCAGATGCGGCGGATTTTCCGCACCCTGGACGCGCTGCTGGGGGCCAACGACATGACTCGCGACCATATCGTTGCTGTGACCGTCTATCTGACCGACGCCCCGCGCCTGCTGCCACGCATGAACGCCGAGTACGCCAAAGCCTTCCCGCCCGACCGGTTGCCGGTGCGCTCGGTCGTCGGCGCGGTCCATCTAACCCGTGGCGCCCAGGTGGAAATGCAGTTCACCCTGGCGGCCGAGGCCTGACTTGCAGCTTCGGGTCAAGGCCATCGCCTACGAAGCCGAGGATATTCTCTCGCTGGACCTGCGCGCGCCCGACGGTGCCCCTCTGCCCGCATTCACGGCCGGCGCGCATATCGAATTGCATCTGGCGAACGGATTGCGACGTCAATACTCGCTCGCCAATCCGCAAACCGAGCGCCACCGCTACCGGATCGGCGTGCTGAAGGATGCAGCGGGCCGGGGTGGATCGCGGTTCGTGCACGATACGATCCGTCCCGGCGATATTCTGACCATCGAGGAACCCCGTAACAATTTCCCGCTGCAAGAGGATGCGGCGCATACGGTCCTGATCGCCGGGGGGATCGGCATCGCCCCGGTCTGGTGCATGGCACAACGGCTACACCAACTCAGCCGATCCTGGACCTTGCATTACGCGGCTCGAACCCAGGCGAGGGCCGCGTTTCTGGATGAAATGAAAGCGGACTCGTTCCATCTTCATTGCGACGATGCGCATGGCGGGCATCGATGCCGGCCATTCCTGCCTGGAAGGCGTGTGCGGAACCTGCGAGACCAAGGTGATCGAGGGTATCCCCGATCACCGCGATACCGTCCTCACCCCGGCCGAAAGGGCGTCGAACCGAACCATCGTGATCTGCTGTTCCGGATCGAAAACCAGCCGGCTGGTGCTGGACCTTTGATACCCCGTTCCGTTCCGCCTACCCCCCCGCCAGCCGCTCCTTGATAAACGGCATCAGCGACCGCCCCGCAAGCTTCGGCCCATGCGCGTGCAAATGGCAAGCAGCGGTCCCGCCACCTTCCACCGGCACCGCCGGCGGCGTTTCCTTCGCGCAAATCTCCATCGCGAACGGACACCGAGTCCGAAACCGGCACCCGCTGGGCGGGTTCAGCGGGCTGGGCAGATCGCCTTTCAGAATGATCCGGGTCGCGGTGCGCTGCCGTTCCGGGTCCGGAAACGGCACGGCGGAAATCAGCGCCGCCGTATAAGGATGCGCCGGCGCATCGTACACCCGTCCACTGGGGCCGGCTTCGACGATTTCCCCCAAATACATCACCGCGACATTCGGGCTCATCAACCGCACCACCGCCAGATCGTGCGCCACCAGCAAAAACGCCGTGCCCGATCCCGCCTGAATGGCCTTCAGCAGATTGAGAATCTGGCTCTGAGTCGAAACGTCCAGTGCGCTGACCGGCTCATCCAATACCACCAGTTCCGGGTGCAGAATCATCGCGCGGGCGATCGCGATGCGCTGACGCTGGCCGCCGGAGAATTCGTGCGGATACCGCACCGCGTATCCCGCGTGAAGCCCAACGGATTCCAGCATCTGCCCAACCATCGCCGACCGTTCCGCCTTCGGCAGATCGCGATGGATGATCAGCGGCTCTTCCAGCAGTTGCTCGACCGTCATGGACGGGTTCAGCGACGAATACGGATCCTGAAACACCATCTGCATCCGCCGCCGCAGCGTCCGCACATCCTTGCGGCCGACGCCGGTCACATCGGTGCCGCCCAAAGTCACCTTGCCCGACCACGGCTCGATCAACCGCATGATCGACAAGCCGATGGTGGACTTGCCGCTACCGGACTCGCCGACAAGGCCCAGCGTCTCCCCGGCCGCGATCTCGAACGACGCGCCGTTCACCGCGTGCAGGCGCTTGCGCTTGCCGAACCCGTTGGACCCGAGGTCGTACATCACATGCAGGTCGGAGACCTTCAAACAGGGTTCGGTCATCGCGCGGCCACTCCCTGCTGCCATTCCCCCGCCCGAGCACAGCGCACCAGCCCGCCGCCATCGGGCACCAGCGGCACCGGCTCGCCCGTGCACGGCCCGTCCTGACGATGCACACAGCGCGGATTGAACCTACAGCCTTTCGGCCACGCATGCGCCTGCGCCACGGTGCCCGGAATCGCGATCGGGTCGTGCCCCCGCTCCAACGCCACCTGCGGCATCGCCTCCAACAGGCCGGCCGTGTACGGATGTCGAGGCGCCGCGAAAAGCTGGTCCGCAGGGGCCGATTCCACCACCTGGGCGCCGTACATCACCACCACGCTGCGGGCGATTTCCGCCACAACGCCCAGATCGTGGGTGATGAACAGCACCGACATCCCCAGCTCCCGCTGTAGCTCCTTCAGCACTTCCAGAATGCGGGCCTGAATGGTGACGTCCAGCGCCGTCGTCGGCTCATCGGCGATCAGCAGCTTGGGGCCGCAAGCGATGGCCATCGCGATCATCACCCGCTGACGCATGCCGCCGGAGAATTGATGCGGATACGCATGCGCCCGCGTGGCCGCCGAGGCGATATGCACCCGGTCCAACGCCGCCACCGCCTGTTTCCAGGCATCGGCGCGGGAGGCACCGCGATGCCGCCGCACCACCTCCGCGATCTGCTCGCCGACGGTATAGGCGGGATTGAGGCTCGACATCGGCTCCTGGAAAATAAAACCGATGGAATCGCCGCGGATGCGATTCAGCGTGCGGTTGGACGCGCCGATCAGTTCCTGGCCGTCGAACATGACGCTGCCGGCGGTGACGCGCCCGCCCTTGGGCTGCACCAGCCCGACGGCGGCCTGCGTGGTCACGCTTTTGCCCGACCCGGACTCGCCCACGACGCAAACGATATCGTTTCGGCCGACGCTGAAGGACACGTTGTCCACCACGGTCAGCCATCCGGCCGGCGAGGGGTACTGGACCGTCAAACCCTTGATATCCAGCAGCGGGGTATTATCGCTCATATCTCAGTCCCCCGCTCGGCGCATGCGGCCGACCGAATCGCGGATCCCGTCGCCGATCAGGTTGAAACACAGCACGGTCACCGAAATGACGGTGCCGGCGGCGATGGTCGGCACCGGCGCATCCGCCATGTAGGGGAACGCGGTGCCGAGCATCGCACCCCAACTGGCTTGCGGCGGTTGGACACCGAGGCCGAGGAAACTCAACCCCGCCTCCGCCAGCAGTGCCTGCCCCATCAGCACGGTGGCCTGCACCACCAGCGGCCCGGTGACGTTCGGTAACACATGGCGGGCAATGATGCGGGCGTCGCTGCAACCGGTGGCGCGGGCGGCGGTGATGTAGACCTCTTCGCGGACGCTTAAAGTGCTGCCGCGCACCACGCGCATGATGCGCGGCGCATACACCAGCCCAATCGCCGTCATCGCATTCGTCAGGCTCGGCCCGAGCATGCCGACGATGACGACGGCGAGAATAAGGGCCGGGAAGCTCATCAACGCGTCGTTCAGGCGCATGATGATCGTGTCGGTCCAGCCGCGCACGTAGCCGCTGATCAGCCCGAGCGGCAGACCGATCGCCAGCGCGATCGCCACCGCCTGCACGCTGGCGATCAGCGACAGGCGCGACGCGAAGATCAGGCGGCTGAGGACGTCCCGCCCCAGATCGTCCGTGCCCAAAGGATGCAACAAAGTCGGCGGCTTCATGATATAGCGCAACGAAGATTTCGCCGGATCGTGCGGCGCCAGATATGGCGCGAAGATCGCCACGACGACGATAATCAGCAGAATGACCGCCGACACCAGCGCCGTCCTGTTGCGGCAAAACCGCCCGAAAAAGCTGCTGCTCGGCGGCAGCGCGACCGCCGGAGCAGCAATGACCGACGCGCTCATGCCGCCCTCACTTTGGGATCGAAGTAGCCGTACGACATATCGACGAACAGATTCACCAGCAGCACCACGATGGCCGTGGCCAGCGCGACGCCCAGCAGAACCGGCAGATCGCGCAGGAACACCGCACGCACCGCCAGGGAGCCGAGGCCGTTCATCGCGAAAATCTGCTCCACGATCACCGCACCGCCCAGCAGCCGGCGGATTTGCAAGCCGAGCACGGTGACAACGGGGATGGCGGCGTTCTTGAGGCCGTGTTTGACGATGATCGACAGGGTCGAAAGACCCTTGGCGCGCGCGGTCTGGATGTAATCGCGCGACAGCACGTCGATCATCGCGCCGCGCACCTGCCGCGCCAGCTCCGCCGCCACGCCCAGGCCGAGGGTCAGGGACGGCAGCGTCAAGCGGGCGAAATACTCGATGGGATCTTCGGCGAAGGGGATGTAACCGGTGGCCGGCAGCCAGCCCCATTTCAGGGCGACGACCAGCACCAGCAGCAGGCCGATAAAGAACTCCGGCGCCGCGATGCCCATTGACGTGCCGAAGATCGTGATGCGGTCGAGGTAGGACCCACGCTTGATCGCCGCGAACACGCCCAGCGGCACCGCCAGCCCTATCCCCACCAACGTGGAGCCGGCGGTCAGCGACAGCGTCACGGGCATGCGGTCGAAGATCAGCTCCGTCACCGGCCGTCCGCTGGTGAAGGACGTACCGAGGTCGCCTCGGGTCACCGCCGTCAGCCAGTGCCAGAATTGGACCAGGAACGGCTGATCGAGACCGAGCCGGTGGCGGGCCGCTTCGATCGCTTCGAGCGACGCGTTCTCCCCCGCCACCACGGCGGCGGGATCGCCGGGCGTGAGGTGGATCAGCAGGAAGGTGATCAGCCCGACCAGAATCAGAATCGGAATGGCCGCGAGAATGCGGCGGACAAGGTAGAGAAGTGTATTCATTTGCAGCCCATCCCGACCGTCGTGTCGTTGATGCGGTCGTTACCGGTGGACAGATAGGGCGGCAAATTGGCGATGCAGCCCGGCTTGTAGGCGTAGACGTTGGAACGGGTCATCAACGTGATATGCGCGACCTGTTCGGAGGAAACGTCGGCCAGCCGCTGCAAGACCGCGGCGCGTTTGGGATCGGAGGGCGGTAGCGCGCGTGCGCGATCGATCAGCTGGTCGATCTCCGGCACCACCGCGCCCCAGGGCAGGTCGGTGCTGCCGATACCGAGTTGGTAAATCTGCAAGGGATCGGCCCGCCCGCCCCAACGCACCATCAATACGTCGCCGCGCCCCGGTGCCGGACGGCGGAACAGCGTATATTGCGATACGTCGACGACATCGAATTTCACCCTGATGCCGGCTTCCGCCAGCATCGACTGCATCGCCTCGCCGATCAGCTTGTATTCGTTGGTGTTCAGCAGCAGCCAGGAAATATCGACGCCATTCGGATATCCCGCTTCCTTGACCAATTGTTTGGCTTTGGCGACATCGTAGGGGTACCGCGTCTCCAGATCGGGCCGGTACCACGGCGACGATGAGGCGAAATACTGCGTGGATGGCTGGCTGGCGCCAAATCCGAGCGCATCGGACAGCGCATGCCGGTCGATGGCATGCATCATGGCCTGGCGGATTTTCAGCTTGCCGGTCGCCTCATGGCTGGTGTTGACGCCCAGTTCCCAGGTGCTGTTCTTTTCATTGATTTGTACGGCGAACCCGGCGGCTTTGGCTTCGGCGATCTGGCGGGGTTCGATCAACGCCAAATTCGCTTGGCCGGACCGTACCGCATTCAGCCGGGCGCGCGCGTCGGCCGCGAAATGATGCTCGAATCCGGCGGGGCGGGCGGTCGATTTTTCCCAATAGCCGTCGTAGCGAACGGTGATGGTTTGAACGTTGGAATCGAAACTTTTCACCCGGTACGGCCCCGCACCGACCGGCTTCAGCGCACCGCCGAACGCGTTGTCGGCCAACGACGCCGGCGCGATCATCATGCCGCCCTGCCCCGCCAGCAAATACGGCATTTGCCCGCTGGGTGCCTTCAGCTTCAACCGGACGCGCCGGTCGTCCAGAATATCCACCGAGGCGATCTGGCTGACGGTCTCGAACGCCGAGTTACCCATGCGGCTGCCCAGTGCCGTCGAACGCTCAAAGTTCAGAGCCACCGCCTTGGCGTCCACGGGGGTGCCATCATGGAATGTCGCGCCGGCACGCAAGGTGAAGCTGAATTCGGTCAGGTCGGCGTTGTACGACCATTCTTCCGCGAGGCCCGGCTTCGGTACCCCGGACGCATCGAGGCGGATGAGGGAGTCAAAAACCGCCATCAGCGCCCCCTGCGCGAAGCTGCTGTTATTCTGCGGCTCCCGCGGGTCGAGGGTTTGGTTCGACACGGCGTCGAAATAGATCAGCGTGGCGTTGGGGTCGGGCTGACGGTCCGCCGCGACGGCGGGGGCGGCCAGCATGACCATCGCCGCCAACACGGTCATGGTCGGGCCTGACCCGACCATCCCAGGCCGATTGGAAAAGGATGGTCGGGTCAAGCCCGACCATGACGACGGATGAAAAATCACTTGCACCCCACGGCGATCTTCACGTCGTTGATCCGGTCGTTGCCGGTCGGCAAATACGCGGGAATCCCGCTGATGCAGCCGGGCTTGTAAGCGTAGACGTTCGACCGCGTCATGATGCCGAAATGCGCAGCCAGTTCGGTGGTCAGGCGGGCCAGCTGCTTCAACACCGCCGTGCGCGCGGGATCGGCGGGGTCCAACCGGCGGGCTTTTTCGATCAGGGCGTCGATCTCCGGCGATGCCGCGTCGCCGGCGTTCACCGAACCGCCGGTGCCCGTCACTTCCTGGAACGACTGCAACGGATCGGGACGGCCGCCCCAGCGCGCCATCATGATATCGCCGCGCGTCGGCGGGCGGCGGAAGGTGATGTATTGCGACACATCGACCACGTCGAATTTAATGCGAATACCGACCTCGCCCATCATGGCCTGCACGGCTTCGGCGATTTGCTTGTATTCGGGGGTGTTCAGCAGCACCCAGACGATATCGACGCCGTTCGGATATCCCGCCTCGGTCAGCAGCTTTTTGGCTTTGGCCTGATCGAACGGATAAATCTCTTCCAGCGCCGCGTCGTACATCGGAGACGATTGCGCGAACAATTGCGCCGTCGGCTTGCTGGCGCCGTAGCCCAGCGCATCGGACACCGCCTGCCGGTCCAAAGCGTGCATGAACGCCTGCCGGACCTTGAGATTGCCGATATTCTGCCGTTTCACATTCAGATAGATGTCCCAGGTGCTGTTCTTTTCGTTGATCTGCACCGCGAAGCCGGCGGATTTCGCTTCCGCGATCTGGCGCGGATCGATCAACGCCAAATTCGCCTGACCGGATCGCACCGCGTTCAGCCGCGCGCGTCCATCCGGCACGAATTGGTGCTCGATCGTCGCGGGACGGCCGGCGGCGCCGCCCCAATAGCCGTCGTAGCGCTCCATGACGGTGCGCACGTTGGACTCGAAGGACCGCACTTTGAACGGACCGGCGCCGACCGGTTTCAAGCTCGATCCGAACGCGTCGCCTTCCAGCGATGCCGGGCTGATCATCATGCCGCCCTGGGTGCCCAGCAGATAGGGCATCTGCCCGTTCGGGCCTTTCAGCTTCAGCCGCACGGTATAATCGTCCGGGGTTTCCATCGCGGCCATCTGACTGACGGTTTCCAGCGCCGCGTAGCCGGCCCGCTGGCCCAGTTCGGTCGTGCGCTGGAAATTGCGCACCACGGCGGCGGCGTTGAACGGCGTGCCGTCATGGAATGTCACGCCGCGACGGAGCGTCAGCGTGATTTCCGTCAGATCGGCATTGTATTTCCAGGATTCCGCCAGCCCCGGCGTCGGATTGCCGGCGGCATCCAGCGTCACCAGCGAATCGAAGATCGCCATGATCGGACCTTGCGCGAAGCTGCTGTTGTTCTGCGGCTCCCGCGGGTCCAGCGTTTGATTGCTGACCGCATCGAAATAGACGATGGACCCGTTCGGGTTCGGGTCCGCCGCGCGCGCGGGGGCAGCGAGCAAGGCCAACATGGCCAGAACAGTCGCCAACCCCGTCATGGTCGGGCTTGACCCGACCCTCTCAGGCCCATTGGAAATAGATGGTCGGGTCAGGCCCGACCATGACGATATGGAAAATATCATTTGCATTTCGCCGCTATTTGCACGTCGTTGAACCGATCGTCGCCGATTGCCAGGAACGGCACCAGCCCGACGATGCAGCCGGGCTTGAAAGCATACACGTTGGAACGGGTCATCAACGGCATATTGGCGACGTTTTCCACCCCGACCCGCCCGATCTGCCGCACGATCGCCAAGCGCGCCGGATCGTCCGGCAGCAGCGCGCGCGCTTTCTCGATCAGCGTATCGATTTCCGGCGTGGAGACACCCACCGGATTATACGTCGCCCCCGTCGCGATCAGTTCCTGAAACACCTGCAACGGATCGGCGCGCCCGCCCCACCGCGCCATCAGGAAATCCCCCCGATACGGCGGCCGGCGAAACACATTGAACTGCGAGGCATCCACCACATCGAATTTGATCCGAATACCGGATTCCGCGAGCATCGCCTGCAAGGCCTCCCCCAAAATTTTGTATTCTGTGGTGTTCAGCAGCAGATGCGTCAGTTCGATACCGTCTTTATACCCGGCCTCGGCCAGCAGCGCTTTGGCTTTCGCGGGATCGTAGGGATAGATTTTCTCCAGCGCCGGATCGTACACCGGGGAGCTTTGGGCGAAGAACTGCACGGTGGGCCGGCTGCTGCCAAAGCTCAGCGCGTCCGCCAACGCCTGCCGGTCGACGGCATGCATGAAGGCCTGCCGCACCTTCAAATTGTTCAACGGTGCTTTTCCGTGGTTGACGTAGATGTCCCATACGCCGTTCTTTTCGTTGACCAACACCTCCAACCCGGCACCCTTCGCCTCGGGGATTTGGCGAGGATCGATCAGCACCACATTGGCCTGCCCCGATCGCACCGCGTTCAGGCGGGCGCGTCCATCGGGCACGTAATGGTGTTCGAACGCGGCCGGACGGCCGGCGGTGCCGCCCCAATAATCCTCATTCCGGGTCATGACGGTTTTGACGTTCGATTCGAACGATTTCAGCCGGTACGGCCCGGCACCCACCGCCTTGAAGGAAACCCCGAACCCGTCGCCGATGACCGAAGCCTCGCTCGCCACCATCCCAACGATCCCGCCCATGATATACGGAATCTGCCCGCTCGGGCTTTTCAGATTCAGCCGGAATTCGTACTTGCCCAGCACATCGACCGAACCGAACACCTTGATGGAATCGACCATCGCACCGCTGGCACGCGGCCCCAGCGCGATGTCGCGATCGAGGTTCTTTTTCACCACATCGGCCGTCACCTCGGTGCCATCGTGGAACTTCACGCCCTGCCGCAGCGTGAACGTGAACGACATCAGATCGGGCGAGGCCTTCCAGGATTCCGCCAACCCCGGCGTCGGCGTTCCGACGGGATCGAGCCGCACCAGCGTGTCGTACAACGCCAGCAAAACCTCCTGCGAAAAACTGCTGCCGCTCTGCGGTTCGGCGGGATCGAGCGTTTCGTTTCCCACCGCGTCGTAATAGATCAGCGTCGCGGCGGTGTTCACGTCCACCGCCCGCGCGGGGGCGGCCGCCAAAAGCATCAGGGCAGCGAATAACCAGCGCATCATTTGCATCCCGCCGCGATATGAACGTCGTTGAACCGGTCGTCGCCGATCGGCAGATAGGGGTTCAGGTTCAGAATGCACCCCGGCTTCGTGGCATAGATATTGGCGCGCGTGATGATCGGCAACGTCGCCGCGGTTTCCGATATCACCTTGGCCAATTGCCGCATCACCTCCACCCGCCGCGGATCGGTCGCGGCCATCGCTCGGGCTTCATTGAGCAAAGTGTCGATTTCCGGGCTGGCGACACCGCCGGGCGTATAGGACCCGCCGGTCCCCACCAGTTCGTAGACCGACTGAATCGGATCGCTGCGCCCGCCGTACCGCGCCATCAACATATCCCCGCGCGGCGGCGGCTTGAAGAACAGCGGAAACTGCGACACATCCACGACGTCGAATTTCACGCGGATACCGACCTCGGCGAGGTTGGCCTGCAACGCCTCGGCGATCTGGCGGTATTCGCTGTTATTCAGCAACAGGTCCGTGAGCTCGAACCCATCCTTGTAGCCCGCTTCGGCCAACAGCGCCTTCGCCTTGGCCTGATCGAACGGGTAGCGATTATCCAGTTCCTTCACATAGAACGGCGACGCGCTGGACCAGAGCTGCTGCGTCGGATGCGCGCTGCCGAACGTCAGCGCCTCGGCAATCGCCTCCCGGTCGATGGCGTGCATGATCGCCTGCCGCACCCGAAGATCGCCCAGCGGACCTTTCTTCAGGTTCGGGTAAATGTCCCAGAACGCGTTCTTCTCGATGACCTTGACCGCCAGCCCCGCCGCTTTCGCCTCCGGTATCTGACGGGCATCGATCAGCGCGATATTCGCCTGCCCGGACCGCAACGCGTTTAGCCGGGCGCGTCCGTCTGGGACATAATGATGCTCGAAACCGGCCGGCCGGTCCTTGGTGCCGCCCCAATAGGCGTCGTTGCGCGCCATCAGCGTGGTGACGTTGGCGTCGAAATTCTTCACCCTGTACGGGCCGGCGCCGACCGCGTTCAGCGTCCCGCCGAACGCGTCGTCCTTGAACGACGCCGGGGAGATCATCATCCCCGCCGTGCCGCCGAGCCAATACTCGATCTGCCCGTTCGGGGCTTTCAGCTTGAGCTTGATGCTGTCGGTGCCAACCACCTCGAACGACGACACCAGCGCGAAGGTTTCCGCCACGGCGCTGCCGGCGCGTTTGCCCAAAGCCGTGCTGCGCTCGAAATTGCGGCGCACCGCCTCGGCGTTCACCGGGGTGCCGTCGTGGAACATGACACCCGGCCGGATATGGAGCGTCAGCTCCGTCAGGTCGTCGTTCCGCGTCCACGAATCCGCCAATCCCGGCCCCGGCACGCCCGCGTCGTCCAGACGGATCAGCGTGTCGTAAATCGCCAGCAGCGCCTCGTGCGAATAGGTGCTGTTGTTCTGCGGTTCCGCCGGGTCCAACGTCGCATTGCCCGCCATGTCGTAATAGACGATGGACGCCTCGGTATTGACCGCCTGTGCCGCCGCGCGCCCGTCCGCCCCGGCAAAAATGCCGAGCGCGAGCAGAACCGACCATCCCGTGATACGCATGGGCTGTTGTGTCTCCCTGTATGGATGCCGCGCGCTTCGATCGGACGGCCGTTATTGAGGCCAGAATGGCGTGCCCAAGGTCGGCTGTCCATCGGGAACGCGGGCGACCCGCCGCGAAGCCCCAATGTTGTGCGATAGCGCCCGCGAACCTACAAATGCCGATCGAACGCGGGGAGGCAACATATGACGACGGACTACAGCATCTGTCTCGGCACGGCCGGCTGGGGCCTCTGGCACAGCCCCAACGCCGGGGAGTCGTGGACGCGCCACCGCACCCCGTTCCCCCTCAATAGCCGCGTGCAGGCGCTGGTCGCCCACCCCACCCTGCCCCAAACCATTTTCGCCGGCGGCGATACCGGCCTGTTCGTCAGCCACAACAGCGGCGCCAAATGGGAACGCCTCGGCACGCAGGGCGACCTGCCGACGATCTGGTCGCTCGCCATCGATCCGTCCAACCCCGACACGCTGTTCGCCGGCACCCGCCCGGCCGGCGTCTATCGGTCCCGCGACGGCGGCCGGCATTGGGAACGCCTCCATGTGGACATCGCCACCGCGTGCGCCATCGGCACCCCCTTCGTCACCGCCATGGCCGTGGACCCCGACGATTCCAACATCGTCTGGGCGGGCGTGGAGATCGACGGCGTGTTCCGCAGCACCGACGGCGGCGACACCTGGGCACCGGTCCGCAACGGCATGCACGACCTGGACGTCCACGACATGGCCATCGCCACCACGCAGCCGAAGCGCGTCTACGTCAGCACCGCCAGCAGCATGTTCATGAGCGACAACCTCGGCGACACGTGGCGGGACCTGGGCATCGCCGAGAAATGGCCCCTGCCCTACGCGCGCGGCTTGGCGGTCAAACCCGACGATCCCCGCGTGCTGTACGCCGGCTGCGGCCAAACCACGACCGGCGAGGCCGGCCACGTCCTCCGCACCGCCGATTTCGGCCAAAGGTGGCAGCTTCTGCCCTTCCCCACCCCGGCCAACGCGACCCTATGGGGGCTGTCCACCCACCCCGCCGATCCCAATCGCATCGTGGCCTTCACCCTGTTCGGAGAAGTCTATGCGAGCGAGGACGCCGGCGAATCCTGGCGCAAAATGGGGCGCGACTTCGGCGAAATCCGCACCGCGGCCTGGGTGCCCAACTGACCGGCCGACAACAGCGACGTAAGACACAGGGAGCTTGGGACCGACCATGAAGGAAAACAGCATTCGCCGCGCTGTCCGCGAGGGCCGGGCCGCACTCGGCACCGGTCTGAAGGAATTCGCCTCTCGCGGCGTGCCTTGGATCATCGAGGCCGCCGGTTTCGACTACTGCGCCATCGACCACGAACACGGCGCCTTCGACATGGAAACCATCGCCGATCTGGCCAGCTGGTTCCAGGCCACGAACGTCACCGCCATCGTGCGCATCCATAAGAATTTCGCGCATTTGATCCCTGGCATCCTCGACCAGGGCATCATGGGCATCCAGGTGTCCGAAATCGAAACCGCCGAGGAAGCCCGCGCCATTGTGCGCCTCGCGAAATATCCGCCGATCGGCAATCGCGGCATCTCCGGCCAGGGGCCGCACACCGGCTACAAAAGCTACGGTCGCCGCCACGCCACCGACTACGCGCCCTGGGCCAACGAGAACATCATTATCTGCCCGTCGATCGAATCGCTCGAAGGGCTGGAGAACGTGGAGGAAATCGCGGCGGTCGAGGGCATCGACATGATCGCCTACGGCCATTCCGACCTCAGCGCGCAGCTGGGCGTTCACCTCGACCTGGAGCACCCGAAATTCAAGGCGGCGATGCGGCGGATCGTGGATGCCTGCAAGGCGCACGGCAAACTCGCCCGCGGTTCGGCCGAGACCGAAGCGCAAATCGAGGAATATTGGCAGCTCGGCTGCCAGGTGCTGAACCTGCCGGGGAACGACGTCAGCACCTACCTCGACGGCATGAAGGCCCGCGCTTCCAAGGCCCATGCTCGGCTAAAGTCCATCGGCGTGCCGGTACCCTAAGCGAACGACAAGACGGAAGAAAAACATGGCGCCCCATCCTCAAAAACTCACTGTGACACGCCGCTCCTGGAAGCTGGCGCGGCCGATAACGACCGCGTACGGGGTCAAAACCGAGGCCGAAACCATCATCGCCGAAATTTCCGACGGCGATTCCCGGGGACGCGGCGAATGCGTGCCGTTACAACGATGGGGAGAAACCGCCGACAGCGTTATCGCCGCCCTGACGACGTTGAAGGACGCGATGTACTCCGGCCTGAACCGGGAGACGGTGCAACGCGCCTTACCGCCGGGCGCGGCGCGCAACGTGCTCGACTGCGCCTTCTGGGACATCGACGCCAACCGCGCCTACTGCACCGTCGCCGACCTCGCCAAGCTCGGCGCCGCGACACCGGTCATGACCGCCTTTACGATCGCGCTCGATACGCCCGCGAAAATGGCCGAACAGGCGGAAGCCAACCGCACGCGCCCGCTGCTGAAACTGATGCTCGGCGGCGAGGGCGACGTCGAACGCGTGCAAGCGGTGCGGCAGACGGTGCCGGCGGCGCGTCTGATCGTCGATGCTGGGGAAAGTTGGACGGAAGCCCAACTGCGCGCCTACCTCCCGGCACTGACCGATTGCCGGATCGAACTGGTCGAACAGCCGCTGCCGGCCGGCGCCGACGACGCTTTGGCGGGATGGGACCACGCGATCCCGCTCTGCGCCGACGAATCCTGCCGTTCCCTGTCCGATCTGGAGCGGATCGTTGGGAAATACGCGATCGTCAACATCAAGCTCGATCAGGTCGGCGGGTTGACCGAGGCGCTGGCGCTGGTGGCGGAAGCGAAACGGCGCGGCTTGAAAATCATGGCCGGCGGCTCGCTCGGCACCTCGCTGGGGATCGCGCCGGCGCTGCTGATCGCGCAGCAGGCGGATATCGTCGATCTGGACGGACCGTTGCAGTTGGCCGCGGATCGGCATCCGGGCCTGCGCTACGCCGGCAGCACGATCCATCCGCCGGAGGGGATCTTCTGGGGCCAGCCTGGTTGACGGCGGATGAGGAAGACATCGCGCAGCACCGGTTCATGGCGCGGACGGATAATGCGGCACGGTGCGAAATGGTTGCCTTCGGGTTGGCCTGGAAGCCCTATAGCTGCAGGGGGATCGAATATGGTGGACTTCCGACACTTTCCGTCATGGTCGGGCCTGACCCGACCATCTCAGGCCAATGGGGCACCGTCCGAAAAACCCTGCCTTTTCAATGGTGCGTAAAATCGCAGAAGATGGTCGGGTCAGGCCCGACCATGACGGAAAGTGTCGGAAATCCGCCATATGCGATTCACCTGGCTATAGCTGCGATGATCGTTGTCGCGGATTTCCATTCGTGGCAGGTTGCCGGCCTCGCGACAGCCTCGGACAAAGATCTTGGTTGCGTTCGACAGAATCACCTGCCTTCCCACCGTCCTCAATGGTCAACCAACCATTCGCGGCATGCGATTGACCGTGCGCCGGGTGATCGAAGCACTCGCCACTTGGCCGAATTGGGACGATGTGTGGCGCGAATATCCTGAGCTGGAGCAGGAGGATATTCGCCAGGCGCTGGCATTCGCGGCGCGGAATTTAGATGCAAGCGTCCAGCCTCGCGAACCCGCGTGAATCGCCTGCTGCTCGATCAGGGGCTGCCAAGATCGTCTGCCAGGCTGTTAACAGAAGCAGGCTGGGACGTGGTCCATGTGGCCGATATCGGCATGAGCCGGGCCGCCGACTCGGACATTCTCCACCGCGCGGTCATCGAAAATCGGGTCTGCGTCACGCTCGATGCCGATTTTCACGCCCAAGTCGCGACCCGTGGCGCGCGGAGTCCGTCGGTCATTCGCATCCGCGAAGAGGGTCTCGACGCTTTCGCGCTCGCGGCGTTGTCGCAGACGATTTGGCATGGGATCGCAGAGGCGTTGGAGAACGGCGCGATGGTCACCGTCACGGAACGGTCGGCGCATGTCCGGCGCTTGCCGATCCTCGATTGAGTTCGGGCCGATCCCGCCAGTCGTCAAGGTCGCATGCATCGTCGTCATATCTTTGTCGATTCGGTACAAACAGCTTCGCGCAAAAATCCTGAGCCATCGCCCCCAGTGGGGTGCCCTCCCGACAAAAATAACGTAACCTCGCTCCACAACACGCAACCCAACAAAAGGATACAACCATGGGACGTCTCGAAGGCAAAATCGCAGCCATAACCGGCGGCGCATCCGGCATCGGCGAGGCAACAGTCCGCCGCTTCGTCTCCGAGGGCGCCAGCGTGGCATTCCTCGACCGGGACGCCGAACGCGGCCAGCGCCTCGCCGCCGAACTGACAGCCTCCGGCGCGAAAGTCGCGTTCACGCACGCCGATGTGGGGACCGAGGCAGCCTGCCTCGACTTCGTCAACAGTGCCGCGCGGCACTTCGGGCGCCTCGACATCCTGATCAACAACGCCGGCATCCGCAAATACGAGAAAATCGACGAGGCCAGCGCGGCAAGCTGGAACGAAATCCTCAGCGTCAATCTGCTCAGCTACGCGTTCTGCGCCAAGGCCGCCGTCCCGCTGATGCGCGCCAACAAAAGCGGCGCCATCGTGAACGTCGCCTCCGTTCGTTCGGTGATTTCGGGCGGCGGCAACCTGCAGTACGACACCGCCAAGGCCGCCGTCGCGGGCCTGACACGGGCGCTCGCCGCCGATCACTCGGCCGAGGGCATCCGCGTCAACGCCGTTGGCCCCGGCCCGATTTTCACCCCGTTCCACCAGAACCGCATCGCCGCCGCCGGCCAGTCCATCGAGCAATACAACGCTCGCGCCGCCCAAAGCACCATGATGCAGCGCCCAGGCCGGGCCGAGGAAGTCGCGTCGGCGATCCTGTTCCTGGCGTCCGACGACGCGTCCTACGTGACCGGCGCGCTGCTGTTCGTGGATGGCGGCATGACGGCGCTGTAAGCAGGCGGCCTACACCGTCCCCACCTGCTTGCCCAACCACGCGATCGCGTCCCCCACCCCGCCTGTTCCGTGGGGGACGCCCATCGCACCCAACGCCATCTCGATCACCCCGATCGTGCCGAGCAGCATGGGCGCATTGACGTGGCCCATATGCGCGACGCGGAACGCCTTGCCGGACAGCGCGCCGATGCCCTGCCCAAGCACCACGCCGCAATTCTCCCGGCACCAGGCGCGCAAAGCGTCCGGGTCGCAACCGGGAGTCAGCACGACGGACACGGTATTGGATCGCTCATGCGGAGCGACGATGTTGAAGCCCAGCGCCTGCCCTTCCGACCATATTTCGATGGCGCGCCGCGTGGCCTCGGCCAGCAGGCGGTGGCGGCGGAAGGCGTTGTCCATGCCTTCCTCGAACAGCATGTCCAACGCCTGACGCAGGCCGAACAGCATGTGTTCGGGCGGGGTCCCGGCGTATTTCAGGTAATGCAGATCGCTTTCCCGCTCTGTCCAGTCCCAGTAGGGCGTGCGCAGGCCGGCGGTCTTGTGCACGGCGCGCGCGCGCTCGTTCGCCGCCACGAACCCCAATCCGGGCGGCATCATCAACCCTTTCTGCGACCCCGCCATCGCGATATCCACGCCCCACGCATCCATCTCGAACGGCATGCACCCGAGCGAGGCGACCGCATCGACCATCAGCAGAGCATCGTGACCGGCGGCGCGACGCGCCTCGCCAATCGCGGGAATATCGTTGACCACGCCCGAGGCGGTATCGATCTGCGTCACCAGAATCGCCTTGATCGTCCGACCCGTGTCGGCCTTCAACCGCGCCTCGACCTCTTCCGGCCGAACCGCTCGGCGGAGATCGCCGGGCAGGATTTCGACGTCCACGCCCATGCGGCGCGCATTCTCCCCCCAGCCCACGGCGAAGCGGCCGCTTTCCAGGACCAGGATTTTGTCGCCCTTCGACAGCACGTTGGTCAGCGATGCCTCCCACGCCCCGTGCCCGTTCGCGATGTAGATGTAGGCGCGGCCTTTGGTGCCGAACACGCGCGCGACATCGCGGTGCAGACTGTCCGTCAGCGCCAGCAGCGGCCCGTCGTAGATATCGACCGCCGGGCGATGCATCGCGCGGAGGACTTCGTCGGGGACGGTGGTGGGGCCGGGGATGGCCAGAAACTCTCGTCCGGCGCGCAGGGTCATGGTCGGCGGTCTCCTTGGGGCGTGGCGGCATCGTAGCACGGATTTGGCCGTTTCGGCGTTTGCGCTACCATGATCGCCGACATTTGGGGAACGCGTCATGGCACTGCTCGTCGTCGATCTCGACAAACATATCGGCAATGCCGCATCCTGGCGCGACACATTCGCCGGGCTGCTGCCGGGCCTGGAGGTCCGCTTCTGGCCGGAGCCGGGCAATGTGGCCGACATCGAATACCTCGCGTTCATGCGCCCGGATTTCGATGCGCTGCCCGCCTTCCCGAACCTGAAACTCATGTTCAGCCGTTCCGCCGGGGTAGAGGCATTCGTGAACCACCCCAAACTGCCCAAGGTCCCGCTGTGCAAGGTGGAGCCTCAGGACGGCGACCCCATGATGACGGAATACGTGGTCATGCACGTGCTGCGCCTGCACCGCGACATGCCCGGCTACGCCATCGCCCAGGCCAACCGCGAATGGCGCCGCACCACGATCGTCCGGCCGGAACAACGCCGCGTCGGGTTCCTCGGTCTGGGCAAAATGGCGAAAGCCCCCGCCCTGATCCTGAAGCAACTCGGCTTTCCGGTCTCCGCCTGGGTCCGCAACCCGCGCGAGGACTCCGACATCGCCATTTACCACGGCGAAGACCGGTTGGAGCCGTTCCTGAGCCAAACCGACATCGCCGTCTGCCTTTTGCCCCTGACCCGCGAAACCGAGGGCATTTTCAGCGCCCGCACCTTCGCCATGATGCCCAAGGGCGCCATGCTGATAAACGTCGGTCGCGGCAAGCACGTGGTGGAGGCGGACCTGATCGCCGCGCTCGATTCCGGCCAATTGTCCTATGCCGCGCTGGACGCGCTGTGGCCCGAGCCGCTGCCGAAGACGAGCCCTTTGTGGTCGCATCCGAAGGTCACCGTCATGCCGCATGTCGCCCGCCGACCCACGGTCATGCAATTGGCGAACGAAATCGCCGCCTGCATCCGAAACGTCGAAGCCGGCGGACCGCCGTTGCAGGAGATCGATTTGACGCTGGGGTACTAGCCGGCGGTAGACTGCCCGCGCCGATAACAAACAGGAGGAACCCATGCCGTTCTACGAAAAAGGCCCCGTGCGCATTCATTACGAGGAAGCCGGCTCCGGTTTCCCCCTGCTGGTCATCCCCGGCGGCGGCCTCAATTCCACCGTGGAGGGCCTGAAAACCCACCCGTTCAACCCATTCACTGAATTCTCCAACGATTTCCGCGTGATCTCCGCCGATCTGCGCAACGCCAACGGCGGCCAATCGACCGGCCCGCTGGAGGTCGATCGCCCCTGGGACGCCTATACCGACGACCACATCGGCCTGATGGATCATCTCGGCATCGACAAATTCATGGTGTTGGGGTTCTGCATCGGCGGCCCCTTCATCTGGAACCTGCTGAAACGCGCCGGCGACCGCATTCCCGCCGCCGTACCGGCGCAGCCCAGCGGCTACCGGCCGGAAATGCCGGGCATGTCCTTCAACAACAACATGAAGGGCTGGGGACCGGAACTGTGCGCGCACCGTCCCGATCTGAACATGGCGCAAGTCGAAAAATTCCTGTCGAACATGTACGGCGGCGCCCGCGCGGATTTCGTCTACAGCGTGACACGGGATTTCGTGAGCACGGTCGAAACGCCGATCCTGGTGCTGCCCGACGATGTCCCCGCGCATCCTTACGCGGTCGCGATGGAGACGGTGCGTCTGGCGAAGAACGCGCAGGTGACCCTTTATCCGTGGAAGGACACGCCCGATAAAATCCCGCTCGCGGTGCGCCACGTCCGCACTTTCCTGCGCGCCTATCGCCCCGCTACGGCTTGAGGACAGCCATGCCCGTCATCGACGTTCAGGTACATCCGTTCGACCGCAACCACCCCGGCCGGCCCTGGGCCAGCCCCTCCCACGGGCTGGATTCCGCGAGCGGGGAGGAAATGGTCGCCGCCATGGACAGTGTCGGCGTCGATGGCGCGATCATGGTGTCCTCGTTCGCCGCCTACGAGTACGACCCGAGTTACGCGTTGGAGGTTTACAACAAATACCCCGACAAATTCCGGGTCGTGACGCCGGTCGATGCGACCGATCCGGCAATCGACGATATCGTATCGAAATGGGCGGCGACGCCGGGCGCGCGTGGCATCCGCATCCGCATGCGCCCGGGCCTGCCGATGGACGCCGACCACCCCGGCCTGCACCGAGCGTTCGCGGCCGCCGGGCGGCTGGGGTTGCCGGTGAATTTGTTGTGCTGGGGCCTCCTGGACAAAGGCCTGCCCCATATCCGGCAGCACCCGGATACGGTGATCGTGATCGACCACCTCGGCCTGCTGCAACCGGACAAACCGCCGGTTCCCGCCGATGTTTGGGCCGATCTGCCGAAGCTGCTCGATCTCGCGCGATATAAGAACGTGCGAGTAAAAATCAGCGGCGCCTGCACGATGTCGCATCGTCCGTTCCCCTACGACGACATCTGGGACAACGTGCTGCGGGTCATCGATGCGTTCGGCCTGGAGCGTTGCATGTGGGGCACCGACTGGACCCGCACGATCGGCATGCTGACCTACGGACAGGGCGTCGCGCCGTTCCGCGACACCGCGCGCCTGTCGGCCGGGGACAAGGCCGCGCTGATGGGTGGGACGTTGCAGAAAGTGTATAAATGGTAGCGGCCGCCAAATCCGCCCCGGCGGCCGGGCGCAACCGGGAGCCGATCCTGGGCGTGCTGCGCGATATCCTCCCGCGGCCCGGCTTCGTGCTGGAAATCGCCAGCGGCACCGGGGAGCATGCGGTTTGGTACAGCACTGCCTTGCCCGATTTGACGTGGCAGCCGACCGATCGCGACCCGGATGCCCGCGCCAGCATCGCGGCCTGGCGGGAGACGGCCGGTTTGGCGAACCTGTTGCCGCCATTGGAGCTGGACGCCGCCTCGGACGGATGGCCGGTGGCGCGGGCGGATGCTGTCGTGTCGATCAACATGATCCACATCGCGCCATGGAGCGCCGCGCAGGGGCTGTTTGCCGGCGCCGAGCGGGTATTAAGCGCGGAAGGACTGCTGTTCCTGTACGGCCCGTTCCGGGAAAACGGCGCGCATACGTCGCCCGGCAACGCAGCGTTCGATGCGGACCTGCGGGCGCGCGACCCCTCCTGGGGCATCCGAGACCGGGAAGATGTGGCCGCGCTGGCGGCCCGCCATGGCTTCACAGCACCGGAACGTATCGCAATGCCGGCAAACAATCTGAGCTTGGTATTCCGCCGACGTTAATCGTTCACGAGCCTGGGCAGGCCCAAATGATCGCGCAAGGTCGTCCCCTCATATTCCCTACGAAACAGGCCCCGCCGCCGCAGCTCGGGAATGACCAGTTCCACGAAATCGTCCAGCCCCGTCGGCATCGTCGGGAACATGATGTTGAACCCATCGGCGGCGCCGGTTTCCAGCCATTCCTGCATCGTATCGGCAATTTCCCCCGCCGTCCCGACCATCTCCAACCCGCCGAACCCGCCCACCATCTGCGCCAACTGCCGCACCGTCAGATGATCCCGCCGCGCCAGCGCCACCAGCGTATCCCGCTGACTTTGGCTTTGGTTGGACGGCGGAATATCCGGCAGCGGCGCATCCAGATCGAACCCCGACGCATCGATCCCCAGCCGGATCGACAAATTGGGCATCCCGCTGTCGGGATGCACGAGGCTGTCGAGCAGGGCCTTCTTCTCCCAAGCCTCCGCGCGCGTCCGACCCACCGTCACCATCGCACCCGGCAGAATTTTGCAGGATCGGCCCGCCGCCGCCGCGCGCGCCTTCACATCGCGATGGAACAGCCGCGCATCGTCGATCGTGCGGCTGCTGCCGAAGATGACTTCGGCCGTTTCGGCGGCGAATTGCCGCCCAGCCTCCGACGCGCCGGCCTGCACGATCACCGGCCGCGCATCGCCCCAAAAACCCTCGACAACACATAGGAAATCCCGCGCCCGCCGATAACGTTCGTCGTGCTCCACATGCTCGGTCAAACCGAAATTCAGTGCCGCGTCCGGGTTCGCCGTCGTCACCACATTCCACCCGGCGCGGCCGTTGCTGATACGGTCCAGCGACGCGAACCGCCGAGCAACGTGCAACGGTTCCTCGAACGTGGTGGAGGCCGTGGCGACCAGCCCGATCCGCTCCGTCGCCATCGCCAGCGCCGACAGCAGCGTCATCGGCTCGAAGGAGCTGACCGTCGCGCTCCGCTGCAACGCTCGCACCGGCATGTTCATCACGGCCAAATGATCCGCCATGAAAAACGCATCGAAGCACGCCGCTTCCAACGTCCGGATGAACCGCACGATATGCGCCAAATTGAAATTGGCGTCCGGATACGCCCCCGGATACCGCCACCAGGCCGTATGGATCGCCACCGGCCGCATCACGGCCCCGAGATGAAGCTGCTTCGTCGGCATGCCGCCATCTCACCCCATTCGCCCCCGTGAGTCGATTGCCACGCCGCCCGGTGCTAAGAGGTTCGGGAGCAGAGCGGAGACACACGACATGACGGCCACCGACTTCGACATCCCCACTTTGCGGGCGCGCCGCACCAACAAGTGGCACAAATTCCCGGCCGACGTGCTGCCGGCCTGGGTCGCCGACATGGATTTCGGGGTGGCCCCGCCGATAACCGCCGCGCTCCAGCGCCTGACCGACAAACAGGAATACGGATATGCGGCGCGGGAGGGTGCGCTCGCCGCCGCCTTCGCCCGCCGCATGGCCAGCCGCTTCAACTGGCACACCGACCTGAAAGACGTAGTCGCGATCGGCGATCTGGTGCAGGCCAGCTTCTCCGCCGTCATGGCGTTCAGCGAGCCCGGCGAGTCCGTGTTGCTGCAACTGCCGTCCTACCCGCCCTTCATGCTCGCCATCCAGGACACCGGCCGCCGCCTGATCGCCAACCCGATGAAGGACGACGGCGTGTGCTGGCGGCTCGATCTCGACTCCTACGACGCCGCGCCGGACCCGACCGCGCGGATGATGATCTTTTGCCATCCGCAGAACCCGACGGGACGCGCGTATAACCGGACGGAGCTGGAAGCGGTGGCAGCCTTCGCGATCCGCCACAACCTGATCGTGGTGTCCGACGAAATCCACGCCGACATCGTCTACCCGGGCGGGGTGCATATTCCGCTGGCGTCGTTGAGCCCGGAGATCGCGGCCCGCACGATAACGATTACCTCCGCAACGAAAAGCTTCAACATCCCCGCCTTGCGCTGCGCCGTCATGCATTTCGGCGCCCCCGCCTTGAAGGCGCATTTCGAGAAACGAGTCCCGTCCCGCCTGCTCGGCTCCCCCGCCGTGACCGGGGTCGATGCAACGGTCGCCGGCTGGGATGAGGGGCAACCGTGGCTGGACGAAATCCTGGCGCAACTGAAAGCCAACCGCGATTGGCTGGCGGCGACGATCGCCGCGGAATTGCCGGGCGTGACGCTGCGCCTGCCGGAGGCGACGTATCTTGCGTGGCTGGATTGCCGCGGTCTGGAAATTCCGGGTTCGGCCGGGCAGTTTTTCTTGGATCATGCCAAAGTGGGGCTGAATTTCGGGGAGACGTTCGGCGCCCAGTATCCAGGGTTCGCTCGGTTGAATTTCGCGACGCCGGCGCCGGTGCTGAAGGAGATCGTGGGGCGGATGGTGGATGCGGTGCGGCAGCGGTAGGGGGCACAGGTCCGTGGCGCGTTGCAGTAACCATATCGAGTGAGGGCTTGACCAGATTCCCAAATGACCGATAGGATTCAGCATAGGATGAGGGACATCGAATACGTGCCAAACGACCCATTCCATCGCGTCGAAAACCCAACGACCCAGACAAAGACCATTGCCTTGATGCAGCAGCTGTCTCATGAAATATTGGGGCGGCCCGCTCGGGGCAGTGGCCAACCGTCGGTGAAGGCCTACCCTGGTAAACTGACCAGAGACCGCGGCGTTGAGTTTACGACCGATATAGAGCCGATGCCGGGCAGTGCGCCAAACGAGGCCAGATGGTATTGGGAATGGAGCCCGGGCGTGGAGATCAGGCATAAAGATGGTGAGGACTACGCCTGCATTGCCGTGACCTCGTTCAGCAATATGCAGCCATGACGGTAAACGTTCTCAAATATGACCCGGATATCGAGGTTGTCCCGCAGGCGATCATCTGGCGCCCGCTGCGTTATTGCACACTTGTGGTCCGGAACGGACAAGACGACCTAGACAGATATCAAGGTGCCAGTTTCACGATCGGAAATGACATTACCTTCGATTTGCGGGTATATGAAGGCCACATCCATGCTGATGTGACGGTCACCCTCTATCTGCCTGAGGACGTCGGGGATGAGGAGCATGTATCGGAGATTTTGGCACTCGTTATTGAGGAAATGGCTATTCCAGTCTCCGCTGTCGCGTGGCGCCGAGGTCAGAAATTTACATTTGGCAAGCTGGAGCGGTCGCGGCAAGACCGTTTGAGTGAACGCGAAGCCCGTCTTATTGTTCTTAAAATCGCTGCGAGTCAGCCCGGACATTCTGCTACCATCGAAAAACTACGGGAAGAAGTTCCGAGGTACTTTGATCTTTCTGAGGCAGATAAGAAGCGTTCACCGTCGCGTCCTCGCGAGTTAGGGTGGCAGATTGTTGTTCGCAATGCAATGTCCTCTCATATGAAAGGTGGGCAAACGATATTCGCCAAGGGATGGGCGGAGAAAATACCCGGCGGTTTGAGAGTAACTCGCCAGGGCATAGACTACTTGAATAGCATCGGGTTTTCGGACTGAGCCAATTCAGCTCTCATGGATGACGAATAACGATCCCGATAGCCAAGTGGTAGCCATTTTAACTCAGTTCCTCGATTGTCACTCACTTTATCCCACACGAACCATGCGTAAGCCGTTGTTCCGGTCCCTTTCACAACCGCACCTGCTGGATAGAACGTGATTCGCTCGCTAAATACCCACACGCGAGAAGGTGGGGATTTTGTGAAGATTGTGCGTTGACGGTTCGCCCCTTCCAGAAACGCAAGGCGGAGCAACAAGCATAACTTGTGTGTCGCCTGACGTAATCCAGCTCCGACGAACCCCTCAGCACTGTTATAAGGCGGGTTTGTGACGATATTCTCGACCCTGCGCTCTTGCTGCAGAAAATCGAGGCCCGGCTCACCATATCCGCGATTATATAAGTCGGTTGCTTCGAGACGGCAGCCGGTCTCTTCGAGTACGCGTGCCATCGTGCCGTCGCCGCATGCTGGTTCCCAAATACGGCCCTCGAAGTGCTCGTTATCTATGAGCGCATAGGTCGCCCAACTCGGGGTCGGATAAAAATCCGGGCCATCGAGGTCTGCGAATCGCTTGATCGTCGGCTTGAAGCCACCATTGAGATTGTAGGTCGAATCCATATTGCTGATATAGTCGACCACGCGCCAAAGGGGAACCATACTGTCATGCAGGTCCCCGTTCACCCGTCGCCGACAAGCTCCTCCATCGGCACCGCCAGCGCCTGGGCCAGCGCTCGAAATACCGGGACGCTCCCCGGCTTCTTGCCGCTCTCGATCTCGCTGAGATACCCAGCCGGAATCTCCGTCGCCGCCGCCAGCGCCCGCTGCGTCATGCCGCGCTTCTCCCGCCAAATCCGAACCGGACTCTCGCCCGCGAGCAGGCGCTTCGCCTCCGCGGCCGTATAGCTATTCGCGATCGCCGCCTCACGCCCGACCGCTGCAACATAAGTGTGCCACGCCCGAACCGAGGCAATTTCCGGCGCGTTTTCCGCCAACAACCCGATCGCGTTCATCGATATATCGTTCACCGTCACACCATCCCCCTGATCCGCCCCCCATCCACCCGGATCATACTCCCGGTAATGTAACCCGCCCGATCGCTCGCCAAAAACGCCCCCATCGGTCCGTATTCGTCCGGCCGGCCCACGCGTCCCGCCGGTATTTCCCGTCCCGCTTCGGCCAGCCGCTGCGCCAGAGCCTCCTCGAATCCAATGTTCCGATGCCGAGCCAATTCGGCGGCCGATTCGTTGGTGCGGTCGGTATGGATTGTGCCGGGGGCTAGAACGTTCATCGTCACCCCCTCTCGGATCACCTCGCCCGACATGGTCTTGAGCCACGCCCAGATCGACGCGCGCAACGTATTGCTCAGCGCCAAATTCGGGATCGGCTGTTGCATGCCGGTGCTGCCGACCACGATCACCCGTCCCCAGCCTTGCGCGCGCATCGCCGGCAGCAGCTTCGTCGCGATCCGGATGGGGGAGACGACGATGTGCTGGAACCACTTGACCAGATCGGCCTCCTGCATCTGGGACGCGGTGCAGCGTGGTGGGCCGCCGTGGTTGAGCACCAGGATGTCCACCCCGCCCATCGCCGCGACCGCCGCCGCTGCCAGATCGTCCATCGCCTCGCCGGACGCCACATCCGCGACCACGCCGACCGCGCTGGCGGCACCGAGCGCCTGGAGCGCCGCCGCGGCCTCATCCAGCGTGGCCTGTGTCCGGCCGCTGATCGTCACGGCCGCGCCCTCGGCCGCCAAAGCGTCGGCGATCGACCGCCCCAGCCCCTTCGTTCCGCCCATCACCAGCGCGCGTTTGTTCTTCAATCCCAGGTCCATGGTCCGCTCTCCCGTGTCGATTGGCGGGCATCATAGGCGCGGGTGGCACGAAGCACGAAATCCAATATGGTCGGCGTTCCATCGGGGGAGGCTCGCGTGAACCACAGCACACCGCATCGGCCGGACGGCATCGGCGCGCCGCTGCGGCGGTCGGAGGACCACCGCCTGCTCACCGGCCAGGGGTGCTACGCGACCGATCGGTTTCCGGCGAGTGTGTGCCATGCCGTGCTGGTCCGCTCCCCGCACGCGCATGCACGCATCAAAGCGATCGATACGGCCCGAGCGGCTGCTCTGCCTGGCGTGCTGGCCGTCCTGACCGGCGCGGACGCCGCCGCCGACGGGCTGGGGCCGATCCCGCACGCCCCGGAATGGACTGGTGCGCCGGACGTGGAGATGCGGATTCCCGCCGGTTTCGACGTCTTCACCACCCGGAATTACCCCCTCCCCGCCGATCGCGCCCGCTACGCCGGGGAAGCCGTCGTCCTGGTGATCGCCGAGACCGAGGCGCTCGCCAACGACGCCACGGAACTGGTCGCGATCGACTGGGAACCGCTGCCCGCGACGACACGGGGCCGCGCCGCCATGCAGCCGGGGGCGCCCCAGGTCTGGCCAGACTGCGCGGGAAACGTGGCGCTGACGTGCGAGGTCGGGGACGCACAGGCCACCGACGCCGCTTTCGCCAACGCCGCCCATATCGTGCGCCTCAACAGCTGGGTGCACCGCGTCACCGGCACGCCGATGGAGCCGCGCGCCGTCGTCGGTGAATACGACGCCGCCACCGATTTCTACACCGTCTACACCGCCTCCGGCCGAGGCGCCGTGCAGTGCCGCGAACGCATGGCCTCGGTCCTCGGCGTGCCGCTGGAGCGCTGCCGCGCGGTGTTCGGCGACATGGGCGGGAACTTCGGGACGCGGAATGCGTTTTCGCCGGAATACGCGCTGATGCCCTGGGCGTCGCGCCGCGTCGGCCGCCCCGTGAAATGGACCGCCACCCGGTCGGAGTGCTTCCTGTCGGACTATCAGGCGCGCGACCTGACCTCGAACGCCAAACTGGCGCTGGACGCCGACGGCAATTTCATCGGGCTGCGCGGCGAGAACATCATGAACCTGGGCGCCTACACCGCCTATTTCTGGCCGCTGCGCAAAGGCTTGTCGCAGATGCAGGGGGTGTATCGCATTCCCGCCGTGTATTTCCGAGGCCACGCCGTCCTGACCAACACCCCGCCCGTCGCCGTCTACCGCAGCGCCGGCCGGCCCGAAGCGATCTACATGATCGAGCGTCTGGTGGACCTCGCCGCCGCCCAATGCGGGTTCGACCGCGTGGAACTCCGCCGCCGCAACGCGATCCCGCCCGACGCCATGCCCTTCAGGAACGGCGTCGGCGTGACCTACGACAACGGCGAATACCGCGCCGTGATGGACCGAGCGCTGGGGCTGGCGGATTGGGACGGGTTCGCGGAACGGGCATTGGCATCGCGGGCGCAGGGACTCCGGCGCGGCATCGCCGTCGCCAACTACATCGAGGTGGCCAGCGGCGTCCCGCGCGAACGATCGGAAATCACCGTCCACCCCAACGGCTCCGTCGATCTCATCGTCGGCACCATGAGCAGCGGTCAGGGCCACGAAACCAGTTTTCCCCAGCTCGTCGCCGAGTGGCTGCAAGTGCCGATGGCATGCGTGCGCTTCCGAGCGAACGATACGGCGTTTGTGTCGGTGGGGGGAGGGTCGGTGTCGGGGCGGTCGATGCGGCTGGTCAGCATTACGGTGGGGGAGGCGGTGGAAAAACTGCTGACCCGAGGCAAATCCATCGCCGCCCATATGCTGCAACAGCCGGAGGGAACCGCGATGTCCTACGCCGACGGCGTGTTTTCGGCGGCAGGCGGCGCCAGCGTGTCGCTGTGGGACGTGGCGCGCGCTGGGGTGGACCTCGGCACCCTGCCGGCCGATCTGCGCGGCCCGTTGGAAGGCATCAGCGAAATCGTCAACCGCGTCGGCGGCTACCCCTACGGCGCCCATGTCTGCGAGGTGGAAGTCGATCCCGACACCGGCCACGTCGCCATCGTCGCCTGGTCCGGCGTGGACGACGTCGGTCGCGCCGTGAACCCGTTGATTCTCCACGGACAGGCGCACGGCGCCGTCGCCCAGGGCCTCGGCCAAGCGTTACTGGAGCAGATCGTCCACGACGAGCACGGCCAGTTGCTGACGGGATCCTTCATGGATTACGCCCTGCCGCGCGCCGACACCGTGCCGTCCATGAACGTCGCCCTGAGCGAAACCCCCGCCAGTTCCCACCCCCACGGCATCCGCCCCGGGGGCGAGGGCGGCACGACCCCGGCGCTGGGGGCCGTCATGAATGCCATCGTCCACGCCTTGTCGGAATTCGGCGTAACCCATATCGAAATGCCGGCCACGCCCGAACGGGTCTGGCGCGCGATCCATCGGAGGACATGATGTCGGAAGCACTGAAGATTGTTCAAGACGGCCGCCTGCTGCGCATCGCCTTCGCCCGCGCGGGGTGCGGCGTCAGCGACTCCATGGCCGCCGCGCTCAGCGCGGTTCTGGCGGGCGCGCCGGAGACGTCGGACGCGGTGCTGTTGACCTCCGCCGGGCCGGATTTCTGCACCGGGCGGGTGCGCGACGTCGCCGGCCCGCCCTCCCCCGAAGCCTATACGCGGCGCGACGAATACAGCGGCATTTTCGGCAGTTATTCTTCCATCCGCGAGTGCCCGATCCCCATTGTCGTGGCGATCGAAGGCCGAGCGATGGGGTACGGGACGGCAGTGGCAGCCATCGCGGATGTGTCGTTCGCCAGCGAAACGGCGACGTTCAACATGCCGGAGATCGAGAACAACGTGATGCCGACCATGGTGATGTCGGCGGTCGCGGATCGCATGAGCCGGAATGCGATCCTGTGGATGGCTTATTCCGCCGCGTTCATCGATGCCCAGCGGGCGTTGAGCTACGGGATTGTCAGCCAGGTCGTGCCGGCGGCGTCGTTGATGGAGGAAGCGGAACGGTTCTGTCGGGTGCTTTTAAGCAGGCCTCGGCCGGCGGTGCTGGGGTTGAAGGAGTATCTGCGGGTCGCGCCGCGGATGGATGAGCGCGGGGCGACGGATTACGCTCGGAGTTTGCATTCGATGGTGAATACGGCGGCGGCTATGAAGCGGGTGGGGCATTGAGGGGTGTGGTGGTGCCCGTCTCTCCCGTGGCGCGTCTCCCGCCTGTTGGTAACCGGCCAATGCGCGGGCGGCAACGGGTGGATTGGAATGTTCGGCTTGCGAGTGCCAACCGCTCAGCGGCCTACCATCCCAGCTTTCTGATGCGAGGGTAGGTTCTTGACAGGCATATGCTTGCATTTCGCGGCTTACCCGCGTAGACTGCTAGTTCGTTCTAATAGGGGATAACATTGGCACCGAAGATTGTGACCGTTTTCAACAACAAAGGGGGCGTCGGAAAGACGACGCTCACCTACCATCTTGCGCACGCCCTGGCTGAAATCGGAACAAAGGTGCTTCTTGTAGATCTTGATCCTCAGTGTAATCTCACGATCATCTCGACAGAGATGGAGAACATCCATCAGATTTGGATGCGTGAAGACACCTTCATCGAGGATTTTGCTGCCAGTAGAACAAATCTGGGCGAGAGTAGATTCTCGCAGCTCATTTCGGAACCACGATCGGTTCATTTTTTGCTGAAACCTACAGAGGATGGGACCGCCGAACTCGATCAGCTCCCGCCCACTATGAATCTAGGCCTGAATGTTGATCTGATTCCAGGGCGCCTCACCTTGCATCTTTTTGAATCAAAAGTGGGGGAGCGTTGGAGCGGAATCTATCAGGGTGACCCCCTTGCAATCCGCACAGCCACGCGTGTTAGAACACTCGCCCATGATTATGGCGCACAGAACAAATACGACCTAGTGATTTTCGACACATCTCCGAGCCTTGGCGCGCTCAACAGGCATCTTTTGTCGCTTGCCGATGGCTTCCTAATTCCCTGCTCTCCCGACCTATTTTCCGTCTATGGAATTCGCAACATCGGGGATGCGCTGCGCACTTGGAGGAAGCAATTCGAGAGCATTTTTCACTTCATATCCGATCAGAAGCGTGCAAATTTTCCCGGCTCATTCGTGAAATTCATGGGTTACACGCTCTATAATGCTAAACGCTACAGTAAATACGAGGATGAACTAAATCTCGCGAAGGCACACCAGAATTATGCGGAGCAAATTCCAGGTACTATCAAGCAATCTATCGATGCAAATAATATGGTCGAACTCCTGGGCGTCGCGGATAGCTCTATCGGTGACAACGCAATAATTCATAGCCACAACACATTTCCGAGCATGTCTCAGAAATATCACATGCCGATGTGGAAACTACCTGATTGCGGAATTCTCGATGCCGAGGACCGGAGTACGATCGGAGGTAATCAGCGAGCTTATCGGGACACACAGCAGGCATATCACGGGTTCGCCCGTGATTTTCTGACACGGGTGCAACTGCTGTGACTGCTGAGCCGACCATACCGCCCCCCGCGGGCGATCATGCCGACGACGCACGTATCCTTGGTCGTTATAATGAGATGAAGCACGATCTCAAAATCTTCATGGATGGCGTGCTTCATTATCTTGGGGATCATCCCGAACTTCGGGCGTCAGGTCGTGAAATTGTCCACTCCTACAAGTGTCGACTCAAGGACCCCGAGCACCTCCGCGCCAAGCTTGCACGCAAACGGGCTGAGGGAAAGCCAATATCATATGGAAATTTGTTCGATCGAGTGACTGATCTGGCTGGGGTACGAATTATTCACCTATTCCAAGAACAATTCGAACAAATCGATGGCGTGATTAGACGAAAGATTAAAGCTGGGGACTGGGTGTTAGGTGAGCGTGCAACAGCCTATACGTGGGATCCAGAAACCGCCGTATTTTTCAGGAATTTTAATCTTGAGGTTGTGCAAAAACCCACCTCTTACACAAGCGTCCATTATTTGATCCGACCGCGATCGGACTCTCCTTTGTGCTGTGAGGTCCAAGTGCGAACGCTGTTTGAAGAAATTTGGGGAGAAGTCGACCATCAAATCAATTATCCAATTCCGACAACCAATCTCGCGTGCCGTGAGCAGATACAAGTTCTGTCGAAAATTGTTGGGGCGGGCAGTCGCCTCCTCGATTCACTGCACCGAGTACATCAGGATCATATTAAAAACACGAATCGGTAACGAAATCGGACCAAGATTTTATCGATGCCAGTTGGCGACGCTGCTCCGGCGTTTTTGTGTTCGACGGCGGGAGAGTGTATATCGTCCCTATGGTTCAAACTACACTCAAGCCCGCGAAACTGCCGCGCCGCCAGCCGAAGGCTGGCGCGATGTACCGTGGCGTCCGCTTGGCGATGCCGGTCGCGCAAACACGCTTCTCACGCGAGGAACTCAAGCGCGTTGTCCACGAGGTGTTCGCGATGACCAAAGATGCGATCCCCAGCGGGAAATAGACCTGACCTGGCGCGGCCGGTTTTCATCAACTGCCCCTTCGACGACGAATGCAAACCCCTGCTTCGGGTGGCCTGTTTCACCATTTTGGCCTGTGGGCACGCGCCGCGTTGCGCGTTGGATACCATCGACAGCGGCGCGGTTCGATTCTCGGAAATCGTCAAGCTGATCGCGGCCTGCGATCTGTCGATTCACGACATATCGCGGGTCGGACTCGACGCCGAGGCGCACCGCCGGGACAAGACATTGCTGGCGCCGTCCGTGCGGGTGAAAGACCGCATTTTTTACCACAAAGGACACCAAGGACCGCCAAGGATGCACAAAGAGCCACTTTGGCACGAAACCTTTGCGCATCCTTTGCGCATTCTCGGTGCCCTTTGTGGTAAAAAATGCGGTCTTTCCCCCGGTTTTGGCCCGACCTTTGGGTTCCAGGTACGTCTCTCCGAAAATCTACATGCAACGCTAATCGCGTGACTATCTTTACGTCGTGCGGGAGGCTCTTCCCCTGATCGAGGCGGTGCGGGAGTGGGGTCTGTAAAGTCGCGGTATCGCTGCGGCCGATGCTTCGATATCCGATCCCGTGAACGCAAACCCATTGTCCAGCAGGAAGAGAAGCGCCAGCGCGTAACCGGTGCGCTTGTTCCCGTCGGAAAACAGGTGATTGCGCAATATCCCGAAAGCATAAGCCGCCGCGAGCGCGGCTGCGTCGGGTGAACCGTAGGCAACAAGATTGCGCGGCCGCGCGAGGGCGGGGTGCATGGCGTTCGCGTCGCGCACCCCCGCCGGCCCCCCGAATTCCACCAGCATGGCATCGTGCGCGGCCAGCGCCACAGCCTCCCCGATCCAGTTCCAGCGATCGGCGGCCTCGGTCACTTGGCCAGTTCTTTAAGGACGTTCCGGCGTTCGTTCATCACCCGGCGCACGAGGCTCATTTGACGCTCGAAATCGGGATCGTATGCCGTGATCCGGCAGCCGTCCGGTGCGTCGGTCAGAAAGAGATTGTCTCCCTTCTCCACGTTCAGGCGTGCCAGAACCTCCTTGGGCAGAACCACGCCCGTCGAATTGCCGACCGTGGTCACTTTGAGTTTTACCATGTGAGTGGCTTTCCGGTTTTGCGGATTATAACCTTTATTATAACTTTGGTGATGAGGCGGTCAAGCATCGCCACGGGGCGACAGCAGTTCTCATTTTGCCATTTTGTTCCGCATACCCGTCATGGTCGGGCTTGACCCGACCAACGCAGGCCAATGGGGTACCGCCAAAAAAACCTCGCGATTTCAACGCGCCTCAAATCGCCAGAGTTGGTCGGGTCAAGCCCGACCATGACGATGAAAAGGTGACGACCGCCATAATGAGAACTGCTGACGGGGCGATCCAGGGCAATCGCATATGAGCGCCGAGCCCACGCGCCCGTTCGTGATCCATCCGTCATGTTGGGAATTCGATCATATAATTCTTGCTTTGTTCTCTTTTCCCTGCTACCAGCATTCCGATGACCCGAGCAGCCTCGACCAGTCCGGCCTCTACGGAACCTCGCCCTATCCCGGGGCGTATTGGGGCTGTTCTTCATGTCCTCGCGGTCCTGATCGGCCATGCCCGGCAGTTCGCGGCGACCGCCGCCGCCCGCGCGTCCGTTCCGGAATTCGCCAGTGCCGCCGCGGTTTTCGGCACCGAGCATGTCCCCACTATTCTGCACCGGATGCAGCGCGGGATGCTGCGGGCGCTCGCGCTGCGGGACTATCTGTTCGCACGGGCCGCCAGGGGGCGTGATCTGCGGTTCGCTTGGCCGCCGCGTGTGGAACTTCTGCCCCGGCATTGTCCTCCGGTTGGACCCGCGCGCCGGCCGCGTGCG
>CAITUP010000099.1 GCA_903895595.1 uncultured Acetobacteraceae bacterium | reverse complement strand
GCTCGGCCAGACAGCCGCACGACACGACGCCGACATAGCCGATGCCGAAGACCGAGATACGCATCAGCCGCTGGAACCCGGCGACGCCTTGGAAATCGCGCCCGTCATCGGAATGAAGAATACGCCCATGTCGCGCTTGGAGTGCACCTTGCCCTCGGCGTCCTTGGTGTAGACGTAAAGCACCTGACCGCGCTTCATCGGCTGCCCGATGGGGATCACCATCCGCCCGCCCGGCTTCATCTGCGCCAGCAGCGCCTGCGGCACGAACGTGGCGGCGCAGGTGACGATGATGATGTCGAACCCGCCCTCGACTTCCGGCCAGCCGAAATAGCCGTCGCCGACCTTGCCGTGCACGTTGTCGTAGCCCAGCGGCGCGAAGATCTTGTCCACCGCGGTGCCCAACGGCTGGATGATCTCGATCGTGTAGGCATCCTTCACGATTCGCGACAGCAGCGAGCTTTGGAACCCGCTGCCGGTGCCGATTTCCAGCGTGACGTCGCCGGGTTTCGGCTGACAGACCTGAGTCATGTAGGCCTGCCCGAGATAATCGGACAGCGCCGACCCGTAGCCCAAAGCCCAGGGCTTGGGCGTGTCTTCGTAGGCCTCCCCCGGCGTCGCGCGGTGGTCCGGGTATTGATAATGAAAATACTCGCGCGGCACTTCCGCGAATGCGGCCAGCACGGCCGGATCGGCGGAGCCAAGACGTTCCTTCAGATAGGCCTCGATCCGCTTCAGTGCAGCCGGACGGCGCTTCTGGATCGTGTCGAACTGCGCGTCGCTCAGGCTGACCGGCCGCCCGGATTCCTTCATGGCCTTTTCGTAGTCGGCCTTGGTCCAGTGCGCGGCATTGGCCGCGGCGTGCCCGGCGGACGGAAGCGCCAATGCCGCCGTCGCGGATGCAATCAGTCCGCGGCGGGTGATGGTTTGATCGAACGATGCCACGCGGGGCGTCTCCTGGTCACGGGGAAAGTCAGCAGGGCGACCCCATACAATATCGCGGCGCACAAAAGAACCCTCTCAAAACCGGCTTCTCGCGCGATGAGGTTGGCCAAAGGCGTAGCCACAACCGAGAACGCCCCATTCAGCCCCCAGGCCCACGGCAACAGCCCCCCACTCCCCGCTCGGCTTAACCCCAAGGGGAACGGCAGACCCAGCAGCAGCGAAACCGGTGCCACGACGGCGGTCAACGCGACAGCGCGGCCCAGCCAGGACCAGGACAAAGTCGCCAGGATCAACGGCTCCAGCCCCAGAAGCACTGCTGCCATCCACACCAGCACGCCCCCGCAAACCAGCGCAATCCCCGCGAGCGGTGCGCGGGCGAAGCGTTCGGCAGCCATACTGCCGAGACCGGAGAACACCAGCATGCCCGTCAGAACCAGCGCGAAACCGCTGGTGCGGTCGTTCAGCCACAGGCTGGCTTTCTCGATCAGAAAGATTTCCACGAACAGGAAACCCAGCCCCAGCGCCGGGAAATACACCACGGCACGCGCCAACGGCTGGCGTTCGCCGTCCTCGCCCGACAACCGGCGCCGAGCGGCCAGGGGCACCAGCAGCACCAGGACCGCGATCACCAGCGCCTGGGCCAGCACGGCGAGATTGACCAGCACCCCGACTTCCTGTTGCGGCAGGATTTCCAGCCGTTTCAGCATCAGGTTGACCTGATCCAGGCGTGGCGCGGCGTAATAGAATGGGCGGTCCAGGGTAATGGGATTCAGGTTGAAGAACTGCGCCGACGGGGTCGGTTCGCCGTTCAGCACGGCCGCGGCTTCGTCGGCGATGGCGTCGTCGGCGCCGTTGGCCTCGACCGCTCCCTCACCGAAGGATACGCGAGGCAGATCGTTATATAGATTGGCGCGCGCCGCTTCGACATTCATGCCGGGATACCAGGACACGTCGAAGGATCGTTCGTCGCAGAATCGCTTCACGGCCGCCAGGCGATCGGGGTCCCATGCTTCGCGCGAGATCAGGATGCGCACCGCCCAGGCGGACCGGTAGACGACCACATGGTTCACCGGGTCGCTCACCCCCGCCGCCAGAAGTCCGGCGCGGGCGGTGGCCAGCATGCGCAACGCATAGATCGGAAAATCGCGGATCGAGGCGGGTATGGACAGAATACCGCCGTTGGTCAGCGCGGATACATGACGGGCGATCGCTTCGGCGGTGAAGGCGCTGACATTCGCTTCCGTGGCGTCCAGGAAGTCGGCGGAGATATCGACGATGTCGTGCACGTCGGGCTTGGTGCCCAGCAGACCCTCGTCCGCGAGGTGGACCAGCGGATCGACCGGCAATGCGGGCGAAGGCCCCATGCCGCGCCGCAAGGCCCCGGCGAGGACCGGTTCCGGCTCCAGAACCCGGATGCGGGTCGCGCCGAGCGCCTGAACCTCGCGGACGCGAAAGCCGCCGGAGGCACCGGCGAGCAGCACACGGGCATGCGGGATCAGGGTATAAGGCAGTGCGTCGAGCGCGGCGGGGGCGTAGCCGACGTCCCAGGATTCGCCCATCGGAAGGGCGGCGACGCGGTTGCCGTCGCGATACAGGCCGAAGGTGCGGGGTGGGCCGCTCGCCCCCATCATCCCGGCATTATTGGAAATGTCGGTGTCCACACGCTCCTGAAAATTGTCCAGCAGCAGATAATCGCCACGCGGGGACAGGATTTCGGCGACGACTTTGGCGTCCTGCGTGTGCAGCGGGGCATAGATGGATTTGAAGTCGTTGAAAGCCGCCTGGGGATCGGTCAGCAGCCCGGCCTCGGAGGCCAGCAGCACCAACAGAGAGGCCACGGCAGATCGCGCCCGCCATTTCCGGTCCACGAACAGCGCGGAGGCCGCGAGCGGGACCAGCAGCAGCGGCACCAGATTGAACGCGTGCACGGCGAACATCGCCGCCAGGACCGCCGCCGCGCCGGCACCGGCCCCCGTCAGGTCGAAGCCGTAGACAATGCCGATGCGGTTGGCATGCAGGACAAAATTCAGGCTGATGAACATGCCCGCGAGAAAGAAAAACGGCAGCAGCGCTAGGTAGTACAGCCCGATATTCCAGAGCTGCGGCTGCCACGTCGCCGGGTTCTGCAATTGCAGCGGATTGAACGGATTGACCGTGACCAGGAAGTAGCCGATCGCGGCGGTCGCGACGAGGATCGGCGGCAAGGTGGCCAACAGCCGCTCCCCCTGTCGGGCGAAGGCGTCCCGCCACAGGGCAATGACGACGCCGCTGAGGGCGAAGCCGACCATGACGATGGAGATCACCCAGTAGCCGTATTCCGACCACTTCGCGACGGCGAAGTAGCGCGTCAGCGCGGTCTCGTACCCGACCGCGGCCAGGGACACCAGGAACAGCGGCAGCAGATTCACGGCCACACTCGCCGGCGGATGAAATTTTCCACCGTGGCGTTAAATCGAGAGGGTTCGTCGACGAAAAGCGCATGTCCGGCCGTGGTAAAAATGTCCGTCTCCGTTCCCGGCCGATTTCGAACCAAGTTTTCCGCCTGGGGCACCCAGCGGGGGCGGACAATATACAGCAGCGGACGGGCGGTCGTATAGACGGCCTCCTTCCAGTAGCTGCGTGGTACGGGGTAGGCGAGCAGCGCCTTCGCGGCGTCCTCCGGCATGCGCAGCGTCGCCTGGGTCAGGCGGTCGAGATAAGCCTGAGGACGCGGTGTATGGAACATCCCGGCGACAAAGCGGCGCATGGCTTCCGCGTGCGGCGGTTTGGGCGGCGGCGGGCCTGTCGGCGGGGGCGGTGTAGGGGGTGGCGGCTCCTCACCCACTGAATTATCGACCAAAATCAGCCCTGCGATCCGTTTGTCCCCCTGGCTGCGCAGCGCCGCCAGCGTGTCCAACACGCCGAGGGACCACGCAACCACCACCGCCGGTTCCGGCCCGATATGGGCCAGCAGTTCGGCGATATCCTTGCCGCGGCGGATAGGCTCGTAGCCGGCACGCGGAATATCGGACTGACCCTGGCCACGGGGATCGAAGGCGATCACGCGATAGTGATGACGGAGCGCCTGAATTTGCGGCTGAAAAATCCAGGCCGGCATGGTCCAGCCGGGAACCAGGACGATGGTGCGCGCCGTTGGGGGACCAGCCTCGATATAATGCAGCTTCGTGCCGTCGCTGGCCGCGAAAAACCGGTCGCGCTCGGCCGGATCCGCGGCGGCGGTCAGGAACAGCAGGAAAATGGCGGCGACACGGCGCATGGTGGGGGAGGTGGCCGGTAGGGGGTGGGGTGTCAATACCATCGCTACCGGCCATCGGGCTTAGCCAGGGATGCGCACCTTCATCTCGGTAATCCCGTGGATGAAGTTGGAGTAGAGCCGCTTCGGCTCCTCCACCAACTCGATCATCGGGAAGCGCTTCAGGATTTCTTCCCACAGGATAATCAGCTGCATCTCGGCCAGCCGGTTCCCCACGCAGCGGTGCACCCCGAACCCGAAAGACAGATGGTGCCGTGGCCGAGCGCGATCGACGATGAAGTCGTTGGGACGATCGATGGAGTCCTCGTCCCGGTTGCCCGAGATGTACCACATGCAGACCTTGTCCCCGGCCTTGATCCGCTTGCCGCCGAGTTCCGCATCGGCCACCGCCGTGCGGCGCATGTGCACGATCGGGGACTGCCAGCGGATAATTTCCGGCACCAAGCTGGTTACCAACGACGGATCGGCCATCAGCTTGCGATATTCGTCGGGGTTCTTGCACAGCGCCCAGAGCCCGCCGCTCATGGAATTGCGGGTCGTATCGTTGCCGCCGACAATCAGCAGGGTCAGGTTGCCCAGGAACTCCATGGGATCGTTGACCAGGTTCTTCGTCGCTTCCCCATGCGCGAGCATCGAAATCAGGTCGTAGCCCGGCGGACGGGCGGCACGTTCGTGCCACATGGCGGTGAAGGTGCGCAGCGCCTCGGTCAGGATTTCCAGGCGTTTTTCCTCGGAATCCACAACCCCGCCCGCGTTCACGTCCGCTGTCGCGCAATCGGACCAGTAGGTCAGCTTCGACCGTTCTTCGACAGGGAAGTCGAACAGCGTCGTCAGCATCAGCGTGGTCAGCTCGATGGAGACGTGCTGAACCCAGTCGAAGGTTTCGTTGCGCGGCAGCCCGTCCAGCACCTTGCACACGCGTTCGCGGATGATACCCGACATGTTCTGCAGATTGGCAGGGGCGACAATGGGGCTGACGACCCTGCGCTGATCGTCGTGCCGCGGCGGGTCCATGGAGATGAAGGACGAACGCCGGAATTCCATCGGCCGGTCGGTGATGGAGATACCGCCGAGTTTGGCCTCGGAGGAATAGATCTCCGGGTGGGTTTCCACCGTCATGATGTCTTTGAATTTGGTCACCGACCAAAAATCGCCGTACTTCCCACCCTTGCGATAATGCACGGGGTCCTCGCGCCGGAGGCGTTCGAAATACGGGTAGTAAGTGTCGGTCTGGTAGAGATTGGGGTCGCTGACATCGATCTGATCCAACGGCATGGACCAAGCATCGGAAGCGGGATCGAAGTGAACCGGCGCATTCATTGTTGTTGCTCCCCTGAGGTCAGTGCTGCCCTTCCGGCATGCGCACAACCAGCCCGTCCAGTTCCGGCGTCACGATAATCTGGCAGGACAGGCGCGAATCCGGTTGGGTTACGGCGGCGAAGCTCAACATGCTTGCTTCCTGCGATCCCGCTTCGGGCAACCCGACCTTTGCCAGCCATTCCGGCTCAATGTAGACATGGCAGGTGGCGCAGGCGCATTCTCCGCCGCAATCGGCGTCGATGCCGCGGACGTTGTTGTGCACCGCGGCTTCCATCACCGATTTGCCAACCCCGATTTCGACCGTGTGCGGCGTGCCATTGTGCTCGATAAACGTAATTTTCGGCATGTTCGTTCCCCCGTTTCCCGTCCGTCGTTAGGACGCCAGTTCCTGCATAGTCACCGCCATATCGCGAATTCGCTCGGGTGTCAGCCGTTTTCCGCGCTGGATGATGCGCCGTCCGCCCATGAACTCGGTGGAGGCATTCACCGCTTCGACCGCCCGCACCAGCCCGTCCTCGGCCAGATGGAACAGCGCGAATTTGCCGGCCGCGATGTCGCCGCGCACCACGATTTGGGTGGCGTCGAACGGGATTCCGGCGATTTGCAGCCGCAGATCGTACTGGTCGGACCAGAACCAAGGCACTTCCGGCGCCGGTTGCGGCCGGCCGTAGATCGCGGCGGCGGCCTGTTTGGCCTGTTCCAGCGCGTTGGGTACGGACTCCAGCCGCATGGTACGATCATACAAAGGCAAAGGCCGTTTGGTGCAATCGCCGATGGCGAAGATCGATGGGTCATCGGTCCGCGCCGACAAATCCACCACGATCCCACCGTCGCACGCCAACCCGGCCGCGCGGGCGATTTCCTCGTTCGACACCGCGCCGACGCCGATCAGTGCTGCGTCGCACGGGATCAGCCGCCCGTCGGTCAGGCGTACTCCGGTCACCTGACCGTCCGTGCCTTCCAGGCCGGCCACGCCGGCGGAGACCTCGATGGTGACGCCCTGGGCGCGGTGATACGCCTCAAAGAAATCCGACAATTGCTGGCAAGCGACACGCGCCAGAACCCGAGTTTCACGCTCGATGATGGTGGCTTCCGCCCCCAACCCGCGCGCCGAGGCCGCGGCTTCCAGCCCGATATATCCGCCGCCAACCACCGCCAGCCGCTTGTCCGGCCCGAGCGCTGCTTTCAACTGGTCGGCGTCGGCGGCGGTGCGGAGTTCCAGCACGCCGCGCAGCCCGATCCCGGGAATATCCAGCCGCCGAGCGCGGGCGCCGAGCGCGAGGATGAGATAGTCGTAGGAGACGGTCTCGCCGGTTCCGAGCGATACTGTCTTGGCGGCTCGGTCGATCGCGGTGACGCTGGTGCTCAGCCGGATGTCGATATTCGCCGTCGCGTAGAATTCCGCCGGGCGCAGGGCCAGGCTTTCGGCCGAGGCCTCGCCTTTCAGCCAGGCTTTCGACAGCGGCGGGCGCTCGTAGGGCGGGATCGGTTCGTCCCCGATCAGGGTAATCGACCCCTCGAAGCCCAGTTGCCGCAGCATCGCGGCGGCGGAGCCTCCGGCGTGACCGGCGCCCGCGATCACCACGCGGGTTTGTGTTTCGGACATGTTTGTCGCCTCCCCTAAGCCGCCATGGGCGGCACGCGTTCATGCCAATCGGTTGCGTTCTGGTAGGCCCAGCCGATGCGCAGCGCCATGGCTTCGTTGTAACCCGAACAGACGATTTGCAGCGAGAGCGGCAGGCCTCCGGCGGAGAACCCGTTCGGCACCGCCAGCGCGCACAGATCGAGGAAATTGACCCAACGGGTTGCCATGCCGGGTGTGGTGTTCTGGTCGATCGAAGCAATCGGGATCGCGGGCGTGAGCGTGGTCGGGGTCAGCACGGCGTCGAGTTCCTTGGTTGCTTCCAGGTAGACTCGCTTCAACTGTTCCCGTTGCACCAACGCCGTCAGATAATCGCGGGAGGATATCGAAGCCCCGGCCCGCACGCGCGGCCGCACGTCCTCATCCAACGGCGATGCCGGGTCATCCGCGAGATCGGCCAGCGCCGCGTAGGCCTCGGCCGACATGATCCGGCCGTTGACCGCGCCCAGATCGGCGAAGCTCATAGGCAAGACCAGATCGACGATCTCGGCGCCCATCGAGGCCAGCAGATCGACGGACCGGTCGTACGCCGCCAGCACCTCGGCATCGACCGCCGCCCGTTCCGCCGCGGGGAAACGGCCAAGGCGCAAACCCTTCACGCCACGCCGCAAAGTCGGCCACGGATCGCAATCGGTGTGCCCAATCGTCCGCGCATCGAGCGGATCGGCGCCTTGCAGCAGGCAAAACAGCGTCGCCGCATCCGCGACAGACCGCGTAATCGGCCCCGGCGTGTCGAGCGTCGGACTCAGTGGCAGAACCCCGTGCACGCTGATCCGCCCGATGGTGGTTTTCAGCCCCGTAATCCCGTTCCAGGACGCGGGAATGCGCACCGATCCGCCGGTATCGGTGCCGATCCCCCAGGGCGCTAGGCGCGCGCCAACCGCGACGCCGGTTCCACTGCTCGATCCGCCGGGTGTGCGATGGGTCGCGGCATCCCACGGGTTCCACGGCGTGCCCAGCTTTTGGTTGGTGCCCCAACCGCCATAGGCAAATTCGACCGTATGGGTCTTGCCGAGGACGATCATCCCCGCCGCCACCAGCTTCCGGTACAATGTCGCCGTATGCGGCGCGACGCGGTCCTTCCACGCGGCCGTGCCGCCCATTGCGACCTTGCCCTCGACCTCCACCAGATCCTTCACCGCGATGGGAATGCCGTGCAGCGGCCCGATCCGGTGGCCGGACCGAATGGCTTTATCGGCGGCCTCGGCGGCGAGGCGCGCTTCTTTGGCCTGGACGGTCGCGTAGGCCTGAAGCTTCGGCTCCAGCCGTTCGGTGCGCGACAGGCAATCTTCCACCAGATCGACGGGCGACAGCCGCCCAGCCGCGATATCGGCGGACAATTGCTGCACGGTCTTGAACGCAGGTGAGGGCATGGATCGCTCCTGAGTATCTCGCGCGCATCCTGGCAGCCAAGGCGGATCGGTCAACCGGCACTGTGAACAATGTGTGTCCATTGATCCAACGCAACGCCGTTGCCGGGCCGGTCCATGGTAAACAACCCCGCACCGTTCGGCACACCGGAGACCCCATGACCACGCGAAACCTGGACCGACTCCTGGCTCCCCGATCCGTCGCCGTCATCGGCGCAACCGCTCGGCCGCGCGCTGTCGGACACCTCGTACTGTCGAACATGCGGGCCGCCGGCTTCACCGGCCGATTGATGCCGGTCAACCCGCACGAAACCGAGATCGACGGCCTGCAGGTTTGGCCCGACATCGCATCCCTGCCCGAAACCCCCGACCTCGCGATCCTGGCGACACCGCCAGACACGGTGCCAGGCCTGATCGCGGAATTGGCGGCCCGAGGCTGTGCCGGCGCTGTCGTCATCACCGCCGGGTTCGGCGAGGGCGGCGATCCCGATGGTGCGCACCGAAAACAGGCGATGCTGGACGCCGCACGACCCGCTTTGCTGCGGATTATCGGACCCAACTGCCTCGGGCTGCTGGCACCGGCGGCCGGCGTGAATGCCAGCTTCAGCCATGTGCAGGCCAAAACCGGCCCGATCGCCTGCTTCACCCAATCCGGTGCCGTTGCTGTCGCCTTGCTGGACTGGGCTACGGCACACGACATCGGGTTCCGCTATCTGATCTCCCTCGGCGCCACGGCGGATGTGGATTTCGGCGATCTGCTGGATTTCGTCGCCTCCGACCCCGAGACGAAAGCCGTTCTGCTGTACGTCGAAAGCATCTCGTCGGCCCGCAAATTCATGTCCGCCGCGCGGGCTGCCGCGCGCAACAAGCCGGTTATCGTGGTGAAATCCGGCCGCCATCCCGGCGCCGCGGCCGCGGCTACGTCCCACACCGGCGCCTTGGCCGGGTCCGACGCCGTCTACGACGCCGCGTTCCGCCGCGCCGGCGTGCTGCGCGTCACCGGTTTGGAGCAACTGTTCGCCGGGGCGGAGACGCTGACGTACGCGAAGCCGATCAAAGGAGAGTCGCTGACCATCCTGACCAACGGCGGCGGGTTCGGCGTTCTGGCGGCCGACGCGCTGCTGGACCGCGGCGGGACTCTGGCCGCGCTCGCCCCCGCGACGCGTGCGGCACTGAACGATGCGCTGCCGCGGACCTGGTCGCACGGCAACCCGATCGACATCATCGGCGACGCCGACGGTGCCCGCTACGCCGCCGCTTTGGCGCCGCTGTTGGCCGATCCCACCGTGGATGCGGTCCTCGCCCTGTATTGCCCGACCGCCGTATCGGCGGCGCGGGAGGCCGCGGCGGGACTGATCCAAGCCTGGAACGCCAAACCGGCCGGGCGGTCCCCCGCGTTGCTGGCCTGCTGGTTCGGGGCCGGGCCGGCGGAAGAAGCCCGTGCCGATCTGACCCGAGCGGGGATTCCGGCCTTCGAGAGTATCGCGACGGCGATCGATGGGTATGCGAACCTCGCGGAATACTCCCGCAACCGGCGGCAACTGTTGCATGTTCCCAGCCAGGGAACACAGGATGAGGACCGACCGGACAGGCTCGCCGCGCAGGCCGTGTTCGACGCGGCACGAGCGGCCGGCCGCGACTGGCTGGACCCGGCCGCGGTCAAGGACGTGCTGCGGGCCTACGGGATTCCGGTCGCACGCGGCCGTGTGGCAACCACCCCGGACGAGGCCGCGTCCATCGCGGCAGAATTCGGCGGGCCGGTCGCCCTGAAGATCCACGCCCGCGACATCCCGCACAAATCCGATGTCGGGGGCGTGATCCTGAACCTGATGGGCGGCCCCGCCGTCCGCGCCGCCGCCCTCGCCATGGCCACCCGCGTCGCAGCCGCTCGGCCCGACGCGATCCTGGAAGGCTTCGCCATCGAGGAAATGATCGCTCGCCCCGACGCGTTCGAACTGATCGCCGGCGTCAGCGTCGATCCGACCTTCGGGCCGGTCGTGCTGTTCGGGCAAGGCGGCGTGTCCGTCGAGGCCGTCGGCGACACCGTCCTCGCTTTGCCACCGCTGGATCGCGACCTCGCGCGCGCATTGGTCGACCGCACGCGGGTCGCCCGGCTGCTGCGCGGCTTTCGCGGCCGGCCTCCCGTCGATTTCGAGGCAGTCTACCGCCTGCTGGTCAACGTGGCTCGCTTGGCGCTGAACCACCGGGAAATCCTCGAACTGGATATCAATCCGTTCCTGGCCGATGCCGCCGGGGTGGTCGCCGTCGATGCCCGTATCCGGATCGGCGATCCAGCCGGTGCCATACCCTCGGCGATCGTTCCCTATCCCGACGCGTTGGAGACCGAACACACACTGCGCGATGGCACGCGGCTGAGCTTGCGCCCCATCCGTCCCACCGATGCCGATTCTCTTATGCGCCTCCACGCCATGCTGTCGCCCGCCGATATCAGGGCTCGGTTTCATGGGGCGATGCGGGTCCTCGAACCATCGCTGCTCGTGCGTCTCTCGCAGATCGATTACGACCGGGAGATGGCGTTGATCGCTTTCGCCGAGGGCGACCCGGTTCCGATCGGGGTGGTCAGGAGCCATGCCGATCCAAACAACGAAGACGCCGAGTTCGCGGTGCTGGTACGAAGCGACTGGCACGGCCGCGGTGCCGGCGTGTGGCTGATGCGCGAAATCATCGAACATGCCCGCTCCAAACGAACCGGCGCTCTGGTGGGTTCCGTGTTGAGCGACAACGAACCAATGCTGCGACTGGCCGAAGAACTCGGCTTTTCTGTCGTGGGCCGGCTGGACGATGAGGTTACGGTGCGGCTGGTGCTCGGGTAGGACGAGCCTTACTCCCCCGACAACTCCCGCCGCCGCCGGTCCAGTTCCTCGCTGTAACGCCGCAGCGCATGCGCCTCGGTCAGCAGGCCGATCACCTTCCGCGTTTCCGGCCCGTCCACGACGGCCAGTGCGTCGCTTTCGGCGTTTTCGAACATCGCCACCGCTTCCTTGATCGTCATTTTCGGCAGCAGCATCGTTTCGGTGTGGTGCTCGATCACCGCTACCTTGTGCGCATCGTCGGAGTCCGCATGCACCTCGGCGGGATGCACGATGCCGGCGTAGCGGCCTTCGTCGTCCAGGACGATGACGATCTGAGTCTCGCCCAAGGGATGTTCCTGTTTGAATGTCGCGACGGGCATCGCGGCCGGCACCGTCGACACCTCCTTCCGCATCATCCGTTCGACCGTGAGGTTGCGCATCCAGCCGATGTCGTGGGCGCTGCGAATGGCCTCCCCCCGCAAATGGAAGCGCCACGTGGCGAAGGAATATCCGAACGTCCGCCGCACCGTCAGCGCCGACACGACACACGCGGCCAACACCGCCACTGTCATCGGCAGGCTTCCCGTTGCCTCCAGCGCCAGGAACCCCATCGTCAACGGCCCGCCGATCACGCCAACGGCCAAAGCACTCATGCCCACCAGCGCACACACCACCGGAGACACCGCATGCGCCGTGGTCACCGCGGCCATCATGGCGGCAAAGGCCTTGCCGAGCAGCGCACCGAGAAACAGCGACGCGAAAAACAGCCCTCCACGGAAGCCGGAACCGATGGAAATGGCCGAGGCAATAGCTTTGATCACCACCAGAATCAGCAAATAATGAAACGAGTACGCTGCCCCGAACACGACGCCAAGCGCACCGTGCCCGGAGGACAACACCGCCGGTGTCCAAAGCGCCAGCAATCCAACCGCCAAGCCACCGATCGCGGGACGTAGCCACGCTGGGATGCGGCTTTTACGGAACAACTCTTCGGTCACCGTGACGCCGCGCATGATGGCGATGCCCACCAGGGCGCAGAGCATACCCAAAGCCAGGATGGGGATATAATCGATCGCGTCGATCCGGGTGGGGACCAACACTTCCAATTCGAACTGCCCGCCACCCAGCGCATGCACGACCGCAACCGACACGATGGCGGCAACGGCAACCGGAGCGAAAGTGCCCAGAGAGTAAGTGCCGATCACCAGCTCGAACGCGTAGAAAGCCCCAGTAAGCGGCGCGTTGAATGCTCCGGCGATCGCTGCCGCCGCGCCGCAGCCGACCAGCAGCCGCAAATCGTTGCGCCGCAGCCGGAACCCATGTCCCCAGCGCGATGCGATGGCTGCACCGATCTGGGTGTACCCCGCTTCCAAACCGATGGACGCGCCGACTCCGTTGGAAACGATGGTCTGCAACACGACGATCAAGCTGCCATTCATCGACATCCGTCCGCCGAAAAGCGCATTGGCCTCAATCGGATCCACCGCTCGGCGGCGATAGACTCTACCGATTCCCAACGACAACAACCCGAGCGCCAGACCGCCCAGGGTGGGAATAAGGACGGTGCGCCAAGGGTTGAGCTCCACCATCGCGCTCAGGCGCTGGTTATGCCCGATCCGGAACAGGATTTCGTGCACCATCTGGGTGGCTTCGGTCATCAGCCACACCGCGAACCCGGTGAAGAACCCGGCAAACGCTGCCAAAACCACCAGCCAGATTTCGTCGGTTCGAACCAGCGCTCGCAACACCTGCGGCGCGTGCAGCACGACGTTGCTGAAGGGACGGCGATGCCGTTTGGACGCGGCGTGAGGGATGTCGTCGGACGCAGTTCCCCCGGGCGGCGGGCTGTCGGAGACACCCGTCATGATCGTGTCGCCAGAGGATGCCGACATGCGCGAAACCCAGCGCGGCCAGAGGAAAGTCAAACGTTCTTTTGCTCCGGCGCGCCGTTCGGAGCAACCGGTTCGTTCAATTTTTCCCCCGATTGCGGCAAAATTATAGCCCGCGCTCCTGCCGGGTCGCCGCCAGATCGTCCTCGATGAACGCGCGTACGACGTCCACGAACGGCTCATGCGGCACGAAACCCAAAGCGCGAGCCCGTTCGGCGGTAAAAGCCGGTGGCCACGTGCCGACGATCGCGGCGATGGCGGGGTCGGCGACCCGTCGCACCAGCGCCGAAGCACCCGGTTGGACTTCGTCCATGGCACGCAACATGTCGCCAACGGTGGTAGAGATGCCCGGCGGGCTCAGGCTTCGGTCCAGCCCCATGCCGGTGGTATCCATCGCGCCGGCGTGCAGCAGCCAGTCCACCGCGCGCCGGGGACTGCACACCCAAACCCCGAAATCGTCCGGGACCGGCAGTTCGGCTTCCAAACCCAACAGCGGCTCCCGGATAATGCCGGAGAAGAAGGAGCTGGCAGCCTTATTCGGCCGGCCCGGACGCACGGTGACCGTGGGCAGCCGCACCGACACGACATCCATGAAACCCCGGCGGGATGCGTCGGCGAGGATAAGCTCCGCCGCCGCCTTTTGCGCGCCATAGCTGTTGCCGGGGACCTGCTTCGCCGCATCGGGCAGCGTATCCGCCTGAGTCGCACTGAAGCTGGCGACGGAGCTCGTGAACACCACGCGGGGCGGTTTTCCTCCGGCCGCGACCAGACGGCGGCAAGCATCGACCAGGGCGTCGGTCCCGCGCAGGTTCACTCGGCGGCCGAGGTCGTAGTCCGCCTCGGCCTGCGCGCTGACGACGGCGGCGAGATGGAACACGACGTCGGTTCCCGGCGGAATGGCGGCCTCCGGCAGATCGACGACGTCGCCGGCCAGGGCAACTACGGGAAACGGTGCCTCGGGCACAGGCGGTGTTACGATGTCGAACAGCGTCAGACCGTGTACGCGGTGACCGCCGAGCGTGCCTTCCTTCGCCAGCCGGTTGGCGATCTTGCGGCCGAGGAACCCGCCGCCGCCCAAAATCGAAATCCGCATCAAGTCGCTCCGTGCTCGGCCAACGGCGCGATTGTTAACCGTTGGAGGGACATCCTTTGTGTCACGATCCGCGCAGGCGGACCACCGTCGCCTCAACGCCCCAGAAACACCGGCTTCCGCTTTTCCTTGTGCGCCTGGATGCCTTCCTTCATGTCCTCGGACTGTTTCACACGCGCCAGCACCTGGGCGGTTTCCACCATGTCCTCGATGGGGCCGACTGGCATGATCCGCGCCACCAGCTGCTTCAGCGCCGCGATCACCAACGGCGCCGAGTCCAGCAACTGCTCGGCCATTTCCAGCGCCGCGGCTTCATGTTCGCCGTTGGGCACGACCCGGTTGACGAAGCCCACATCGTAGGCCCGCTGCGCTGAAATTTTGCTGCCGAGCAGCATGATCTCCATGGCGAGCTTGTGTGGCATGCGGGTGGCGAGGGTGCTGATCCCGCCAGCCGTCGTGCCGAGCTTGGCCTCCGGGTAGTAGAATGTCGTGCTCTCGGCCGAGACCATCAGGTCGCACATCATGACCATGACGATGCCGCCGCCGATCACCCAGCCGGTCGTGGCGGCGATGATCGGCTTGTCGGTCTTGAACCCGACATTCGGGATGGCCCGCCACAGCTCCGGCAGGTCGGAGACGTCCGCACCGGCGCAGAACGCTCGGTCGCCGGCGCCGCTGAGGATGGCGACGCGCTGGTTGGGATCGGCGTCGAAGGCCTGGAACGCCTGCTGCAGCTCGACGGCGACGGCCTGGTTGATGGCGTTGAGACGCTCCGGCCGGTTGATGCGGATGATGGAGATCGGGCCGCGATGTTCGGTGGTGACGACGGGCATGGTGGGGTCCTTGGGCGGGTGAGTGTTGCGGGGGATCGTATGCGGGAATGCGAAACCGCGAAACGGTCGGCAGGGGGCGCCGCCCGACTCTGTGATACAATCGCTAAAACACCCCCCCGGAGCGAAAATCCATGCAATACGGCACCGCCCTCCCCATAACCGCCTTCTCCGACCCCGCCCAAACCCGGGACTACGCCCAAGCGCTGGAGGAAGCCGGTTTCGACTTCACCTCCACCAGCGGCCACGTCCTCGGCCAGCCCGCCGGCACGAACCCGCAACGGCCGGAGCGGCAATATGTTGGGCCGTTCAACGATCCGTTCGTGACGTTCTCCTACCTCGCGGGCGCGACGAAACGGATCAAATTCGTCACCGCCATCCTGATCGCCCCTGCCTGGCCGACCGTCCTGCTCGCCAAACAATCGGCCGAACTGGCGCTGTTGTCGCAAGACCGTTTGGAACTTGGCATCGGCCTGAGCTGGAACGAAGCCGAATACAAAGCCCTCGGCCAGAATTTCAAAAATCGCGGCAAACGGATGGAGGAGCAGATCGAGGTTCTCCGCCTGCTCTGGTCGCAGTCTTTCGTCACGTTCGCCGGTCGTTACCACAGCATCGAGAACGTCGGCCTGAACCGTTCCCCGGTCAAAATCCCAATCTGGATCGGATCGGAAAACGGCGAGGCCGCGTTACGCCGCGTCGCCAAATATGCCGACGGCTGGATGTCTCTGGGCGACCCAACCCCGGAACTCCCTCGCCTGCGCCAATATATGGAAGAAGCCGGTCGAGACCCGACTGCGTTGATGGTTCGGGGGCCGTTGGCTGCCACCGACGAAGGCGCCTCGGCCTGGATCGCTACCGCGAAACGGCTGCGAGCCGCCGGCATTACCCACCTGAACATCGCCGCCCCACCCGCGATGCCTCCGGCTGAGGGGTTGCAACGGGTGATCGAGGCGCGGAAAGCCGTTGCGGATGTGTTGGGGTAAAATTCGGTTGGATTAATTTTGGCTCACGATGGACCGCGTTTTTCGCCACAAAGAACGCAAAAGGCCGCTAAAAATGCACGAAGGATATTTGTGTATACTCTGCGAGTTTTTTGGGCTCTTTGTGGTAAAAATGCCGACTATCCACCGGCCGGACGGCGCCAAAAGGCACCCAACGTGCCCCCTAATTCCGAGGCAACCGCGCACTCATCGGCGCATCGGGGTTCTGTGCCCGATGCCGCAACAAATGGTCCGCCAGCACGCAGGCCAGCATCGCCTCTCCCACCGGCACGGCGCGTATTCCCACACAGGGATCGTGCCGCCCTTTCGTGCTCACATCGATTTCCCGCCCAGTCCGGTCCACGGAAGCCCGAGGCGTCAGGATCGAACTCGTCGGCTTCACCGCGAACCGCGCGACAATCGGCTGCCCGGTGGAAATGCCGCCCAGGATGCCCCCGGCATGGTTGGACCCGAACGCCACGACCCCGTCGTGCATCCGCATCTCATCGGCGTTGTCTTCCCCCGACAGGCACGCGGCGGCGAATCCGTCGCCGATTTCCACGCCCTTCACGGCGTTGATGGACATCAGCGCCCCCGCCAGATCGGCATCCAGTTTTCCATAAATGGGCGCGCCCAACCCGGGCGGCACGCCGTCGGCCACCACCTCGATCACCGCGCCGACCGAGGACCCGGATTTCCGCACCGCCCCCAGATACGTTTCCCATTCGGCCGCCATGACGGGATCGGGGCAGAAGAACGGGTTTTCGTCCAGCGCCGCCCAATCCCAGCGGGACCGGTCGATCTTGTGCGGCCCCATCTGCACCAACGCCCCGCGAATCCGCACGCTTGCGCCGAGTACGGCCCGAGCGACCCCGCCAGCCGCGACGCGCATCGCGGTCTCGCGGGCGGACGAACGACCGCCGCCGCGATAATCCCGCACGCCGTATTTCAGGTCGTAGGTCAGGTCGGCATGCCCCGGCCGGTACTGCGCGGCGATCATGGAATAATCCCGCGACCGCTGGTCCACGTTCTCGATCCCCAGCGCGATCGGCGTGCCGGTGGTCACACCCTCGAACACGCCGGAGAGAATGCGGACCTGATCCGGCTCCTGCCGCTGGGTCGTGAACTTGGATTGGCCGGGGCGGCGGCGGTCCAGCCATGGCTGGATGTCGGCCTCGGTCAGAGGTAACCGCGGCGGGCAGCCGTCCACGACGCAGCCGATTGCCGGCCCGTGGCTTTCTCCCCAGGTAGTGACGCGGAACAGATGCCCGAAAGTGTTGTGGCTCATTCGTGTCCCACGGTCGCGATGTCGGGGGCGTCGGGGTGCTTCATGCCCACGGTGTGGTAGCCGCAATCGACGTGATGCACTTCGCCGGTCACGCCCCGCCCCAGGTCGGACAGGAAATAGACGGCCGAACCGCCCACTTCCTCGATCGTCACGTTGCGCCGCATGGGCGAGTTCAGCTGGTTCCACTTCAGGATATGGCGGAAATCCCCGATGCCGGAGGCCGCCAGAGTCTTGATCGGCCCGGCGCTGATCCCGTTCACCCGAATGCCGCTGTCGCCGAGGTCGGCAGCGAGATAGCGCACCGAAGCCTCCAGCGCCGCTTTCGCCACGCCCATCACGTTGTAATGCGGCACCACCCGTTCGGCGCCGAGGTAGGTCAGCGTCAACAGGCTCCCGCCCGCCTTCATCATCGGCACGGCCCGCGCGCTGACGGCGGTGAAGGAATAGCAGGAGATGTCCATCGCCTGGGAGAAAACCGCGCGCGGCGTGTCCAGATACCGCCCCCGCAGATACGCCTTGTCGGCGAATCCGATGGCATGCACCAGAAAATCCAACCCGTCCCAGCGCGCCTTCAGCATCTCGAACGCCGCATCGATGCCGGCGTCGTCGGACACGTCGCAGGGAAACACCAGATCGGACCCGAGCGATGCGGCCAGCGGTTTGACGCGCCGGCCCAAAGCATCGCCCTGATAGGTGAACGCCAGTTCGGCCCCTTGCGCGGCGCAGGCGGCAGCGATGCCCCATCCCAGGGAGTGATCGTTCGCCACGCCCATGATAAGGCCGCGCTTGCCTTGCATGAGCGTGCCCTTCAAGGGCAGCGTCTGATCGGCGCTGTTGGGCATGATCCACCTCAATGCTGGTTGCGACCCCGTGGTGGCACAGCGGCCCGGTCGGCGGCAAGAGGGTGCTTCACGTTCCCGCCCGCCGAGGCCAGACTGCACCGCTCATCGACCTGAACCGGACGACAAACCATGCCCGATCCCTACGCCCATTTCAGCACCTGGTTCGCGGAGGCCGAGGCCAGCGAACCCAGCGATCCCAACGCCATGACGGTTGTAACCGCGACCCCGGACGGCAAGCCCTCGGCGCGCACCATTTTACTGAAAGGTGTCGATCCACGCGGGTTCGTTTTCTACACGAACAAACAAAGCCGGAAGGCCGGCGAACTCGCCACCAACGCCCAAATCGCCCTCCTGTTCTACTGGAAGTCGCTTGGGCGTCAGATCCGGATCGAGGGTCAGGTCGAACATGTGACCGACGCGGAAGCCGATGCGTACTACGCGACCCGGCCCCGCGTTTCCCGTTTGGGCGCGTGGGCATCCGACCAGTCCCGTCCCTTGGCAACCCGAGCGGACCTCGAACGGAAGCTGGCGGAATACGACGCGAAATACCCCGGCGACGATATCCCCCGCCCGCCCCACTGGTCGGGGTACCGCGTCCTGCCCGCGTATTTCGAGTTCTGGCAGAACATGGAATTCCGCCTGCACGACCGCACAATCTACGAACCGGTCATGGGCGGCGGCTGGACCGCCGGCAAGCTGTTCCCGTGACTCTCCCCCGCGTCATCCTCGGCGAAGGCCGAGGACCCAGGCCTTTCGACAAGGATGACAGGGCGGAGTCATGACCTCCCCAACGGACCAAGCCGAAACCGTCGCCTACCTCCGAGCCCTCGCCGGCACCGACCCCATCGAGACCCACATCTCCCTGGTCTTCCTTGGCCCCGACACCGTCTGGAAGCTGAAAAAATCCGTCCACCTTGCCTTCCTGGATTTTTCCTCCGTCGAAGCCCGTCGCCACTTTTCCGAGCGCGAACTGGCCCTGAACGCCCAAGCCGCCCCCGGCCTGTATCGCGACGTCGTCCCCATCCGCCGCCAGCTGGACGGCACCCTGGCCCTGACCGCCGAGGGCCCCGTCGTCGATTGGGTCCTCCGCATGGCCCGCGTCCCCGCCGCCGACTTCTTGACGACGATCGTCGCGGAAAGCCGCCTCGACCCGCCGTTATTGGACGCCATCGCCGACGCCGTCGCGGCTTACCATCAGGCCCTGCAACCCCTCCCCAACGCTCGCCCCGATATGCGCTGGATCGCCGACGGCAATGTCCATTCGGCCTTGGATGCGGGATTGCCGCCGGACACGGTTCAGGCCTGGGGACGGGCAATAACGCGGGCGCTGGATACTCTGACCCCGTGGCTGGAACAGCGGGCCATCGATGGCTTCGTCCGCCGCGCCCATGGCGATCTGCATCTGGGCAATGTCTGCTTGTGGGACGGCAAACCGGTGCTGTTCGACGCGCTGGAGTTCGATGAAAATCTGGCGACCATCGACCTCGGCTACGACCTCGCATTCCTGCTGATGGACCTGGAGCACCAGATCGGCCGCCCCGCCGCGAACCGTGTGCTCAACCGCTACGTCGCCCGCACAGGCGACGCCGCTTTGGTCGAAGCCCTGCCCGCCTTCCTGTCGATGCGCGCCATGGTACGCGCCCACGTCGCCGCGCGCAGCGGCCAACCCGAGGCCGCGCAGTCCTATCTGGCCTCCGCCATCGCCTATCTGCGACCGGCCAAACCCATCGTCGTCGCGGTTGGCGGCTTGCCGGGTTCCGGCAAATCGACCCTGGCCCGCGCTTTGGCGCCCGAACTGGGGTCGTCGCCCGGCGCGCTTGTGGTGCGCAGCGACGAAATCCGCAAACGCCTGTTCGGTTCCGCCCCCGAACAGCGCCTGCCGCAAGCCGCCTACACACCCAAAATCAGCCGGCAGGTGTTCGAAATCCTGGCGGAAACCGTGCGACAGGCCGCCGCCGCCGGCCACGCCGTCGTGGCCGATGCCACGTTCATGAGCGCCAAACACCGCACCATGGTCACCGAAGCTGCCAGGAAAACCGGCGTCTCCTTTGCAGGTTTTTGGCTCCAGGCGCCGATGAAGGAGCTGGAACGCCGCGTCGCCGCCCGCACCGGCGACGCTTCCGACGCGACCGTGGCGGTCCTGCGCGCCGCCGCGCCGCACGACCCCGGCCCAGTTGACTGGAATCCCATTGACGCGTCGGATGCGAACGCGGCTCTGGCGCGAGCGCGGAATTTCCTCCCTGATCCGCTCGAGGCGTGCTAGAAGCGCAAACCAGACCCGCGTTCTGGGAAGATTAGAAACGAGAAGGAGCCGACCAATGCCTATCCGCAAATTGCTGCTGCCCTTAACCGGCACCGCCGCCGGAGAGGCCGCGCTCACCACCTCCCTGATGATCGCGCGCCGGTTCAACGCGCATGTCACCGCTTTGCATGTCCGGGTCGACAGCCGCGACGTCGCGCCGCTGGCCGGCGAGGGCCTGTCCGGCGCGATGATCGAGGAGATGATGTCCGCCACCGAAAAAGAGAGTGGCGATCGCGCCTACGCCGTCCGCTCGATGTTCGAGCGTTTCGTCGCCCGTCAGGAAGTCGTGGTTGGGGAACCGCGCGCCGGCCTGCATTACCCGACCGCCAGCTTTGCCTCGGTCACCGGGCGCGAGGAAGACATCGTCGCGCAGCAGGCCCGCCTGTCCGATCTGACCGTGGTGCCGCACCCCGATGCCGGCGAGGACGTCTCCTCCTCCGATGCGCTGCATGCGGTGTTGTTCGATTCCGGCCGTCCCGTGCTGATTTCCCCGCAGATCGCGCCGAAATCGATCGGCACGCGGGTGTGTCTGGCATGGAACGGCACTGCGGAATCCGCGGAATCCGCGTTCGCCGCGCTGCCTTGGATGCAGCAGGCGGAAGCGGTGCGCATTTTGTCCGCCGAGGGCTACCAGCGTCGCGGTCCCGCCGCCCCCGACCTTGCCGCCTATCTGGCACTGCACGACGTGAACGCGGACATCGTGATGTTCAAATCCGTGGGCGGTTCGGTCGGTGCCGGGCTGCTCGCGGCGGCGGCCGAGTTCGGCTGCGACCTGCTGTCGATGGGCGCCTACTCGCATTCCCGCTTGCGGCAACTGATCCTCGGCGGCGTGACGCGGCATGTGCTGGAATACTCCACTCTGCCGGTGATGATGACGCGCTGAGCCGTCATCCCTTCGTGCCGTGGATACGATCCCCGGCATCGCCCAATCCGGGCTGAATATAACCGCGGTGATCGAGTTGCCGGTCGATCGCCGCGGTGAACACCGGCACGTCCGGGTGCGCCGCGGCGAAGGCCGCCAAACCCTCGGGCGCGGCCAGCAGGCAGACGAACTTGATCCGCGTCGCGCCCGCCTGTTTCAGCCGGGTAACCGCCGCGATCGCGCTGTTGCCGGTCGCCAGCATCGGATCGGCGACCAGCACCGGACGCTGGCCGAGTTCCCCCGGCAGTTTCAGGTAGTATTCCGCTGGCTGGAGCGTCGCCTCATCCCGCGCCAGCCCGATATAGCCGATCCGTGCCGAGGGAATCAGATCGAGCATCCCCTCCAGCAACCCATTCCCTGCCCGCAGGACCGACACGATGCACAGCTTTTTGCCGGCGAGGCGGGGCGCTTGCATCGGTTCCAGCGGCGTCTCGATGGGCACGTTCTCCAGCGGCAGGTCGCGGGTCGCCTCGTAACCCAGCAGCAGGCCGATCTCGCGTATGACGCGGCGGAAATCGGCGGATGGCGTGGTTTTGTCCCGCAACAATGTCAGCTTGTGCTGGACCAGCGGGTGAGCGATCACGGTGACGTTCGCTGTCATGGCTAGTGTCTCCACTCCGGTCGCGGCTGGTCTCCGCCGCGCATTTCTGAAACAGTCCTGGGATAACCGAAACAGGAGGATGCGCTCATGGCCAGCGAACGTAAAACCGCCATCGTCACCGGTGCCGCCAGCGGCATCGGGCGGGCGATGGCGCTGGGACTGGCGCAAGCCGGCATCGACGTGATCGGCGTGGACCGAGCGGCGCAGGCTTTGGCGGGTGTGGCGGCGTCGGCGGCGGGGTTTGCTGGCAAATTCATCGCCCATCCGGCGGATCTGTCGCAGGCGGACTCCTTCGACGCGATCGTGAACACGGCGCTGGCCAATACCGGCCGGATCGACATTCTGGTGAACAATGCCGGGGTCGGGCAGGCCTCCATTAAGGCGGACCAGCGGCGCGACCCAATCCGTTTCTGGGAAACCACCCCGGAACAATGGGCGCGCTTCCTCGCCGTGAACGCCACCGCGCCGATCATGATGGCGCGTGCCGTCGTGCCGCACATGATCAAAGCCAACAGCGGCCGGGTGATCACGGTCACCACCAGCCTGGGGACGATGGTACGCGAGGGATACCTGCTGTACGGCTCCAGTAAGGCGGCAGCAGAGTCGGCAATGGCGGTGCTGGCTGCCGATTTGAAGGGAACCGGCGTGACCGCCAACGTGCTGGTGCCAGGCGGCGTCACCAACACCGGTCTGGTCGGCGACGAATCCGGCGATCGCGCCAAGATGCTGCAGCCGGAGATCATGGTGCCGCCGCTGCTGTGGCTGGTTTCCGACGCCGCGAATGCGGTCAGCGGCCGGCGTTTCATCGCCGCCGATTGGGATACGGCGCTGCCGGCGGATCAGGCCGCCCAGCAAGCCGGCGCCCCGGTCGCGTGGCTCAGCATCGCGCGTATGCCGATCGAGCCTAAGTAGAGGGGGTCTGTTCCGGCGGGTGGCGCTTCAGCAGGAACAACATCAGCGCCATCGCCGGCAGGGCCGCGAACAGGCACAGCGTGTAGAACGACACCCAGCCCAGTGCCCCGGCCAGCAGGCCGGACGTGCCGCCGAGCGTGTGAATCGCGAAAGCGGGGACCGAGGACAGCAGCGCGTACTGCGTCGCGGTGAACCGGCGCGAACACAGGCCGGACAGGTAGGTCAGGAACGCCGCATCGGCCATGCCCTGCGCGAAGGCCTCGGTCGCGACGGTGCCGTACAGGACGGCGTGCGCGCCGGCCGAATAAGCCAGTACCAGGTACATTCCCATGGCGATGGTCTGTGCCCAGCTGGTCGCGACCAGCGCTCGCCCGACACCGATGCGTGCAACGAGCCAGCCGCCCAGGGAGATTCCCGCCAGGGTGGCGAACAGCGAAAACAGCCCGATATTGGCAAGCGCGTCGCGATTGAAGCCCAGCGAGCGGTAGAAGGGCGCCGTCATGATGCCGGCCATCGCCTCCCCGAGTTTGAACAGGGCAACGAAGGCGAGGATCGCGATGGCGCCGGGGCGAGTGAGAAATTCCCAGAGGGGGGCGATCACTGCCTCCCGCATACGGGCGGCGAAGCCGGTCAGGGCGGTACGGGCCGCCGCGACGGTATCCGGTTCCGGGGCGAAGGCCGTGACGACCGGTCCGATCGTGAGCAGCGCGGCGATGCCCAGCAGGGTGGCATGCCAACCGAAGGTGCCGACCAGTTTGATGACCCCGGACGTGGTGATCAGCAGTGCCACGCGATAGCCCCAGACGTAGGCGGCCAGGGCGCCGCCTTGCAGGCGCTGGGGAAACAGTTCGATGCGCCACGCGTCCACCACGATATCCTGGCTGGCCGAACAGAAGGCGACCAAAGCGGCGGCGGCGAGGGAGGGGATCGGATTGGCCGCCGGATCGGACGCGGCCAGCAGAATGGCGGCCAAGACCAGCATCGGCTGGATAATCGCCAGCCACCCACGCCGCTGCCCCAAATGCCGGAACGGCCCTGGCGGCGGCCGGTCGAACACCGGCGCCCAGAGGAATTTCAGCGAATAGGCCAAAGCGATGTTGGCGGTCAGTCCGATCGTGGCGAGCGAGACCCCGCCCTCCGACAGCCAAAGCCGGAAGGTGAAGCCGGACAGCGGCAGCGGCAGGCCGGCGGCGAACCCGTAGGCCGCCATGAACCAAATACGGCGGTCTTTCAGCATTCAGACGGGCACATCGGCGTCGCCGTTGCCCAGCGCCCGCTGCATCGACACCACATCCACCCAGCGGCCGAACTTCACCCCGGCCGCGCGCAGCGTGCCGACCATGTGGAATCCCAGGCTGGCATGCACGCCGATGGAACCGACATTTTCGGAATCGCCGATCACCGCGATCATCTGCCGCATGCCCCGCGCCGTGGCGTGGTCGATCAGCGCCGAGACCAGCGCCTTGCCGACCCCCTGGCCCCGCACGTCGTCGCGCACATAGATGCTGTCCTCCGCACAGTAGCGGTAGGCGGAGCGATCCCGGTACTGGGTGTAATAGGCATATCCCAGCACCCCGGTCGCGTCGGCCGCGACCAGCCAGGACCATCCGCGATCTAGGACCGAACGGAATTTGGCGTTCATCTCCTCGGCGGAGGGCGGGGTTTCGTCGAACGTGCCGGTGCCGTGCAGCACATGGTGGGCGTAGATCGCCTGAATCTCAGGAATGTCCGCCTCGGTCGCGTTGCGTATATCCATCCCCGTACTCCGATTCCTGACTAGACGGGCAACCCTAGAACGGCGGCGGCGTCGCAGGCCAGTGCCAACAAAGCGCGATCCTGCCCCTGGCCGGCAACCAGAGACAGACCCACCGGTGCGCCATTGACCGTCCCGACCGGCAAGGTCACCTCCGGCAGGCCGCAGAAGCCGGCGATCGCCGTGACCCCCATGGTCCTCTGACGCACCGCGTCCTGCTCTGCCAGCGTCGCGGTCAGTAAGGGCGCCGGACAGGGGCTGGTCGGGTAGATCAGCACCGCGCCGCCGGACAGCAACGGCCGAATGCGTGCTTGCAGCAAGCGCCGGAACGCGCGCCCGGGAGCGGCATCGGCCGGGGATGTGGCTTTCGCGGCGGCGAAGCGTTCCGCCACGCCAGGGCCGAAGCGGGGACCCGTTGCCTCCACCCACGCCCCCAGCGCGGCCCAGGCCTCTTCGGCCTGCACCATCCGGAAGTGCTGAAACAGCGTGTCGAGGCCCTCTGGCACCAGCCGGACCCCGATGGCGCGGCCGCGAAGCTGCTCCAGCTTCTCCAACGCGGGCCGCAGCGCTTCCGCTACGCCGGGCTGGGCGTTGACCCAGGCCTCTTCGACCCGCAGCAGCGGACCATCGGCGCCCTGCCGGTTGGCCGGCAGCAGCACCTCGCCCACGCCGGCGAGCAGCGACGCGGACCGGGTGAACCAGCCCGGCGTGTCCAGGCTTGGCGCTAGCGGACAGGCCCCCGCGAGGCTGATCGCGCCGGCCGTGGGCCGGATGCCGAACAGGCCGCAATAACTGGCCGGAATACGCACGGAACCGCCGGTGTCAGAACCCAACGCGAAATCCACGAGGTGTCCGGCGACAGCGGCGGCGGAGCCGCAGCTGGAGCCTCCCGGGAAGCGGTCGGGCGCGGCCGCGTTGACCGGCGTGCCGTACCAGACGTTTTCCCCGGTCAGGCCGTAGGCCAGCTCCACGGTTTTGGTCTTGCCTGCCAAACTGGCACCGGCCTGCAACAACCCCAGCACGACAGGCGCGGTGGCGGACGCTGGCGGATGCGTGCGTGCCCAGTCAGGGTTACCGTAGGTTGTAATCGCACCCGCGACGTCGAACAAATCTTTGACCGCGAATGTCAGACCGGACAGGCGGCCGGACCCCAGCGGCGAATGCGCGAACCGATCGCCCGGCATGAAAGCCCCTACGTCGTCCAACAGTTCCACCATTTGTTTGTCCTTGCCTGACGCCTGTGCCATAAGCCGCCCACGGAGGACGGGTTAGACAGTCGTACTACCGGGACAGCGGCACGCACAACACGTCTGCGTGACAAAATGTCTCGAATTTGAAGATTGGTTGATCTTTTATAACGCGAGCCCCCATGTTCGGGGTCGTTATGGGCGTGTTTGAGCCCGATCTGGCAAAATGGCACTGACGCCCAATATCGTAGATGACAAAAACGTAAACACGGGCATGCCGGTGGACCCTCAAAACGGGCTGGCCACGGTATTGCCTGTCGCGGCATACATATCGAAGCGAGGCGGCGACGAACCGCCCTGCTTCCAGAAGGGTTAGCTCGTGGATATTTCTGACGGTCACACTTCCGGCCAACCTTGGCTGGGTCGGACTCCCGGTAGCCAGGACGCGCAGTCCGGCGGCGGGGGAGATGGCACGAACGCTGGCATGTCAATGGGTTCCGACGCGTCGCGTTCCGGTCCGATTCACCCCCGTCTGCTCGCGATGATGATGGCCGCCCGGTATTACGGCTTGGATCTCGATCCCATCGAATTCCGTGGCGACCCAAATGAACCCGCGCCCACACCCGCCGCGCTTTCTTCCTGGGCGCAAGGTGCGGGCATGTGGTCCCGCGCGGTGCGCCTGCGGTGGCGTCACCTTCTGGGGTTTAATGACACCGGACCGGTCGTGTTGCTGTTCACGGACGGCACCGCGGGTCTGCTGACCGGCGCCAGTGTGGAACACAAGGTTGTCATGGTGCGCGATCCGCGCGCGCCGGAAGCCGAGCCCCCTGTCCCAGTCGATGAGATGCGGCTCGCGGAGGTCTGGGCCGGCGAGGCGATCATGCTGCGCGCCCAGCGCGGTCATGCGGAGGCCGATCCCCCATTCAGCCTGCGCTGGCTGTTCGGTCTGGTGGGGCAGGAACGCGCGGCGATCCGCGATATGTTCATCGCCTCCGTCGCACTGAGCTTCTTGACCATTTTCCCCGCCCTGATGGTTATGACCGTGGTGGACCGGGTCATCACCCATCGCAGCTATTCGACGCTGGCCTTGGTGTCGGTCATCCTCGCCATTATGATCCTGTATGAGGCGCTGCTCAGTCACGCCAGACGGTTGATTATCCTGGTCGTCGGCGTGCGGGTCGACGCAAAGCTCAATCTGCATGTGTTCAACCGCTTGATCCGGCTGCCATTGGACTACTTCGAACGCCACCCGGCCGGCGAAACGATGTACAAGGTCACCCAGATCCATCAGGTCCGGCAGTTCATCACCGGCAAGCTGATGGCGACCTTCCTCGATCTGATCACCTTGGCGATCCTGTTGCCGATTTTGTTTTGGCTGAACGCCACACTGGCCTGGATCGTGCTGGTCTGCGCAGCGCTGATCCTGCTGATCATCGTGGCTTATCTCCGGCCTATCCGCCTGCTTTTCGGACGGGTCGTGAAGGCGGAGACCGACAAGCAGGCAGCGTTGGGCGAGACGATTTTCGGGATTAAAACCGTGAAGTCGCTCGCGCTGGAACCGCAGCGTAAGGCACTTTGGGACGAGCGTGTCGCGGAGGCCGGCAAGTGGCGTCTGGCATTCGGCAAAATCTCGAACTGGCCGCAAACGTTGGTCATCCCGGTCGAGCGTTTCATGTGGGTCGGCATCATCTTGATCGGCGCCTACATGACGATTTCCGACGAAACCGGTGTCGGAGTCGGTTCCCTGTTCGCGTTCATGATGTTGTCGCAGCGCGTCAGCGCGCCGCTGGTCGGTCTCGCGCGTCTTATGGAGGAATGGGAAGAAGTCGGCGGCGCCATGGGTCAGGCCGCGGACGTGTTGAACCGCCCGCTGGAAATCGACAATGCCGGTACCGGCGTGCGCCCCAAATTCTCCGGAGCGGTGTCATTCGAAGACGTCACCTTTACCTACCCCGGCACGAAACTACCGGCGCTTAACAAGATTTCGTTCGACATCCCCGCCGGCACCATGTTGGGCCTGGTGGGACGGTCGGGTTCGGGGAAATCGACCATCACGCGCCTGCTACAGGGGATCAACCGCGAGTATTCTGGCTTCGTGAAGATCGACGGGGCCGATTTGCGAGCCATCAACCTTCGCCACCTGCGGTCCAGTTTCGGCGTCGTCTTGCAGGAAAATTTCCTGTTTCGAGGCTCGATCCGGGACAACATCCTGGCAGGGCGGCCCGGCCTGACACTCGACGACGCCATCCGCGCCGCCCGTCTGGCCGGAGCGGAAGAATTCATCGAGCGGATGCCGAACGGCTATGAAACCTACATCGAGGAAGGTTCGCCCAACCTTTCCGGCGGCCAACGCCAGCGGCTCGCGATCGCCCGCGCGGTGATCACGGACCCGCGTATCCTGATCCTCGATGAGGCCACCAGCGCCCTCGACCCGGAAAGCGAGGCACTGGTCAACGCCAACCTGCTGCGGATCGCCCGTGGCCGGACGATGTTGATCGTATCCCACCGCCTCTCGTCGCTGGTGGATTGCGATCTGATCATGGTGCTGGACAAGGGCATGCTTCTGGATATCGCACCGCACGATGTTCTGCTGGAACGCTGCTCCGTCTATCGCCAGCTTTGGGCCCAGCAAAATCGTCATATCGACAGTCAAGGTAATCGCAATGTCGCTCTTGCCGCGCCCCGCATCTAAGGCGCTCAGCACCACGGTGTCCGACCGATCCGATCCCACGCTGCCGGTGATTCTGGAGTTCCGGTCGCCGTCGACGGCGATCATCGCGACGCCAACCCCGCGATCAGCGCAATATATCAGTTGGTATATTGGCTCGATGATGCTGGCGATCATCGTGGCCGCTTTCCTGATCACGGTCGATCGCGTGGTCTCGACTCCGGCCCGGGTGGTCGCACAGGCGCCGACACAGGTGGTACAGCCGATGGACACTTCGATCGTGCGGACGATCGAGGTGCGGGAAGGTGAGGCCGTTCACGCCGGCCAAATACTTGCTCGGCTCGACCCGACATTCGCCGCGGCCGATCTCGGCGCGTTGGCGGCTCAGGTGTCGGCCTATCAAGCCCAGGTCTCCAGGCTACAGGCAGAACTCGACAACCGCCCATTCTCGTACTCTGGACTTGATCCGAACCTCGCGCTACAGGCAGCGATTTTCGCACAGCGGCAATCCGAGTACAACTTCAAGCTGGAGAATTATCAGCAGAAGCTGGACAACGCGAGCGCTCAGGTCCGTAAGTCCAAGTCCGATGTTGCCAGTTATAAGGACCGCCTGATCTATGCGCGCACGCTTGAAGCAATGCGCAAAGAACTCGAACATCTGAATGTTGGCAGCAAAATCAATACACTGTCTGCCATGGATAGCCGGGTGGAGATTCAGCGCAGCGCCGAGGCGGCCGAACAACAGGTCGTGGCCGCGCAGTCCGACCTCGCCGGGCTCACGGCTGAACGAAATGGCTATGTGCAGTCCTGGCACGCCGATATCGCAGAGAAGCTGGCGGACGCGCTTGGCAAACTTTCCGACTCCCGTGAATCGCTCAACAAAGCCCAGTTACGCCGGCAATTGGTCGAACTGCGGGCGGACCGCGATGCCACCGTGCTGACCATCGGTAAGGTATCGATCGGATCGGTGGTAACCGCCGGGCAACAGATGTTTTCCCTAGTACCGGCGAACGCACCCCTGGAGGTAGAGGCCAACATACCGAGCACCGAAAGCGGCTACGTCCATGTCGGAGACGCTGTTGCGCTTAAATTCGATACCTTTCCCTATACCCAGTACGGCATGGCCCATGGCGTCGTCCGCACGATAAGTGCGGACAGCTTCAGTGCCTCGGACGAGCAGCGGAATCCGACGGGATCGGCACCGCCCCCAGCCATGGGATCGGGCGCAACCACATGGTACCGATCACGTATCACGCTCGACCGGATCGATCTGCACGACACGCCGCCCAGTTTTCGGATGATTCCAGGTATGGCGGTCACCGCCGATATTCTGGTCGGCAAGCGATCGGTGATGAAATACCTGCTGGGCCGCTTCGCACCCGTAACGCAGGAGGGCATGCGTGAGCCCTGAGCCCACCCCGTTCGGTTACTGAGTTAGAGACATATGTCGATTCTGGACCGTTTGGCAGCCCCCTTCAGTGCATCGCGAGCGCTGAGCCGAGGTATGTCCCTGCTGGAAAGCGGCAACGCGAAGGCCGCGTTTCCGCTCCTCGCCAAAGCCGCCCAGGCGGGGTTGAAAGACGCGGAGTACAGGGTCGGGCGCTGCTATTTGGAAGCCAACGGCGTCCCGCCCAGCCGCCCGAACGGCTTGCGCTGGATGGAACGTGCGGCCAATCACGGTCATGTCGAAGCTCAGGTTTTGATGGCCACGGTGTGCCTGCACGGCCTCGGGGAGGGGTACGCATCCGGGGAGCAGGCGAAGGTTTCCCTGTTCTCGATCGGTGAGCAAGCCGGTGCGGACTTCGTCGCCGCCGCGAAATGGGCCCGCCGTTCGGCGGAAGGCGGATCGGCCGATGGGCAGGCTATCCTCGCCTTCATTCTCAGCAACGGGCCTGAAGAACTCCGCAATGTGGAGGAAGCGGATCGCTGGTACAAGCAATCCGCCGCCGGTAATTGTGCGCAAGGTCAATTGGGCCACGCACTCGCGCTCGCACGTGGCGGCAGCACCGATCCAGAGATCCAAAGCCAGGTCACCCACTATTTACGGCTCGCGGCCGATGCCGGATTGCCCGCCGCGCTCTATTTGTACGCCATGCTGAGCGAGCGCGGCGTCGGTGTCCCGGAAGACCGGGCCTTGGCGACCGAATTTTACCGGCAGGCGGCGATGAAGGGGCACCAAAACGCGCAGGCCCGTTGGGGTTTTGCCCTGCTCAAAGGATTGGGGGTCCCGCAAAACGCCCTGGAGGGCGAATCTTGGCTCCGCCGAGCGGCGCTGGGCGGGGATCGGGAAGCCGCGGCGGTGGTCGGAGACCTGTATGCGGAAGGTGGCACATTGCCGCCCAATTACGCCGAAGCGGCCACTTGGTTTCGCCGTGCCGCGGAGGCAGGGCATCGTGCGGCCGCGCGCGCCCTGGGTATGCTCCATCTTACTGGGGCCGGGGTCCCGCGCGATCAGGCGGAAGCCGCGAAATGGCTACGTGTGTCGGCCGAAGGGGGCGATCAGGGTGCCCACGTCGATCTGGCCAATCTGCTGCTGCGCGGCGAAGGCAATGAGCAGGATTCCGAACGTACCCGCGTCTGGTTCGAAACAGCCGCCGCCAATGGCGATCCCATCGCGGCCTTCAACTATGCGGTCTGTCTGGCAGAAGGCGTCGGCATCGAGCGCGACGATAGCAAGGCCGTCGAATGGTTCCGCAAGGCCGCCGAAACCGTCGCGAATGCCCAATACTGGCTCGGCCGCCTGTTGATCGAAGGCCGCGGGGCCCCTCAGAATCTCGAGGAAGGGCGCGCCTGGATGATGCGTGCGGCCTCCACGGGGATGACCGATGCGCTGGTCCTGTACGGCGACCTGCTCCTGACCGGCCGCGGTGGTCCGAAAGATCATATGGAGGCGCTGGAGGCATTCCAAAAGGCCGCGGATCAAGGCCATGCCGGCGCCATGTTCGCGGTCGGTGCGATGAATGGCGGCGGGCATGAGGTGCCGACCGACCGTCCCACGGCGCAAAAATGGTTCCGCGCCGCCGCCGAACGTGGCCATCCCCACGCGCAAATGATGTTGGGGCGTTATCTGTCGCGCAATCTGGCGGGTGAACTCGATATCGCTCAGGCGCGCGTTTGGTTCGAACGGGCGGTGTCGCAGGGGTTGGAGGAAGCCAAGGCCGATCTCGCCGCCCTGCCAGTGGAGGCCAGCACCTGACTGTGCCCCGCCCGACAGCGGCGTCATTGGCGCTGTCGGCTCGGGCCGAGGGCATGGCGGCCCTGCATGACGGCAACCACGTGGCGGCGATCCGATGGTTGGACAGGGCGCACCGGCTCGCCCCCGCCGATCCGAACATCTCTTTGGCGCTGGCGACTGCATATCTGAACCATGACGATGCCGCGGCGGCTGAGCGGTTTCGCACAATCCTCGCCACCCACGACGTCCGCGAAGCATGGTGGGGTTTGGCGGCAGCCCGAGCACGTCTGGGCCATGCGTCCGAAGCGGCCGATGCCATTCGGGAGGCGCTCTGCCGATATAGCCTCACCGACGGCATCGCTGCCTTGGCTGGTACCGTCGCGGCTGCGTCCGGTTGGTGCGGGTTGAAGGGCTCTGGCATTGTACGGACCGATGCGGCCGGACTCGGGCCGGCCGAGATCCGTCTCGACGGAAGGCGCTTTTCCGGCCATCTGCCGGCCAACGCCTGGGTGACCGGGCAGCAAATAACCGTTACGCGCGACGGTCGTCCGCTGTTGGGCAGCCCCATCGATATCCGCGCGATCGCCCGCCTCGAAGGATGGGTGCGGCCCTCAAGCGATGGAATCGAAGGCTGGGCCTGGCATCCCGGCGATCCGGAGACCGATCCGGTTCTGACGGTCCTCGACGAAACGGGCCGCCGGGTCCTGAAAATCGTGGCATCGGACGATACGGCGGGTTTTCCCGGCCACGACGGCCTGTCCAGACCGCGGGCTTTTCATGTGCCCGCCGCGCGTTTGGCGAAACATCGCGGTCCGTTCCGAATCGTGGGCCGCGATGGGCGGGATCTGCCGGGAAGCCCCTTGGCTCCGTCGGTTCCGGCGCACATCGAACCCGTTCCCGTGCCTCCGTTATTCGCAACCGATGTCCGGCCGGTGGCCGTCGTCGTGTTGCTGCAGCACCGAACTGCGCTGCTGATGTCCTGTCTGGATGCACTTTTGGCCAGCACCGACGGGTCCGTCAGGGTGATTGTGGTCGATGACGCGTCCGGCGATCCTAAAGCGGCGGAAACGCTGAAGCGTCTGGCCGACGCGGGCCGTATCCAATGGCTGCGGTATGACCATCCGCTCGGGCCGCTGGCGAGCGCGAACGCCGGGATCGCGGCTTGTTCGGAATGCGACGCGATTTTGCTGGAACAGTACGTGCTGGTGCCGTCCGGCTGGATCGAACGGTTGCGCCGCGCCGCCTATGCGGCGCCCGAGATCGGCACGGTCACACCGCTGTATGAAGCCTCTGCCTCTGGCAATCTCACCGTCGTGCGCCGGCTGGATCGTCTCGCCTGGCGCACCCACGGCGACCGAACGGTCGATATTTCCGGGGCCGGCGTTGCGTGTGTCTATTTCAAAAGGTCCTGCCTGGACGCGATCGGGGCGTTCCGGTCCAGCCTCTTCACCCACAGCGAAACCGGCCGCACCGATTTCAGCCTGCGTGCCCGGCATCGCGGCTGGCGGCATGTCGCACTGCCGGGGCTGTTGGTGGCGCCGGTCCGCGATTCCGGTGAGGCGTTTCACAAGCAGTTGCGTGACGAACCGATCCTGAACCGATTGTACCCCGGCCATCGCGATGAGACCCTTAGCGCCTTGGCCGATGCCCGCCACCGTCTAAACTTAGCCCGTTGGCGTTCCGAACGGCCGCGCGACGCCGAATCGGTCATTCTCATCACCCACGCCGACGGCGGCGGCGTGGAACAGCGCGTAGCAGACGCCGTCAACCTGCACCGAACCCAAGGCCGCTGGCCGATCCTGTTGCGGCCCGGTCCAGCGGCCGATGGGCAGGAAACGCTGGTGGTTTGCGACGGGACGAAGGACGGTCTCCCCGATCTGCATTTCCCGTTGCCCGCGGAAATGCCATCTCTGCTGCGCCTCCTCCGCGCGACGCGACCGGTGGACATCGAGGTGCATCATCTGCTGAACCATCCGCCGGCAATCTACCGGCTGATCCAGCGTCTGGGCGTCCCCTACGATGCCCATATTCACGACTACGCCCTGATTTGTCCGCGTATTTCCCTGGTCGGGACCGAACATCGCTATTGCGGGGAGCCCGATCTCGCCGGCTGCGAGGCCTGTGTCGTGACCCGTGGGCGTCTGGTACGGGAAGACATCGGCGTGGCCGCGCTGCGCAAACGGTCGGCGGCCTTTCTCGCGGCGGCACGCCGGGTCGTCATTCCATCTCATGACGCGGCCACGCGATTGCGCCGCTACATCCCGAATCTGGAGGCCGTTGTTATCCCGCATGGCGACGACCGCGACCTGCCCGCCATTCGGACGTCGACCCCGCGAAACGGCGTGGTCCGGGTGTGCGTTGCCGGCGGCGTCGGGCCGCATAAGGGGTACGACATACTACTCGCCTGCGCCCGCGACGCAGCCGAACGGTCCCTGGCACTCGAATTCGTGGTGGTCGGAGACACGACCGGCGACGATGCCTTGCACGCGACCGGCAGGGTCTTCGTCACCGGCACATACCGGCCCGAGGAGGCGGTCGAATTGATCCGCCGGCAATATGCCAGCCTTGCCTTCCTGCCATCCGTTTGGCCCGAGACCTGGAGCCTGACGCTTACCGAACTCTGGCAGGCCGGCCTTGCGGTGGTTGCGTTCGACATGGGCGCACCGGCGGAGCGCATCAGGGCCACAGGTCGTGGCCTACTGCTTCCGTTCGGGTTACCGGCGTCCGCGATCAACGATGCGTTGCTTGCGGCAGCGCGAACGTCCGGGCATGAAGGGCTTCGGCGGTTATCATTGGTAAACCGCATTTCATGACTCCTGATTTGGCGGCGTTTGCCTTAGAAGCGCCGCCACACGCCGCCCCTTGATAAAGAGTGAGAGCCCGTATGTCCGAAGCCGCCAGCGCGGTGCCTGCCCAGCCCGAAAACGCACAGGCCGTGCCCAACGCGGGTCCGGCGCCGGTTGCCACCGATCAAGGGCAGGATGCCGCGAACCGTATCGCCGAATTGCGTGTTTCCGGCAATTTGATGACCCTCGATGCTGGCCTGTTCTGCGTCTTTCAGGCGCCCGGCAGCCCGTCGCCAGATCCCGCGACGGGTCTGCCCGGTGTGCGGGTCTCCTTGGCCCCTGGATCGATGGGACGTCCGGACGCCGTCACCATCAGCACGTTCCGGCCGGACGGCTGGCTTGACGGAACGGGCGCGTTGATCCGCGTCACGGAAGGTCCCGCTCAAATCCTCGTGACCATCTATCAGTCCGGTCTACAGGCCGCCGATGCGGCACCGCGTCTGCAGGTCCTGAAGCTGAACGACGGTCCGGGCGCGCCGGCGGCTGCACCGGCGCCGCAACCGGAAGCCGCGCCCCCTGCGCAGGTGGAAAACCCCGATATCGTCGCCCACGTGCAACGCACCGGCGATGTCGGAGCCGCCATCGGCGATTGGATCGGCGTGCGCGGCAGCCGCCTGTGGATGGAAGGCTTCGGCTTGGCCCCGAGCAACGGGATCGCACCGGAGGATTTCGAGTATCAAGGTGTTTTGGGTCGCGGCTGGCTGTCGCCATGGGTCGATGGCGGCAAGTTCTGCGGCAGCCGCGGCATGGCCCTGCCGCTGCTCGGTTTCAAACTGCGTCTGAAAGGCGATGCCGCGAAGGCCTTCACCTGCAGCTACTCGGCGACATTCGTCGATGGCAGCGCGGTGGGACCGGTCCCGGCCGGCGAATCCTGCGAAGCGGAAAGCCTCGCGGCCCTCGAAGCCTTCCAGATCGAACTGCACCCGCGCGAAGCGCGGCAAACCGCCGGTCGCACACCGCGCGCGAAGACGGCCGCGCGCACGACACGACGGCAGGATCGTTGACGAAGCGGGGTAAGGTGACGACGGCGTGAACTTTCTGTTCGTTCACCAGAATTTTCCGGGCCAATTTCTGCACATCGTGCGGCACCTCGTCGCCGCGCGGCAGCACCAGATCGTGTTCATCACCGAACCGAACGACAACGTCATCGACGGTGTACGAAAGGTCCCGTACGCCAAACCCGCCGGACCCTATGGGCAGACGCATATCGCCGCGCGGGAGCTCGATGCGGCGATGCGGCGCGCCGATGCCGTTGGCCGCACCGCCGATAATCTCAAGCAGCTGGGGTTCGAGCCAGACATCGTGATCGGCCATCACGGGTGGGGGGAGATGCTCAATCTGCGCGACGTGTGGCCGGACGTGCCCATGCTGGGATACATGGAGTTCTACTATCAGCCGATCGGGATCGACGTGGGTTTCGACCCCGAATTCCCAACGGGCGTGGAAGACTTCCCACGGATACGAGCGAAAAACGCTATTAACCACATCGCGCTGAATCTGGGCGGCGAGGGTCAATCCCCGACCGAGTGGCAGATCTCCACGTATCCGGAATGGGCGAGACCCCGCATCAACCTGCTGTGGGAAGGCGTGCACCTGGATCGCTGCAAGCCAGATCCCAAAGTCCGGCGCGCGCCATTGACCATCGCCGGCATGACGATCGCGCCGACCGATAAGCTTGTCACCTATGTGTCGCGGGACTTGGAGCCGTATCGCGGCTTCCCGCTGATGATGCGCGCGGTGCCGCATCTGCTGAAGGCGCGCAAGGACATCAAGATCGTGATGATCGGCGGCGACGGCGTCAGCTACGGCAACGCGCCGCCGAACGGGGAGTCCTGGAAGGACGTAATGTCCCGGGAAATCGGCGACGGCCTCGATCCGTCCCGCGTCGTGTTCCCTGGGCGCGTACCCTACGAGACCTATCTGGCGCTGCTGCAGCGGTCGGACGCTCACGTCTACCTGACCTACCCCTTCGTCGCGTCCTGGTCGTTGCGCGAAGCGCTGGCCATCGGCTGCGCGATCGTCGGCAGCGACACCCAGCCGGTGCGGGAATTCATCACGCATGGCGAGAACGGGCTTCTGACTTCGTTCTTCGACCCCGCCGCGCTTGCGAAAACCGCCGTCGACCTGATCGAGGACCCGGACCTCAGCCGGCGGCTCCGCGCAAACGCCCGCCGTTACGCGGAAGAGCGTCTGTCGATGACCGACTATCTCAAGGGCTACGAGGCCCTGATCGAACGGATGACCGGCATGAAACTGCCGGAAGCCGTCGCGGTCGCGCCCGTCAAGCGGACGCGGGCCAAGAAATAGTGCTACAGGCCGTGTTTCTGGCGGAAAACCGCGGCCGGATAGACGCCCAGCACCCTTACTTCCGACGAGAAGAACGATAATTCTTCCAGTGCGCGTCGCAGGTTGGGTTGTTCCGGGTGGCCGTCCACGTCGCACAGGAACTGCGTGGCGGCGAACTCGCCGTTGATCATGTAGCTTTCCAGCTTGGTCATGTTCACGCCGTTCGTCGCGAACCCGCCCAGTGCCTTGTACAGCGCAGCCGGCACGTTCCGCACGCGGAAGACGAACGTCGTCATGAGGTTGGGCGTCGTCGGCTCCGGCGTTACCGGCCGCTTCGCCATGACGTAGAACCGGGTCGTATTATGGGCGGCGTCCTCGACGTTGGATCGCAGGATGTCCAGGCCGTAAATCTCGGCGGCCAGCGAAGAAGCGATGGCCGCGTCCTCCTTGTTACCCCATTGCGCGATCAACTGGGCAGAGCCGGCGGTATCGGCCTCGATCACCGGGGTTAGACCCAGATCGCGCAGGATCAGCCGCACCTGGCCCAGCGCGACCGTGTGCGAATGGGCACGTTTCAGATCGGCGATGGTGCTGCCTTTCACACCCAGCAGGCAGTGCTCGACGCGCTGAAAATGCTCCCCAAGCACGAACAGGCCTGAATCGGGCAGCAGGTGATGAATGTCCGGCACCCGTCCCGCGAGGCTGTTTTCGCATGGCAGCATCGCTAAATCGGCGATCCCCTCCCGCACCGAGTCCATGGCGGTCTCGAACGATTCGCACGGTAGCGTAGTCATGCCGGGGTAAGCGGCGCGACAGGCCAAGTCCGAATAGGCGCCGGGAACGCCCTGAAACGCGATTTTACCACTCATGCCGGCGTACCCTTCGGTTTCAGTATAAGACGAGCGCGTTCGAGATCGGCTGGGGTGTCCACCCCGAACGGGCCGTAATCCATACGCGCGCAGGCGATTCGCATACCGGCTTCCAATGCCCGCAGCTGTTCCAGGCTTTCCCGCCGCTCCAGCGGGCTGGGCGGAAGGGAGACGAAACGATCCAGCGCCGCGCGCCGGTAGGCGTAAATGCCGACATGATGCCAGCGCGGCCCGTCGCCCCAAGGAATGGGCAGGCGGGAGAAATACAAGGCCGGTGCGACGGACTGCCCGTCCTGGAACGCGACGGCGGCTTTGACGAAGGATGCCGTGTTGGCTTCCTCCTCCGAGTGAATCGGCACCACCAGCGTCCCGATATCGATTCCGGCATCGGCCAGCGGGGTGACGACGAGGCGGAGCTGCCCCGCCTCCAGCGTCGGAAAGTCGCCCTGCAGATTGACCACGACATCGTGCCGCCGGTCCGGGTCCAGTTCCGCCATCGCGGCATGCACCCGGTCCGACCCCGACGGCAAACCCGGATCGGTCAACACCGCTCGGCCGCCCGCTTGGCGCACCGCGTCGGCGATTTCCGGGTCTCCGCAGGCAACGGCGACCGGACCGATATCCGCTTCCAGCCCGCGTTCGAGCATATGCACGATCATCGGCTTGCCGTTGATGTCGGCCAGCGGCTTGTTGGGCAGGCGCGTGGACGCCAAGCGAGCGGGAATGACGACGATAGGGTTCACGGCGGTCCGATCGGGTTCGATTTGGCGATGTGGGTGGGTTGAAGGCTTGGGGCGGTTTCCTTATGGTGGCCCCAGCTTATGGACGCGTTGTCCCGCGCGCAACGGCGCGCGTCCGATCAACCTGTCGCCTGCGCCACTCGACGAGGATGTTACGCCTGATGGACAGTACCGAGATCAACAAGGGGATGGCCGCGGTTCTGGTCGCGGGCATTGCTTTCTTCCTGGCCGGCTGGATTGGCGTGAACCTCGTCCACCAGACCAAACCCGAACACGAAATTCTGAAGATCGAGGGTGCTGCCAGCCATGAGGCGGCCGCCGAACCCGCGAAGGCCGAACCGCTCGCGCCGGTTGGGCCGTTGCTGGCCGCCGCCGACGTGGCGTCCGGGGACAGCCTCGCGAAGAAGCAGTGCGCGTCGTGCCATACCTTCAACGAAGGCGGCAAAGCCGGCGTTGGCCCGAACCTCTATGGCGTCGTCGGTACCGGACGTGCTCAGGCAGCTGGTTTCAACTATTCGGCCGCGATCAAAGGCAAGCCGGGTTCCTGGAGCTTCGAGGATCTGAACGCCTGGATCGCCAAGCCGGCCGCGTTCGCGCCGGGCACGCGGATGACCTATCAAGGCCTGAAGAGCCCGCAGCAGCGCGCCGATCTGATCGTGTATCTGCGCAGCCTCTCCGCCAAGCCGGTGCCGCTGCCCTGATCCCACACCTGGACCGGCTGATCGCGGCGGCTGAGGCCGCCGCCGATGTCGCTGGCGCGGCCGTTCGTCCGTGGTTCCGGACCGGCGTCGCCGCGGACGCGAAATCCGACCGGTCCCCGGTCACCATCGCCGACCGCACCTCGGAAATGGCGATGCGTGCCGTTTTGCGGGAGCGTTTCCCCGACCACGGTATTCTTGGCGAGGAATTCGGGCTGGAGCAGCCCCACTCCGCGCTTCGCTGGGTTCTCGACCCGATCGATGGCACCCGCGCCTTCATCACCGGACGCCCGACCTTCGGTGTTTTGATCGCTCTGCTGGATGGCGACCGTCCGATCCTCGGCGTGATCGATCAGCCCGTGACCGGCGAACGGTGGGTCGGCGCCGCTGGCCGGCCAACGGTGTTTCGCGGTCCGATGGGCGGCCACGTTGGCTGCCGCCCATGTTCGGCGCTGGGAAACGCGGAGCTGTCGTGCACGAGTCCCGAAATGCTGGAAGGCGGCGATATGCCGCGCTGGCGCCGCTTGGCGGCCAAGGTCCGCCGCAACTACTGGGGCGGCGACTGCTACGCCTACGGGCTGCTCGCGCTCGGCCAGATCGACGTTATCGCCGAATCGGACATGAAAATCTGGGATTGGGCGCCTCTGGTCGCCGTGGTGGAGGGTGCCGGCGGCCGGGTCACCGACTGGAACGGCGATCCGCTGCGTCCCGACGGCGACGGCCGGGTGCTGGCGGTCGGCGATCCCGCACTGTTGCCGCTCGCGGTCGCGGAACTGAACAATCCTTCAGTTGCCTTGCCCTAGCGGGTGGCCCAGGCTGCGGTCTCGTCCCCCAACCATGAGACACACATTGCGCGCTCTGGCCTGTCTATTTCTGCTCTTACTCCTCCCGCCGACAGTGGCGCGCGCCGAGGAGAACCCGGTCAAGCGCAGCCACGCTCTGGCCGTGCTGGGCGAACCGGCATTGCCCGAAGGCTTTCCGAACTTCCCCTACGTCGATCCGAACGCCCCCAAGGGCGGGTTGGTGACCCTGGCGCATGTCGGTACGTTCGACAGCTTCAACCCCTTCATCCTGCGCGGCACGGCGGCATCCGGGTTGACCGGCCCATGGGTTAGCATGCCCGGCGGTTCCGGATCGGGCACGTCCGTCGGCCATGTGTGGGAGAGTTTGCTGACCGGGTCGGCCGACGAAGGCTCCGTCGGCTACGGCCATCTGGCGAAGACCATCGAACTCCCCGCCGACAAAATGTGGGTGGCGTTCGAGATACGACCGGAAGCCCGCTTCTCCGACGGCACGCCGGTCACCGCCGAAGACGTGGCCTGGACCTATCGCACGCTGTTGGCCCAGGGACGCCCGAGCTTCAAACTGCAATATGCGGATGTGCGGGATGTGGCGGTGGAGGGGCCGCTGCGGGTCGTTTTCCATTTCAAATCCAACCAGAACCGCGACCTGCCGCTGATGATGGGCGGGCTGCCGGTGCTGCCGAAGCACTTCTTCGAAGGTCGCGATTTCACGCGCCCGCTGACCGACACCCCCATCGGCTCTGGTCCCTATCGCGTTGCCAGCTTCGACCTGGGGCGGTCCATCACGTACCAGCGCAACCCGGATTGGTGGGCCGCCCATTTGCCCACGGGGAAGGGCACCAACAATTTCGATCGGGTGAAAATCGAGTATTACCGTGACGGGTCGGTTGCGATGGAGGCGTTCAAAGCCGGCCGCAGCGATCTGCGCAGCGAAAACATTTCCAAGAACTGGGCGACGGCCTACGATTTTCCGGCCGTGAAATCGGGGCAGGTCATCAAGCGCCCGTTCCCGCATCATTTGCCGAACGGCATCCAGGGCTACGCGATGAACACGCGGCGGGCGGTGTTCGCCAACCGTCTGGTGCGGCAGGCTATCGCGGAAATGTTCGATTTCGAGTGGTCGAACAAGGCTCTGTTCTACGGCGCATACACTCGCACCACGAGCTACTTCAGTAACAGCGATCTGGCTTCGTCCGGCTTGCCCGCTGGCGGCGAACTGGCCCAGCTGGCTCCCTTCAAAGCATCGCTGCCAGATGCCGTTTTCACGACACCGTTTTCCGTCCCGGTTACCGACGGCTCCGGCAACAACCGCGACCAGATGCGCCACGCTCTGACCTTATTGAAAGAGGCCGGCTGGACGATCAAAGACCGCAAACTGGTGGATGCCAGCGGTCAGCAAATGAGCTTTACCGTCCTGCTCGATGAGCCGTCCTTGGAACGCCCGACGCTGCCGTATACCGAAACGCTGCAAAAACTCGGGATCGACGCGAAGGTTCGCATTGTCGATCCGGCACAATATCAGCGCCTGACGGACGACTTCGATTTCGACATGATCATGATGGTCTATCCCCAGAGCGATGTGCCCGGCAACGAGTTGCGAGACTATTTCTCCTGTGCTGCCGCGAAAGCCCAAGGCAGCTCCAACGTCGCGGGTGTCTGCGATCCCGCGATCGACGCATTGGTCGAAAAGATCGTCACCGCGCAAACCCGCCCGGTTTTGACTGACGCCACACGGGCGCTCGACCGGATTTTGTTGTGGAATTGGTACCTCGTGCCCAACTGGGGCAATTTGGAGTTCCGCTTGGCGTGGTGGGACCGGTTCGGATCGTCCGGCAAACCCATCCGCGAGGGCATTAACTTCGACAGCTGGTGGGTCGATCCCGCGAAGGCCGCCGCGACCGACGCGGCACGCGGCCGCTGAATGGGCGCGTATGTCGTCCGGCGGCTGTTGCTGGTTATTCCGACATTGTTCGGAATTATCGCGATCAATTTCGCGATCATCCAGTTCGCGCCCGGCGGCCCGGTCGAGCAGATGATCGCCGAGTTGAAAGGACGTGGCGATATATCCTCCCGCTTGGTAGGTGCCCGGTCCGATATGGCCGGCGCCGGAACATATCGCGGCACCAGCGGCTTGGACCCGGCCATCGTCGCCGATATCCGCAAAATGTTCGGCTTCGACAAGCCTCCCCTTACACGTTTCCGGGATATGATATCCGGTTATCTCCGTTTCGATTTCGGCCGTAGCTTCTTTCGGGACCAGACCGTCCTCCAGCTGCTTCTGCAACGCATGCCGGTATCCATTTCTCTCGGTCTGTGGTCGACGCTGCTGGTTTACGGAATCTCGATCCCTCTCGGCATCGCCAAAGCGGTCCGGCACGGCAGCCGGTTCGACATCGCCACAAGCGCCGTGGTCCTGGTCGGCTACGCGGTGCCGGGCTTCCTGCTGGCAATCATGCTGGTTGTTGTGTTCGCCGGCGGTAGCTTCTTGCACTGGTTCCCACTCAACGGATTATTGACCGAGGGCGCCGCCGATTGGCCCTGGCCCGCGCGTGCTGCGGACTATCTCTGGCACATGGTTCTGCCGACAGTTGCCATGGTGGTCGGTGGGTTCGCCAGCCTGACGATGCTGACCAAAAACTGCTTCCTGGAGGAAATCGGCAAACAATACACCGTAACCGCCAGAGCGAAGGGGGCCAGCGAGAATCGAGTTTTGTACGGGCATATGTTCCGCAACGCGATGCTGCTGATCGTGGCTGGTTTTCCCTCGGCCTTCATCAGTATCCTGTTTACATCGGCCCTGTTGGTGGAGATCATTTTCTCGCTCGATGGCCTGGGGTTGCTGGGCTTTCAGGCGGCGATCCAGCGCGATTATCCCGTGATGTTCGGAACGTTGTATCTGTTCACGCTGGCTGGCCTGCTGCTGCAGATCGTCGGCGATCTGATGTACACGCTGGTGGACCCGCGTATCGATTTCGAGTCCCGGTCGTGAGCCTCAACCCCGTCACCCGCCGCCGTATCGCGATTTTCAAAGCCAACCGTCGCGGCTTTTGGTCGCTGTGGATTTTCACGGTGCTTTTCGGCCTGTCGCTTTTCGCCGAATTCATCGCCAACGACCGGCCTTTGCTGATCCGATACGATGGCCACTGGTTCGTGCCGGTTCTGCAGGATTACAGCGAGGACGCTTTCGGCCCCGATTTCCTTCCAACCGCGGCGGATTACACCGACCCGGAACTGCGCAAAACCATTGAGGCCAAAGGCTGGATGCTCTGGCCCCCGGTGCCGTTCAGCTACACAACGTCCGTCAAGGACCTCGATACTCCATCGCCGTCGCCGCCAAGCTTGCGCAATCCGCTCGGCACCGACGATCAGGCCCGCGACGTGTTGGCGCGCGTTATCTACGGATTCCGCCTGTCGGTGCTGTTCGGGTTCACGCTGACGGTTGTGTCCTCGGTCGTTGGCGTTATGGCCGGTGCGGTGCAAGGCTTCTACGGCGGCACCACCGATCTGCTGTTCCAGCGCTTCATCGAAGTTTGGAGCGGTATGCCAGAACTTTATCTGCTGATCATCCTTGGCAGCATCATTACCCCCGGATTCTGGGTACTTCTTGTATTCCTGCTGCTGTTCCGCTGGATGAGCCTGACCGGAGTGGTCCGCGCCGAATTCCTGCGCGGCCGCAACCTGGATTACGTGCGTGCCGCGAAAGCGCTCGGGGTGTCCGACATCGTCGTCATGTGGCGCCACATCCTGCCGAACGCCATGGTCGCGACGCTGACCTTTCTGCCGTTCACCCTGTCCGGGTCCGTCACGTTATTATCGACACTGGATTTTCTGGGATTCGGTCTGCCGCCCGGCTCCCCCTCGCTTGGCGAGCTCGTCGCTCAAGGCAAAAGCAACCTGACTGCCCCCTGGCTTGGCTTTACCGCGTTCTTCGTGCTGGGCGGCGTTCTGACGTTACTGATTTTCGTGGGGGAGGCAGTTCGGGACGCATTCGATCCCCGCCGGCTGCCGGGGGCACAACTTTGAGCCTCGTCGAAGTCCAGGACCTGTCGGTCGCATTCGGCACCAAAAGGGTCGTCGACGGTGTGTCGTTTCACGTCGATCGCGGCGAGACGCTGGCGCTGGTCGGTGAGTCCGGTTCGGGAAAATCTCTGACGGCCCTATCGCTGTTGCAACTGCTCCCGGCCGGCGGCACGAACCCGACGGGTGCGGTGACCTTGGACGGCCAAATTATCCTAAACGCCGGCCCTTCCCCCGCCTCCCCGTCATGGTCGGGCCTGTCCCGACCATCTCCCTCCAGTGGGCCGGAGATGGGCGGGTCAAGCCCGACCATGACGGGGGGAGCGGATCCCGCGACCTTGCATCGCATCCGCGGCGATCTGGCCGGCATCATTTTCCAGGAGCCGATGACCAGCCTGAACCCGCTCCACCGTATCGGCCGCCAAATCGCCGAAGCTATCACGCTGCATCACAACCTGCCCGCCCGAATCGTCCACGAAAAAATCGTCCGCGCCTTGACCCAGGCCGGTTTCGCCGACGCCGAAGACCGACTGGAGGCCTTTCCGCACCAACTCTCTGGCGGTCAACGCCAACGCGTGATGATCGCGATGGCCCTGGCGAACGATCCCGCTTTGCTGATCGCCGACGAACCCACGACGGCATTGGACGTAACGATCCAGGCGCAAATCCTGCGCCTACTTGCGCAACTGAAACAGGACCGGGGCTTGGCACTGCTGCTGATCACCCACGATCTGGCGCTGGTGCGCCGTTTTGCGGATCGAGTCGCAGTGATGAAAGACGGGAAGATCGTCGAAACCGGTTCGGTCGCACAGGTCTTCGCCACGCCGGAGCATCCCTACACAAGGATGCTGCTCGCATCGGTGCCGAAAGGGACACCCGCGCCGGTGGCGCCCGGTGCCGCAACCGTTTTGGAAGCCGACGATGTCCGCGTGCATTTCCCCATCAGGCGCGGTGTCTTTCGTCGCGTCGTAGGTACGGTGCGCGCCGTGGACGGCGTTTCGTTCGCGATCCACGAAGGCGAAACGGTTGGACTGGTCGGGGAGTCCGGATCGGGTAAAACCACATTGGCGCTGGCGACCCTGCGCCTGGAACAAATGACCGGCCGCGTCGCCTATCTGGGCCAAGACCTGTCGCACGTAGGAAAGCGGGCGATGCGCCATCTGCGTGCCCGCCTACAGATTGTTTTCCAAGACCCATACAGCAGCCTGTCCCCTCGACTCCCGGTCGGCGATATCGTCGCGGAGGGACTGACCGTCCATGAACCGGCCTTAAGCCGAGCGGAACGAATGGAACGGGTAGGGATTGTTTTGGAGGAAGTGGGGTTGTCCCCCGACAGCGCCGACCGCTACCCGCACGAATTCAGCGGAGGCCAACGCCAGCGCATCGCCATCGCGCGCGCCATGATCCTCAAACCGCGCTTCGTCGTGCTGGACGAACCCACCAGCGCGCTGGACATGTCGGTGCAGGCGCAAATCGTCGATTTGTTGCGCGATCTGCAAAATAGACATGGGCTGGCGTATCTGTTCATCAGCCACGATCTGAAGGTGGTCCGCGCCCTCGCCCACCGCGTCATCGTGTTGCGCGGCGGGCGAGTCGTGGAACAAGGCGACGCCGCAGCGATTTTCGCGGCGCCGCGGGAGGATTACACGAAAGCCCTGATGGCGGCGGCCTTCGCGTAACGAGATTACCAGGCTTCCTTGCCCTTGATCGGCCGAGCAACCTCCGCCGACGCTTCCTTCGCCTTCTGCTCGGCTTCGTGCTTGTCGAACATCAGCCGCGCCGCCGAAGCCCGCTTTTCCGACAGCAGGTCGCGATGATCCGTGCACCAGTCGAACGACTCGGTTCGCGGACCGTTATCGCCGGAGAAATGCGGCATCACGTAGCGCTGATACAGCTCGTAAGACCGCTTGGTCTCGGCGAAATCGGCCCAATTGTGCACCTGTTGCAGGAACACGCCGAAGTCGCCCTGTTTATCGTACAAGCGCTGGATCAGCGCGATGGCATCGTCCGGCGTGCCGATGACGCCGAATTTGTTCTCAATGAACCATTCCGCCGCGTCGTAGCCCTTGGGCACGTTGAAGCGGAGCTGGTTGTTGTTCAGATAATTCAGGTAGCGCTCGAACCCGAATTTCACGTTCTCCATCGCCTTCTGGCGCGTTTCCGCGATGTGCATCGGGCCGACCAGCCGCAACCGCGCCGGGTCCATGGCGCGACCGTGTTCGGCGGCGAGGTCGTTGGCGATTTTCCAGTTCGCGGCCAGGGCATCGAATCCGAACGGATTGGTCGCGGCGACGCAGATCATCGCCAAGTCGTATTTGCCGGCCAGACGTCCGCCGGAGGGGGTCACTGAACTGACAACGGCCACTTCGGGATAGGGCTTGGTGTAAGGGAGAATATGCGCGCGGGCGCCGACGAAATTGTACCAATCGGTCTTCTCGGTCACCGTCTCGCCCTTGAACAGGCGCAGAATCAGATCCAGCGCCTCGGCCATCCGGTCGCGTTGCGTGTCTGGATCGATGCCCATCATCAGTGCGTCGGAGGCCAGCAGCCCCGGACCGGCGCCGAACATCACGCGGCCGCGCGTGTGATGATCCAACTGAATGATCCGGTTCGCGACCATCAGAGGGTTATGATACGGCAGAGAGATTACGCCGGTGCCGAACTTGATCGATTTCGTCCGTTCTGCTGCGATGGCGATGAATAATTCGGGGGAACTGATCAGTTCCCATCCGGCGGAATGATGCTCGCCGATCCAGGCCTCATGGAATCCCAATTTGTCCAGCCACTGCATCAGCTCCAGATCGCGGTCGAGGCAAGCCGAGGGGTTTTCGTCCATCGGATGAAACGGCGGTAGGAAAGCGCCGTGGCGAAGCGGGATGCGGGCCATGTGTGGGTTCCTCCTGGGGGACACTGCGTTCGGGCCATGTTATCAGGGTTTCCACAACCGGAAACCACCGCGCCCCCATCGATGTCCGAAACAGCCACCCGTATCGACCGCCGAGTCTGGACCATCGCCGCCGCCTGTATGCTCGGGCCGCTGATGTCCGGCTTGGATGCGACGATGGTGAACGTGTCGCTCGACACCATCGGCCGTGCGTTTCAGGCCCCGCTCGGGCTGATCCAATGGGTGACCAGCGCCTATTTGTTGGCCCTGGCTCTAGCACTGCCGCTGAGTGGGTGGCTGGTGGACCGCATCGGCGCACGTCGCATCTTTCTCGCCTGCTTTGGCGCCTTCGTCGTGTGTTCGATGCTGTGTGGCAGTGCGAGTTCGGTTCGCCTGCTGATTGCGTGCCGCGTCCTGCAAGGGATCGCCGGCGGACTGTTGGCGCCGATGATGCAGATGATGATGGCGCGTCACGCCGGTAAGCACATGGCCCGGGTCATCGGCATCGCCGCCATGCCCGTCATGGTCGGCCAAATGCTCGGCCCCAGCTTGGGGGGGCTGATCCTCTCCTATCTGTCCTGGCGGTGGACATTCTTCGTTAACGTGCCGGTGGGTTTGCTGGCGATCGCCTTTGCCTGGACCGTGCTTCCGCGCGACGAAACGGTCACGCCGCGCAGGCTGGACGTCGCCGGGTTCGCGATGATCTCGCCGGGGCTGGCGCTCTTGCTGTTCGGACTGGTGTCCGCGGCCCACGGGGACGACGGTGCGTCGATCGCCCTTTGCATAAGCGCCGTTCTGCTGGGTGCCTTCGCCTTCCGAGCACTCAAGTGGCCGAGCTCCGCGTTGATCGATCTGCGGTTGTTCGCGGGGAAGACTTTCCGAGCGGCCGCGGCGACCCAGTTCCTGTCGAACGCGATCAATTTCGGCGGACAGCTTCTGATGCCGCTCTATTTTCTGAAACTGCGCGGCACCCCGCCGGGTCTGGCAGGGTTGCTGCTGGCGCCCATGGCTCTCGGCGTGTTCTTCGCCCTTCCGATCATGGGGCGGCTGAGCGAACGGTATGGCGCTCGCGCGATTTCCGGCGGCGGGGCGGCCATCGCTTTGGTAGGCACGTTGCCGTTTGTGTTCGCCGGGACCGAGATGCCGCTCCCCATTCTTGCCATCGCGCTTCTGGTGCGGGGTTTCGGTGTCGGGTCGATCACGCTGCCATCGGCGGCGGCGGCCTACGCATCCGTCCCCCGGGAGTCTCTGGGACATGCAACGACCGCGATCAACATCTGCCAGCGCTTCGGTGGCCCGGTCGGTACGACCGGTTTGGCGCTGGTTCTTCAATTCGCACTCGCCAACACAGCAGTGCCCGCAGCCGCCTACACGTGGACGTTTTGCGTGCTCGCGGGATTGGCGGCAGCGGCCATTCTGGCGGCCTCGCAATTGCCGGGCGCGGGAAGTCGTGCCTAAGCTGGGGCCAATCAACCCACCATGAGAGGGAACCAAGCCATGAGCGGAGAAAACTGTCTGGCCGGTCTGAAGATACTCGACCTGACCCAGTTCGAGGCCGGCCCATCCTGCACCGAAGCCCTCGCCTGGCTCGGCGCCGACGTCGTGAAGGTGGAGAACCCGGGGTTGGGCGATCCCGGCCGGTCCTCCGGCCGCACCAGCGCCGACAAGGACGCCAATTATTTCCTGCAATACAACTCGAACAAGCGTTCGGCCGCGGTCAACCTGAAGGACCCGCGCGGGCTGGAGATCGTCAAAAATATGGCCAAACAGGCCGATGTGATGATCGAGAATTTTGCCCCCGGCGCGATCGAGCGGCTCGGCCTTGGCTACGACGTGGTGAAAGCGATCAATCCCGGCATCATTTTCTGCCAGATCAAAGGGTTCGGCACCGGCAGCCCTTTCGAAAAGGGACTGGCGTTCGACATGATCGCCCAGGCTTGCGGCGGCTTGATGTCGATTACGGGCGAGGAAGACGGCCCGCCCTGCAAACCCGGCGCGACTATCGGCGATACCGGGACCGGCATGCTGATGGCGATCTCGATCCTCGGCGCCTACATCCGCAAGCAACGCACGGGCCAGGGCGAGCACCTGCAACTCGCGATGCAGGATTCCATCATGCACTACATCCGCAACGCGTTTGCGTACATGGAGCGCACCGACGGCAAGCCCGCGCCGCGTGCCGGATCGAAGACGGTCGGCGGCGGCAACCCGCCGATCGGGGTGTATCCGTGTAAGGGCGGCGGCCCGAACGATTACGTGTACGTCTACACCTCCGCCGCGAATCCCGAACATTGGACGCGCCTGCTGAAGGTGATGGGACGCGACGATCTGATCGGCGATCCGCGTTATGCGAATCCCGCGGCACGGACCGAACGGCGCGAGGAAGTCGACGCGATCGTCGCCGACTGGACGCGTAAGCACGACAAGGTGACCGCGATGCAACTGATCAGCGGCGCGACTATCCCATCCGGCGCGGTGCTGGATACGCGCGAACTCGCCGATGACAAGTCGTTCGAGGAACGCAAAATCCGCCAGACCATGAAGCACCCGGCCAATGGCGATTACGTCATGAGCGGCTGGCCCGTCCGTTTCGGCGGCACGCCGCCCGCGGTCGGCCCAGCCCCGCTGCTCGGGCAGCACTCCGGCAACGTGCTCGCGGATTGGCTGAAGTTGGACAACGACGTCATAGGCAATCTGAAAGCCGAAAAGGTGATCGTGGAATGAAAACGCAATTCTGCACGGTACAGGACGAGGGGCGCGTACGGATTGTCACGCTCAACCGGCCGGAAGTGCTGAACGCGCTCCACGCCGACGCCAACGACGAATTGGCGGCGGTTTGGGATGAGTTCGCGACGCGCGACGATTTATGGGTGGGGATTGTCACCGGAGCCGGTGAGAGAGCGTTCTCCGCCGGGAACGACCTGAAAGTTCAGGCCGCCGGGAAACGCCGGCCGAATGGGCCGCGCGGCTTCGCCGGAATTACGCATCGGTTCGACATGTTCAAACCGATGATCGCCGCGGTGAACGGCGTTGCGATGGGGGGAGGGTTCGAGACCGCTTTGGCCTGCGATATCATTATCGCGGCGGAAAATGCGGTCTTCGCGTTGCCGGAACCCAGGGTGGGGTTGATCGCGGGCGGCGGTGGTGTGCACCGCCTGCCGCGCACGATCCCGATCAAGCAGGCCATGGGCATGATCCTGACCGGCCGGCGAGTGCCGGCGCGAGAGGGTTTCGAACTCGGGTTCGTGACAGAGGTCGTGCCCGAGGGGCAGGCGTTGGAAGCGGCGAAACGTTGGGCGGCGATGATACTGGAATGCTCGCCCAAGGCGGTGCGCGCGTCGAAGCAGGCATCCTACATGGGCCTGGACGAGCAGAAGCTGGAAACGGCGATGCGGTCCGTCTATCCCGCCCAGCAGGAAAACATCGAAAGCCAGGATTACATCGAAGGGCCTAAAGCTTTCGCGGAAAAGCGCAAGCCGAACTGGCAGAACAAGTAGGGGAATTCGGGAATGGGGATCCACATCCACAATCTGTACTGCGACGCCAATGGCGAATCGCATTGGCGCGACGTTCAGATCGAATGGGCGCAGGAAGGGCCGGAGGGTAAAACCTCGGTTCGCGAACCCGCGTATGGGATCATCTTCCGCCAAACGCAGGCGGAGCACGACCGGCCGTGGCATCCCGCGCCACGCCGCCAATATATCGTGAACCTCGACGCCGGGGTGGAACTCACGGCCAGCGACGGGGAATCACGTAAAATCGGTGCCGGCGAGATCATCCTGGTGGAGGATGTCACCGGCAAAGGTCACCTGTCGAAATCCATCAACAACCAGATGCGGCATTCCATCTTTTTGCCGATCGAACCCTGAGGAAACAGTCACATGCGCATTCACAACATCTATGTCGACGACGGCGGTGAGACCCATTGGCGCGATATCGAGGTGGAATGGGTCCAGGAGCGGAACGGCAGCAAGCTGTCCGACCGTCTGCCCGCCACCGGCATCATCTTCCGTGAGACCTCCGGCGATTACGACCTTAGCTGGCATCCGGCGCCGCGTCGTCAGTACATCATCAACCTCGATGGCGGCGTGAAAATCACCGCCAGCGACGGTGAGTCTCGGGAAATCGGCGCCGGCGAGGTCATCCTTGTCGAAGATATCAGCGGCAAAGGGCATTTGTCCCAGGCGATTGGCGGCAAGATGCGCCATTCGATCTTCGTGCCGGTCGAATAGACGACCGACTATTGCGCGGTGTCGCTCAGCGGCACCGCGACAAAAGTCGCCGCCAGCGGGTAGTCCAGGTTCCAGGCTGTGCCGAGATCGTTGGCGATACTCCATCCCGTCGGCGCGGCGATATTGGAGTAATTATCGGTCACCGCGTTGCCGCGCCCGATGGTTGTCCCACCGTAGGGATAATACAGACCGCAAGATGCCGATGGATTGACGAGCGGGCTCGCGAGCGTGAGCTGCAAGTGGGTTGTGTCGATCCTTGAGCACGCTGTGGCGCTGACAATATTTCCGGGCGCGGCCACCGAACCGCCATCCATAACGGCAAAACCGATACCGTTCGCGGCCTTTAGCGGAACCTTGAGATCGGTCCCCGCGTCCTGTGCGATGGTCAAAATGACCGACGTGTTGGACTGGCGGTAGGCATGAACGATCCGGGGACCACCCGCGGCCGGAATTCCGCTTGGAATGGATACGATGGAATCCACCGCACCCGCCGCGACCAAGGCACGTGCGACAACTGGCGCCGCCAATCTGGCAAAGCGCTGATTGTCCAGGCTGTCGCGATGCGCGCTGTCGCCTCCGGTCGCGATGCCGGTCGTTGGGTCCCACGACGAGCCGCGCGGATTGCTGTCGGATGTCTGCGGATTGCCGACGATCACGTTCTGCGTTGGATCGGCGGATAGCGCGGCGACGGTCGCGCGATGCATCTGCATACCGCCCGCGCCGCCGTAGGGGATCGCGTTCCACCAGATCAGCGGCAAAGCGGCGGGTTGCTGGTTGAGCATATTGCGCTCGAGGCCCAGAAAGCGCTTCGCCGCTGCTGTGAACGTGGTCAGCTCCGAATAGTTTCGGAGACTGTCGGTCTCGTTCCATGGCCATACGATCGCGCATATGTCGCTTGCGTCGTATGCAGCCAAAGCGCCAATGGCTTGCTGGACGGCTTGCCCGTCCGCGCCGAGGCTCCAGGCGGACGGATCGGAGCCATCGTCAGGGTTCTGCAGGAAGTTTCCCGGATAGTTGCCGTTGGATACGGCGTATATGCCGTGTCCGCTCTGCATCGTGTAGCTCGTCGAGCTGCCGGTCGATGCGACAACGCCGTAGGACAACGCCCCGGTGTGCCAAGCGATCCCCTGGGCGAGCAACGCGGCCGCGCCATCGTTCAGGGCGTAGTTGATCGAGTTCGATTGTCCGTCGATCAGCAGCAGAACGCTTCGGCGGGTGCCGCGATACCAGCGGGTGGCATAGGAAAGCACGGCCGCGATCTCGTTGGTCGCCAGGGCGCGTTGCCAACATGCCGCTTCGTGAAACCAGCACTGCGCGCCACCGAGCAGTGTACCGTCGTGGAAAAAGAGGACTGGAGCGGTGGACGAAGGCATCGCGGGCGTCGCGGCCCCCGAGGCGACCTGGGTGCCGTCAAGCCAGACGTTGATGCCGCTTCCCGGTTGGTATTGCAGAATAATCGAATGAGTATGCCGGCGCGCCAACGTCTGGACCAAAACCGTCTGGCTTGTCCCGGGAAAGAGCACCAAGCGATTGGACCCACCCAGACTGTCGGCCTGCAGCAGAGGCGTGGTACCGGCTGTGAGTAGCGTCACCGGATTGCCGTCGCGTCCCGATCCCTGCCGCCAGTTGGGGCGCGACCAAACCAACAGCCACGTCCACGCGGATGTCCAACCGAGCACGTTTCCAGGCACTTGAAATCCCAGATCCGGATCGAGCCCTGGCGTTACTGGATTGGGGCTGGCGGCGAGCCGTCCCAAACCCCCCAACGTTCCGGCCAATCGCGGTGTGCCGTTCGGCAGTCCGCTCGGCGTCGCGAAGGAATAGGGGGTCATGACGTGTCCGCCGGAGGAACGATCCACGACACCGCCCACGGCTTGATTCCAGCCCGCGACAGCGGTCCCTGAAGGACCGGCCAGACCCGACGCCACACCTGCGTCCCACCAGCCGGTCAGACCCGATATCGCCGTAAGCTGCGCGCCCGAGGTCATCGTCAACGACGGGCCGGTACCTAACGGTTGCCACAACGCCACCTGGCCCCCGCCCAAGGCCATGGGACGGGCAGGTCCAACCAAGATAATACTCATCAGGTGACCGTGAAGGGAGAGCTATAGACGGTCGGTGCGCTGCCATCGGTGCCCGCTGCCCATGCATACCATGTGCCCGCCGTGGGCGGAGTGGGGACGTAGGCACCCCAAAGATCGGTGTTGACGTTGCCACCGGCTGTCCAGCTGCTCGGTTGCACGGTTGCCGACGTCGAGAAACCGAACTGCACCGCCGCGCTGGACGGCGAAACGTGCACATTGACGCCTATGACGCCCGATCCGTGGGTATAGCTGCCGAATGGTGCAACGTTCCACACGATGGATGAAACCGCTCCGGCCGGTGCGGCTGTGCTGGCTGTCATGACCAACGACGTTGGGCCGGACCCGGCCGTATTTGTGCCGAAGACACTGAAATCGTACGATGTCCTGCTGGAAAGTCCACTGACGGTCGCCGCGGTGACACTTACGCCGGTCACGGCGCCGGTCCATGAAGTCGCCCCTGTTACGCGGTATTGGACCGTATAACTGGTGGGCGCGGCGCCGCTGGATGGCGCTTGCCAAGTCAACTGCACGCTGGCGGACGTGATGGTTCCTGCCATCAGCCCAGTCACAATGCCGGGGGTGCTGTTTATCGCCGTGGTAGCGATGGTAAATATCGAGGACCCGACCCCGGACCCCGCCCCATTCGTCGCGAACACGCAAAAATCGTAAGATGTATTCGATGTCAGCGCCGTCACCGAACATCCGGGACTGGTGAGCGATTGGGTGACCACGGACCAAACCGATGTGCCGGTCGGCCTGAATTGCACCAAATATCCTGTCGGTGTCGCACCCGTCGTGGGAGCGTTCCAAGTCAGAGTGATGCTGCTTGTGGTCTGCCCGGAGCTGGTCAGACCGGTCACCTGACCTGGGACGGACGGAGCGGCCCCTCCGCCCCCTATAAATGCATATAACACTGTCCCGGCTGAATAAGTGAGGCATCGCAGAGTCGCGGCCTGTCCGGGGGCGAGACTAGAGGCCCCGGAGGACGTCACTATCGATCCGGTGAAAGAGACCGTGCCGGAGCTGAGATTTACGATTTCGCATTGAAATCCATTACCCATATTAGCCGATACCGGGGTCAACGTGACCGGTTGGCTACAGATCAACACGCGAGCGTTGTGAACGGTGCCGTCCAGGGTCGTATTCGCCGCGAGCTCGACGACAGGTGTCTTGGCCGTTACCAGTTTACCCAGAATCCATGGCCAAATCGCGCTAAACGTTTGGCTGAGCATCGTGTTGCTGCCTTGCGCGACCCAAAACGTATCTCCATCCGAGGCAGCTGCCGCCGGCTGGGCATGGTCGATGGTTTGACCGTTGATCAGGTTCGCATAGGTGATCGCGCCGGTCGTTCCCGATTGGCTTATCGGAAGTAGGTCGGCTGCCGATGCGACGGTCGCCGTTGCCAGCGTGCCGATGCTGAAATTGCTGGCAACCGTACCACCTGACGCCGATATTGTACCACCGCCGTTGATGGTGACGTTATTTCCGGCCGAGAACAGGCCGCGCAACGTGGTCAGGCCGAGGAGGTGTGAATCGGTTCCACCGTTGGTCACCACGACGCTTGCGGTCGTCGGCAGTACACTCGCTGTTGGCAATGTGCCATAATCGAATGGGGTAGCCTGTAGTGTACTCTGGTTCAACGCCAAGCCGGCACCGACGGCGATTGCCTCCGGGCCACCGGCGCCCAGGCTCACGCGCCCGAGCAGCGCACCGGTTTGGACGATGATAGCCGGTTGAGTCGAGGCCAAAAGCGCGCCAACGCTGACGGCGTGAACGGAGCCCCCTTGGCTGATGGGAACCGAATCCGCGGCGACAACGGTTTGCGTCACGGGGAGTTGGGAAATGGTTGGCATGATATTACCTCTGCGGTGCTGGATTGTCAGCTCAGGACCGTGGTTCCGCTACACACCGAAATCCAATGGGCGCCGTCGTAAAATACTTCCACGCCCGTGCCGGCTCCCGCGGCATCGGCCGGTTTCCGGCCATTCGTCGCGAATGCTTTCGCGCCGGTTCCAGGTGCGGATGGCAGTGTGACGACTGTGTACGATGGCAACACCGGCGGGCCGAGAAATTTCGGCGCCACAGCGTTGGTACGGAAAATCTCGTGCCATGTATTGGTATTGTCGGATACGATATGATACCGGTCGTTCGGGCGAAGGACGACCGGACCATTATCGATACCATCTGATCCCGATGGTGAGATGGTAACAGTTGCCGTCCCGGTGGTTGAAAAGGTATAGCCCACCCCGCTGGGGACCGAATTGGCGGGCGGCAAAGTGACAGTATAGGTGCCGCTGCCATTCAGAAAGATGATGTCGCCGGCAATATAGTTCGGCAGGGTGACATTTCCGGAGGCAACATATTGCCACCCTACGGTTATGCCCTTTCCGACGGTATAGGAGAATCCGCCCTGATGCCACCGCAGGGTATTGGAAGGGCTGTCGTAGGCGAGGTAATTGCTGCCGGTTGCTTCGAACGCGATAGCGTGCCCTGCTGCTAAGCGGATCGCCGTAGCGCCTGTCAATTGCGCGGCATAGGTGGTGTCCAAAATGGAACGGCTGAACGGAATACTTACTCCGAACACCGTTTTCGCGCTGCCACTCGAACCGGCTGCGAGATATACACCGACGACCGTCCCAACCTCGACCGGCGCGCCTGACGTGTTGGCTTGAGCAACGACAAGCGATTGGATTTGTCTACAATTGGCGTCGTCCGGGCCGTTCGCGACCAGGTCCATCTCCACAGTCAGGCACGCTCCGGTTTTGCTGGATGCTTGGCCGGTTACATCGCGCATTTCGAGGCAGGCGGCCCACAGTTGCGGTTGTGGCAGCGCGGCGCCGCTCGAATCGGTGCCGAGCGTTTGTCGGATTGTTTGTATATAGCGCGCGACATGCTGGGCCGCGGTGCTCGCGCTGGGAGTCTGAACACCCGCCCAAACCAAGCGATCTATACCCCCCCAAACGTAGTCGTTAGGGCTATTGTAAATGATGGTATCCGCTCGGCTATTCGAGATAACGGCTCCGCTGGTTCCACCATTGTGACTGACGATATACGACGAATGCGAGACTGCGAAATCCGTGGGTTGCGAGCTTGACTTGGATACCTCAGACCCAAAGGTTGTGTTTCCGACGACGAACCCTGGCAGGCATATCGACGTCGGCCCGCCTCCGGTCGGTATCGCGGAGGCGAGCGTGGTTCCATTGGCCAAAGTAGCGCCGTCGACGACCCACTTGACCGGCTTGGTGATGTCGATGCCCCACGACGTGGGGTTCTGAATGACGGTGACACCGAAGGGCACGTAAATGGTCGAACCGGCCGGGGCGGCCAGATACGCTGCCTTGAACGCTGCGGTATCGTCGGTCACGCCATCCAGTTTGGCATTGTAGGGGGCGGCCTTAATGTTGATCACCCCGGTTCCAACGGCGGTGGTATCGACATAGTGCTTGGTCGCGGCGCCCAGTGCCGCAGTCGGGTCGGCGACCAGCGTCAAAGTGCCGGTCATCGTGCCGCCGCTCAGAGGCACGGCTGTCGCGACCTGTGCGTCCACGTATTGCTTGTTCGCCGCCTGTGCCCCCGCACTGGGAGTCCCCGCCAAGGCGAGCGCGCCGGTCAACGTCCCGCCGCTAAGCGGCAATGTGCCGCTAATCTGGGCATCGACATAGTGTTTTGTCGCTGCTTGACCAGGCGCTGAGGGGTCGGTGGCCAGCTGTAAGGCTCCGGTGAGGGTGCCACCGCTTTTCGGAAGCGCCGTTGCGATCTGAGTATCGACATACTGCTTTGTGGACGCTTGCAGCGGTCCGACAGGGTCGGTCGCCAAGGTCAGGGCACCGGTTAATGTGTCGCCGCTTCGCAGTACCCTGGCGTCGGCGTATTGCCTGGTGGCTGCGCCGAGGGCGGTCGTGGGGTCTCCCGATAAGGTTAAGCTCCCGGTTATCGACCCACCGGCCTTCGGCAAAGAGGTCGCAACCTGTGTGTCGACGTATCCCTTTGTTGTTGCCTGCAGCGGTGCAACCGGATCGGCGGCCAGCACCAGCGCCCCGGTTAGGGTGTCGCCGTTACGGAATACCCTCGTATCGACGTATTGCTTCGTCGAAGCGTGCAGCGGCCCGGTCGGATCGGCCGGCAGAGTGACCGGCCCGGTCAGTGTTCCCCCTGACTTTGAGAGGGCGGCCCCCGCTTGAGCGTCCGCGTAGGCCTTGGTCGCGGCATGTAGAGCCAAGGTCGGGTCGGCCGCGAGCGTCAGTGGCCCTGTGAGGGTATCGCCGTTCCGGATGACCCGGGTGTCCACATACTGCTTGGTTGCCGCCTGGAGCGTCGCCGATGGATCGCCGGCCAGCGTGAGCGCGCCCGTTAGGGTGCTCCCGGATTTGGCAACAGCGGTGCCAACTTGGCTGTCGACATAGCCCTTTGTGGCGGCCTGCAACGGTACCGTCGGATCACTTGCGAGGGTTAGCGCACCGGATAGGGTGGCGCCGCTTTTGGGGACCGAGGTCGCCAACTGCGCGTCGACATAGCCTTTCGTGGCCGCCTGCGACGCGGTCGTTGGTGCCGCGTTTAGAACCAACGGACCGGACATGGTCCCGCCTGCCGTCGGCAGAACGCTCGCCGCGAAATCGGCCAGCTTGACGCCGCCGGTTGCTCCAGTGGGCACCACAACGGCCGCCGAGGCGTTCACATTGGGAACACTTGGCAGGCCGCTTAGCAACTGCGCGTAGGTTACCGCGGTATTGGTTCCGTTTTGGCTGAGCGGGACCTGGTCGGTTGGTCCCGGAACAGTCCCGGCCGGGAGTTGGGAGATGGTAAAGGAGGTCCCGCTGGCGACCAGAGTCGAACCGTTCAAAGATAGATTAGTGCCGATCGATATCGTCTCCGGCCCACCAAGCCCAGTGGATACGCGTCCAAGCAGCGTGTGCGACGGGATCGCCAGCGCGGGTTGCACCCCCGCCAATACCTGCGCACGCGTTATTTTTAGCGCCGTGCCGCTTTGGCTGATTAACAGTTCATCCGTGTCGGATGCCGCCGTCGCCGGCGCCAGTTGGTCAATAGTCGGCATCGCAAAGTTTACCTATCGGTGGACGAAAAAGAAGCTTTTTCTAAATACCCAAGCTTGTGCGGCTGGGTCAGGAGACTACAATCGGGTTTCCGTTTTGATCGGTTATCACCACACCGGTGGTGATTTGAATTGCGTTGCCCGGTACTGCCGGACTCGACAATTCAAGGACCGGCAAAAGCACACTGCGTTGGATCGACCGGCCGTTTGTTGTCGAGACCAACAAAGTGACCGTATAAACAGTTCCAGCAAAGCCCCCGGATAGCCACAACACTGCGGATAGCCCGTCGACCGCCATACTGTTCAGAGTCAGATCGCCCGGATTGCCCGGTGCGATGGATACCGAAAGCGCCGCGATCGTGTCGCCATGATTTCCGGTCACGGCAGGCGTGATATCGACTTGATAATCCAGTACATCCTGAGGATCTTTCGTCGGCCAATTGAGCGGTGCCGGAGTGACTGCGACCGATCCTCGGGGTACGGGCACAAAGGAATCAATAACGACCAGCCTCGCGGAGCTTGGCTTCCAGACGTGCGTTACAGTGTTTACCATATTTCTGATTTCTTCATAATCGGGTCGCACTTCAAGGAAGCGACTACCACCGAACCACGACGAGGCCGCCTGCGCCCGAAGCGCCTGCGTAGGGCGTAGAGCCATTCGCTCCGGTTCCAGCACCAGACGCGCCGCCGCCGGGGAACAGACCGTTCACACCGGTAGTTCCACTGTTTTGGCTTCCTCCCATGGCGCCAGCCCCACCCATGCCGCCTTGGTTGGCCGATGCAGCCTGGCCGGTTGAGCCATTCAGGTTAACATCCCCACCGACGCCCACCCCGGGTGGTGTCGCTCCGTTTTGCGGCGATGCCGTTGTAGCTAGATAGTTCAGACTTCCGCCCGTCGCGCTCACGAAAGACCCGAAGCTGGACGTACCGCCGGCGGCCGGAGCCGCGCCACCGACCGCGCCCGCGCTTCCGCCGGAGCCCACCGTCACCGTGATCTGTTGTCCTGGGTTCAGTCCTACAATCCGCTTTCTCGCGTATCCTCCGCCGGAACCGCCGCCACTGGGCGCGCCGGCCGCGGACGCGAAAGTGCCCGAACCGCCCCCCCAAAGCTCAACTTCGACCTGACTTACTCCCGGTGGAACGACGAAACTTCCGGAGGTGGAAAAATTTTGTACTCCCGATCCGAAGCCTGGTCGCAGAAACGGAAGCTTCCATGATAGAGCTGGGGAGGTCGGCGCAACCGATATCGATGTGCTGTCGATCGTTGTCTGGCCATAGCCGACGCTAACAACGTATAAGGCCATCCACCCGCTGTCCGCGCCCGGTGGAATTTGCGTCCCTGTCGCGGCCGGTGTCCCGGCCTTCATTTGCAGTTGGACTTGCTGTACCCGTCTGGTCGCCTGCGCTTGTCCAGAATTCGTCGGACCGCTGTACGGTTGAGACGGGTTCGCAGCGTTGTAGTAGGGCAGCGTTAGAGGGTTAACGTCCGCTTCCTGCAGTGTAGCCTCAAGCAGATAGGCAATGGTTTGACCTGGCGTTGCCGGCGGTTGCAGCGAGAATACACCGCCGGCCAAGCTGATGCCCATCTTGATCAATGGGCTTGTCGTATTGGCTGGCAAAGTTCCATAAGCGGTTACATCGACCACCGACAGTTGTGTGATGCTCCCAGGCGATACCGTTACGGCCATGGACGGGGGAACGGTCGGGGTACACACCAAGCCATCCACAACCGGATTGGTCCCAAGGACCATTTGCGCGAGATATCCCAGTGCGATCATCGTGTTTTGGTTGGTCGCCAGAATATCGGTGTCAAGCGGAATCCCGCCGGGATATACGATAATCCGATCCATTTATTGTCACTCCGCTTGCATTGAATTCAAGAGACGATGTTCGTCCACGCCACGATCCCGACCGGCGCGACGCTGGCTATTTCGTTCAAAATATCGGCGTCGCTTACATGGCCGTTCAAAAGATCGAGGTTGGCATATTCGATAGGACCGCCGCCATAGCCCGCACCGTTCATGCCCCATCCCGAAACGTAGGCGACACCATTTTCTACCGGTCGGAATGCCGTGATGAAACACTGGTATGACAGTGCGAGGCTGCCCCATCCGCCGCCGACGTTATAGCCAACGCCACCGCCTTGAGGTTGCGCACCCGGGGATCGTGGGCTGGCGTAACCACCGGTGTCCGAGGTATTGGCAGGCTCGAATATCCTGGGCGTACGGCCTGTCAAAGTCAGCAGGGCCGATGTCATGGCAGGTCGTGTTGCGTGTTCCCGCAATAGCATACGTTGAATGACGGCCCTGAAGGCGCTGTCGGACTGGCCAGTTGAGCGCCGAACACGACCGCCGAAGAAATCGCCAGCAACCAGATCGAGCCATAGATCGGAAGCGGTGGTCAATCTTGTTTGTTGTTCAGCATATAGCTGGAACTGGTAGATATATTCCCAGCCGGCTCCGAGGCCGTTCAGAATTGTATCCAGAATGGGCGTCGTGTCACCGAACCATTTGGTAGGCAATACGGCGCGCAGGCGGCTCGCGATGTCGCTTCGGTCACCGATCACGTCAGTGCACCACGACCGATTGGGTTTTGAAAACACCGTGAGGTGAGCACGCCAGATCGGATATCGCGTTGTTGATCGACACACCCGCTATGTTTTGGCGGAAATGGCCGGCATGATAGGCGCATTCGATGATACGGCTGACGGCCAGTGTTGCGCCTATCGGCAATTGTTCGACGTAGGATGTCACGGAGGCTATAATCGAGGCGGCCGTTGCTTGATCTAATGCGGTCGAGCCGGTTGCCAGGGTCAGTGTTATATTTACGTAAACGATGTCGGGCCCAATAATCGCGAATTTGGCGCCAATGGGTCTGACCGCGTCAACGGCTGTGTAGGCTTGTGTCAGGAATGTGCTGGTCGGATGGCCACTGCCGTCGTCCACGATCAGAAGGAATTGTCCCGGTGCCCATGCGCCGTTTTGGTCCGTATTTTCCAGTAGTTTGAAGCGGCTGGATTGCTGTAGGGATGAAACCGCGTAGGAAATGGCGCTGGGCGTTGCCCGCGAGCGACTGTTAATATAGTCCTGGAACCGTGCTCGAAACCGTTGGTCGGTTTCCGGATCGGTACCGCCAGCAAGTGCGCTGGTATTGGAGACGAAATCGATGCCTGGCAGCGGGGTGGCGATGACCGATATCGCGCCCGGTACAACGTTTCCACTGGCGCCAAATTGCTGAGCTGCTACGGGCACCGTAACCGTCGCGATACCGGCGGAAATGACGTAACTATTCGTGGCAGCAGACCAAGCTGGATTATTGCTGTCTGTCGCAACGGCAAAGATCAGGTCGCCCACGTTCGATTTCACAAGGCTTCCAACCGGTATTAAGGCCTGACGCTCGGTCGATAACCTGGTGAACGTCACAAGTCCGGTTGCTACGGTGGACGGTTTACGGCTCAGCGCAAAATCGGCCATCCAGCTGTCGAGGTCCGTGCCGGCGCTGGTCGCGGCCCGCGTTACGCTCAGAGTTTGCATGATCAGCCATTGCATCCATAGTGCTATCGATGCGTTGGCCTCCAGGAGCGCCCGCAACACCGATCCCACCGACAGATCGAACAATCGACCCGCGGAACTTTGGACTGCGGCCGACATACGCTGAAGAAGTTGCGGGAAGGTCTGTAAGGATAGTTGCATGATATTATCCGGTCATAGCGACAGACAACGAGGCATCCTGACTTGTCGCGGCGTCTTGGTACCGAATAAGGAGTTCGAAGACCCCTAATCCGGTTTCTGGCTGATCTGTTATCGTCACCGAGGGGGACGGGAATCGTGCGACCGCCGGCTCAAGCAACATCTGGGACCTTACGGTCGCTTCGATTTGACCACTGGCTGTCGGTCGGCCCACGTATCCGGGCAGGCCCGCGCCGTATGTCGGACTCCAGATGTAATCCCCTTTACCGGTAAGCAGGCGCCGCAATACCCGTTGCGACACCGCTGGCGAGCCAGCCATCAGAGCGAGATCGCCGGCCGGGCCAGCTTCCAGGTCGCCACCCCATGTATGTCTTAAATCTGCGATCATGAAATCAATCTTGTAAGTTCGGACCCGAGGTCGCGGCACCCCCGGAAGTCGTGTGGGTGTGAGAATTGTATGCTGCTCTGAGGTGGTCCAAAGATCCGTGCCGATCGTAAATATCTCCGGTTACATGCAGGTCTCCTGAGATCGCGACCGTGCCATCCCTTTGCAGCTTTATCGCCGCACCGGACGGATGCACCAACCAACATTCACCGGACGGTGCCTGAGGAGGTGGTGAGGTGGAGGAAAACGCGCGACCGACGATGATGCCGTGTGCCGCTTCGCCTTCTTGAGCGATTACCACAACCTGATCGCCCGCGGCCAAGGGGCAAACCATGCCCCATCCGTTACCGCTCCAGGCCGATAATACCGGGAGCCAGCCGCTTAGGGTACCCTCCGGTTGCAGCAGAACGCGGGCGGTGGCGTTCGCGGCGTTATAGGAGGTGATGGTGGCGAACCGCGGCTGACCGGTCGTTTGGCTGGACAGTTCCGCGTGAGCTTTAAGTGCATGGAGAAAGCGATGCATAGATTATTTCCGGCCATGAGTTCGAACAGCGAGGAGGCGTTATCTCGGACGTCCTATGCAGCCGACTGGACCGCGAATATATTCTGAACGAAGCCCGATTTCGAGCGGAAGGATCGTTTGATGACCTCGATTTCGAAAATCTGGGTAAGAGGTATTGCCAGTCCTGTCAGCCTCAGGGGCGTTCTGATACTCAAATCCGTGCTGCCTGGCATCGTCATCGCAACATGCATCGAGTTCCGATAAATATCCGACGCCATTTGGGATGCCAAGGTTTTTGCCATCTGGGGAGAGAGATTGGGCTTTATAACGGAATACCTGGGAGCGTCCGTCGAACTGCCCGGCGAATTCCCGGAGGCGGAAACGAATGTCTGGTTAGCAGAATCCCAACTCCGGACGGATGTGTTAACGCCGCCGGAGAGCGCTAGGCGCCGCGAAATTTGCAGATCCATCAAATCCTGAGCATTAATCGATTGCGGTACTTGCGTCGCCGCGGTGCGCGGTTGGAACGTCAATGCTGATCCGCTTACGTATAGATCGAAATCTTCCAACTGTGCGAGCGAGACCAATATGTCCCAGTCCGACGTGAGCTTCGAGAATTGGACGAGGCTGGCGAGCTGCGTTTCATTGGCGTAGTACCGGCCGGCATATCCCGAACTTGGAGCGACGGCTGGTGTGAGACCGTGGCGTGTAGCCAGATCGGTTGCTATCTCGCCAGACGTTCGATTTTGATAGACGATGGACGATTTGGTATCCAAGAGCGATGCGGCTCGATCACGCCCTTGCAGACGTACGACGCCACTTATGGGATTGAGGTGCATCGAGTCGCAGCGGCCGGATATCAATTCAAGATACGGTGACCAAGCATTAAGCGCGACTTGTATCTGGACCTCGGGTTGGCTCGATGCAAGCCAAAAACCAGCGTTCAGATCGGGGCGTTCCGCCAAAGGGATAGCAATTGTAAATGTGGCAGCCGCATAGGACGCCGTGTGTGTGATTTCCGCATAGTGCGGGGCAATTTCGGTCGCGCCGTTCAAGAGTACGCGCAGGCGCGGCGATCGTGGTGCTGCCCCGGTGCTATTGTCCGACAACGGCTGCTCCCGCCGGTGGGATAGTGGGGGGAATGACTAAACTCGTCACGCCCGTCAGGAAGGGATCCGACAACCGGTTCATTTCTGCGATGCGTATCCACTGGGTTGCGTCGCCGAGATATGCCGCGGCGATTTGAAAGAGATTGCCGGATACCACGGTAATGGTTTGCACATTCATGGACTGACCTCCCTGAGGCACAATGCGGCATGGCCGACGCAATCCAACGCGGACGCCAAGGATTGTAAGCCTTCCGCGATCTCCGCGAGCTGAAAAATATATTCAGAGGGCGTCGTCGCCAGACCCGCGAACGATATGGTCGTGCCCAACAATTGAGACTCCTGGTTCGCAGCTTCCGTGGTCAAGATGGACGTCGCGGTAACAAGCGACGCGGCAGCGAGGGCTAACGCCGGGGTATTGGCGCGAGCGCCGGATGCCGAAGAGACCATTGGACGGGGGTCCGGGACGGCCGTGGAAAAGGCCCGCGCGACATCATACATGAGGTTGAGCGACGCGAGTGCATCGATCATCATCACTTCGTTGCCGGTGATACTCGACGATACGGGGGCGGATACGACGGTGCATGCGATTCGGTAGGGGATCCAACGCCGGTTCCGGTACTCCGCCTGAAATTCATTTATTATAACAAGATATTCGAAATTGCTCCACGCCAACAACAGGGGTGTTCCAAGGGATCGCAGTGTGTCGATTTCCTGGGCTCTGATTGCCGCGTTCGAACCGGATAGAACGCCCGCGAACGAAATGTCGGAGTCATTCGGGCCAAGCGTGTCAATCTGGCGCGCACCGGAACTCAAATAGTGGGTCGCGATGCGTTGCCTGCCTCCGAACGTAATCGACGGAGGAATTTCGAATTCCTGGAATGAGATCGGGCCGAGCGATAACACTGCTTGAGGCATTCGAGCGTCCCTGTGGATTGTGTTAGTAAAGCGGCTGGCCCGACCAAACCGTCGCGTTTCGCCGGTTGGTAAAGCTGGCTCCGGTCTGAGGTTGCGTGAGTACCTCTTCCAAATGCGATAAAACCCAATGACCTAAAATTTGTCCGTCCAAATGAATTTCGGCTTGGTCCAGTGTATCCGAACCAGAACCACTTGCCGCGGTCATGTCCGATTGTCGCGTGGAGATCGGCATCGGTGCGTTCATGCCGCCGTCTTGGCCGAGGGAACCAATGGACGACCGTGCGGGCGGTGCCCAGTGTTGCGGTTGCCGCGGCGTTGCCGTCCGCACGTTCTGTGTCGTCGGTGGACGACTGGTCCGGGTGCTCGGGAGGCGGAGGGGGCTCGATACAACCCGCGGGCGACTTGGTGGCTCGGCTGGATAGGCGAAAGCTGCCCGCCCATTTGCTATCCGCGCCACCCCTGACGATGTCCCAGGACTTGATACCGTTTTGAGGCCTAAGGTGGCAGACGGTTGCGTCGGTGGGGTAGGTTGAAACGACGGTAGCGGCGTTGCTGGTTCACGCGACTTTATCGTCGAGCGGAGCAGGGCTGGTTGCGTCGGCTGTCGGCTCGAACCCGAGGCGTTGGATGTTCGCCGTGCGGCACTGAGGGAATACCCCGGGAGCGTCGTTATCATGGGCGATGCGGACCCGTTGTTAACGGCGGGCCCAAGCGGGGGCAGGGCGAGGTTTGAGGCCGCTGCGCGTCGCGGTTGGTTGTTGAGGTACACGGTCACACCGGCTAGTCCTCGGGAGCGGCCCACGGGTAACACAGGGGCCCGACCGGCGATCTGCCTGGCGCCCCGCTCGCTCGAAAAGGCAGGATGCCTAGGCAGATGCCTAACCGCCGAACCGAGGTTAGGCCGCCATTCGGGTTTAAAAATTGGAAGAGGAGACATCTGCTTGCCGATTAGGGGTCAACCGTCGTTTCAAGCCATTGGCCGGTATTCCAGTCGAATACATGACCATCCAATGTGCCGAGGGCCACGACAAACGCTTGGCGTTCGTCGGCCGGGAGGGAAAAAGCAACATCGAACGGCACCCCGTGCCTGATCAGATACAGGCAGTCGATCAAGTCGGGGTGCCGAGCGAGTTTCCCGCAGCGGACTCCCCTGGGGTTTCCGCGCCCGATAACGCACTCGCCGCGGCATCCAGCCCGACATCGCCCAAGCGGCCAACCAGCGCTTCGATCTGCTGTTCGGATGCCGGTCGGGGCACTGGAACACCGTCGATTTCCGCGACAGAAGCCGCCAGCATCGCGACACCCAGCCACGCTTGGTTTTCCGCTAAGGCGGGACCGGCAGCCTTGAGCAGCCGCAGCTTGTCGAGGGCGGTCAATTGCCGCACCACGACGACGCGACCGTCGGAGGCAATGGCGGTGAGGCGCTCATTCGCGGCGGCTAAAACACTTTCCGTCGGTGTCATCAGATCCTCCGACGGGTCGCCGCGAAAAATTCGAGCTTCTGTTTCACGGCGGAGTCGCCGCGCCATGTGCCGGAACTCGCGAGCCGGAAGGACACCCCGTCATACTGGTATGTCGAGAGGGATCCGTCAGGCTCGGTGATATATTGATACATTGTACCGCTGACCGGGCCGGCGCCACTGTAGTACTGCTGCTCCGCCGCTGCGATGAAGTCGTCGACGACCGAGTTGCCGCGATCCAGCTCGAAGCTGCCGCCCCAACCTTTCGGCAGTTCGGCCCCCATGTGGGTGCCGTCCATGCGGCTGACCCGCACGGATTGGGTCAGCTGATGACTTTCGAACGATGTGACGTAGGTCAGGTCGATCCGCCCAGACGGGCCCATGACGACCAGCTGGGTGTCGCGGCCGACGGAAAAGGCTGTGAATGACATCCTGTATCCCCTTTATGCTGGCTGACCGGTGGGCAGGGTTTGCGTGGAAACGCTGACTGTCTGCCCTCCTTCCAGATTGATTAGGAAGATTTCGTTGATTGCCTGATATTGGACCTGAATATCGGCCTGCACGTAGCCGAGGCCTGTCCGCGAGGCTGGGTTGTTGGACGCGTCGCAAATCACACTGAAGGGCAGTGCGTTCGTCACGGTACCAAGTAATCCCTGGTTCAGCATATTTTGCAGGAAAGACAGCAAAGTCGCCCGTATCTGGCGTAGAAGCCCCGCGTTGATGACCCGGCCGACGTATAAGCCCATGCCGGCGGCCAAGGTCGCGGCGATATAATTTGTCAGTCTTGTATAATTGTCGCCGTTAATGGTTACATTGGACGACGAGTTGCGTCCTCCGCGAACGCCCCAAAAGCTGCCCGCCGGTTGAGGATTGCATATCAGGTCGATGCCAGCACTCAGCAGTGCGGAAATATCCGCGACTGAATACGCGGTGTTGAGGCTCGAATTCGGTGTCCCGAAATGTTGGCTACCGACAACGCCATAGAGCGGTTTGTTCAGACTGGACTGCTCGGGCGAGAGGTTGGACAGGCGCCCAGCCACGAACCCTTGGGGCGAGACCAAACGGACCGTCGCATTCGTTTGATCGGACCACCATATCCAATCTCCGAACATCAGCTTCACGGCGTAGGAATCGAGGCCGGCGGCATGCTTCACGGAGATCGCATTTTGGATCGTGTCGCCGGGCGGGCCGGTGAGGATCATGTAGACGCCTTCCTGCAATCCGAAGGACGCTTGTATGCTCCATTTCGTTGGGTCGCTGGCGTCCGCGACCAAACCGATTCCACATCCTTGGCCGCGGAGGGCGTAGAGGCCTGTCCGGATAGAGCCGTCCTGGCCAATCAGCTGCGATGCGGAAACGGCGGCTGTGCCGTCGGTCCCGGCGACGGTGGTGCCGAGCGTTAGGGTGAAACCGGTTGGGCTCACCGTCGCGCCACCGGCATTGACGGCAATCAGGCGGGATGGACCACGCTGCGGGCCTTGGCCGGTATTTACCGCCGTTGCCAGATTGGTCCAGAAGGTCGCACCTGTCCCGGAAATATTGTCGTAGAGTTCGGGGCGGTTGCCTGGCAGCCCCACCAGCAGCTGCCACGTGGCGGCCCTGGACCCGGGTTGCAGGGTTACCGTGATGCTGTTGCCCAACGATCCTGTGCAGATCGCGGTGAACGTCACGGTGCTACCGGTTGGGCTGCTTTGCGCCGCGGTGTCGCTGCCGTCGGTCACGCGAACGCAGCGGAAATCCTGCGCGCCCTGCTGCACCGCGGTTGCGACATGGGTCCCCATGTCGAATTGGCGCGCGACGACGGGACCGAAACTGGCGTTGTAGTCCGCCATGGTGGAAACGATCACGGGTTGCCCGACGGGTCCCCAGGACGCGGTCCCGACCACCCCGACGATATTGGTCGGGACGCCATTCAATACGAGGTTTTGAGGGGGAACAATCTGCACGTAGAGATCGGGGACGATCAGAGCAGTAGTGTTGATTGCCCCTTGCTGGACAATTGGCATTATTTACCGCCTTGTTTCTGAAATCATGACGCGGTGGCGATCCACCATTACGAATTACACGCTGACGTCGATGGCGTTGAGGGCCAGGTCTCCGAAAAGCATCGCGGGGGCCGACACCGACAGGATGGTGGGATATTCAGCGGTGTAGATCAGATCCCGCCGGTACAGCGACGCATTTTGCGATTGATCGAACACCGTCGTGTTTTTGTAGGCGATGTGGGCTTGGCTCGAGTCCGGCAGAGCGATGAAGACCCGACTGGCAAGGGCGCTGTCGATCGCAGCCACCGCGCTATCCCGGAGAGAGGGGGTCGGACACCAGCAGGTAATCCGAACATCGTGGCTTTGGCGCCGGACTTCCTGTGCGACGGAACTATCGGCGACGACGCGCGCGACGACGTTAGACGCGCCGGGGATCGTTAACGTTGCGCCGGACAGTTGCACGACTTGCCGCGCCCGGATGAAGACCGCGAGGTTCGCGGCCACCGTACTGGGCGTGTCGCCGGCGACCGTGCGGTATACAAAGGTCCGATTGGCAAACAGTATTCCCGCGACCTGACCAACGTCCGCAGTCCCGGAGAAATCGACCGTGTTTCCGGCGACCGAAACCGACAATGCGGGGATAGTCGGTGTACCGAACCATTCCGATGTATAACGGGTCAGGGTTTGACCCGGCGCGCTGTCGGGGCAGACCGTTACGTTGACTTTGCCGGTCCGCAGATCGGCATCCAGCGCGGCTGGCGTGGGCCAGCCGCGATAGATCCGGCAGTCGACGCCGACCGCGCTCGTGGCGGTCTGGCCGTCGGGATAAAGCGCCGTGGTTGCCAAGCCTACCAAGGCTGCTTCGACATCCGCCAAATCCGCCATCAGGCCGACGCCTGTTTCGCGGTTATGCGCCAGCCCATGTCGGTCAATTCCGCCGCGCCGATCACGGCGCCGCGGCCGAGATCGTCGGCGATCAAATCGTTGATCTGGAGGACTATACCAATCGCCTGCGGCAACAATATCGACAGATATGGCACTGACATATCGCTCGGCAGTGCCGCGGTGGGGCTACCGGTGCTTTGGACACCCAGCACGCTCGCTGGCCAGCCTTCCATCAACACGGCGTTGTTTCCCGCGATGATGCCGCCGTACCCATTCTCACCTACAAGCCCCGGCGGGATCGCTCGGCTGATCGTCAAACGGCGATTGGTTTGCACGCACAGCGGTTCGGCGAGAGCCTTTTGCGCGGCAATGAAGTAGGTTCCTTCGGGCTGAACCAGATAGTCTCCGACCCGCGTGTAGGCGGCATCGAAAATGCCGAGCCACAGCGGGTCGCCGTACAGATTGCCGCGCGACGACCGACTGGTCCGTGGGGTAAAGGCCGCATGCATGCGCATCATGCGGTTTTCCGGCGCGAGAGGGTTACGCACACCGCGCGGCCGAAAGAGGTCCGTGGGGACCCCCATCGTCCGAGCGGCGATGTTCATGCCCCAACGGGACCGGTCCAAGAGGGTGGCTCGGTCCATGTCAGACGACCACCCAATTTGTCTTGTCCGGGAAGTACGGACCGGGCTGAATGCCCAAGAATGCGCATAAACGCCTGCGCCATTCGTCGAACAGCGCGAGACGGTCCTGTTGTTCGGTGCGGTTGCGCGTCCAAACGGCAGCTTGATCGGTGTCCAGGCTGTCACCGGACCGCGGTACCGCCAGCTCCAGATTCAGCAAGGTCGCGAGATAGGTTCGCGTAATGCGAAGTTCCTGGTCGTTCAACCGGTTCATGCGAGATTCCATCTGACCGAGTTGCTGGTAGAGGAACCATGACTGGCCACCCGTCCCGGCGATGGCCTGGATCGGGTAGCCGCAATGACGTCGTACGTCGGATTTTTCCGCGTCCGTAAGGGGCACCATGTCAGCCATCCACCGCCGGTTCGGGTAAGCGCACTAGCCGATATGTTCGATCATGACGGCCCGCTTGAACGCGGCGTTCGTGGCCGTCGGAACTGTCGTCGGCGTCGTCGTGGTATCCGACGGCGTGCAGAAGCCGCCGATCCAATACCAGGACTGGGCGATAATCTGCTGCAACCGGTCGACCGGCTCGCGCGTGACCATGGCGATACCATCGACCATCGATACGATGGAGTCAGCCGGGGCGACATCGTTTGCGGCCATCCCGGCGAAGTCGCCTTCGATCAAAGCGCCTTTGCCGCAGACGATGGGGCGGCGGACAAGCGCGCCGGCAATCGTGGGATGTGCGGTGACGTAGGCTTCGTTGGTGGTCACGAAGCGCAGGCCGAGGAACTCGTTTACCATGCCACGCCGGAAGACGAGGTTGGCCGAGGTCGCGCCCTGGTACAGCAACTTGAAATCGGCATCCATGAATAGCTGGCGTGCGGACATGGGATCGAGGTAGCAATTGTAAGCGCCATCAATGTCGGGCACGGCGTTCAGGCGCAGCTTGGCGACGGCATCCAGCAGGGACGCCATGGTCAGGGTATCGGCGGTCTGGATCAGCGACGTGTTGCCACGTTGACTGGGCCGCGAGATCGAACAGGCGGTAGAGGCGAGCACGGTGTTGCCAGCGGTGCCATCGGCGACGAGTACGTTGGTCGACAGCGTCAGAACACCAGAAACGCCGTTCGGTGCGGTCGAAACGCTCGTCGCATCGGCGGCGACCGCGACCGCAGTGTAGACGTTGGATCCGATTGTTACCGTCAGAGTATTGGTGGTGCTGACGGGCTGCTGTACGCCGTTCACGAAGACGCTTTGGAAGCCGCGGATGTCATCGACGGTCACGTTGGGGCCGGCAGAGGACAGCGTTGTGCGAATGCGGGTGTTACCGCCGAAATACGCATTATACAGGGAATTGCGCGCGAGTTCGTCGAGGCTGCGGGCTGCTTGCTCGCCGTTGACGTAGGCGTTCTGGAGAAATTGCGACGCGATACCGACACGGCTGGTCACCATGTTCAGGTCGGTCGTGGCCGCGTAGTGGTTGATGCTGAGCGTATATTGCTCGACGCCCCAAGCCGCCGGGGTAAGACCGTTGTCGAGGTTGGTGTTGGTCGAGGCGACCAGCGGCGTGGTGACGGGCGGCTTCAGGCCGGCCCGGGTTTTTGTGACGGTTTCGCCGATACCGACGGAAATCGACTCACGATCCGCGCAGGACCGATATCCCAGACGCGACACGAGGGCCTGCTTGAACTCGCGTTCCAGAAAACCCTGTTGAATGATCGGCTGAAGCGCGGCGGGAAAATTTTGAATACCCATACTGAGGTCCTTGGAATGTTATGCGTGGAATTCGAATGTTACGGACGGTAGCGAAGAATGGCCTCGCGCGCGGTCTGGTATTCCGCGTCGGTCATGTCGGTCGCCATTTTTTGGCGCGGCGGTTGCGCCGGCGGCGCGGCGCCGGGAGCAGAGGTCGATGGACGGCCGAACAGCCAGGGTTTGTCCTTGCGGACTTTTTCCATCAGCGCCGTGGCGCCGCTGACCTCACCGTCTTCATTGACGGTCACTTTGGTGAGGTCGAGCAGTTTCAAGCCATCCAGATCGATCATGCCCGCCTGCGATGCCATCGCCTGTAGATGGGCCTTCACGATACCGCTTTCGGCTTTTTGTCTGACCTGTACCAGTTCGCGTTCGAGATGCTCGCATCGCGCCCGCAGTTCTTCCACGGGATCCGGGGTTATCTCGGAGGTTTCGGTATTTTCTGACATCATTGCTCTCTTCGGTTTGATTCGGTTGCAATGCGGCCCAATTCGCCCGGGATATCTTCGATATCGTAGGTCGGGGCGAGTGTTTTAACGGCCGTTTCCCTGCTGATATGACCAGCAGCGGCCAGGGTCGAAAGCGTCTGGGCGTCTCTCTGGCGGTCTTCCGACGATGGCGGGTACCAATCCGGCCAGCGCAGGGACAGCGGTACCGAGGCATCGAGCGGACCGATCCGGTCACCCGCGATGGACAGAGTGTATTTCCGCGACGCCATCACGACCATGCGCATGAGTCGCAGCAGGGCGCCCTCACCGTAGGTCACTCGTAGGCTGTCGGCGAGCCACAGGAGCCCCTGGTTGAGCATTTCCAGTGCGCGCCCGGATTGCGCGGCGGACAGCCGGTCCGGGTTCGCGCGATTGCCGTGCACGCTCTCCAGCGCGAGTTCGCGCAGCATCCGCACATATTCGATCACCGCCGCGGAAGCGGTTCCGCCGATTTCCAGCAGGCGGGCGTCGCCTTTTTCGCTGACGATCAGCGCGTTGCCGGCGCCTTTCACGATTTCCCGGTCCGAGCTGGCGGGTTCTTTGATCAGTAGCGTGGGGTCGCTGCTGTATTTCAGGCCGCGGCCCGCTTGACTGAGCTGGTAGTCGATCTCGATTTGGGTTTCGATGGCGGCTCTAAACGTGCAGGCGCCGTCGTTCGGATCGCCGGTGACCGAGAAGCCTGGCAGATTGCGTATCCAGACAATCGGCACGAACCCCAGGCCGTGTCGCACGGTTCTGGCCAGATCGATCTCCTGTCCGGGCGGGCCGATTGTGGGTGCCGGCAGGAACCAGGTTTCCATGTCGGAGTCCCAGCTGCGGGTAAACCAGTAGTCCTGGTCCGGGTCTTCGATATTGTAGCCGTTCGTCTCCAAAGCGTGTCCGGGGACCTTGTAGCGTTCGGTTACGGACAAAAGATCGTCGGGCGCCTCTGGGTCCCATACCGGTGTCAGGTACAGCGTGTCGAGATAGTTGAAGAACACGCGGCCGCGCAGCACGCGCATGAGAACGGCAGCCGACCCGACCGATCCCCGCATCGCCACCTCGGTCATGACGACATTCAGGCGGGATTCCTTCACCAGAGCGGCGAGGACATCGCGCAGCTCGGGGTCCGGACAATCTATGGCGGGAAAATGCCCCTCGCTGAACAGCAACGACACGCTGTCTTCGACGACCAGCCGGCACAGCGGATAGCGGACGCTGGGGCGCCGCCGGCGGAGGGGGATGTATTCGCCTCCTGGGCCGCGCTCTTCGTTAAAGGAATAAGGCAGGACGTCGTAAAATTTGCCGGTCAGGACGCGGTTCAGAAGATCCAACGTGCGCGTACGGTCCGGATAGGCGCCGTCCCGTGGGACGAGGGCGCTGATCGTGTCGAACATTGTTTCTCCGCGTTGTGCTATCTGGAAAGGAAGGAGAAATCGACCGATCGGGTCGCAGGTGCCAAATTAATCAAAGTCGTGAAGGCACGAACCAAAGCATCGACCTGATCGTCTTTGCCGCCGTTGGGGAATTCCCGCAATTCTTCAAGGAATATTCGGTTCCACGGCGCATTCACGATCGAAATATTGCCCGCTTCGACTTGCGACGACAACGGTTGGGCGCGGAGGACTTTGGACCCCGTCTCCTTGGTGGCGATGACGTGATATCCGGCCAGGAGGCTGGTATAATTCGTAACTTGGCTCTTGCCGGCTTGGCCTGGGTCCTCGGGGATACCGATATGCACCGAAATGCCATCCCCATTTGCCGCTCGGACGACCGTTTGTTCGACATTCCGGGCGGAGCCGCGGAGTCGGATGATATCGAGGACGACAAACTGTCCAGGTGCATGGGCACGCAGTTTGACGCCGACCGTCCAGTCGGGATTGTTCCCGTCGGCGACGGTGGCCGCGAGATCCCAGCCTCGCACCGTCGGTCCGCCGGAGTCCGGCACATCGTCCAGTACCGTGATGTTGGCAGTTTTGAACAGCGTTCCCTCCAAGCGGCGCGGGGCCTGCTGGTAGCTGGCGGACCATGTGCGCTCTCCGACGAGCATCCGCTTACGGAGAAGCGCGGGCAGGTCCTCCCACTCGGGCCACAACGGTTCTCCGACGGCTCGGGCCAATGGATCGTTCTCCTCGGCGAGGGCGGGTAGCTTCAAAATGCGCCAGCCATCGTCGGCGTGCGTAGCCAGGCGGCCGGCGAGGTCGTCTTCGTGCCACCGGGTCATCACGATCAGAACCCGGCCTTTGGGTTTCAGGCGTGTCGAAAGGTCGGACCGATACCAGTCCCAGATACGCTCACGGTCGGCCGAGCGGTCGGCCTGGGCCTGGTTGCCGATGGGGTCGTCGACAATCACCAGATCGGCACGGCGGCCGATGATCGAACCTCTTGTGCCCGACGCGAAATATTCGCCGCCGTTGGAGACCCGCCAATGCGATGCCGCGCGGTCGCCCTGCAATAGGGTATAGCCGAGCGAATCTTCCTGTGTGGCGATCAGGTCACGAACACGACGGCCGAAATGCTCGGCGAGCGAGGCGGTGTGGGACGCGGTGATGATGGAACTGCCAGGGTGTTGCGAGAACCACCAAGCGGGGAACAGGGTGGAGGCGAAGGTCGATTTCGCTGATCCGGGCGGCATGTGGACCAGGAGCCGGTCGGTGGAGCCTTGGGAGAGGGTTTCGAGTTCGCGCAGGAGTAAACGATGATGAGCGGCTGGGGTTTGATCGGAGATTCTTAGGATATGGGCCGCCCACTCAAGCAGATTGGTCCGGAGGGATAGCCGGGCTGTCGTTTCATGCTCAAGCGACTGTTCGGGGGACAGCGAGCTTTGCATCGATTGATTGATGAAATTCCTATTGGGAAAGCGGTGTTAAGACGCAGGTTTACCCAGCCGACGCTGTTGGTTGGTAATATGATCCATTCATATTGAGGGATATTTGAAAAATATGCGAGTGCGCCGCGATGGGACGGTGAGGGCCGTTTAGCCGCCGGTTCGCCATCATGTATGAATATATACGGGAAATTGGGGTATCTGGGCAAGCGGAATTTTCGATGGGAGGTAAATTTTCTTCTGAAGCCCGCGCGGTGGCGCCGATGGCCAATCACGGCTAATGGATGGCGGTGAACCGCTCCATTCAGCTTCCCTCCGCACCGGCAATCGTGGTTGGGCATGGCCGTACGGCCATCCTGACTCCGGACGGGGAACTGTTGTCGGTGCCGACGCCCGAGGCAGCCGCAATCCTTCGGGACATGGCGCCGCCGCTGTTGGTGCACGCCCCCGCCAGTTTTCGGCGATTGGGTATCCGGCCTGGGCCTGCGTACGATCTGCTGGAACTCTTCGCGTTCGTGTATCCGGCCCGGTCGGCCGCGCCGACGGTTAGGGGACTGGCAAACGCGCTGGATCGCAGTGTGGACGGCAAGGGGTTGGAGGCCGAGGTCCCGCTGTTGTGGGAGCTTGCCGACACCATGCTCCGGCATTTGCAGCAAGCGCGGGAGACGCTGCTGAACCGCGATGCCGGCGGTTTGGCGTCTTATATGGGCAAGCAGGGGTGGTCCTGGGGTCCCGCCGTCGTGGCCGCGCTCGGGCAGGGAGCGTCCGTACCGTCCATAGAGCCTCTTAAGATATGGAGACGCTTGCCGGAGTGGGAAGACGCGGCGCCATTGCCGCCGCCGTCGTCCTACCCTGTCTCCGAAGCGGAAGCGCGCACCCGGTTGGCCGTTCTGCTCGGTCCGAACGCGGAGGAGCGGCCCGGACAGGGGGATTATGCCGGCGCGGTCAGCGCGGCTTTCGCGCCGCGGGAGGTCAAGGGCGACCCGCATATGGTACTGGCGGAGGCCGGGACGGGGACGGGTAAGACCCTGGGGTACCTGGCCTCGGCCAGTGTCTGGGCGGAAAAAAATCGTGGGTCCGTGTGGATCAGCACGTTCACCCGGCACCTCCAGCGGCAAATCGACGGGGAGGTCCAGCGGTTGGTCCCGGACGTCACCGACCGGCGCAAGCGTATCGTCGTCCGCAAGGGGCGAGAGAACTATCTTTGTTTGCTCAATTTCGAGGAAGCGGTTTCCAGCGCGACCGGGGGGATGGGGTTCTCGCAAATCGTACTTCTGGGGTTGATTGCACGGTGGGCGCTGGTCAGCGCGGACGGCGACATTCAGGGGGGCGACCTGCCGGGCTGGTTGGGAGAGTTGCATGGGCAGGCCTCCATCGCGGCGTTGGCGGACCGGCGGGGGGAGTGCATTCACTCCGCCTGTCCGCATTGGCGGCGATGCTTCATTGAACATACCGTCCGGCGCGCGAAATCGGCTGAACTGGTGGTGGCGAACCATGCGCTGGTGATGACGCAGGCGGCGTGGGGGGGGCTCGACGATAACGGCGTGCCAACCCGCTACGTGTTCGATGAGGGGCACCATTTGTTCGACGCCGCCGATTCGGCGTTTTCCGCGGTGTTGTCGGGACTGGAGACGGCGGAACTTCGGCGCTGGTTGTTGGGCGCCGAAGGGGGACGTTCCCGTGCTCGGGGTTTGCGGCGGCGCGTCGAGGAACTGGTGGCCGGGCGACCGGAATTGGAAACGCCGCTGGATGCGATGCTCCAGGCGGCTCGGTCGTTGCCGGCGGGTGGGTGGTCTCAACGGTTGACGGACGAAGGGCCGGAGTTGACGGGGATCGAGGCCGCGCGGGCCAATCCGACCGAGGTGTTCCTGCAGCTGATGCATCGCCAAGTGCTCGCGCGTGTGGGCAACGCCGATGCGGCCCCAGGCCGACCGGCGGCCTGGGGCGCGTTGGAGTGCGACGTGTTTCCGATCGGGGAGGCGCTGGGCACATCGGCCAACGCGTTGGAACGAGCGCTTCGCAGAATCGCCGAACCGACTGCCACGCTGTGTGCCCGCCTGACAGCCCGTTTGGAAGACGAAGCAGAAGACCTGGATGCCGCGATGCGGTCGCGGATCGAGGCTGTCTGTCGTTCGTTGACCCGGCGGGCGCTCAATCCGCTGGCGGCCTGGCAGGGGATGCTGCGCGGCCTAACCGAACCGTCGGTGGAGCCGGGGGTCAGACCCGACCACGTGATGTTCCTGCGGATCGACCGACGGGATGGCATGCGCGACGTGGATGTCGGGCTGCACCGCCATTGGCTGGATCCCACGGTACCGTTCGCGATGACCTTGGCGGCGCCCGCGCAAGGTCTTGTGATCACGTCCGCAACCTTGCGCGATTCGGGCGATTCCGATCCCGAGGCGGCCTGGAACGCGGCGGAAGCGCGGGTCGGGGCACTGCATTTGCCCTCGCCCGCTATTCGGGCGGCGGTGTCGTCGCCGTTCGATTATGCCAGCCAAACGCGGGCGTTCGTGGTCACGGATGTCGCGGGCGGGAATATCGAGCAGTTGGCGGGCGCGTATCGGGCCTTGTTCCTTGCGGCGGGTGGTGGGGGGCTGGGGTTGTTTACGGCGATCCGGCGATTGCGGGCGGTGCATGAGCGGATCGCACCGCATCTCGAACAAGCGGAAATACCGCTTTATGCTCAGCATGTGGATGCGATGGGCAACGCGACACTGGTCGATATTTTCCGCACCGAGGAAGAGAGCTGTCTGCTCGGCACCGACGCCATGCGGGACGGGGTGGATGTGCCGGGACGCGCGCTGCGTCTGGTGGTGTTCGAGAAGGTACCATGGCCGCGCCCGGATATTCTCCATCGGGAGCGGCGGGTGCATCTGTCCGGCGGCGATCCGAAGGGGTACGACGACCGCATCGCTCGGCTTCGGCTGCGGCAGGCCTTCGGACGGTTGATCCGGCGCGGGTCCGATCGCGGTGTGTTCGTATTGCTGGACCGTCAGACTCCCAGCCGGATTCTGTCTGCGTTTCCGGCAGGGGTTGCGGTGGAGCGGGTTGGGCTGATGAACGCGGCAGCTCGGATACGGGATTTTTTGGGCGAGCCCGCCGCGGACGCGGGGCGGTAGTGCACATGCTGTCGCTGGCTGTTAGCATTGCCGCCGTGCCCGAAATTGCGCTGGCGATTTTCCTGGTGATCGGGTGGATCAAGCCGCTCGCGGCGGTCATCCTGGCGGTTGTCATCGGGGGCGTCGCGGGCATCGTGGCGTCGGTCGTGCGGCGGGATGAATATGTTCTGTCGCGGGTGGTGCGCGGGTTGGCGGCCGAGGAACCTGCGACCACGCAAGCGGATCGCGCGGCGCCCATCATGATGGAAAATCTGGGGCGCGAGATCGACTATCTGGCTCGGCGAATTGCGCCCCGCGCGGCGTTGATGGAGCAATTGCGGCGGGCGGATGCGCAAATTTTGGAAGGGCTACCCGATCCGCTGATCGTGTTGTCGGAGGATCGTAGCGTACGGCGGGCGAACGCGGCGGCGCGCAGCGCGTATGGCGAGGATATGGCGGCGGTTTTACGCCATCCGGATTTGCGGCGTGCGATTGACCGGATGTTCGCATCCGGGGTTTCGCAAACAGCGGAGCTTACCTTGCCGGTTCCGGTGGAACGCGATGTCATGACCGTCGTTGTGCCGATGGACCCGCCTTTGTCCGATGGGGGACGGGCTATCGTCGTGTTATCGGATCGAACGCGCGAGCGGCTGGTCGAACGGATGCGGGCGGACTTCGTCGCGAATGTCAGTCACGAATTGCGGACGCCGTTGACGTCTCTGATTGGGTTTGTGGAGACGCTGCGCGGACCGGCAGCCGACGATCCTCCGGCTCAGCAGCGGTTTCTGGGGATCATGGCGGAGCAGGGTGCCCGCATGAACCGGCTGATCGACGATCTGCTCAGCCTGTCCCGGATCGAGTTGAACGAGCACCAGCCGCCGTCCGGCACGTTCGATTTGCGCGAGTTGATCGTGCGGCTCGTTGCCAGTTTCGAACCGCGTTTGGTGCAGCGCCGCAACCGGATGGACGTGCGCATCGATGCGACACCTGCGGCCGTGATCGGGGATGCCGACCAAATAGCGCAGGTGCTACAGAATTTACTCGATAACGCGTTGAAATACGGGCGGGAAGACGGAACGATCTCGCTGACGACCGAGCTGTCGCAACCGAATGGGCGCTGGTCCTCGCGTCCTGGGCTGGTCATCGGGGTATCGGACCAGGGGGCCGGCATCGCACGCGAGCATCTGCCCCGGCTGACAGAACGGTTTTACCGTGTTGACAAGGGGCGTTCGCGTTCGGTCGGGGGGACCGGTTTGGGTTTGGCGATTGTCAAGCACATCGTGAACCGGCATCGCGGTCAAATGGCGATCGACAGCGAGGTTGGGGTTGGAACCACGATCAGCGTCTGGCTACCTCTTACCCCGGCCGGTACGCCGAACCAGCCGCCGCTGTAGTAGGTCAAGGTTCGACGCGGTAAAGCGTGACGTTGCGTTCCGTGCGGTCCTCAAGCTCCAGGAGCGTGGGCACCGCGTAATGGGCAAAAGGCCATAAGCCGACAGAGGGCAGGTAGTTCCGGCCGGGGTCGGCGATCCAGACCTCCGCGCTGGCGGCCATGCGGGTCAGCCAGGGGACGATGTGGCCGGTCATCGGCGCCTCGTAGCAAACGTCGCCACAGACGATCAGGTCCCAGCGGCAGGCGGCGCCGACCACGTCGCCGTTCGCGGTTTCGACCGTTACGCCATTTAGGGCGGCGTTCATGGCGGTCGCGGCCATGGCCAGGGGGTCGATATCGGCCGCTTCGACATGGGTGGCACCGGTCAGCTTGCAGGCAATCGCGGCGAGGCCGCCACCGGCGGCGAAATCCAGGACTCGGCGTCCGGCGACCATGCTGGGGTTGTCGAGAATATGGCGAGCGAGGGCCTGGCTGCCGGGCCAGGCGAAGGCCCAGAACGGGGGCGCGACGTTGTTTTCCGCCAGCCAGACCTCGGTGGCCTGCCAGATCGGGGTGATCATATCGGTCAGAAATAGCGGGATTTCGGGCACCAGCGCCGGGTAAGCGTGCTTGGTGTTGGTTCGGATGAAAGTCTCGAGGTCGACGGTCATAGGCGGCCGACGATGAGTGCCAAGGCGACTGCCAACCCGACCTCCCGGTTTGCGCGAAAAAGGTTCAGGCAGCGGGCGGGGTCGTCGATATCCAGGTACAGCACCTGACGGGCCAGCAGGAAGGCGGGCAGTGCCAGCATCGGGTAGAACCATGTGTTGAGGCCGGTGGTGGCGGCAGCGCAGGCCAGCATCGCGATGCAGCCCAGGTAGCAGACTGCCAGGAAGGGGCGGGTGCGGTCTCCGAACAGGCGGGCGGTGGATTTGACACCGATCAAGGCGTCGTCCTCCCGGTCCTGGTGGGCGTAGATCGTGTCGAAGCCGAGATCCCAGAGGATCGCGGCGGCGTAGATCAGCGCCCAGGCCGACCCAAGATGCCCGGTTGCGGCGGCATAGCCCATGGGGGCGCCGAAGCCGAACGTGAAGCCCATGATCAGCTGCGGCCACCAGGTGATTCGTTTGGCGAGAGGGTATAGTGCGACGAGGACGAGCGATCCGACGCCGAGCAGCTGAGCCAAGTGGTTGAGTTGCAGGAGGACGACCAGGCCGACGGCGAGCAAGGCGGCCAGAAAGGCCAAGGCGTGGCGCGGCCTCAGTGCGCCGGATGCCAGCGGACGGCCGGCGGTACGGGCCACGAGGCGATCGATATCGCGATCCCAGAGGTCGTTCACGACGCAGCCGGCGGCGCGCATCACAAGGCTGCCGACGCCGAACAGCAGCAGCAGCCGAATCGCCTCCGCCATTGTCGGGGCCGCCAGCGTTATCCCCCAGGTTCCCGGAAGAAACAGCAGCCAGGTGCCGATTGGGCGATCCACCCGCGCCAAAAGCAAGTAGGGGCGCCATGCTCCGGGCATCCGGGATACCCAGCCGTTCGCGACGATATCGGTATGTGCGCTCATTGCTGCTACTGTGCGCGCCGCACCGTCCCGGTCAACCGCAAACCATCGATCCATCGCATGCCCACTATCCCCCGCCTTTTCGTGACGCCCTCTTTGACGCCAGCGGCCGAGGTCGCCGGCAGCGCCGAGCAGGCCCATTACCTCGGGAGCGTCATCCGGAAGCGGGTGGGCGACGAGGTGTGCGTGTTCAACGGGCAGGACGGGGAGTGGCGGGCGCGTATCTCGACGCTCCGGCGCGACAGCGTGGGGTTTCGGTTGGACGCGCAGCTGCGGGCCCAGGCGGACGAGGACGATCTGTGGCTGGTCTTCGCGCTGCTGAAACGCGATACGACCGATCTGGTCGTCCAGAAAGCGACGGAATTGGGCGCGTCGGTCATTCAGCCGGTCATCACCGACCGGACCAACGCATCGCGCGTCAACGATGGGCGGCTGCGGGCGATTGCCATCGAAGCGGCGGAGCAATGCGAACGGCTGACGGTCCCGGATGTTCGCCCGCCTAAGGCGTTGGGCGATCTGCTGATCGGCTGGCCAACCGAACGCCCGTTGTTCGCGGCGATCGAGCGGGCGGATGCCGCGCCCGTCGCCAGCGTGTCGGGTCCTTGCGGCCTGCTGGTCGGTCCCGAAGGCGGGTTTACCCCACAGGAGCTTGACGTGCTGCGCCGATACCAGTTTGTAGCGCCCGTGAGCCTTGGTCCCCGCGTGCTACGGGCCGAGACCGCTTGTCTGGCGGGCTTGGCCGTGTTGCGGTCGTCCGGCAACCGCTAATACGCTGACCTTCAATCGAGACGTTTGGGAAGAATATGTCCAACCCTGGAGACGGCGACGCGACCCCCCTCACGTCGATCCAACAGATGGCGGATCACCTCGCGGTCGGCGGTAAGCCGGCGGCGGCATTCCGCATCGGAACGGAACATGAGAAGTTCGGCTTTCGGCTGGACGACCTCGCCACGCCGCCGTACCTGCCGACAGACGGGCAACCGGGCTCGATTCGCGACATGCTGGCGGGGCTGGGGCGCTATGAGGCCGAACCGATCATGGATGGCGATAACGTCATCGGATTGAAGCAGGGTGGGGCATCGGTGTCGCTCGAGCCTGCCGGCCAATTGGAGCTGTCGGGCGCGCCGCTGGAAACGCTGCACGACGCCAAGGCCGAGTTCGATTGGCACTTCGAGCAGGTGCGCGCGGTGGCGGCGCCGCTGCGGGTCGGGTTCGCGCCGCTGGGCTTCCATCCGGTCGCGACTCGGGCGGCGATGCCCTGGATGCCCAAAGGCCGCTACGCCATCATGCGCCGTTACATGCCGCTGGTCGGATCGCTCGGGTTGGACATGATGACCCGGACCTGCACTGTGCAGGTCAATCTGGACTACGCGTCGGAACAGGACATGGTCCGCAAGCTGCGGGTGTCGCTTTTGCTGCAGCCGCTCGCGACGGCGCTGTTCGCGAACTCGCCGTTCGTGGAAGGCAAGCCGAACGGGCTGCTGTCCAACCGCGCGCGGGTTTGGACCGATACGGACAATCAGCGATCGGGCATTCCCCAGGTGATGTTCGAAGACGGATTCGGGTTCGAACGCTACGCGCGCTGGATGGTTGACGAGGTGCCGATGTATTTCGTCTACCGAGCGGGGCGCTATATCGACGTCGCGGGGCGGTCGTTCCGGGATTACATGAACGGCAAGCTGCATGCCGAAACCGGGGCGGAACCGACAATCGGGGATTTCGCGGATCATGTGACGACGGTGTTTACCGACGTGCGGATCAAGCGGTTCCTGGAGATGCGCGGGGCCGATGCGGGTCGGCCGGATATGATGCTGGCGCAGTCGGCGCTGTGGGTCGGGCTGCTCTACGACGATGCCGCGTTGACGGCGGCCGAGGCGCTGCTGCGCGGGGCCGGGTGGGAAGACGCGAACGCGATGCGGGCGGCGGTGCCGGAACTGGGGCTGGCGACGACCTGGAGAGGCCGGACCTTGCGCGAACTGGCGCGGGATGTCGTGGCCATTGCTCGGGATGGGCTGAATGCGCGCGGGCGGTTGAATGCGGCGGGGGAGACCGAGGCGGTCTACCTCGATCCGCTCGTGGAAATCGCGGCCGGGGCGCCGACGCAGGCGGAATACTGGCTGGGCCGGTATCGCGATGTTTGGGGTGGGGACGTTACCCGGATTTTCGCCGAGGCGGCGATCTGACGGGGTGAAATGGATCGCCGCCGTTGGGGGTCTAAGCCCAGCGGCGGCGTTCGTGATGGTGACGATCAGTAGCGGTACAGGTCGTGCTTGAACGGGCCTCGTGCGCCGATACCGAGGTACTCGGCCTGCTTGGGTGACAATTGCGTGAGTTTGGCTCCCACTTTCGCGAGGTGCAGGGCCGCGACTTTCTCATCCAGGTGCTTCGGCAGCGTGTAGACCGTGTCGGTCTTGTACTGGCCCGCCGGCGCATTGTACAGCTCGATCTGGGCGAGTACCTGGTTGCTGAAACTCGCACTCATGACGAAGCTGGGATGACCGGTCGCATTGCCCAGGTTCACCAGGCGGCCTTCCGACAGCACGATCAGGCGCTTGTTGTCGGGGAAGACGACCTCATCGACCTGCGGTTTCACGTTGTCCCATTTGTAATTGCGCAGCGCGTCGATCTGAATCTCGGAGTCGAAGTGCCCGATGTTGCAGACGATGGCGCGGTGCTTCATGGCGCGCATGTGATCGATGGTGATCACGTCGACATTGCCGGTGGCGGTGACGAAAATGTCGCCGCGCGGGGCGGCGTCGTCCATCGTCACGACCTCATAGCCTTCCATCGCCGCCTGCAGGGCGCAGATCGGGTCGATCTCGGTCACCATCACGCGGCAGCCGGCATTGCGCAGCGACGCGGCGGACCCTTTGCCCACGTCGCCGAAGCCGTTCACGACGGCGATCTTGCCGGCCATCATCACGTCGGTGCCACGGCGGATGCCATCCACCAGCGACTCACGGCAGCCGTACAGATTGTCGAATTTCGACTTGGTGACGCTGTCGTTCACGTTGATGGCGGGGGTCAGCAGCTTGCCGGCCTTGGCCATGTCCCACAGGCGGTGCACGCCGGTCGTGGTTTCCTCGGAGATGCCTTTCACGTCCTTCAGCATCTCGGGGTACTTGTCGTGCATCAGCACGGTCAGGTCGCCGCCGTCATCGAGGATCATGTTGGGCGTCCAGCCGTCGGGGCCCTTCACCGTCTGCTCGATGCACCACCAGAATTCTTCCTCGTTCAGGCCCTTCCAGGCGAAAACGGGGGTGCCCGCAGCGGCGACGCCGGCGGCGGCATGGTCCTGGGTCGAGAAGATGTTGCACGACGACCAGCGCACGGTGGCGCCGAGGGCAGTCAGCGTCTCGATCAGCACGGCGGTCTGGATGGTCATGTGTAGGCAGCCGGCGATGCGCGCGCCCTTCAGCGGCTGCGATTTGCCGAATTCTTCGCGGATGGCCATCAGGCCGGGCATTTCGTCCTCGGCCATGGAGATTTCCTTGCGGCCCCACTCGGCCAGAGAGATGTCTTTGACCTTGTAGTCATGCGTGTCGGCCATACTTGCGCGCTCCTGAAACCGGGAAAATTCGGCTGGCGAGCCTATATAAAGATATCTGCATGTTTGCAAGAGCATTCTCCGTACGGAGGCAGATACCGAACGTTGCACTAATCCATTTGAAACCTCATGTTACGATCGTGCAGAGTCAGCGAGGGCCAACCTCCATGCGAGCAGAACAATGAAGCACTGGCAGCTGGAAGACATCGCGTGGGACCGCTTCGACGCGACCGAAGTGTCGGCGGAGATCGTGCCGCTTATCAAATCCGCGGCATTGGTGGAGCGGAATGGCCGAACCTATGCCGCCTATTTGTGGCGGGTGTTCGCAGGCGACGCCGCGTTCGGCGCGGAAATCGGCCGTTGGGCCGATGAGGAAGTCCAGCACGGGGAGGCGCTCGCGCGATGGGCCCAACTCGCCGATCCCGCTTGGAATTTCGAAGCCGCCCGCGACAGATTCAACGCCGGCTATCAGCCGCCGCTGGACGCCGAAACATCCGTGCGCGGCTCCCGCACCGGGGAATTGGTCGCGCGCTGCATGGTCGAAACCGGCACCTCCAGCTACTACACCGCCCTCGCCGATGCCTGCCGGGAGCCGGTGCTGAAACAGCTGTGCCGGCACATCGCCGCCGACGAGTTCCGGCACTACAAGCTGTTTTACGAGCACATGCGCCGCTACCAAGCCCAGGAACATGTCGGGCACATCCGTCGCTTGCTCACCGTCTTGCGCCGCGCCGGAGAAGGCGAAGACGACGAATTGGCCTATGCCTACCACTGCGCCAACGAGCCCCACGCCGCCCAATACGACCGCGCTCGGTGCTCCGGCGCGTATCTGGCCGGTACGATGCGATTTTACGGGATCGGTCACGTCCAGCGTGCAACACGAATGATGCTGAAGGCCGCCGGCCTCCCCACCCAAGGGCGGCTCTCCAGTCTCGCCGCTCAAGGGGCTTGGTGGTGGCTGAACCGGCCGCGTGCGGGCATCAAATCGCCCGCCACAGCTTCCGTGTAAGCACCATCGCCAGCAGCCCCACGGCGCCGTTTGCCGCGGTCGCCCAGTGCGCCCCGATGGCGTCGGCCAGCAGACCGAGCCAGACGAAGCCGATGGGGCCGGTGCCGATGCAGACGGAGAGGACGCCCAGAATGCGGGACCGCATTTCCGGCGGCGCCGCCAGATAGACCAATGTCGCCTGCATGGTGGAGAACCCGGCGCCGCCGAACCCGGTGAACAGCAATGCCGCTCCCGCGACCGGGCTGTAGGGCACCAGAGCGAACACGATCAGCATGACCATGTAGGTGTTCACGCCCCACAGATAGGCGCGGGCGTACCATGCCGGCTTCAGGCATATCGCCAGCAGCATCGCGCCGGCGAAAGCGCCGATTCCGTCCAGGCTGGCGAGGACGCCTACGCCCTCGGGCCCCAGGCCGAGCCGGTCGCGGCCGATGACGGGGATCATGGCGGTGAAAGGCCAGGCAAAGATGTTGTAGATCACGGTGACCGCGAGGGTGCCGATCAGACGCCGGTCGCCGCGAACAAGCCGCAACCCCTCGGCGATGCGCGCCAGGACGGCGGCAGGATTGGCCGATCGCGTGTCGCGAAAGCGGATACGCAGCGCGGCAACCAGTGCCAGGGCATAGAGGACGACGCTGACGGCGAAGGCGCCCTCGATTCCCACATACGCCAGCACGAGTCCGCCGATCGTCGGGCCCACCATCCGGCTGGCATTGTTGGCACCGGCGTCCAGCGACATGGCCGTGCCCATGGCTTCGGCGCCCACGACCTCTCCGATCATCACCCGGCGCACGGGGTTGTCGGTGGCCCAGCCGAGACCGTTCATGAAGCTGGACAGCGCGAGGTGCCAGACTTCCAGGTGCCCGGTGTACGCAAGGGCGCCCAGTATGGTGGAGTTGACGCCCATCAGGATCACGACCCCGATCAGCGTGCTGCGCCGCTCGATCCGCTCCGCCCAGGCGCCGAGGAAGGCGCCCAACAGGCCCATGGGCAGCAGCCGCAGCATCGTCATCATGGAGACCAGGAAGGCGGAGTTGGTGCGCTCGTAGACCACCACGCCCACGGCTACGGTTTCCAGCCAGCGGACGACGAAGACCACCAGCCCGACGGACCAGAGACGCCAGAAATCAGCGAATTCCGGTCGCAGCAAGCGCCGCACCGGCGAAGGGGCGCCGGTCGGTGGCGTGCGTCGCACGATGGTCAATAGCAGTTTCCTCCCGATAGGCGGCTATCGAGCACGCTCGTCCGTGCCGGCACCAGCGCGGCGCGGGTATTGCTGCATGGCGGTCAGCGATGGGCGGCGGCCCCTCCTCGTCATGCCGACCTGCGTCGGCATGACGGTTTATCACGCGGTCGAGCGTCAATGGTGAGGGCACTTGGGATCGGGTCGGCACACGTCCCTACGCCCCAGCAAAGTCAGCCGCCACCACGTCCCGGTCACTGTCGGCGCAATATCCAAATGACACCCTGGCCGGGGCTTGCCGCGAAACGGCACCAGTGCCCTTCGCTGGGTGCGGGCGAGAGGGTCAAGGGCTGAAAACCGGCTTGCCGCCGCTGGCCTTTGTGGCACCTCGCTCGAAGCAATAAAACGCTCCGGCGGGGCCGGCCTCGGCCGGCGATGGCTCATCCAGCATGCGGCAAAGGTCGAGAAAGTGCTGCTGCGCGCCCGAGCGTTCGTTGAGCTCGGCTCGGCGCCATTTGCGGATGAAATCGTCGACTGAGAAGCTGCCGGACAATGCGTGCCGTCCTTTGAAATACAACGCCATGTCGGCGGACCCTTCAGCGCCGCCGACTCGACCTATCCTACCCACCCTTGCACCCTGCCACCAGTCGGGGGACGATGGCGCCCGCAATTCAGGGGAGAGACGGGATGACCGGACGCGTCGCAATGGTATCGCTGGAGCGAGCCGCCGAACTGGGTGCCGAAATCGGCCTGCCCGCCCCCATGGCCACGCGGTCCGCGTTCCGGACCCTGGCCAACAACCCGCCGCTGCTGAAGGCGGTGTTCGGCCAGCTTTCCACGCTCCTGCTGCACAACACCTTCGACACCCGCCTGCGGGAGCTGATGATTATGCGCATCGGCTGGGTCACCGGATCGGTCTACGAGTGGACCCAGCATTGGCGCGTCGCCACCGTCGCCGGCATCCCGCCCGAAGACGTGCTGGCGGTGCGCGACTGGCAGTCGTCGGATCGCCTGACCGCCGCCGATAAAGCCATCCTGGCGGCAACCGACGAATCCCTGGCCGGCAAGACCGTGTCCGACGCCACCTGGGCCGAGGTCACGAAATACATCACCGACCCCGCCCAGCAGGTCGAATTCATCGTGGCCATGGGCAACTGGACCATGTTCTCCATCCTGTTGCGCAACCTGAAAATCCCGGTCGAGGACGGCGTCGCGATCTGGCCGCCCGACGGTCTGGTCCCCCTCGGTGCGGAGGTTTAACCCATGGCCCGCACCATCGCCGCCGGCATCGGCATCATGGAATACCCGTTCGACACTGCCTCCGGCTTCTGGAAATGGGTCGATCTGTGCGAGGCTGGCGGGATCGACTCGATCTGGCAAACCGACCGTCTGGTCAGCAAACAACCGATCCTGGAGTGCATGACCGCGCTCGCCGCCATCGCCGGGCGGACGCAGCGGATCAAGTTCGGCGTCAACGTCGTGTCGGTGGCGATGCGGGAACCGCTGTTGCTGGCCAAGCAGTGCGCCACGCTGGACTTCCTGTCGTCCGGCCGGCTGCTGCCGGGGTTCGGCATCGGCAGCCCGCGCGGGCCGGAATGGACGTCCATGCATCTGGACCCGAAAACCCGCGGCCGCAAAACCGATGAGGCGTTGGAGATTATTTCGCGCCTCTGGACCGGGGAAAAGGTGGATTATGCTGGAAAATACTTCCAACTGACCGGCGCCTCCATCGCGCCGTTACCGGTCCAGCCGGACCTGCCGATGTGGATCGGCGGATCGTCCGACGCTGCCGTGGCGCGCACCGCCAAATACGGCACTGGCTGGCAGTCCGGCGCCGAAACGCCGGAAACCGTGGGCAAGGTCATCGCCGCCATCAAGACCGCCGTGGTCGCAGCCGGCCGCACGATCGATGAGGATCATTACGGTGCCGCCTTGGCGTATCGTTTCGGCAGCTGGGACGACGCCGGCATGCCCAAACTCGCCGCCGCCTACGAGGCCCGCACCGGCCGCGACGCTCGGGAAGCCTTCGCCATCGGCGATGCCGACCTGATCATGAACCGCATCGCGGAATACGTCGAAGCCGGGGCCTGCAAGTTTATCCTCCGGCCGGTAGCGCAGGGGAATGCGGAGATGTACGACCAAACCCGCCGTTTGGTCGAGGAAATCCTGCCGCGTATGGCCGCTCGGTGGCCGAAACCAGCTAAACGGGTGGCATGATCCGATCCAGCCAGGATGCGACCAAGCGGGTAATTTCGTCTTCCCGGCCCACGTAAAAATGGTCGCAATCCTGCACGATCTCCACATCGCACCTCCCCCCGGTGCGCGCCGCGAACGCCTCCGCCGGATACGTCTCGGCATTTTCCCGATCGCCGCGAATATACAGCACCGGACACGTCACCCGGGGCGCCAGTTCCAGCGCATCCGGCATTTCCGTCAGCCGGTCCAGAAAACTTTCGGCGGTGATGACGTACCACCAGCCCGGCACCAGCATCAGTTCCCGCCCCCGCCCTTCGGCGACCAACGCCCGAGCCTTCGAGGTGATTTCGTCCAACCGGTCCCCCGCGAGCAGCCCCGCACGGCTGGTCCGCTGCACCCCGCTGCGTCCGCCGCCATGCGCCGACAGCAGAATCAACGCCGGCGTATCGGGATGAGCAACGACATGCGGCACTGCCAGCATGCCGCCATTGCTGTGACCGATCACCACCGGAGCCGGTAATCCCTGCGCAGCCATCCAGGCAGCCGCGATTCGATTATCCTCGATCCCCTCCGCGGTCAGCTGAAACGCCGCGCCCTCCGCCGCTCGGCTGTCGCGAATGGAAAGAATATCGTGGCCGCGCCGGTTGAACGCCAAACAGACAAATCCCAGCCGCGTCAGCGCCGGCGGAAGGAACCGCGGCGCGCCGGTGTAAAAATTCATGGTGTTGCCGTGGAACAGCAGCACGGCCCCGCGCGCCCGGACTCCGTCGTCGGGCCGGTGCAAAGCCCCATCCAGCGGTGTTGTCGGCGTCGGAATGGAAATCAATTCGGTGCGCATCGGGCGTCCTTCACATCTGCGAGAAACCGGACCCAGGCGAGGTAACCCCGCGCCCGTGCCCCGTTTCGATCCAGCCGAATTCCTTCAGGATTTGCTGGCTGTATGTCACGCGTCCGTTCACCTTGGCGGCGTCTTCGCTCGCCAGCAGCAGCACAGCCCGAGCCATCATGGAAGGCGGCTCCGCGACGGGGTCGTCCATGCCTGTCACGAGCTTGTGGTGGATCGTGCCGGGCGTCGCCACGAGGTTGGAGGGCGCGACGGACGTGATAGCGATGCCCTCGTACTGCGCGACTTCCTGCGCCAAGCCTTGCGTGAATCGTTCCAAAGCCGCTTTGGTCGCGCCGTACATTGTGTTGCCGCGGATCGTATGGTCCGCATAAGGCCCGCGCCCAGGGCCGATCCCCGCGCCCGAACCGATGTTGACGATCGCGCCGGAGCGCCGGGTGCGCATGTCCTTCAGAACCTCATTCGACAGCATGAACGGGCCTTGCACGTTCACCGCGAAGCACCGCGCCCAGCGGTTGGTGGCGAGCTTGTCGGTCGGCAGATAGTAGGAAAGCGCTGCGTTGTTCACCAGAATATCGACTGGCCCGTATGTCCGGCGCGCTGCCTCGATCAGCGCGAGGCAATCGCCTTCGTCGGACACATCGGCGGTGACCGCCAACGCCTCGCCGCCTTTCGCCTGAATTTCCGCGACCGTGCGGGCGAGCGATCCCTCCAGAAACCGGTGATCGCCTTCGTTCAACGTGCGGGCGGCGCAGACGACTTTAGCGCCTTCGGCGGCGAAGAGTTCCGCGATGGCCTGCCCGATGCCGCGACTGGCCCCGGTGACGATGGCGACTTTTCCACCCAGTTTGCCCATGGCGCGTTTCCTTCGTTTGGGTTCAGGTTTGTCGCAGCATGACGTACCCGTCGCTCAGTTCGAGTTGACCCGGCAGTTCGAGGAAATCCTCCATCGTAAGTTTTCGAACCGGGCGAACGGCATAGCCGCGCATAATGTACCAAGCTTCGAGTGGCGTGAGCGGAAACGGCTTCTCCCTGGGCCAGGGTTGGTATTCGACGCGGAAATCTGCCGTTTCCTCGCTCATCAGATACCCTTTATGCGGTCGCCTTCACAAACCGGTTGGTCAGCACGCCCAACCCGGTCAACTCGACCTCGACCACATCCCCGTGCACCAGATCGGGGGAGGTCCCGTCGGTCCCCATCCACATCACATCGCCGGGATACAGGGTGATGTATTTCGTCACCTCCGCCAGATAATGCGCGATGCCGAAAATCATGTCGTTGGTCTTGAACCGCAGGTCTTCCTTGCCGTTCACCCGGATGACGGTTTCCATCGCGTCAAGATCGACGTCGGTGTCGATCCACGGACCCATCGGCTTGAACGTGTCGGTGTTCTTGCCACGCCAGAACGTTCGGTCGCCGCGCTGCCAGGTACGCTCGCTGACGTCGTTGCCGATCGTGTAGCCGAAGACGCAGTCGAACGCGTTGGCTTCCGTCAGATGCTTGGCCTTCTTGCCGATCACGACAACAAGTTCGCCCTCGTAATTCATTTTCGGCGGCGCGTGCGCCGGGATCACCACGTCTTCGCCGTCGGCGACAAGCGCGTTGTTGGCGCGATAGCCGATATCGGCCTTGGAGGGGTACACCGGCTCCACGCCGCGCTTATGCGCCATTTCGCGGATATGTGTCGCGTAGTTGATGCCGGCGCAATAGAATGTCGGCGGAATGACCGGGATTTCGATCTTCACATCGGACATGTTGTAGGTCTTGCCGGTGGGCGTGGCATCGGCCCACGGGGCACCCGCGACCTCGGTCACGGTGTCGCCGTTAATCGAGCCGTATGCGATATGGTCACCCTTGGAAAAACGGATCCAGCGCATTGTTTTGTCCTTTCTTATGCGGCCTCGCGCACAAGGCGCAGAAAATCGGGTTCGAAAACCTTGGTCGCCATGACCTGGCAACGGCGCATCAGGCGAATTTCGTCCGGACCGTAATCGTCGATGGCGCGATGGATGGTGCCGAGGTGATCCCAGATCAGCAGATCGTTCTCGTTCCATGTGTGCGTGTAGCGGAACCGCATTTCCAGCTGATGCGCGAACAGATAATCCAGCATCGCATCGCTTTCCGCCTGAGGCAGTTCATTGATGCGGATCGCGTAGCCGGGATTGCAATACAGCACTTTACGGCCGCTGATCGGGTGCGTCAAGAACAAAGGGTGTACGACCGGTGGGCGACGATTGCGCTGCTCCTCCGTCATCGGCGGGCGGCCGCTGTTGCGGTCGCGACGCATATGTTCCCAGAACTTCTCGAAATCGTGGGTCGCGGTCATGCCGTCCAACCGTGTCTTCACATCGGACGGCAGCGCGTCGTAGGCCGCATGCATATTGGAGAATTCGGTGCCCCCCAGCGCTTTCCCGGCTCGGCGCGGAATGCGAATGCCGTACAGCACGTTCACGAAACCCATGATGTCGCGATACGACATATCCGTATGCCAATCCTGTCCGGCATCGGGGGGGCCGATATAGGCGCCGTTTTCCTTAATATTCGACAGAATGCCCACATTCGCCAGCGGATCGGCGACGCCGTTTGGATCGACCCGCGACGGCCCCTGGATTTCGCCGAACTGTACCGAGAACCGGTAAACGTCCCCGATGTTCAGCTGCTGATCCGGAAAGCGCAGCACGCCGTGCTGGCCCAGCGCATGAAGAACCTGTCCGAAATCGGCGTCTGACAAAGGCTGGGACAGGTCCGCGCCCCTTACGGTGGCGCCGAGGATGGCCCCGGTCGGTTCGATGGTCAGCATGGGATGCTCCCTCCTGCTATTGCCGTCACGATAAACCGAGGCCGGGTCCTTGGCTACCTTGCCAGGGACACGAAGTGGACCGACGTGGCCTCTCCGCGATCCGGATCCACCGCGAACCCCTTGCGCGCGGCCCAGTACAACCGTTGCCAGTACAGCGGCAGGATCGCCCCGTCCTCCATCGCCAGTTTCGTGGCCTCGGCGAGGAACCGATTCCGCTTGGCCTCATCGAACTCCGCCGCCGCCAACCCGAGTACGGCGTCGAATTGCTTGTTGGAGTAGCGGGCGCGGTTGAGCGACCCGGTGCCGACGGCGGCATCGAACGTCGCCAGCACACCCGTCAGCCCGTTCAGCGAGGAACTGCCGATGCTGCCGTAGCTGAAGTCGAACAGGCTGAACTGCCGCTGTGTCGCCCTCGGGGCGTAGACGTTATAGGGCAGCACCTCCACCCCGTTCACCTTCAGCCCGCCGCGCGTGAACATCTGTGCGATAGCCTGCATCAGCTGCGAGTCATTTGGGAACCGGTTGTTCGAACCATGCAGCGTAATCCCGAACCCGTCGGGGTACCCGGCTTCCGTCAACAAGCGCCGCGCGCCCTCGGCGTCGTACGCCATGGGTTTCAAGGCGGGATCGTGACCGCCCATGCCTTCCGGCACAATCTGCCCCGACGGTTCCCCCGCCCCCGCCAAAACTCTTTCCGCGATCGCCGCTCGGTTGATCATCTTCGACAATGCCAAGCGCACCCGCCGGTCCTTCAACGGGTTCGCGCCGAGCGGTTTGCCGTCCTTGTCGGTGACGAAGGGGCTGTCGTCGCGGCCCTGGTCCATCGCCAAATACACGACCCGGGTGGACACGGCGGAGAACAGCGTCACGTCGGCGCGGTTCTGGAAGACCCCAATATCGGACGGCGGGATCTGCTCGATCACGTCCACCGATCCCGACAGCAGCGCGGCACTGCGGGCGGCCGGATTGGCGAGGAACTTCAGGGTCACGGTGCCGAATTCCGGCTTTTCGCCCCAATGGGCGGGGTTGGCCTCCATTGTCACCCGGTCGCCGGGCAGCCATTGTTTGAACCGGTAGGGGCCGGTGCCGTTCATCGCCCGCCCGGCGTTGAAATCGTCGGTCGTTACGGCCGGGCCCAGCGCGGCGGGGATGATGAAGATGCGCCCGATCATGTCCATCAGCAGCGGCGTCGGGCTGATGGTGTGCACCCGGATCGTATGCGGACCGACGACCTCGGTCTCCTTCACCGCCCGCACGAAGCTGGACAGCGGGCCGGGGCTGTTCGGCACATTCCGCGCCCGTTGCAGGGAATACGCCACGTCGGCGGCGGTGAACGGGGAGCCGTCGTGGAACTTCACACCCTCCCGCAGCGCGATCTCCCACGTCATGGGATCGAGCAGCTTCCACGACACGGCCAGGGCCGGCTGGATCCGCAGCTTCGAATCGAACCGGATCATGCTCTCGAACATGTTCTCGGCCGTCGAGACGTCGTTCCCCAGGTCGGAGAACAGCGGATCCAGCGAGCCTTGCTCCGTCGCCCGTCCGATCGACACATCGGCGGCGTGGGCGGCAAGGCCGGTGGCCAAAATCAGGCTGAGTGCCAGTGTCGTCACGGACCGGATCATGCGGTTTCCCCCTGTGCGGATATACCGCCGGTTTGCCGCATCCCGGCCGTTGGCGCTAGCTTGCGGGTATCTTGGATAGGTTTACGACTATGCGCATCGCCCTCGGGTCTTTGATCCATCGTTCCGACCCGACGCTGTCCGGCGTGACGATGATGGAGGCGTTTGCGCTCCATCGGGAGGAAGCCGTCCTGACCGAACTGCCCGAGTTCGCCGCGGCTCTGACCGAGGCCGGCGCCGATATCGTGCCGTTGATCGCCGCGACCGGTGCCGCCGGGGCACCGTTGATGCGGGAAACCTTCCATGTCCTGGCCATCGAACTCGTCCACCGCTTGGCCGCTCGTCGGCCGGTGGACGGGGTGCTGCTGGCGCTGGATTCCCGGCTGGTGGTGGAGGACGAACCGGACGGAAGCGGCGAGCTGCTGGAACGCGTCCGCAACGTGCTGCCGCCGGGTCTGCCGATCGGGGTGGCGCTGGAGACCGGGGCCGATATCACCCCGCGCATGCGCCAACCGGGGGTGTTTTTCGGGACCGATGTCGTCGCCATCGCCCGCCAGCTGCTGACCGGTGCGGCCAGCCAAGGCGATTGACGCGAGGGAGCTGCAAAATGACCTCCCCGTTCGGCGCCACGAAGTATATCGACCTCGAGACCTTCAGACGCTCCGGCACCGGCGTACGGACCCCTATTTGGTTCGCCGAGGACACCGACCGAACCTTGTACGCCTATTCCCGCGCCGATGCGGGCAAGGTCAAGCGCATCCGAGCGGATGGGGCGGTACGGATCGCCGCTTGCACCATGCGGGGCACGATCACCGGCCCCTGGGTGGACGCCGACGCCCGCATCGTCTCGGGCGAGGAAGCGGCGACCGGGATGCAGCTGCTCAACCGCAAATACTGGCCTTGGAAGACCATCGGCGATTTCTTCGGGCACCTGCGGACGGCCCAACCCCGAGCCGTGATCGCGATCCGAGTGCGCTCCCGCGCTTAACCGCAACCGTTACCCCACGCGCGATGCGGTAGCCGGCGCCCCCGTCCGAATCCCCAAGGCCGGAGCAACCGCCCAGCTCGGCGTACCCGGCTTCTTGGCCGCGACGGGCGGCGCGGTGATCATCGTTTCCGACCGCGTATAGCCCAGCGCATGGCTCAGCTTCGCCGCCGCATCCTGCACGATGGACACCAACGCGCGTGGCCGAGGCGGACGCATCCGCATCGTCGGGGCACTGACGAAAATCACGGCCACCACCTGACCCGAGGCATCGCGCACCGGCGCGTTCACGCTGACGGCGCCCGGCACGACCTCATCGGCCGTCACCAGATAGCCACGCGCGCGGATGCGCTGCAGGTCGGCGGCGATCCAGGTGGCATCGGTGCGGGTGGCGGGGGTGTAACGCGGCAGCCGCTGCGTCAGAACCTGAGTCTGAACGGACTCCGGCGCATGCGCCAGCAACATCCGGCCTGACCCGGCGTGCAGGGACCCACGGCTGCCCGTTTCCGTATAAATGCGCAGGGCGGGATCGGTCTGGTAGACGGCGATGGTCACGCTCGCCATGCCATCCCGAACTTTCAAATAAGCATTCTCCCCAGCGGCGATTCCCAGCGCCGTCAGGAACGGCATGGCCGTCGCGCCCAGGGCGCCCTGTTCCGCCGCCGCCTGCCCGTAGGCGTTCCAGCGGGTGCCGAGGCGCCAGTTCTTGCCGTCTTCATCCCCGACCGCGAAGCCGCGCGATTGCAGTACCCGCAACAGCCGCAGCGTGGTCAGTGGCGCGAACCCTGTCTGCGAGGCCAGTTCGGCCGCGTCGAGCGGCCCCGCCTTGGCGATCAGTTCCAGAAGATCGATCCCCCGTTCCAGCATCGCCGTACTGGCTTCCCGCGCCGCCGCCTCGGCTGTCACCGTCTTCGCCGGTTCGGCCTTCAGACTGACTGCTCGGCTTTTGGCGCTGGTTGGCTTGGCCGCCGCGCGGCTCGCCCCGGTAGGATGCTTCATGGACGCCATCGATTTTTCTCGCCGATTTTTCGGGTTGGACGCGCTTCCCGTATGGTTGGACCGACCATCGGGTTACCGGCGGGTAACATCGCATTCCCGGTGGTTCAGGTCCCAAGCCGGATTCGGATATCAGCTATGCCGAACTGGCGGAGGCAGCGGCCCGGGCGGCCGAAGCGCGGCCCCGAACCGGCTCTTCACGTTGTATAGGGTCTTGGTGCTCGGTTTCACCGCCCTCGGTGCCCCTCGGCTCCCAGAGATCGGGACTGGCCCCCTCCGGCTCACGGCGTAAGGGGTTAGCGTCGGTCTGAATCATGGCATGCTCCTGCGAGGCGCGATCCCGCTGCACCGGGGTCGCTCAGGATACGTTCGATACCCAGGTCCCATTTTCGCGCCAAGCGGAAACGCCCGGCCTAGCTGTGCCCGCTCCCCCCTGCCGGATACGCCAACCCCTCCCCGATCACCGCGAACGGCGCCCAGAAGAACGGATGCGCGATCTCGGCCGGCAAGTCCTTCCCGGCATGCTCCAGCATATCCACCTGCGCCGCCCGCATCGCCCCCGTCACGCCCAGCGATGGATCGCCCCGCATACGCCCCAGCGTGCCCGCCACCAGATACGCTGCCACCTGGTCGTTGACCGACCAATGCGTCACCAGCAGCGACCGCGCCCCGGCGTAGAAGAACGCCCGCGCCAGACCGGACAGGCTCTCGCCCGCCGTCGTGCCACCCGGCCCGCCCGAGTTGCAGGCCGACAGGATCACCAGATCGGCATCCAAATCCAACCCGATCACCTGCGATGCCGTCAGCAGCGCGCCCTTCGCATCCGCCGCGCCCGCGGGCGCCGAGGTCACGATCGCCGGCTCATTCTGACACCGCAGATCGGTCGGCAGCAGCGCATGGGTGGAAAACTGGAGAATGCGGTAGGCCTTCAGCGGCGTCGCCAGCACTCGGCCAGCGGTAAAGCTATCGCCCAGCAGCGCGTCCGCTGGATCGGCCTCCAGCAGGGCGCGCGCCGCGTCCAGCTCCTTCCGAGCAAAAGGCAACGGCGGCAGGCTGGCTAACGTGCGTGCCGCATCGCCGCACGCCGACGGAGGAAAACTGCGATCCGCCTGCGCTGGGGTCACCGGCCGGGAAGCGCCAAACCCGAACCAGGGCCTTGTGGCGCGCGATCCGCTCGCCACCTTCCTCAGGCTGACGAAATTGGCCGGCGCCGGCACATGAGTAAGCACGAACCGGCGAACCAGCCACGGCGCCTCCGCCAATCGCCCCGCATCGGCCGGGCCGGTCAACAAAACCTCGAACGGCAAGGCCAGCAACGGCCCGGATGGTGCGATCGCCACCGATTTGGCGCCCGTCAGCGTCGCGGACACCTGACCGAGGGTCAGATCGTACAGCCGCCGCGCCCCGGCGATATCGAAATCCGGCAACCGCGTACCGGTCAACTCGATCCCGGCACGCACGGTGCGCACCAGCGTGCCGATCCCGTCGGTTCCCTCGCCGATACGGGCCACGGCGATCCTGCCGTCGCGTAGCGCGAAGACCCAACCCTCCCGCTCGCTCAACGCCACCGACACGAAGGCCTCATCCAGGCGCAGAGCCGAGAACACCTCGGACGGGCGCACCGTGTCCTGCACCAGCTGGCCGAAGTTCGGTGACGCCGCCTGCAACGCGACGTCCGCGTCCGCCGCCTTGGCTTCGGTCTCCGCGATCTGCTTTTCCACCGCCGCTGCCTGATCCGGCGCGTCGGTCAGCTCGTCGCGCTTGCTGTAGAGCGTGTCCAACGCCAGCTTCAGATCGCGCCGCTGCCGGATGGCGGTGGCAACCTTGGGATCCCTGGCATTCTCGGCCAACGTCGCCCCGGCCTGCGCGATCTGCTGGCTGGTGATGCTGCCCTGCGCCAACTGCGACGCGACAAACATCTCCGCCAGCGCGTCCTGCGTTCCATCGGCGGCATAGGCGGTCAAACACGGCGCCATCAGCGCCGGAGTCGTCCCGGTTTTCAACCCGATCAGCGTCATCGTCGCCGCTCGGCACGGCGCCAGCGCCCCCGCGACATCGCCGCCCCGCACCAGCTGCCCCGCATACAGCAAATTCGCATCCGCCAACGGACGAGACCCCGGTAACGCTCGGCCGAACGCCGCCGCCGACCGCGTTAGCTCATCCAACGCCGCATCGTCCCGCCCGGCCGAGCCCGCGGTGAACCCGCTGGTCCGGTACAAACGAGCGGTCAGGATCGGCTTGGTCAGCCCATTGCCGCGCGCCAGACCGTTCGCGGAGGTCAGCGCGGCGTCCGCCTCCGCTGTCCTGTGCAACAGACGCAGCGCGATTGCTCGCGCGCGCCGGACCTCCACGACCCCCAATAGCGCCGACTGCGCTGCGGGGCTGGTCAGGAAGTTGCGCGGCAAAGTCAGATCGCCGAACCGCGTCGCCGCCGCCCGCGTGAACGGATTGGCCGATTGCGGCGCGATCCGGGTGCGCAAAGCCTCATCCGGCACTTCCGCCGCATAGGCCTGCTCCGCCGCTGCCAAATAGCTCAGAGCCGCGTCCGCCTTTCCCTGGTTGATCAGATCGATCCCCCGGTAATGCGCCAGCCGGGCCCGTGCCAAAGTGTCCACGGCCGCCGGCGCCAGAGCCTCCGCCCGAGCAAACAAAGGTTCGGCATCGACGAAGCGGCCTTCGTCGGACAGTTCCAGCGCCAGAGCCATCATCGGGATCGCGGTGTTCGGATTGTCCTTCCCCAGCGCCTTCTGCTGTACGGACAGTGCCGCTCGGAATGCCGCCTCGGCCGCCTCGGCGTTGTTCGCCAGATTGGCGCGCGTGCCCGCTTTCATCAGCGCGTCGAACTGGCCGACATCGCCGGCACTGTAGGATTGCGCGGCCAACCGGCTCGCGAACAGCGCGTCCGCCGCCGAGTCCGCGGGTGCCGCGTCTGCCCGCATGGTACCGGCAAGCACGCCGATCGATCGCTCCATCGCCCCGGCCGCCGGCAGCACGCCATCGGCGAACCAGATTCGGCCCGAAACCGCGGCGACCAGCCCGACATGCGCCCAACCGCCGACCAGCCGCGTGCAGTGCAGCAGCTGGGCGGGCGCGCCGGACAGGATCGTGGTGGCGACCGGCGCCTCGCACCGGAACCGAGCATCGATGCCGGTGCGCCAATCGCTTTTGAGCGCCAGGGCCGCGGGGTCGCCCACACCGCCCGAGGTCACGCGTGCGCTGGGCTGTTGCCAAGTGCCGCAATACACCGCTGCCGAACGGCTGCCGTCGGCTTTCTCGGTCGCGGCCTGAGTGCAATCCTCGCCGACCGCATTCTTCCCGATGGCGACCTGCGCGCCCGCCCGGGGACCAGCGCCAGGCCCGTTCACGTAGGCCTCCGGCGGCGGCGTGTGGCAGCCTACCAGCAACAATAATGCCAGCCATTGCCCCAAACGAAGGCAAGCAGAACCCAGGGGCGCCGGCCTTGAAACCCCGTCATCCCCGGACTTGTTCCGGGGATGACGAGCGGCACAATTTCGTGGCTTCCTGCCGCCTGGGATCCATGGGTCAAGTCCGTGGATGACGGTCTGTCGCGGCCACCGCACCGTCATGGCTCCCGATCCGACACGATGGGAACCAGCAGATCGTCGTCGTCCATGTTCGGGTTCGGCAATCGGGCGATTTGAATCTCGCTGATCGGGTTGCCTTTCGGCACGCCCTGAGCGGCGATCAGCACGCAGTTCGCCGACGCTATCGGACAGGTGTTCAGCATGTATTTATCCGCGGTGATCGGCGTGATGTGACCGGCCGCCGCCGCTCCGGGCCCGGTCAGACCGTTCACCGACCCGAACAGGCTCGCGGTGCCGACAGTGCCGGGATACACCGCGTCCAGGGCCTTCACCTCAATCGCTCCGCTGGCGGTAGCGGCATTGTTAAGCACCAGGATCAGCCAGGTATCCGGCGCGCCGAGCCCTTGAGTCGTATCGAAATCGGTGGCGACCGAGGTATCCAGCCGCAGCACGTTGCTCGATCCATTCAGATTGCGCACCGTTAGCCGCCCGTTCTGCCGCACCGACGCGGCGGTGACATACGCCCCGCCTTGCCCGCCCGCCGCACTCGGCATGTCGGAGGGCTGTATCGGGCCGAACGGCCGCTCCGGCCCGTCGGTCACCAGCGTCGTGCCATTGGCGAAGGCGACGGTCCGGCCGACGTCGGTCAGCACGATCCGCGGCGCCGCGATGCGTCCGGCGACCGTTAAATCGATGGAATCGTTCAGCACGAACGAACCGTCTGCCGAGACATTGGTGAGTACGCCCACTTGGTTGGCCGAACCGAGCAGCGCCGAAGGCCCCGCGAGTCCGCCGCTGCTGGTTAGGACGCCGGCGATCAGCGTGCCGCCGGCCCCCTGTGTCACCCCGCCGGCAGAGGTTGTAACATCGACCGTCCTCGCGCCAACCAGCCCCGCCAGGATCAGCGCCTGACTGTTCACTACCTGGAGCGTCCCCCTGGCGGTCAGGTCCGCGATCGTCCCAATCCGGTTTGCGGTCCCCAGCAATGACATGTCGCCCGGTACACCGCCGCTGCTGGTCAACGTGCCGGCGACCAGCGTGCCGCTACCGGCCTGGCTCACGCCACCGGACAATGTCGTAAGGTCCGCGGTAGCGACATCGACCAGACCCGCCAGAGTCAGCCCTTGGCTATCGACGACCTGCAGCAGCCCGCCCGCGGTCAATCCCGCGATGGTGCCGATCCGGTTCGTCGTCCCGGCGAGAACGGCCGAACCGGCGATCCCGCCACTGCTGGTCAGCATCCCCGCGACCAACGTCCCGCCGGCCCCCTGCGTTACGCCGCCCGTGGATATCGTGAGATCGACCGTCCCCGCGCTGACCAGACTCGCCAGAGTCAGGTTTTGGCTGTTCACGACCGTCAGGTTTCCGCCCGCCGAGAACCCAGCGATCGTCCCGATCCGATTGGCGACGCCCAGCAGAGAAGCCGTCCCCGCGATGCCGCCCGCACTGGTCAGCAACCCCGCAACCAGCGTCCCGCCGGCCGCCTGGGACAGATTGCCGGTGGCAGTCGTAAGATCGACGGTGCCCGCGGACACCAGCCCCCCGAGCGTCAGTGCGGTACTGTCGCGCAGTGCCAGATTGCCGGCGGTGACGGTGAAGGCGGTCAGCGTGCCGATGGTGTTGCCCACGGTGGTCAGGCTGACGCCCGTGACCGCGCCGCCGGTCAAAGTCCCCACCAGGATGGGTCCCGCCGGTTCGTTGACCGCGCCCGAGGTCCGCAACGCCAGCGTATCGACCCGTCCGATCAGATCGACCGAACCATCGACCGAAATGCCGGCTGCCGTCAGCGATGTCGCGTTCCCGTTCGCGGCGTCCCTGTACTGGCCGATGGTCAGTGTGCCGGCGTTGATGTGGGAATACAACGACCCGCCGATGCTTTGCGCCGCCGTCGCTGAAAACGGCGCGATTTCCACGAAGCCGCTCGGCGCCGAGATGCTGCTCGCGGGGTCGTTGGTCAGACGATCCGCGACGAGAGAAATCCACCCGCCGCTGCCCGCCGTCAAAACCGCCGGTGCGCCGCCGCTGCCAAGCGCGATGGTGTCGCCGGCCTGCGTCACCTTGAAAAACAGATTATTGGCGCTGAAGGTCCCGGTCAGCGTCAAAGTCGGATCGTCGATGAGCACCAGATTGCCGTTCCCGACCTGGATACCATTGCTGGCCGCGATTTGATTGTTCGGGTTTGCCAGCGACACGTCGCCGGCTCCGCTGGTCGCGATGCTGACGGAATTCGCCACGATCTGCCCCACGCCGAGGTCCGTGACCCCGCCACCGGTCGTCGCGATGACCAGCGAGCCGGTGTTGACGACCCCGCCGGCCCCGATGGTCAGGCTCGCGGCACCGATCGTCGCGGAACCGCCGCTCAGTGTTCCGTTGACGGTCAGCGCACTGACGTCGCGCAGCGCGAAGGCGCCGGTAAAAGCCAGCGCACCGATTGTGCCGATCGTATTGCTGCCGGTCAGGCTGACGCCGCCGGCAATCGTTCCGGCACTGACCAAAGTCGCCGCATGGACCGATCCGGTTTCCGAGACACCGCCCGAAGTGGCGCCCAGCGCCAACACCGTGCCCGCATTCAGAAAACCCGCAATCGCAATCGTGCCGGACCGGAGCGAAATATTACCCGCCGAGACAGTCCCAGCAACCGACAGGCTTCCCGTATTCGCCAGCGAGAAATCGCCGTTCGTGACGCCGAAGCTTTGCAGCGTCCCGATCGCGTTGCCGGTGCCCGCCAGCGAAACGGTTCCGGTCGCCGATCCGGAACTGCGCAGCGTGCCGGCGATAATCGTGCCGCTCGCAACCTGGGTTATGCCGCCGCCCGCCGCCGAAAGATCGACCGTCGTGCCCGACAGCACATGCAAGGCGTTCAGCGCCAAACCGCCGGCACCGGCCGCCAGTGTCAATCCGTTGGTCGCGGTCACCGAACCCGTAACGGATAATGGTCTGCTGTTACCCAGCGAAAATCCGTCGGCGGTAAAATTTCCGACCGTTCCGATATTGGCCCCGGCCAGCGTCAGCGATCCTGTGCTGCCGGTCAATGTCGCCGCGGTCAAAACGCTGCCGGCCGTATTGACGATGGCCCCGCCGCTTTGCGTGATCAGGTCGAGGTTTGTCGTCGCCGATCCGAAATTCCCGCCGGACACCGCGATCGTTCCGGCTGTCGCTGTCAGACCCGATCCCGGAACGGTTACGGCACCAAGCCGAACACGAGAACTGCCGATACCCGTCAGCGATGCCAAACTGCCGCCCGAGCCGCCGAGCGCCATCGTTGCCCCCGCGGTCTTCGGCGCCAATTCGGTCGTTACCGCCGAAACCGAACCGCCGGCAGCAATCGCGAACGTATCGGCCTGCAATCCCACGACCCCGGCGGTGACGGACCCGCCCGAGGCAATCGCGACACCGTTGCTGCGTAAAAACACGTTGCCGCTCGCCGCCAAGGTTCCCGCGACCGTCAGGGAGGACCCACTACCGAGTTGAAAATCCCCACCGGTTACGTTGACGCCGCCGATCTGCCCGATGGCGTTGCCCGCTGCGAGCAATGTGGCACCGCCGGCGATCCCGCCGCTGCTTTGTAATGTCGCGCCGACGATCGCACTGCCCGCCGACTGCGTGACGCCGCCGGAATTGGCGACGCTCAGATCGACGGTCGCGCCGGTTTTCCCGACAACGGCTGCCCCTTGCTGTGCGATGCCGTTATTCCCCGCCAAAACGACCGACGGCGCCTGAATCGTGCCGCCGCTGGCGATGGTCAGGGAGCCAGTAATGGACACCGCGATACTACCTGGTGTCGAAACGATGCCCGAAACAGTCAGATCGCGGTTATTAACGATCCGAATGCCGGTCGAGCCGACCCCGGTATCCGCGAACGTTCCCAGCGCCGTCAAGGCATTCGCCTGCTGCAACGCCGTCCCGCCGGCAGAACCACCGCTTAGCGTGCCCGCCCCAATCGTCCCGCCAGTCTGAGAAATCGTCTGTGCCGATATCAGACTAACCGCCCCGCTGCCGGCATTGACGTTCGCGCCCAGGATCAGGTTCCCCGACGTGTTCGTCGACAAAGCTATCGCGCCGCTGCTGGCGGTAACCCCCGCCGTGCCCGCCACCGAACCGACGGTCAGATCCGACGACGTATTAACGAACGTGACACCATTGCCCGATGCCGCCAGCGTCCCCACATGGTTCGCGATCGCCGACAGACTGACCGACCCGGTCCCGGCAGTCGCCAGCAAATTCGTCACCGCGATGCTGCCCGCGGCGACATCCTGGCTGACACCCCCGCCCGCGCTTAGCACGAGGGTCGAACCCGCACCGCCGGAAACCGACGCATTCAACGCGATATCGCCCGTCTGCGTTTGCAACGTCAGCGATTTCCCGGCGGACACCGTCAGCGGCGCCCCGGCCTGCAACGTGATCGAATTCGTCGCCTGCAACACAAGATTGGCGTTCAGCGCGTTGATTTCGCCATTGGTGATCGTATTGGCGCCAACATTGTCGCCGTAAACGATCTGCCCCGCGCCGCCCAGCGTCGTATCCAAAGCGCCGGTTCCCGCGGCCCCCGCGACAATGGACAAATCCGTCGGATCCAACAGCAACGTACCCAATGCCCCCCGAGGCGCCGACACATCCACCCCACCGGTCAGCGACAAGCTCGGCCCCGATACCTCGACGAACCCGCCATTCCCGCCCAACCGACCACCCCGAGCGGCCAGCGTCCCCGCCATGGTCGTCGTGCCGCCGGACACCACCGAAATCCGTCCGCCATTGCCCCTCGACCCGGCGTTCGCGGAAATCGAACCACTGCGGGCAACCGTTGCGTTGCCCGTCGCATTCACCGCGACCGACCCGCCACCCTCGGCCGAGATCTGTCCGGTAATCTCCAACGACCCGCCAATGCTGGCGATGGAAACCGTTCCGGACCTGTTGGCGGAAATCGTTCCGCCAGCCGATACCAGATTCTGCACCACCCCATCCGCCGCCCGCGCCGTGAGCTGCACCGTTCCACCGGCCGCGCGAATGACGCCGGTGTTGGTCACCAGCGCCGCCGCCCCGTCCGGCGCCTGCGTCACCTGTTTGGTAACGTTCACCGACACCAGCCCGTCGCCATACAAATCCAGCGTGACCGCGCGTGCCCCCGCCAGCACCACGTTCCCCATCCGAGCGTCAATCGTCCCACTATTCGATACGCTCGGCGCCACGAGTGCCGCGAGGCCCGCCCCTTTCACCGTGATCGTACCCTGGTTCGATACACGCGCATTCGGTTTCGCTGCCTGATCGAACACCATATTGCCGGCGGCGAAATTGGCGTTGCCGATGCCGGCGGCCGTCGCCATCAACCCATTCGTGTTGACCTGAGATCCCCCGAGGAACGTCACCCCGGACTGATTTTCGATGATCACCTGCCCATTGGCGGAAATCCGGCCCGCGATCTGCGACGGGTCCGGCCCCACGACGCGGTTCAACACCACCGCGCTGGCGTTCGGTTGATTGAACCGTACCGCCTGCTGGCTGCCGATATCGAAACTCTGCCAATCGATGGCGGCCCGCTGAGTCGTCTGATCGACGGTCGTCGTATTCTTGCCGTAACCGATGGCCGCCTGCCCGACCACCACGGCCCCGCCGGTCGGATGAGCATTCGGGGCCGGTTGTGCCATGGCTGTCGCGTGCAACGCGGTGCTCAACAGCAGCGCCGCCCGCGTATACCGCACCCAATGGATGTGCCGGGGTTCCGCCATATTAAAAATGCCCCAGAATGCGCCAATACAGGCCGATGCTGTTCAAGGCCGACACGCCCTGATTTTGCCCGCCTCCGGGATACACGTTCAAGCGCGCCGATGCTTCCACATCCAATTCCGCGTAGCTGGTCAGCTGCAGCCGCGTGCCGCCGCCGGCCGATGCCACTTTCGTCGCATAATCCGCCGACTGATTTTGCCAGGTCTGGCCCCAGTCGTAAAAAACATAGAACTGCGCGGCGATATCGGTATCCGTGCGGACGAACGGTACGCCGAAACTGGTATTCAGCTGCAATTCCGCGGTCGCTGCCAGCGCCTTATCGCCGGGCACCTGACCGGAATAATATCCGCGTGTAAAGCGCGAGCCGCCCAGATAAAACTGTTCCGCCGGGGGCAGAATATTATCGCTCCATTGTCCCGTCGCCAACACCATCAGCGCCACCGACGCACCGTCCCATGGGGCGAACAGGGTTTGGGTCCGACCGACCTCGAAATTCACTTTCGTAAAATCCGAACGTTCGTGCTGTCGAGCGGAAGAAAACGCGGTGCCGGTGGTGGAGGCGCCGAGTAGGCGCAACCCCTCCGACGCCCGCACCGACACCGTGTTCAGAGCGGAATAATCGTTCCCGAACCAGATATCGGACAGAACATAATCCTCCCCCAACCGTATCACACGCAACGAATCGAAACTGGCCCGCGTGCTCGGCGTTCCCGTGAACACGGTCGCCTCCATCCCGTCCAACCCGCCGTACACCGTCAGAGTCTGCTGGCGTGAGCGAATGACCGGATAGCTCGCCTGGGTGCCGAACACCGTGGTCAAACCCTGATATCCCGTGCGCCCCAGCGCGCCGGTGGGGTTCACCACGCCGTGACCGGCATAAATCTTGATCTTCAAACCCGACGATCCCACCAGGAATTCGCTCGATACCTGCCCGAAATTCTGGCTGTTCGGGAACGTATGGTAGAACGAAAACTCGGTCTTTTCCCCGTATTCCGTAAAACTGTTCAAATCCAGCGCCGTCAGCGCCTCATTCGGTCCCGTCTGATGATACGCTCGGTTATCTGCCGAGATCAGACCCGAAAACGCCCGGCGACTGACCTGCGCGATCAGCGTCATCGCCCCCGGTTCATCGTTGGACGGTTCCAACACCGATCGCAGCGTCACGCCCGGCACATCCTGCGCCAGCAGCAAATACCGCTCCAGCGTGGCGGCAGCGATGGGGCGCTCCTCGGTCAGACGATCCAGGAACCGCAGCACCTGCACCCCGGCCGGGCCGATATCGCCGTCCAGTTTGACGCGGGAGATATAGCCTTCGGTCACCACGAAGCGCAGATGGCCGATGCCATCCAGCTTGACCGACACGGTCGTCAGCACGAACCCGCGCGACCGGTAATGTCGCAGGATCGCCAGCCGAGCGGCCTCGATGGCTGGAATGCGGGTGTCCGGCGCGATCAGGCCACCCGTGTAACGCGCTAACGCGGCGTTCGGGAACGCGGTCGCGCCCTGCACTTCGACGGAGCTGACACGCACGGGCCGATCCGGCACGTCCGAATCCGCAAGGGTGGGAAGGACCGGTACCGCGCCGGGGGTAGAAGGTGCCACTGGCGGCGCCACGATTCTTGGCAACGGCGATCCTTGCGGCACCGCTCGGCTTTGAGCCCAGACATGGGTGTGCGGAGCCCCCCCGCGACGCTGGCGCAAACCACAAGCATCGTCCGCCGGACGGTCCAGCGGTGTTTCACCATAGCCACGCCTATGCCTTTGTATCTGCCCGCCCGGTCGTCAACGCCGCGTTGGTCGCGGTCGCCCCAAGCCCTAATCGACCAACCCCGGTTACATACCTCAGCGTGCGGCGCGCTGCGCCATCCGCGCCGCCATGACAGGGGTTAGCAGCAAACAGCAGGCCGCCGCCAGCATGAACAAGCTGGTGACAATCATGGGCACCGCGTACCCGCCGGTGTAATCGCGTACGATACCGACCATTTGCGGCGCCGCGTAGCCGGAGATATTCCCGATCGAATTGATAATCGCGATGCCGCCGGCCGCCGCCGCCGGCCCGAGGAAGGCCGTCGGCAGGTTCCAGAATGTCGGCAACGAAGCCGAAATCCCAAACCCGGCGACGCAGTAGGCGGCGAGCGCGACCATTGGATAGCGATCCAAAGTGAAACCGACCACCATCAACCCAAAACTGGCGATCAAACAGGGACCGGCGACATGCCACAGACGCTCCCCCGTGCGGTCGGAGCTGCGCGATAGCAGGATCATTCCGATGCACCCCGCGATGGCGGGAAGCGACGACAAATAGCTGGCGGCCAGATCGCTGAACCCCATGCCTTTGATCATCAGCGGCAGGAAGAAGTTCTTGCCGTACACGCCAACGCCGATCAGTGCGTAGCCCAGGATCAGAAACACCACGACCGGCGTTCTAAGAGCCTGCCACAGCGATAGATTTTGCGTCACCGAGGCGCGGCTTTCCTCCTCCAGCTTCCCGGCGAGCCAAGCGCGTTCCTCCGGCGCCAGGAAATCCGCGTCCGAGACCTTGTCGCGCAGCAGGAACGGGCAGGACGCGGCCAGCAGCAAAGCGGGGATGCCCTCGATCAGGAACACCCATTGCCATCCCGCCACGCCGTGCCAGCCGTCCAATTGGAGAAGATTGCCCGACAGCGGGCCGCCCAGCACGCCCGCTGCGGCGCCGCATGCATAGAATAGTCCCATCGCCCTGCCGCGATGCCGCGAGGGGAACCAGCGCGTCATGAACCAGGCGACGCCCGGAAAATAGCCGGCCTCGGCGATGCCCAGCAGGAACCGCACCGTCACGAAGCTGGTGGCATCGGTGACGAACGCCGTCCCGGCGGAACACAGCCCCCAGGAGACCATCACGATCGCCAGCCACCGCCGCGCGCCGAGCCGCGTGAGGACCGAATTCGCGGGCAGCTGAAACAGCACGTAACTCCAGAAGAACGCCCCGGCGCCCAGCCCGTAGGTGGTGGCGGACAGGCCCAGCGCCTTGTTCATGGTCAGCGCGGCGATGGAAACGTTGAAGCGATCGAGCGCGTTGACGAAGTAGGCGAGGCCCAGAAACGGCACCAGTCGCCATGCGACCTTGCGCATCACGGATTGCTCTTGGTCCATTTTTCCCCCGTCGCGTCGAACGCGGTTGATGTTTGTCATGAGCCTAGGCAGATGATCCGCGGCTTGTCACGTTTATTCATTCGCCGTCTTGCCAAGCCGCGACCGCCGGGGGAGGTTCCGCCCATGACCCAGACCCTGTTCGACAAAATTTGGAATGCCCATGTCGTCGTTGCCCGCGACGATGGCACCAATCTGCTGTGGATCGACCGTCATCTGGTTCACGACGGCGGGTTCCACGGGTTCGACATGCTGCACCATGCCGGCCGCCCGCTGCGCCGTCCCGATCTGACGTTCGGGGTCGCGGACCACTACGTCCCGTCCCACGCACGGTCTTTGCCGGTTGCCGATCCCGAAGGTGCCGCCCTGGTCGCCCGCCTCAGCGCCAACGCCCGCCGGCACGGTTTCGATTCCATGGGCCTCGACGATCCCCGCCAGGGCATCGTGCATGTCGTGGGACCCGAACAGGGGATCACGCTGCCGGGCCTGACATTGGTGTGCGGGGATTCGCACACCGCGACGCATGGCGCGTTCGGCACGCTGGCGTTCGGCATCGGCGCGTCGGAGGTCGGGCACGTCCTGGCGACCCAGACCCTGTGGCAGCGCAAACCCAAGCGCATGCGCATCACGGTCGACGGTGTGCTCGGCCCGCATGTGTCCGCCAAGGACGTCATTCTCGCAATCATCGCCCGCATCGGCGCGGCCGGCGCGGTGGGGTACGCCATCGAATACGCGGGATCGGCGATCGAGGCCCTGTCGATGGAGGGCCGGATGACCCTGTGCAACATGACGATCGAGGCCGGCAGCCGCACCAGCATGATCGCCCCGGACGATACCGCGTTCCAATATCTGTATGGCCGCCCGCGCGCGCCGAAAGGCGCCTTGTGGGACTCGGCCGTCGCGGCTTGGCGCCAACTGCCCACCGAAGACGGCGCGGTGTTCGATACCGAGGTCGCGCTGCACGCCGCCGACATCGCGCCCACCGTGACCTGGGGCAATTCCCTGGATACCGCGCTGCCCGTCACCGACCGCGTGCCCGATCCCGCCGTCGCACCGGATGCAGCCTCCGCCACCCGGATCGCGGCGCAGCTGACTTATATGGGCCTGACCGCCAACCAACCGCTGGAGGGCGTCCCGCTGGATCGCGTCTTCATCGGCACCTGCACCAACGGCCGAATCGAGGATTTGCGCGCCGCCGCCGCCATCCTGCGCGGTCGGAAAGCGGCGATCCCCGGCTTGGTGGTCCCCGGCTCGGTCCCCATCAAACAACAGGCGGAGGCCGAAGGGCTGGGGCGTATCTTCACCGATGCCGGGCTGACATGGGGCGAACCCGGCTGCTCCGCCTGCACCGGCATGAACGGCGATTACGTGCCCGCCGGCCAGCGCTGCGCCGCCACGTCCAACCGCAATTTCGTGGGGCGCCAAGGACCGGGTTCGCGCACCCATCTGATGTCCCCCGCCATGGCCGCGGCCGCCGCGGTGACCGGCACCATCACCGATGTGCGGAGGATCGCGCCATGAAGCCGTTCGCTACCGTCTCGGGGCTCGCCGTCGCCCTCGATCGCCCCAACATCGATACCGATCAAATCATTCCTGCTCGGTTTTTGAGGAAGCCGCGTTCCGACGGCTACAACAACTTCCTGTTCCACGACGTGCGGCGCGCGGAGCCGGATTTTCCGCTGGGCCCGACAGGGAACCCGGAAATTCTGATTGGCGCCGCCAATTTCGGGTGTGGGTCGTCGCGGGAGGGCGCGGTGTACGCTCTGGGCGATGCCGGAATCCGCTGCGTGATCGCCCCGAGCTTCGGCGACATTTTCGCGGGTAACGCCAGCAAGAACGGCCTGCTGACGGTGATCCTGCCGGAGGAACGCTGCGCCGAGTTGCGGGCGGCCGTGGTGGAGGGGGCGGATATCACGGTCGATCTGGCAAACCAGCAGGTCCGTGCCGCCAACAGCGTCTATGCGTTCGAGATTGATCCGTTTCGAAAGCGCTGCCTGCTGGAGGGGTTGGACGATATCGGCCTGACACTCGCCAACAACGACGCGATTGCCGCGTTCGAGGCGGCGGACCGAACGGGGCGTGCTTGGGCGGTGCCGGATCGTGGGTAGTTGCGGTGCGTTGGAGATAAGACGCTCAAAACCCGTCATGGCGGGAAAGGAAAGCCATCGCGCCCGTAACACCGCTATCTCCGCGCCCGTACCCCCCAGTCACGCATGAAATTCCTAACCGATTTCGCCGATCAGGCGGTGGTGCTGCCGCTGGTCTTCGCCCTGGCGGCGGTCCTGGCGTGGCAGGGTTGGCGGCGGGGCGCATTGCTCTGGCTGGCGACGATTGGGCTGACGTTTTCGGTCATCCTGGCGCTGAAACTGGTGTTTCTCGGCTGTAGCTCGGTCTTCGGCCCAGTATCGTTGCAAAGCCCGAGCGGCCATGTCGCGGCGGCGTCGGTGGTAACCGGAGGTCTGCTGGCGCTGTACGGGCGCAGCCGGCGTACCATCGCCGGCGTGGTGTTCGTGGTCGCTGTTGTCGTCGGGCTAACCCGGGTGGGACTGCACTACCATTCCTGGCCGGAGGTCGCGATGGGTGGCTGCATCGGGCTGACCGGGGCGCTATGCCTGACCCGGTTCGTCGGAACGGTGCCGACGATCCGCGGACGGCCGCTGGTTCTGACAGCCGTCGCGGTTCTGGCGCTGTTCCACGGCCGCCATCTGGAAGCCGAGGTCGCGATCCGCCAGGCGGCGCACGACGCGGGGTGGTGCCAGGGCGCCGGCTGGCGTTAGGCCCGCCCGTATGTATCCTCGTACCGGACGATATCGTCCTCTCCCAGATACGCCCCCGCCTGCACCTCGATCAAAGTCAGGGGGATTTTCCCCGGATTTTCCAGCCGGTGCACGCACCCCAGCGGCAGATAGACGCTCTCGTTTTCCCGCAGGATCATCGTTTCGCTGTCGCGGGTCACCCGAGCGGTGCCGTTCACCACGACCCAGTGTTCGGCGCGGTGGTAGTGGCTTTGCAGCGACAGCTGCCGCCCCGGCTGCACCACGATGCGCTTGACCTGGAACCGGTCGCCCTGGATCAGGCTTTCGTAAAACCCCCAAGGGCGATGGCCGCGATTATGCGCGGTCGCCTCCGAGCGCCCCGCCGCCTTCAGCCGGTCGACGATCTTCTTCACGTCCTGCGCGTGGTCGCGGTGCATGGCCAGCACGGCATCCTCGGTCGAGACCAGGACGACATCCTTCAGCCCGATTACCGCCGCCAGCTTGTTGTCCGCCCGCACGTAGCAGTTTTCCGCGCCTTCCAGCACGACATCGCCCAAAGTCACGTTCCCCGCTGCGTCCTTGGCGCCGAGTTCCCACAGCGCGCTCCAGCTTCCCACATCGGACCAGCCGATATCCGCCGGCACCACGGCCGCGCGCGATGTCCGCTCGGCGACCGCGTAGTCGAGGCTGATGGACGGGCCGGCGGCGAATTGCTCCACGCCGAGGCGGATGAAATCCAGATCGGTGTGCCGGGCCGCGACGGATGCTCGGACGGCGGGCAACACGTCGGGGGCGTGGGTGTCCAGCTCCTCCATCAGCGTCCTGGCGGTAAAGACGAACATGCCGGAGTTCCAAAGATGCTGCCCGCCCGCGACGAACGCGGCGGCGGTGGCGGCATCGGGCTTTTCCAGGAAGCGCGCGACGGAGCGCACACCGGGCAGGCCCGGGAGTTCGGGGCCTTGTTCGATATAGCCGTAGCCGATTTCCGGCGCTGTCGGCTTCATGCCGAACGTCACGATTTTGCCGGCGCGCGCGGCAGCGGCGGCATGCCCGAGCGCGATGAGCAAGGCGGGGACGTCGGCGATCGCGGCGTCGGCGGCCATCATCCACAGGACGGCGTCAGGGTTTTCCTCGGCGACCAGCACGGCGGCGGCGGCGATAGCGGGGGCGCTGTTGCGACCGACGGGTTCCAGCACGATACGAGCACCCTCGATCCCGGCGCCGCGCAGCTGTTCGGCGATCAGGAACCGGTGCTCCTGGTTGCACACCACGATCGGCGGCGCGAAATCGGGCCCTTTGGCGCGTAGGGCGGTTTCCTGGATCATCGTCCGGTCCGACACCAGCGGCCAGAGCTGCTTGGGGAAGCTTTCGCGCGACACCGGCCACAGGCGGGTGCCGGAGCCACCGGACAGAATCACGGGAACGATTTGGGTCATGGCCACCTGGGTGTTTGCGTCGCGCTTTCCTTGCCCAATCGGCGGCGCGATGCCAAGCTCTTTCCCGTGAAAAGGAGGACCCATCATGCGCATCGAAATCGAATACTGCGGCATGTGAGGCTATGAGCCACGCGCCCGTGCGGCCCGTGACCAGTTGCTGCGTGCCCATCCCGGCGCCGAGGTCGTCCTGAAGAAATCGGGTGGCGGCGTGTTCGAGATTTCTATCGATGGACGGCTGGCCTATTCCAAGAAGGCGACCGGCCGGTTTCCGACAGAGGGGGAGATCGCGGGGGCCTGACTTGCCCATTCCCGCCAATCCCCCGACAATCGGCGGGACCATAAGGAAGGACGCACGAGCGTGGCCGGATTCAAGAGTACCGAACGTTATATCGCCTCCCGCGACCTGGAAGTCGCGGTCAACGCCGCCGTGACGCTGCAGCGCCCGCTGCTGGTGAAGGGGGAACCCGGCACCGGCAAGACCGTGCTGGCGCACGAGGTCGCGCAGTCGCTGGGCATACCGCTGATCGAGTGGCACGTTAAATCCACCACCAAGGCGCAGCAGGGCCTGTACGAATACGACGCCGTGTCCCGCCTGCGCGACGGCCAGCTCGGCGATGAGCGCGTGCGCGACATTTCGAACTACATCGTCCGCGGCAAACTCTGGGATGCGTTCGAGGCCGAGAAGCAGGTCCTGGTGCTGATCGACGAGATCGACAAAGCGGATATCGAGTTCCCGAACGATCTGCTGCTGGAACTCGATCGCATGCAGTTCTTCGTCTACGAGACCCGCAAGACCATCGCGGCCCGTCACCGGCCGATCGTAATCATCACCTCGAACAATGAGAAAGAGCTGCCGGACGCGTTCCTGCGCCGCTGCTTCTTCCACTACATCCGCTTCCCGGACCGGGAGACGATGGAGAAGATCGTCCAGACCCACTATCCGGATATTCGCAAGGATCTGGCGCGCGAGGCGCTGAACGTGTTCTTCCAGATCCGCGAAGTCCCCGGCCTGAAAAAGAAGCCGGCGACGTCGGAATTGCTGGACTGGCTGAAGCTGCTGATGGTCGAGGACCTGCCCCCGGACGCCCTTCGGTCCAACGAAAAGCACGTCGTCATCCCGCCGCTGCACGGCGCCCTGCTGAAAAACGAGCAGGACGTGCATCTTTTCGAGCGTCTGGCCTTCCTGGCGCGCCGGGGGAACTGATGTTTTCGCACCTCGTCCTGGGTTTGCGTTCGGCGGGCCTGCCGGCCTCCATCACCGAATACCTCACGCTGATGGGGGCGATGAAGGCCGGCGTCGCGGATTACAGCGTCGACGATTTCTATTATCTGGCGCGCGCGACCCTGGTGAAGGACGAGCGGCATCTGGACAAGTTCGACCGGGTTTTCGCGACCTGCTTCAAGGGGCTGGAACCGACGGATGTCCTGAAGGTGCAGGACCTGCCGGAGGAATGGCTGCGCAAACTGGCTGAGAAATTCCTGACGCCGGAGGAAGTCGCTGCCATTGAGACGTTGGGTGGTTTCGAGGCGTTGATGGAACGGCTGAAACAGCTGCTGGCGGAGCAGGACAGCCGGCACCAGGGCGGATCGAAATGGATCGGCACCGCCGGAACGTCTCCGTTCGGCGCATACGGTGCCAACCCGGAAGGGGTGCGCATCGGCCAGGACAAATCCCGCAACCGCACCGCCGTGAAGGTGTGGGACAAGCGGGAATTCAAGGACCTGGACGACACCGTCGAACTCGGCACCCGCGGTATGAAGCTGGCGCTGCGCCGATTGCGCCGCTTCGCTCGGCAGGGCGCGGCGACGGAACTGGATTTGCCGGACACGATTTTGGCGACGGCGAAAAACGCCGGGTCTTTGGACCTGAAAATGGTGCCGGAGCGGCACAACACGGTGAAAGTGCTGCTGCTGCTGGATATCGGCGGCTCCATGGACGATCACGTGAAGCTGACCGAGGAACTTTTCTCCGCCGCGCGTTCGGAATTCAAACATCTGGAACACTATTATTTCCACAACTGCCCGTACGAGCGGGTGTGGAAAAACAACCGACGCCGGCATGAGGAAGTGATCCCGACGTGGCAGGTTCTGCGCACCTACGGTCCGGACTACAAGCTTGTGATCGTTGGCGACGGGGCGATGAGCCCGTACGAAATCAACATGGCCGGCGGATCGGTCGAGCACTGGAATGAGGAAGCGGGTTCGGTGTGGCTGGAACGCCTGACAGGGCATTACCGCCGTTCCGCGTGGCTGAACCCAACGCCGAAGCAAAGCTGGGGGCATGTGCGGTCGATCAACATGCTAAACGATGTAATGGAAGGCCGCATGTTCCCGCTGACGGTGAACGGGATCGACGATATGACGAAGGAATTGAGCCGGTAGCCGGATAATCGTCATGGCCGGGCCTGACCCGGCCATCTTTATCCTATTGGCCCGACCATGACGATAAGAGAAGGAAATCGAAATGCCCCGCTTGGCAGGAAAAATCGCGCTCATCACCGGGTCCGGCACCGGCATCGGCCGCGCGACGGCGAAGAAAATGGCGGCCGAAGGCGCGAAAGTCGTGGTCGCGGAACTGAACGAGGCCGCCGGACAGCAGACCGTTGCCATCATCGCCCAAGCCGGCGGCGACGCCTTCTTTGTGCGCACCGATGTGACGGACCCCGAGAGCATGCAGGCCGCGATTGCTCGCTGCGTCGCGCATTACGGCGCGCTGCATGTGCTGCACAATAATGCCGGCGGATCCACCAACGTCGACGACACCGTGGTGGACGCGCCGATCGACGAATTTTGGCGGGTGATCAAGCTCGATCTTTTCGGCACGTTCCTGGCGTGCAAATTCGGTATTCCCGCGATTATCGCGTCCGGCGGCGGATCGGTTATCAACATGTCGTCCAACGTCGCGCTGATGGGCATTCCCGGGCGCGATTGCTACACCGCCGCGAAGGGCGGGGTCGCGTCGATGACACGGTCGATGGCGGTGGAATTCGCGCCGTCCAAGGTCCGCGTGAACGCCATTGCTCCGTCCGCGACGATGACGGAACGTGTGCGCGCGCTGGTTGCCGGCAACGCGGCGCTGGGCAAGCTGGCGGACTCGCATCTTGTTGGGCTGATCGAGCCGGAGGATATCGCCGACATGGCCGTATTCCTGGCATCCGATGAGTCACGCAAGGTCACCGGCCACGTCTACCCGGTCGATTCCGGCGTCACCATTTCCTGAGGAAACGGAGCAAGAAAATGAAAATCAAGCGCGTCGAACATATCGCCATCGCCGTGGATTCGATGAAGCAGTCGCTCGAACTGATGCGCGACACGTTCGGTCTGGACCTGGAATACGAGGAACAGATCGGCCAAACCAAGCTCGCGATGCTGCCGGTCGGGCAGACCTACATCGAATTGCTGGAAGGCCAGGGGCCGGAATCCGGCGTGACGAAATGGATCGCCGAAAAGGGTACCGGCCTGTTCCACATCTGCTTCGAAGTGGACGACATCGAAGGTGCCATCGCCGAACTGAAGGCCAAAAACGTGAAGCTGCAGAGCGACACCTGGAAGACCGGGCATGGCGGGTCGAAGATCGTGTTCCTCGATCCCTCTGCGACGGGCAATGTGGTGATCGAGCTGGCCGAACTCGCACCGGGTCATTGACCATGACCGGCTTCGTTCATCCCGAATTTCTGGTCGAGACCGATTGGCTCGAACACAACCTCGCCAACCCCAAGGTTGTCGTTCTGGACTGCACCGTTCATCTGTTGACGCAGCCGAACGGTCCGTACCGGATCAAGCCGGCGCGCGAGGAATTCGAAGCCGGCCATGTCGCCGGGGCGCAATTCTGCGACGTGCAGCGCGACGTGTCCGATACGACGCAGAAATTCGCCTTCATGCGCCCGACCGCGGAAGGCTTCGCCTCGGCGATGCGTCGCTTCGGCATTAGCAACGACACGAGGGTGATCGCATACAGCACCGCCAACCCCTGGTGGGCGACGCGCGTGTGGTGGCTGCTGCGCGAGTTCGGCCACGACAACGCCGCCGTGCTGAACGGCGGCTGGCAGAAATGGAGCCGGGAAAACCGCCCGACCGAAGCCGGTGCGGGCGCGTCGCGTCCGGCCGGCACGTTCGCCGTTCAAGCCGAACGCGGCCTGATGGTCGGCAAGGATGAGGTGATCGCGGCGATGGGCGATGCCTCGGTCTGCACGCTGAATGCCTTGATGCCCGCGCAATATGCCGGCGGCACGTACGGGCGCCCTGGGCAAATCCCCGGCAGCGTCGCGGTTCCGGCGGGGCATCTTCTGGACCCCGCGACCAACTGCTTCCTGCCGGCCGATCGGTTGCGGGCGAAACTGGACGCCGTGGGCGCGATGGATCGCCCCGTCATTGCTTATTGCGGCGGAGGCATCGCGGCCAGCGCGGACGCTCTGGCATTGATTATGCTGGGGCACGAGAACGTGAAAATCTACGACGCGTCGCTGTCGGAATGGGCGAAGGACGAACGTCTTCCAATGGCTGCAGGAGTCTAATATTATGCGTATGCAAAACAAGATCGGTATCGTCACTGCCGCCGGATCCGGCATGGGCCGCGCCGGTGCCATCCGCTTCGCGAAAGAGGGCGCGTCGGTCGCGGTGGTCGATCTGAACCCCGAGGCTGCCGCCGCCGTGGTTAAAACGATCACCGACGCGGGCGGCAAGGCCATCGCGCTGTCCGGCGATCTGACCGACAACGATTTCGCCCGTGGCATCGTGCGGGAAACCACGAAGGCCTTCGGCGCGCTGGATTTCCTCTGGAACCATGTCGGCTCCCCTGGCCCGGCCTCGATCGAGGGTCTGGACTGGAACGATTACGATTTTACGATGAACCTGAACGTGAAGTCGGTGCTGATCACCACCGAAGCCGCTTTACCGGAACTGCGGGCACGCGGCGGCGGATCGATCCTGTTTACCGCTTCGACGTCGGGCTTGGTCGGATCGCAGTTCAGCCCGGTCTACAACGTCGCGAAATTCGGCATTGTCGGCATGGTGCGCGGGCTGTCCAAGCGCTACGCGAAAGAGAAAATCCGGGTGAACGCTGTGTGTCCCGGCCCGATCGATACGCCGATGTTGCGGGTGTTCGTGGCACGCCCGGATAGCCAGCTCCCGGCGGGCGAAACCCCGGAAACCCTTGTGCAGAAGCGCGCCGGTCAGACCCCCATGGGGCGCCCCGGCCAGCCCGAGGAAATCGCCAACGCGGCGTTGTTCCTGTTGTCGGATGAGGCTTCGTTCGTGACGGGCGTGGCGTTGGCGGTGGATGGCGGCGCGACGGCGTAATAGTCGGAAAGATGGAGGATGCGGCCTAAACCGCATCCTCCAGAATATCCGTAATGGCCCGCTCCAAATGCCGGAGCGTATTGCACACCGTCACCAGATTGCAGAACGGCGCATACCGGTACATATCCGAATCCCCCGTCCCCCAAGCCGATTTATATTCCGGGTTCAGCCAGATAATCCGCTTCGACCGTTGCGACATCCGCGACACGATCTCGGTCCGAGGATCGGTCCGGTTGCCGCGCGCGTCGCCCAAAATGATGATCGTCGTTTTCGGGGTGACATGCTGCATCCACCCGTCCTCGAAATCGGCGAAGGAATTGCCGAAATTCGAGGACCCGAACCCGATCGTCTCCATGATTTTGGTAATCGCCTGCTCGACCGGTTCCTTTTCCAAAATCTCGGAAACCTCGATCAGCGAGCCGGCGAAGGCGAAGGACCGAATATCCGATAACGCCTCATTTAGCGCGTACAGGAACATCAGCAGGAACTGCGACATCGGCGCGACCGAACCGGACACGTCGCACAGCACCATGACCCGCGGCTTCTCGATCCGCTTCTGTTTCCACACGGTGATGAATGGAATGCCGCCCCAACCCATGTTCCGGCGCATGGTGCGGCGAATATCCAGCTGCCCACGCAGTCGCCGACGCCGGGTTTTCGCATAGCGGGCAGCGAGTTTCTTCGCCATCTGTCGCACCAGCACCCGCATCCGGTCGAGATCGCGGCGTTCCAGGTTCGACAGCCGAGCGGATTTCAGCAGTTCCTCGCGGAATTTCTCGGTCTCGCCTTTGGCGAACAGGATCAGATTACGTTCGACGAAGTCGCGGACGGAATCCCGTAATTGATCGACACGCCCTTCCAGGAACTGCGCGCGACCCAGACCCTCCGGGGTCCCGGACTGCCGCAGCGCTTCCATGTCGCGTTCGACCTGCCGCAGCCCCATCCGGTCCAGGATGCGGCGCGCGTACAGGTTTTTCTGCGTGAAGAAGCGGATGTTCTCGATGCCGGACTCGCGCGCCGCTTGTTCCATGGCGGTTGCGAGGGCGGCGCGATCGTCTTGTTCCAGTAGCTGCCCCAGCGATTGGCCGCCGGAGCCGCCCATGCCCTCACCGCCCTGCTGGCCCTGTTGCTGCTGCCAGGGGCGCTTCTGCTCGTCCGACTCGGCTTCGTCCTGGGCACCCAGATCGTCGCGCTTGAAATAAAGCTCGAACGCTTCCTCGTAGGCGGCCTTTTCCTCCGGCGTTTTCGCCAGGATCAGTCCGAGGGAATCCTTTAGAATGTCGCGGTCCGCGTAGCCGATCATTTGCACGGCACGGGCCGCGTCGATCCCCTCGGCGGCCGAGACGCGCAAGCCCGCGCCTCGGGCCACCTGTAGGAACCGCCGCAAAGGCTCGCTGGCGGGGGCAGCAGAAGTCCCGGACATCAGCCCGCCACGCCCCCGTCAGCCCGAGCCTTGTGGGTCAGGCCGGCGATTTGCTTGCCGGCGGCTTCGATGTCGGCCTCGAATTTTAACAATACATTCAGCGTATCGCGGACGAGATCGACGCTGAGGACCGACGTGTGCAGCAGAACCAGCACCTTCGCCCAGTCGATCGTCTCGCTGACCGAGGGCACCTTCTTCAGGTCCAGCGCGCGCAGCTGCTGCACAAAGCTGACGAGTTGCTTTAACAGCGACGCATCGATCCCCGGCACGCGGGAGGCGATGATTTTCGCCTCCAGCTTCTCATCCGGGAAGCCGATATGCAGATGCAGGCAGCGGCGCTTCAACGCGTCGCCGAGGTCGCGGGTGGAGTTGGACGTCAGCAGCACGATCGGCGGCACGATGGCGCCGACGGTGCCGATTTCCGGAATCGTCACCTGAAAGTCCGACAGGATTTCCAGCAGGAACGCCTCGAACTCCTGGTCCGATTTGTCGATCTCGTCGATCAGCAGGACGGCGCCGCCCGGTTCCTCCAGCGCGCGCAGCAAGGGGCGCGGTTCCAGAAACTGCTTGGAGAAGAAGATATCCCCGAACGCGTGCAGCTTATCCAGCGACGTCGCCAGATTATCGGACTCGCCGATGACGGACGAAATCTTGTCCTTAAGGATTTGAGTGTACAGCAGCTGCTTGCCGTATTTCCACTCGTACAAGGCCTTGGATTCATCGAGGCCTTCATAGCACTGCATACGGATCAGCGGCAGCTTCATCCAGGCCGCGACGGATTTCGCCAGTTCGGTCTTACCGACGCCGGCCGGGCCTTCGACGAGGATGGGCTTTTGGAGATGGTGCGCCATGTAGATGGCGGTCGAAATTTGCCTATTGGCGATATAGCCGGCGGCGGACAATCCCAGGTCGACCTGATCGATCGATTGCAGGGGGGATAGCCCCGGCGGAAGCGCGTCGTTCACGTGCAGCTGCTCCAAGATACTGTGCGGTAGCTTGGTAGCATCGGCCTGCTGGAATGCCAAACCGCTTCCTGGCATGCTGCCCCGATGGACGCAGAAATCATAGAAAAATGCCTGGAACTGGTGGCGGAACGCGCCGGCGACCCGGCGCCTTCGGTGTTCCAGCGCCTGTTTGCCGAGAACCCCGAGGTCGAAGCCCTGTTCGTCCGCGACACTGCCGGTCTGGTCCGCGGCGAGATGATGGCTGTCACCCTGGAGGCACTGCTGGACTGCGCCACCGGCGATTCCTACGCTGTCGGGCTGGTGGAGATCGAACGCGTCAACCACGTCGGCCTCGGCGTCGCGCCCGAGGTATTCGACACCTTCTTCCGTGTCGTCATGACGGTTTTTCGGGAGATCCTGGGCGACGAGTGGACGCCCGCCATGGATGCCGCCTGGCGCCGGGTGTTGGCCAAATTCCCGCATGCGTTAAGCTAGCGCCACTTTAAGAGGGAATAGACCATGGACTTCCACATCAGTGCCCAACAGCGCGAAATGATCCAATCGGTGCGCGAGCTCGCGCAGACCGAATTCAAGCCGAACGCCATGCGCTGGATGGACGGCACTTTCCCCTGGGAAAACATGAAGAAACTTGCGGCGTTGGGCGTGCTGGGCATGTCGGTGCCGGAGGAATACGGCGGCCTCGGCCTGCCCATCCTGGATACCGCGCTGATCCTGGAGGAAATCGCCAAGGTCGATTACGTGACCGCCATGGCTGTGCTGGGGGAGGCCGGGGTGCAAACCCGCGTGATCGCCCGCTACGCGCCCCCGTCGATCCGCGAACGCATCCTGCCCGCCGTCGTCAGCGGCGACTGCATCCTGGCGGTGTGCATGACCGAACCGCACGCCGGCACGGATGTCGCGAACTACCGCACCAACGCCCGCATCGTCGGCGACCGCGTCATCCTGAAAGGCACCAAAACGCTGATCAGTCGCGCCAAAGAGGCCGGCATGTTCGTGGTATTCACCCGGATCGACGGCAAGCCGGGGCGGGAAGGCATCGGCTGCGTCCTGGTCGAGCCCGACACCAAGGGTTTTGCGGTGACCGGCACCTACCACACCATGGGCGGCGAGAACCTGCACGAGATCCAGTTCGACGACTGCGAATTGCCGCTGGAAAACCTTGTCATCCGCGAGGACGGTTTTCGGAAATTGCTGTCCGCGTTCAACACGCAACGCTGCCTGAACCCGTCGATTTCCTTGGGCTTGGCCGAGGGCGCGTTCGACGAAGCGGTCAACTATGTCCGTGAACGCACGATTTTCGGAAAACCGATTTCGGATTTCCAAGGCATGCGCTGGAAGCTCGCAGACATGTTCAAGGACATCGAGGCCGGCCGCGGTCTGTTGTACCGCGCTTGCCTGTCGGCCAATCCCTTCCCCGATCCGTTCCTGGCGGCGGCCGCGAAAATATTCTGCAACGAAATGTCGCTGCGCATCACCACCGAGGCCGTGCAGGTCCATGGCGGTTTCGGCTTCACCGACGAATTCCCGGTGTCCCGCTTCTATCGCGGCGCCCGCTACGGCTCGATCGGCGGCGGCGCGTCGGAAACGCTGCGCGATCTGATCGGCAAGAAAATCGTCGGCGATTTCGATCCCGTCGATGGCATCATGGGTTTCGGAGTGTTCTGATATGGTCCCGTCCGCTGTCCTCATCACCGAGGAAGGCCCGCGCGAGGGTTTTCAGATCGAAAAAGGCCCCATCTCGACCGACCGGAAGGTCGCGCTGGTCGATGCGTTGTCGGATACCGGTTTGCGCCGCATCCAAGTGGCATCCTTCGTCAGCCGCAAGCAGGTGCCGGGCATGGCGGACGCCGACGATATCGTGCAGCGGATGCGGGTCGTGCCGGGGGTGGATTATACCGCCTTGTGGTTCAACGATGCCGGGCTGGAACGCGCGCGCGTCACCGGCAAGCTGACGCTGGAGGGGAAGGTGCGCGTCTATCCCTCCGACGTGTTCATGAAGCGCAACATCAACCGGACACCGGAACAGCATCTGGTGCACACGCATGGGGAAATCGCGCGTTACAAGGAACTCGGCATTCCCGTCCGCGACGCATCCGTTTCCAACGCCTTCGGCTGCAATTTCCAGGGCGATATCGCGGTGGAGAAAGTGGTCGAGTGCGTCGGCACGCTGATGGCGTTGGCCGAGGAACATGGCATCGAATACGAGAAGGTTTCGCTCGCCGACACCATGGCCTGGGCGACGCCGGTGACGATCAAGCGGGTCATCGGCGCGGTGCGCGACCGGTACCCGGATGCGCCGTTAAGCCTGCATCTGCACGACACCCGCGGCATGGGCATCGCCAATGCTTACGCGGGGCTGGAAATGGGCGTCACGAAATTCGATGCGGCCGTGGGCGGATTGGGTGGCTGTCCCTTCGCGGCGCATAAAGGCGCGGCCGGCAATGTATCGACCGAGGACCTCGTGTTCCTCTGCCACGAAATGGGCATCGAAACCGGCGTGAACCTGGATGTGCTGATCGAGTGCGCGATGCTGGCCGAGGACATTGTTGGCCATCCGTTGCCGGGATCGATCAAACAGGGGGGTAATTTGGCGAAATTGCGCGCCGCGGTGCGTGAGGGAGCGTCCGCATGAGCCTGCCGCTTGCGGGTATCCGTGTCCTGGACCTGTCGAATGTGATCGCCGGGCCGCTGGCGTCGTATCAGCTCGCACTGATGGGGGCCGAGGTCATCAAGATCGAGGTGCCCGGCATTGGCGACCTGTCGCGCAAGATGGGGACCGATCTGTCCGCCGGACGCAAGCAGATGGGCACGTCGTATCTGGCGTTCAATTCCAACAAGAAATCCCTGTCGCTGAATTTGAAATCGGAACGCGGCAAGGATGTGTTCCGGCGGTTGGTTTTGGACGCGGATGTGGTGTTGGAGAATTTCCGCCCTGGCGCCATGGATCGGCTGGGTCTGTCGGCGGCGGCTTTGCGGACGTTGAACCCTCGTTTGATCTACTGCGCCGTGTCGGGCTTCGGGCAAACCGGCCCGCTGGCGCAACGGGCCAGCTACGATCAGATCATCCAGGGTTATTGCGGGTTGATGAGCCTGACGGGCGATGCGGACACCGCGCCGATGAAAGCCGGGCTGGTGGTGTGCGACACGACCGCCGCAATCACGGCCGCCTTTGCAATTGCGGCATCCTTGGTCCGCCGCAACGCGACCGGGGAGGGTGAGACGATCGACGTTTCCATGCTGGATTCCTCGGTCGGCAGCATTACGGCTTGGACGGTGTCGAATTACCTGAACGCCGGGAATGTGCCGAAACCGATCGGCAACCACAGCCAAACGTCGGCGCCATCGGGAACGTTCCGTACCGGCGATGGACCGATAAATATCGTTAATAACGAGCAAAAACAGTTTTCAGCCACTTGCGATGCGTTGGGATTGCCGGAACTGAAAACCGATCCCCGGTTCGCGGAACGGGATGACCGGATGAAGAATCAGCGGGTATTGCAGGAGATTCTGGAGGCACATCTGGCAACGGATACCGCTGCCACTTGGGAAGCGAAACTGATCGCTCATGGCGTGCCGGCCGGGCCTGTCTACACCGTGCCGCAGATCGCGGAACACACGCAATTGCGGGAGCGTGGGCAGTTGCAGACCGTTCACGTTCCGGCTTTGGATCGGGATGTCCAGGTTGTCGGCGCCGGTTACAAGCTGGGCGGGAAGGCGGTGCCGATTACCGCGCCGCCGCCGTCCTTGGGCGAGCATACCGATGCCGTGTTGGCCGCCGCTGGGTTTTCGGCGGCGGAGATCGATGGGCTTCGTGCCGATGGCGTGGTGTGACCCCCTTATTCGTCATGGTCGGGTTTAACGCGACCATCTTTATCCCATTGGCCTGAGATGGTCGGGTCAAGCCCGACCATGACGGTTTGTTAGATCGAACGGACCCGAACCGATGACTTACCCGATCCCGACGTTGCAAACCCACACCTCCGAAATTTTCACCAAAATCCCAGACCATCTCGCGAAACGTGCCAATGGCCAGCGGGCTGGTTTCCTCGAAGGCCCTTCGATCGACCGCGCCGGAAATTTGTTGTGCGTCGATATCCAGGCCGGGCGCATCTACCGCATTTCCATGGACAAACAGTGGGAGGTCCTCGTCGAATACGACGGCACCCCGAACGGTTTGAAGCTGCATAAGGACGGCCGCGCTTTTATCGCCGATCGCAAGAACGGGCTGATGGTGCTGGATACCGCGACCGGGAAGATCGAGAATGTGCTCTCCGGCCCTAAGGCGGGGGAGCGGTTCAAGGGGTTGAACGATCTGCATTTCGCTGGGAATGGCGATTTGTATTTTACCGATCAGGGGCGCTCCGGGCTGCAGGATCCCTCGGGGCATGTGTATTGCCTGCGGGATAATGGGAGCTTGGACACCGTTATCGCCAACGCGCCGAGCCCGAATGGGTTGGTGCTGAGCAAGCGGGAAAATGCGCTGTATGTCGCGGTGACCCGGGCGAACGCGGTGTGGCGGATCGACCTGGACGATCCCGCGAAACGGGCTGGGTTGTTCGCAACGTTGCCCTGCGCCGGGCCGGATGGGGTGGCTTTGGATGACGACGGGAATGTGGTGGTTGCGCATCCGACTTTGGGTGGCGTGTGGGTTTACAGCCGGATCGGGTTGCCGCTGCACTTCATCGCGACCTCGGCGGGGGAAATGACGACGAATATCGCGTTCGGGGGGACGGACAACAAGACGTTGTTCGTTACGGAATCGAAGACCGGCTCCATCCTGTGCGCCCGCCTTTCGACGGCGGGGCGCAGGATGTTTTCTCACACTTAAACCTGTATCCCCCGCACGAACTTCGCCCGCGCCGAGCAAGCCGACAACAAAAACGCCAGATCGGTGCCGGTGGAAACATACCGAGCACCCATTTGCACGAATTTGGTCATGAGATCGTCGCGACCGGCGAGCCCGCCGATCCCCACGTGTTTGCCCACTTTTTGTGCCGCCGCGATTGTCCGCTCGAAAGCGGCCTTTAATAAAGGATGATCGTACTGCCCGGAAATCCCCAGCTCGCCGCACAGGTCGTTGCTGCCGATCAGCAACATGTCCACGCCTTCGACCGCGATGATTTCCTCGACATTTTCCAACGCGTCGACGGTTTCCATCATCAGCACCAGCGACGTCGCGTCGTTCATCGCCGCCTGCGTTTCCGTCAGCGGGAAGCTGCGATAATGAAACTGCGACAGTGCTCCGCCCGAGGATCGATGCCCGATCGGCGGGAATTTCACCAGATTGACCATCTCTTTCGCTTCGGCGGCGGAGCGGACATGCGGTGTGATGACGCCCATGGCGCCGCCATCCAGAACCCTGCAAATATATTCCGGGGTATTGGCGGGCACACGCACCATCGGCGTGATGCCGATTTGTTGCGCCGACTGGCAGATTTGGCAGACCGCGTCCATCGACAGCGTGTTGTGTTCCATATCGACGTAGATCGTATCGAACCCGGCGGTTTGCGCGATGCGGGCGATTTCGATGGTGCGGGACGACCGCACGGTCATGGAGGCCACGACTTCCCCGCGCGCCAATTTCTCCTTCATATGATTCCGCAGAATCGATTTCAGCTCGGACATTTTCCTGTTCCCTTCAACCAAATCTTGGCGCGGCGCCACCCTCGGCGCCCAACGCGTTCCGCATGCGCGACAAAGCCGCGACGATCGACGGGACGGCGCGCGGCGGTGCTCCGGCGGCGCGTCGTTCCGGTGTTTGCATGAACCATCGCACCGGGTGCAAATCCGGGTCTGCCGCGGCCAGGGAAAACGCGCCATCCGCCGTTACGACCGACACGCCGTCGTCATCCACCTCGACCCGCCCCGCGACGCCCCACAGAACCAGGCAATCGCGCAGCAGGTCGCGCAGTTCGGCAAGCGTCAAAGCTGCGGGCCGTCGAACATTTCCTGGGCGACCTTGCGGTGCTGCCACTTGCCGTCGTTCAGGCTGCCTTTGAACACGCCGTTCTCGACAACGACTTTCCCGCGGAGCACCGTCAGGCACGGCCACGCTGCCATTTTGCGGCCTTCCCATGGCGTGTAATCGGCCTCGTGCAGTTCCGACGCCGTGATTACCCGCTGATCCGCCGGATCCAGAACGCAGATATCGGCATCCGACCCCGCCGCCAACGCGCCTTTGCGCGGATACAACCCCATGATTTTCGCCGCGTTGGTAGAAACCAGATCGACGAAGCGGTTCAGCGAATAGCCGCGCTTGCCCACCATTTCCGTGTACATCAGCGCCACCCGAGGCTCCACGCCCGCGTTGCCCCCCGTTGTATCGTCGATGCGCGCGCCTTGCAGTTTCTTCGCAAGGGTGCAGCAGATTTCGTCGGTGGCGACGCAGTTGATGGCGCCATCCAGCGTGCCGGACCAGAGTTCGGCCTGATCCTCCGGCGATTTCAACGACGGGTAGGTATGATAGATCTGCCCGTTCGGGGATTTATAATCCTCCGAGGTATACAACATGTATTGATGCAGGCTCTCGCCGTAGATCGGCACGCCGCGCTTACGCGCATCGCGGATGGCGTTGACGCCGGTGCCGGCGGAGACGTGCATCATGTAAAGCGCGGTGCCCGGCACCTTCTCCGCCAGCCGCATGACGCGGCGGAACGAAATGTCCTCGGACAAGGTGTTGTGCACCTCGGCCATGTTGGCGAAACCGGTCCGGCCTTCGCGGATCAGCTTGCCATACATGTGCATGACGATGTCGTTGTCTTCCGAGTGGATCACGCCCATGCCGCGATTGGCGGCCAGCACCTGGAAAATCTCCCAGATATCGCCGAAATCGACCATGCGGCCTTTGCGGGACGGGGTGATGTCGGTGGTAAAGATTTTCACGGTGGGGAACCCGGCCTGGATCGCCTCGGCCACCTGGCCCGGCAAATGCACCGGCAGTGCGCCCTCGACCATCAGATGCTGCGCGTAATCGCAGGCGGAGTGGCCTTTCCAGTCTTCCTCTCGCTGTTCGATCGCATCCTGGACGTTCGCGCCCTGCGAGGCTCGGGTAAAATCGATCATCGTGGTGGTGCCGCCATGCACGGCGGCCTTGCTGACCACATCGGGCGGTTCGGTCAGGCCGGCGGAGCCATCGGGGTTGGGCAAATGCCACTTGCAATGCACATGCGGGTCGATGCCGCCGGGCATCACGATTTTTTGGCCGACATCGATGATCCGGACACCTTCAGGCAGCCCGACGCTCCCCTTGGCCGCCACAGCGGCGATCCGGCCGCCGGATATCAGGATGTCGTACGCCCCTACGCCCTGCGGAGTCACTACGGTATCGCCGCGCACCACCAAATCGACCATCATACCCTCCCATATAGGAAACCGCATCGTTCCGCGTTCCGGCGCCGGGGGCAAGAGGGGCACGCATGGCTTACGACATTATCGTCATCGGGGCGGGTATCGCGGGCGCCACCGCCGCCGCGCATCTGTCGCCGCACCGCCGCGTGGCGCTGATCGAGGCCGAGGAAACGGCCGGTTACCACACCACCGGGAGGTCGGCGGCGCTGTGGATTCTCAACTATGGGCCGAGGGACGTGCGGGAACTCAGCGGCCTGTCGCGGACGTTTTTCGAAAACCCGCCGCGCGGTTTTGCCGAAGTGCCGTTGATGCGCCGTCGCCCCGTGCTGCTGCTCGCGACCGCGGCACAGTTGCCGGACCTGGACTCGGCGATCGCGGAAGGCTCCGGCCTCCGCCGTGTCACCGAAGCGGACGCGCGCATCCTGGTCCCCGCCCTCCGCCCCGGCTACGCCGCCGCCGGTGCGGTGGAGGACGACGCGTTCGATATGGACGTTTCCGCCATCCACCAGGGCTTTCTGCGCCAACTCCGCCAGAACGGCGGCACGCTCGCGCTGCGCCACCGCGCCGGACGGATCGAACGCAAAAGCAGCCAGTGGCACGTCGAAACCACGACGCACGAAAGCCTCCAAGCCCCCATCGTCGTCAACGCCGCCGGCGCCTGGGGCGACGAAATCGCCAAAATCGCGGGCGTTCGCCCCCTCGGCCTGATTCCCAAGCGCCGCACCGCCGCCATCGTCGACCCCGCCCCGCACGACGTCGAACACTGGCCCATGATCTGCGACGTCCAGGAAAAATGGTACGCTCGGCCGGAAGCGAGAACCCGCTTGATGGTCTCCCCCGCCGACGAAACTCCCGACACCCCGCACGACGTCCGCCCCGAGGAAATCGACGTCGCCACCGGCATCGACCGCACGCAGCAGGCGCTGGACATTCCGGTCCGCCGCGTCGAACACAGCTGGGCCGGCCTGCGCACCTTCACGCCGGACGGCAGCCTCGGCTTCGGCTGGGACCCACGCGCCGAGGGGTTTTTCTGGACCGTTGGCCAAGGCGGCTACGGCATCCAGACATCCCCCGCCGCGGGGCAATTGGTCGCGGACTTGTTGCTGGGACGCGACCCCGGAGAGGCCGCGTCCATCGTCGCCGCGGTAGACCCCGCGCGGTTTACGCCTTGATGCCCAACACGCGTGCCGCGTTGTGCCCGAGGATGGCAAGCTTCTGCGCCTCGGACAGGGACGATGTCGCAAGGATGTGATCCACGGGGTGCTGCTCCCACGGATAGGGATGGTCGCTGCCGAGCATAACCTGGCTGGCGCCGACTTGCGCCACGAGATGCCGTAAAGCCTCCGGCGTGAAGATCAGCGCGTCGAAGAACAGCTGGTTCAGGTATTCCGTCGGCTTTTTCTTCAGCTTGATGTTGGGATCGCAGCCCGGCGGCGCGACCATGCAGGCATGATCCGACCGGTCCGCGTAGGACGGCAGGAACCCGCCGCCATGCGCGGCGATGACCTTCAGCTTGGGGAACCGGTCCAGCGTCCCCTGGAAAATCAGATGCGACAGCGCGATCGTCGTTCCCAGCGGGTTGCCGATTGTGTTCGACAGCCAACCGTTGCCGCTGAGGCGCTTGTTCATCTCGGGAATGCCCTGCGGATGGATGAACAGGGAGGCACCGAGCTCCTCGGCCCTTGCCCAAACCGGATGCAGCGACGGGTCGGAGAACTCGACGGCATTCACCCGGTCGCCGATGGCGGCGCCGCGCATACCCTGCTTCTTCATCGCGATTTCCAGTTCCTGCACCGCCAACTGCGGGTCCTGCAGGGTCAGCGACGCGAACGCCGCGAACCGGTCCGGCTTGGCGGCGCAGAGTTCGGCCAGTTTCTCGTTCTGAATCTTGACGATCTTCGCCGCCAGATCGCGGTCCTTGTCGTACCAGAAGGGGTTGACCGACAGGACCTCCATGTCGATCGCCATGGCGTCCATTGCCTTCAAGCGTTCCTCGATCACGATGAAGCCTTCCTGCGCGCCGCGGACGACGTTGTTCAGCACGGCGGCGTCCCCGCCCAGCAGCGCGGCGGCTTCGTGGAAGATGCAATGCGCGTGCACGTCGATGGTCTTAACGGTCTTGCCGTTCACCTTAACCGGCCGGCGCGCCGGGGTCGGGGCGGCATGCGCGGTGCCAGGGGCGCCGCAGCCGCAAAACATAATACCGGTGGACGCGGCGAGGCCGGCGAGAAAGCTTCTGCGTGAGGTCATGGTCGTCTCCTGCCCATTGATTTTATTGGTCGCGGGAGAATTCGTGCCATGCGCGCGGCGGCTGCGCCAGCGGGGAGAGTTGGAGGTCCGGGCCGGAATCGAACCGGCATACGCGGATTTGCAGTCCGATGCATCACCACTCTGCCACCGGACCCCCGGTGCGAGGCGGCGTATATCGGTCGCAACCCGTTCGGGGTCAAGCCCGTTCTGCGGGTCCCCCCGTCATCCAAGTGAAGGGGTTGCACTCAAGGGTTGCACCAGTCAAACTTGTGCCAAGTCAAATAGAGGGCGGACCGAAATGAATACAACCCGGAGCCTTGCCCATGAGGCATTGGACCAATTGCTGGACCTCGGGGGTTTGCCGCGCGATCTTGGGGAGAATGTCGCCCTGACCGGCGACGATCCGGTACTGCCGACCCGCTACAGCATCGGCACCGCCGGCGCCGCGGTTCTGGCCGCCACGGGCGTGGCCGCGTCCGAACTCTGGCGCCTGAAAACCGGCCGCCGGCAGGATGTGTCCGTCGATATTCCGGCGGCGGCGATCTCGCTCCGCAGCGGCAAATACATGCAGATTAATGGGGTGCCGGCGGACCGGGAATTCGCGCCCCTTATGAAATTCTACCCGGCGAAAGACGGCCGCTGGGTGTTCCTGCACACCAATTTCCCCAACCTGAGGGATCGGGCGCTGCGCATCCTCGGCGTGCCCGACGACTACAATGCGGTGAAGGAAGCCATTTCCGGCTGGGACGGAGAAGCGCTGGAAACCGCGCTGCACGAAGGCGGTGCCGTCGGTTCCTTCGTCCGCACGCATGGGGAGTGGAACCGCCACCCGCACGCGGCCTTCGTCGCCGGCCTGCCGGCGGTGGATATCGTGCGCATCGGCGACGCTCCGCCGCGGCCTTTGCCGGCCGGCGACCGCCCTTTGTCCGGCATTCGTGTGCTCGATCTGACCCGCGTCATCGCCGGCCCGACCGCGTCGCGGACGATGGCCGAGCACGGTGCGGATGTGTTGAAGATCACGCGGCTGGGGTTGGCGGATTCGGGCCAAATGGACCTCGACACCGGCATCGGCAAGCTCTCCGCCCGCCTCGACCTGCGGGAGAAGGATCAGCACGCCAAGCTGCGGGAACTCGTCTCCAACTGCGATATTTTTACCCAATCCTACCGCCCCGGCACGCTCGCCGGCCGCGGCTTCGGGCCCGAGGAACTGGCCGCGCTGCACCCCGGCATGATCTACGTGACCCTCAGCGCCTGGGGCCATGAGGGTCCGTGGAAAGCGCGGCGCGGCTACGACACGGTGGTGCAGGCCGCGACCGGCATGGCGGATGCCTCCCGCGACGATACCGGTCCCAAGCATCTGCCGGTGTCCGCCATCGACTATGTCGGCGGCAATCTGCTGGCCTACGGCGCCATGATCGCTTTGGCCCGCCGAGCGACCGAGGGCGGCAGCTGGCTGGTGCGCGCGAGTTTGGCCGGTGCCGGCAAGTGGATCGTCGATCGCGGCGTGTTGCCAAGGTTCGCCTACGAATCCGCCCCCGCCGACCTGCCCGACGACCAAATCGCCCGACTCTGCACCGAGGTCGACATGCCGCTCGGGCGCATGCGCTATCTGGCCCCCATCGTGCGCATGTCCGAAACCCCGACGCGGTGGGCGCGCCCGCCGGTTCCGCTGGGCCACAGCCCCGCCGCATGGCCGGCATAACCGGCGTCACGATTGCCCCCTGCCATGATCTTGCCGTATAGCCGTGAAAAACCCCCGTCACGGCGCCCCTCGGTGGCTTAAGGAGACTTCATGGCTGCGATGGCCGAGACGACCAACGCGGAAAATCCCGCGCTTGCCCAGCAAGTCGCGATCCGCGCGCGTGAGGAAACCCCGACACGGCGGATGGCCGACGCGATTCGCGCACTGTCCATCGACGGGGTCGAAGCCGCGAAATCGGGCCATCCCGGCATGCCCATGGGCATGGCCGACGTCGCCACGGTGCTGTGGTCCCGCTTCCTGAAGTTCGATGCCGCCGATCCCCGCTGGCCGGATCGCGACCGCTTCGTGCTGTCGGCCGGCCACGGCTCCATGCTGCTGTATTCGCTGCTGCATCTGACCGGCCATGTCGGGATGGAGATCGAACAGCTTAAGAATTTCCGCCAGTTGCACTCCCCCTGCGCCGGCCACCCGGAATGGGGCGAGCACCCGGCGATCGAGATGACCACCGGCCCGCTGGGTCAGGGCCTCGCCACCGCCATCGGCATGGCGCTGGCGGAGCGGCTGATGGCTGCGCGCTTCGGCAAATCCTTGGTCGATCATCGCACCTGGGTCATCGCCGGGGACGGCGACCTCATGGAAGGTGTCAGCCATGAAGCCATCGGCCTCGCCGGGCATCTGAAACTGAACAAGCTGACCGTCCTGTTCGACGACAACAGCATCTCCATCGACGGCGCGACCGGTATTTCCACGTCGGAAGATCCGCTGAGGCGCTTCGCCGCCGCCGGCTGGGCGACCAAGCGGGTGGACGGGCACGATCCGGCGCAGATCGCCGCTGCGATGTCCTTCGCCATGCGGTCGCAGAAGCCGACACTGATCGCCTGCAAGACCATCATTGCCTTGGGCGCGCCGACCAAGGCCGGCACCGCCGGATCGCACGGGGCGCCACTGGGTCCCCAGGAAGCCGCTGCCGCCAAGGAATTCCTCGGTTGGCATGAACTGCCGTTCACCGTGCCCGCCGATCTTTACGAACTCTGGCACGCCGCCGGCAGCCGCGGTGCCGGGACGCGTCGCGCTTGGCTCAAGCGTCTGGCCCGCCATGCCCAACGCGCGGATTTCGATCGCGCGATCGCCGGCCGACTGCCCGACAACTGGCATGAGGCCGTGGCCGCGCTGAAGCAAGACATCGCCGACAACCGCCCGAAACTCGCCACTCGCCAGTCCAGCCAGAAGGCGCTGGAGGCTCTGGTGCCCGCGACCCCCGATCTGGTGGGCGGGTCCGCCGATCTGACGGGTTCCAACCTGACTCTGGTCAAGGGCATGGGCTTCGTGACGCCGGGCAACTATGCCGGGCGCTACATCCATTACGGCATCCGCGAGTTCGGCATGGCAGCCTGCGCCAACGGTATGGCGTTGCACGGCGGCATTATCCCGTACACCGGCACGTTCTTCGTCTTCACCGACTACATGCGCCCCGCCATCCGCCTGGGTGCGCTGATGCACCAGCGCGTGATCCACGTGCTGACGCATGACTCCATCGGTCTGGGCGAAGACGGCCCGACGCATCAGCCCGTCGAGCATCTCGCCAGCCTGCGCGCCATGCCGAATGTGCATGTGTTCCGCCCGGCCGACGCGCTGGAAACGGCCGAATGTTGGGAGCTTGCGATCAAGCGCGCCGATGGCCCATCGCTGCTGGTGCTGACCCGTCAAGCCCTGCCGACTCTGCGTACTGACATCGCCGAAAACCGCTCCGCTCGCGGCGGCTACGTCCTGGCGGAAGCCGACGGCCCGCGTCAGGCGACGCTGATCGCCACCGGGTCGGAAGTCTCCCTCGCCATGACGGCGCGGGAAGCGCTGGCGGCCGAGGGCATCCCCGTCGCGGTTGTCTCCCTGCCGTGCTGGGAGCTGTTCGCCCAACAGGATGCCGCCTATCGCGACGCCGTGCTGGGCGGCGCCTTCCGCGTCGGAATCGAGGCCGCGGCCGATTTCGGCTGGGAACGCATCCTGGGAACCGATGGCGTGTTCATCGGCATGCCCGGCTATGGGGCGTCGGCACCGGCCGAGGTCCTTTATAAACACTTCGGAATTACGTCCGACGCCGTGGTGGCGGCAGTGCGCAAACATTTGGCTTGATAAGAGGAATACGACCCATGACCGTTTCGGTCGCGATTAACGGTTTCGGACGCATCGGACGGTTGGTCCTGCGCGCCATCGCGGAAGAAGGCCGCACCGATTTGGTGGCGACTCGGATTAACGCGTCTCCCAGCATGAACATGGACTCGGTCGCGCATCTGTTCGCGTACGACAGCGCGCATGGGCGCTTCAATGGTCAGGTGGAAGTCTCCGGCAACACGCTGACGATCCGCCACGGCGGCAAGGTCTACGGCCCGATCCCCGTGACGTTCGAACGCGATCCGGCCAAGCTCGATCTGTCCGGCACCGATGTGGCCATGGAATGCACGGGCACGTTCACCAGCAAGGCGAAATGTGCCCCGCTGCTGGCGGTGGGCGCGCGCAAGGTGCTGATATCCGCCCCCGGCGACGGGGTGGACGCGATGATCGTCTATGGCGTGAACAACGACGCGCTGAAGCCGGACATGACGGTGATTTCGGCGGCATCCTGCACGACCAACTGCCTCGCGCCGATGGCCAAGGTGCTGCACGACAATTTCGGCATTCTGCGCGGCTACATGGTGACCATTCACGCCTACACCAACGACCAGAACACACTGGACGGATCGCATCGCGATATGCGCCGAGCGCGCACGGCCGGGGTGTCGGCGATCCCGACCTCCACCGGTGCGGCGCGTTCGATCGGGGAAGTGATCCCGTCCTTGAAAGGCAAGCTGGACGGCACCGCCATCCGCATTCCCGTCCAGAACGTGTCGATGGTCTCGCTGGATGTGAATTTGGCGAAGCCCGCGACCAAGGACGAAATCAACGCCGCGATGCAGGATGCGTCCAAGGGCGCGCTGCGGGGCGTGTTGGACTACAACACCCGTCCGCTGGTCAGCATCGATTTCAATCACACCGCCGCGTCCTGCACCTTCGACGCGACTCAGACGGCGGTGGTCGATGGCGCGCTGACGCGGGTGATGGGTTGGTACGACAACGAGTGGGGCTTCTCCTGCCGTATGCTGGACGTGGCCGCGTTGATGGGCGCCCGATAAACGACACCCAACGTTATGGTCGGGTCAAGCCCGACCATAACGCGGCTATTACAGAAAACGGAGTTGTGAGCATGGCTTTTCGCACCCTCGATGGCGTGGATGTCGCCGGGAAACGAATCCTGCTGCGCGCCGACCTGAACGTCCCCGTGCGGGACGGCAAGATCAGCGACCTGACGCGGATCGAACGGTTGTCGCCCACCATCCGGGAACTGTCGGGCAAAGGCGCCAAGGTTATCGTTTGCAGCCATTTCGACCGACCGAAAGGCAAACGCGTCCCCGAAATGTCGCTCTCTCCCATGGCCGAGGCATTGGGCAAGGTGCTCGGGCGTGCCGTCGCTTTCGCTGACGATTGCATTGGCGCTCCGGCGCAGCAGGCCATCGCCGCGATGGCCAATGGCGACGTGCTGGTCCTGGAAAACACCCGCTTCCACCCCGGTGAGGAAAAGAACGACAAGGCCTTCGCCGCCGAACTCGGCGCGCTGGCCGATTTGTTCGTGAACGACGCCTTCTCCGCCGCGCATCGCGCCCACGCCAGCACCGAGGGTGTCGCCCACTGCCTGCCGTCTTACGCCGGTCGTCTGATGCAAGCCGAGCTGGAGGCGCTGGACCTCGCGCTCGGCAACCCCACCCGCCCGGTCGCGGCCATCGTCGGCGGTGCCAAAGTATCCACCAAGCTGGAATTGCTGGGCAATCTGGTGGGCCGGGTGAACATCCTGGTGATCGGCGGCGCCATGGCAAACACGTTCCTGGCGGCGCAAGGCCTGAACGTCGGCAAGTCGTTGCAGGAAGCCGAAATGCACGATATGGCGCGCGATATCCTGACCCGCGCGAAAGCGGCGGGATGCGAGATCGTGCTGCCGACGGACGCCGTCGTCGCCACGGAATTCAAGGCGAACCCGGCGACCCAGATCGTATCCGTCAACGCGGTGCCGTCCGACAGCATGATCCTCGACGTCGGCCCCGCCTCGGTCGCCGCGCTGCTGGCGCGCCTGCCGTCGATCCGCACGCTGGTATGGAACGGGCCGTTGGGCGCGTTCGAAACCCCGCCCTTCGATGCCGCGACCGTGGCGCTGGCGAAAGCCGTCGCCGCGGCGACAACCGCCGGAACGCTGCGCAGCGTGGCGGGCGGCGGCGACACCGTGTCCGCTCTGCGGCAGGCTGGGATTATCGATCAGCTGACCTACGTGTCCTCCGCTGGTGGCGCGTTCCTGGAGTGGCTGGAGGGTAAGACCCTGCCCGGAGTCGCGGCGCTGGACGCGGTCTAACGGGTTACCGGCGGTTCCAAACCTCGTAGCCCGCCATGCCGGCCAGCATGGCGGCGACGAACAGCAGCGTCTTGGGGTCGCCGAAGCTTAACGCGGCCAAGGCTGGGCCGGGGCAAAACCCCACCAATCCCCAACCGATCCCGAACAGCCCTGCGCCGATGACCAGCCGCTTGTCGATCGCCGAACGCGCTGGGGCGACACGGCCTCCGGCCCAATACCCCACGGCTGCCAAGGGGATCGCGCCAGCCATGACCAGGATCAGGCTGGGATCCCAGTCGCCCGCGATATCGAGGAACCCCAACACCTTGTTGGGATCGATCATCTGCGACACGGTCAGGCCCAGCCCGAACAACAGGCCGCAGACGGCGGCGACGGTATAAGCGCGCATCATCCGGCCCCCATATGGCGCACGACGAAAACCGTCCCCGCCGCGGCGGTCATGAACACGGCGGTCGCGACTATCGAGCGTGGGGAAAGGCGGGCCATGCCGCAAACACCATGACCGCTGGTGCATCCGCCGCCGAGCCTTGTGCCGAACCCGACAAGAAGTCCGCCCAGGATGACCAGGGGCCAGGCAGTGGCGATCGCGGGACGGGAGAGCGGCGCGAATGCGATCCGGTAAACCACCGGCGCCGCGACCAACCCCGCAAGAAACATCAGCCGCCATGCTCGGTCGGGCGCCAACGTCCCCGCGAGAATGCCGCTGATGCCCGCGATCCGGCAGCACCCGACCCACAACAAAGCGGCAGACAGGCCGATCAGTCCGCCGCCCAGCAAGGCCGAGACCGGCGTGAAATGACTCATGAAGCGTCTTCCTCGACGGTGGGGGCGCAAAACAGGCGGTACAACTGCTCCAGGATCGGCCGGACGCGGTTGGAGTCGATGCGGTAAAAAATGGTAGTACCAACCCGCCGCGTCGCCACCAAACCCTCCGCTCGGAGGGTCGCCAAATGGCGGGAGAGGTTGGATTGAGTCAGGCCGAGGCGGGAAAACAATTCGCCCACCGGCCGTTCCTGTTCCAGGAGGTCGCACAGGATCATCAACCGGTGCCGGCTGGCGAGGGAGCGAAGGAACGCCTCAGCCTCGGCCGCGCGGGCTTCCATTTCGGCGGGGTTCATGAGGGAGCGTCGGTATATTTCATACTTGACGCATATAGAATATAATGGCAGCTTGCAAGCGAAGGAGAGCGAACGATGGAAAAGAATATGGGCACCGTGGATCGCGCTGTTCGCGCCGTCGTAGGCGTGGTCCTGCTGGCGATGTGCTTCACGTGGCCGCACACGATTTGGGGTTTGGTTGGGATCGTGCCGTTCTCGACGGCGGTGGTGGGGACTTGCCCGTTGTATCGGTTGTTGGGGATTCGTACGGGGCCTTAGGTCGAGGGCGCTTGGCGTCAGACGATTTCAATCCTGGCGCGATGGCCCGATGCGGCGGCGAGACGGCGATCGCGCGTCGATAATGTCGCATCCAATGCCTTCGCCAGCGCGACATACACCGCGTTGTATGCGGTTAATACCAGCCACCCTCACCATTGACATACCGGCGCGTGGTAAATCGTCGAGCGCGGCACGCCCCGCCGGCGATCGCCCCGCCCGAACCACGTCGGCCGATGGTGGAACATCGTATCTGGACCTGGAGCTACCCCAAAACCCCCAGCGCCGCCTTTACCCCGAACTCCCCCGGCAGCGCGCCCTTGGGGAACAGCCGCGTGACATGCCCGATTTTTCGGCCGGGCCGAGCGTCGGCTTTGCCGTAGTGATGGGGGATCAGACCGGGGGTAGCGAGGATCTCCGGCCACAAGGCTGCCTCTTCCGGCCCAACCAGATTCTTCATCGCGGCGTCCGAATGCCTGACGGCCGGTGGCAATGGCAGGCCGGCGATGGCGCGTATATGCAGTTCGAACTGGCTGGCCGGACAAGCATCGATCGTCCAATGGCCGGAATTGTGCGGCCGCGGCGCGATCTCATTCGCCAGCACGCGGCCGTCGCGGTCCACGAACATCTCCACCGCCAGCAACCCGACCAGATCCAACGCCCCTGCCACATCGTGGGCGATGCGTTGCGCCGCTTCGTCGACCTCGGCCGTAATACGCGCGGGTGCCAGGGTTACATCCAGGATGTGGTCGCGATGCCGGTTTTCGACTGTGTCGAAGGCCGACACCGATCCATCGACGCCGCGTGCGACGACCACGCTGATTTCGCGCGCGAAATCGACGAAGCCTTCCAGGATCAGGGGCTTAGGAGACAACCGCGCGAAGGCCGGCGCGAGGTCTTCTGGCGTCCGTAACATCGCCTGGCCTTTGCCGTCGTAGCCCAGGCGCGTCGTTTTCAGCACCGACGGCAGCCCGAGTTGCGCCACGGCTGCTTCCAGCTCCGCCAGGGTCTCGACGGCGATCCACGGCGCGGTCGCGACGCCGGCCGCGTTCAGAAAGGATTTCTCGGCGATCCGGTCTTGGCTGATGCGCAGCACCGACGGGGCCGGGCGGACGGGTTTCAGGGACGCCAGCAGGTCAAGCCCCTCGGCGCTGACATTCTCGAACTCGAAGCTGATCACATCCACGGCGGCGGCGAAGGCGCGCAGGGACACCGGGTCCGTGTAGTCGCTAATGGTCACCGCGTTCGATACCTGCGCGGCCGGGCTGTCGACCTCGCGCGTCAGGATGTGACAGCGGTAGCCCAAACGAGCCGCGGCCAAAGCCGACATGCGGCCCAATTGCCCGCCGCCGACCAGTCCGATGGTGGCGTTGGGCGGAAGCGGCCCGTTCATGCCGGCGGATCGACCGGCTCGATGGCGATCGCCGCCGTCTGCTCCGCCCGAAACGCATCCAGCCGTTCGGCCAGCGCGGGATCGTGCAGCGCCAGGATCGAAGCCGCCAGCAATGCCGCGTTCACCGCGCCGGCCCGCCCGATCGCCAACGTCCCCACCGGAATGCCGGCCGGCATTTGCACGATCGACAAGAGACTGTCCTGGCCCCGCAGCGCATGAGACTCAACGGGCACGCCCAGCACCGGCAAGGCTGTCCAGGCGGCACACATGCCCGGCAGGTGCGCTGCCCCACCTGCCCCAGCGATAATCGCGTGCAGCCCCCGCGCTCGGGCGGTCTTGGCATACTCCTGCAACCGGTCGGGCGTGCGATGGGCGGAGACGATACGGGCTTCGAAGGGGACGCCGAGGCGTGTCAGGGTTTCGGCAGCGTTGCGCATGGTGGGCCAGTCCGACTGGCTGCCCATGATGATCCCAACCTTGGGCGCTAAAGCGTCCATCTCAGGCGATATTGTCGGGGATCAGGCGGCTTTCCAGCCAGCCGACCTCGTCCTTCAACATCAGCTTGCGCTTCTTCAACCGCTGCAGATGCAGCTGGTCGGTCGAACCTTGGTCGGCGAAACGCGCGATCACCGTGTCGAGGTCGCGGTGCTCGCTACGCAGCTCGTGCAGCTTCCGCAGCAGTGAATCCCGGTCTGTCAGCATGGCCACACCATAGCACACGGAAATCGTAAGCACACGCCCCGGTCGATGCCGATTTGGCTGGTTTGCCGCGCGGCAAACGCGTTACGCTGCCCTGCCGCGGTCACTGCGGTGACCAAGAGCAACCAACCGGAATTAAACGGAGGTACTACGCTCATGAGCTACTCGACCCGTCTCGATGCCCTGAAGCAGCGTCATGCTTCGCTGGAAACGCGCATATCGGACGAAGATCGCAGACCCCGGCCAGACAGCGACACCCTCATGCGATTAAAGCTCGAGAAGCTGCATTTGAAGGAAGAAATGGAGAAGCTGCTCGTCCTGGTGGACTGAGGCGAAGCGGCAGGCCGCCTGAAAAAATCAGGCGGCTTCGTCCGTCTCATCTGGTGGCGGCGGCAGCGGCACCGCTCGGCCTTCCCGCTCCAGCCGCTCATTCGCCAAAGTCACGGCGCCGTTCAGATCGCCCTGGCTGCACAGACCGAGGATCACGGGGTCGCGCGGCTTGATGTTGGCGCTGTTCCAGTGCGTGCGATCCCGCACCTTCTGGATGGTCTCCTTGGTGGTGCCCATCAGCTTGCCCACCTGGGCTTCCGTCAGCTGCGGGTAGTTGCGCAGCAGATAGGCAATCCCATCCGGCCGGTCATTCCGCTTCGCCACGGGGGTGTAGCGCGCACCGCGCAGCCGCTTCGGCACCGGCAATGTCGTTGCCAGCAGCTTCAGGCGGCCGTTGGAGTCGGCTTCGCACCGCTTGATATCGTCGGCGGTGACCTGGCTGTTCGCCACCGGGTCGTACCCGACAATGCCCTGCGCGACCTCGCCATCGGCGATCGCCTGGATTTCGAGCGGATGCATACCGCAGAAATCCGCGATCTGGGTGAAGGTCAGGGCGGTCTTTTCGATTAGCCACACGGCGGTGGCCTTCGGCATCAGAGGCAGCGACATGGCATGTTACTTTCTGGGGCGCGCACACCTGACCGGCGGCGCGGCAAGGGGCGGGGTATGGCAAGCCCCCCGGCTGGGGTCAAGCTGTTTGCGACACCATTTTACCTGTTTGTTCCCAGTGGGACACCCGGCGATACGCGGATATCATGGCTGCCACGCGTGACATCGGGAGAATACGGCATGGCCGAAGAAGAAGACCTACCACTGCGCCGTACCAAGCGACTGGAAAAGCTGGTGCTCGACACACTCGGCATCGACGAACTCCGCGACTACATTCTGGAACTGAAGGACGAAATCACCCGGGTGGAGGCCGATATCGGCCGCAAACAAAGCCACCGCAGCGCGGCGGACGCCTTCTTCAAGCGCCCCTGAAACGGAAAAGGGGGAGCCAGACTGGCTCCCCCCGTTCGGTTACGCCGCTTGGGCGGTCGCGGACGGATCGTTGGCGATGGCCGTGGGCGTGACCCCGCCAATCGGAATGCGGCGCGGCTTCAACGCCTCCGGCACCACGCGCTTCAGCGCGACATGCAGCAGACCGTTTTGCAGATCGGCGCCGTCCACAACGACATGGTCGGCCAGCACGAATTTCCGTTCGAACGGACGGCCGGCGATGCCGCGATACAGCAACTCGGCCTTTGCGCCCTCGGCCGGCAAACGGCCGGAGATGACCAACGTATTGTCCTGGGCCACCAGCTCGATGTCGTCCGGACGGAACCCGGCAACCGCCATGGTCAGGCGGTAGGAGTCGTCGCCGGTCTTCTCGATATTATAGGGAGGATAGGTGGCCTCGGCCGTGGCAGCGGCGGTATCGGCCAATCGTGCCAAACGGTCGAAACCGATGGCGGTACGGAACAGGGGAGAGAAATCGAACGTCGTCATGGGAAACCTCCTGCGAAAGCAAGGTTGACATCGTGGATCGCCCAGAACTGGGCCGACCCTGGCTTGGTCCCGGGAACCCCATTGGGCATTCCCGATACCAAGCAGATGGTTAACCTCGCCGAACCCCGCAAGAGGGTCGCGATTAATTTTTCAGGCCAAGACCCGCGAAGCGCTTGTTGAACTTCGCCACCTGTCCGCCGGTGTCCATGATGCGCTGCACGCCGGTCCAAGCCGGGTGAGACTTCGGGTCGATGTCCAGACGGAGCGTATCGCCATCCTTGCCCATGCAGGAGCGGGTTTGAAACTGCGTCCCATCGGTCATGATGACGTTGATGGTGTGGTAGATGGGGTGAATGCCCGACTTCATGGCGTGTAGGTCCTTGCGAATGACGCCACCGATCCCGACCGGCCGCGCGAAGCGGCGCGTATAGCGGGGCACGCCATGGGGTTCAAGGCTCTTTTCGCCGCCTATTGCCCCTTGCTTTCCCCGCCTCCGATCCCCGATCATCCCGATACAGCAGACAGAGGCCCGAAATGGACGGCATGGCGACAATACTTAGCGGTGCGCAGGAACGCCGACGCATCCGTACCGGCAACTTCACCGGCCCGACCTCCGGTCTCGCCCCCGGCAACGTGCAGGCCAATCTGGTGATCCTGCCGCGTGCTCTGGCCAACGATTTTCTGCGGTTCGCCATGGCCAACCCGAAACCGTGCCCGGTGTTGGCGGTTTCCGAACCCGGTTCGCCGCTGTTTCCCACGCTGGGCGACGGTCTCGATATCCGCACCGATCTGCCGCTGTATCGCGTTTGGCGGAACGGGGAACTGGTGGAAGAACCGACCTCCGTCGCCCATGTCTGGCGCGACGATCTCGTCAGCTTCGCCATCGGCTGTTCGTTTTCGTTCGAAGAAGCGCTGATCGAGGACGGCATCGAAGTCCGCCACATCGCCTGCGACACCAACGTGCCGATGTATCGCACCAACATCCCCTGCGTCCCGGCTGGCGTTTTTCACGGTCCGCTGGTCGTATCCATGCGTCCGCTGACCCCGGCCCGAGCGATACGCGCCGTTCAGATCACCAGCCGGTTTCCGAGCGTGCATGGGGCGCCGGTGCATTTGGGTATGCCGGAGATGATAGGGATCAAGGACATTTCCAAACCCGACTACGGCGACGCGGTCCCCATCCATGCCGATGAAATGCCGGTATTCTGGGCGTGCGGCGTTACCCCTCAGGCGGTCATCGCGCAGGTGAAGCCGGAATTCTGCATCACGCACGCGCCCGGCAGTATGCTGATCACGGATCTGCGCAACACCAGCCTATCGGCGCTCTGATCCAGCCGGTGGACGCCATCGAGGCTCTGATCCACCAGGATGTCGGCCGCAACGTGCAGCCGTTGTTCGCCGCCGCCCAAGGCGGATTGGCGCGCGCGGCCGCCGCCATCGCGTCCACCGCCAGCCCCAAGATCGGCATCATCACCGGCTTCTTCGTGCCCGGCGGCACACCGCCCGCAGCCGAGACCGATGGACCCGCCGCCGCCGCGCTGCTCGCGCTGGGTCTGACCCGCGCCGGCCTGACCTGCCGTGTGTTGACCGATCCGCCCTGCCGCGACGCCTGCCAGGCCGCGTTAAACGCCGCCGGACTGACCGATGTGCCCGTAGACGCTCTGCCGCCCGACGAGGCTATTGCCGTCTGGCGCGACGCCGGGATCGATTGGGCCATCGCCATCGAACGCTGCGGCCGTGCCGCCGACGGCACCCTGCGCAACATGCGCGGCCAGGACATCGGCGCCCATGCTTCCCTTTTGGACGATGTCTTCGTCGCCGGACTCTGGGGTACGGTCGCCATCGGCGACGGCGGGAACGAGATCGGCATGGGCGCGCTGCCCCCGGGTCTGATCGCGGCAACGGTCGCGCATGGTGCCGCGATCGCTTGCGTCACCCCCACGGACCACCTGATCGTCGCCGGCGTATCCCACTGGGGCGCCTATGCCCTGCTTGCTGCCCTGGCGGTGGTCCGGCCCGATTGGCGTCAGGGTTTACTGTCAGCCCTGGACCCGGCGACCGACCGAGCGATTGTGGACGGTCTGGTGGCGAACGGCCCGGCGGTGGATGGGGTGACGCTGCGGCGGGCGGCAACCATCGACGGCCTGGACATGGATGCGCACGCAGAGAAACTGGCGGAGATCGTGCGCTGCGTTTTGGTCCAACCGAATCCCCGATAACCGGACCACGGTGTTATACCGCCCTTCCCTATGATGCCGGCCCCACCCAGGAGCACCGAAATGCAGACCATCCGGACCGTATGCGCCCACGATTGCCCGGACATGTGCTCCCTGCTGGTGCACACCGACAACGGCCGCATCGCGAAGATCGAGGGCGATTCCAACCATCCCCTCACCGCCGGTTTCGCCTGCGGCAAAGTCAACCGCGACGCCGATCTGGTCTACTCGCCCGACCGGCTGAAAACGCCGTTGAAACGCACCGGCCCCAAAGGCAGCGGCCAGTTCGCGCCGATTTCCTGGGATGAGGCGCTGGATACCATCGTCGCCCACTGGAAATCGCTGATCGCCGAACACGGGCCGGAATCCATCCTCGGCTACGCTTACAGCGCCCATCAGGGGCAAATGAACCGCGGCCTCGTCAACGGGTTTTTCCACGCACTCGGCACCAGCCGGCTGCTCGGCGGCACCGTCTGCGATTCCTGCGCGGAAGCCGCGTGGGACTCGGCAGTCGGCCCCATCGGCGGCGCCGACCCGGAAGCGGTGACGGAATCCGACCTGATCGTGTCCTGGAGTTCGGACCTGCATGCCACCAACGTCCATCTCTGGGCGAAGATCGAGCAGGCACGGGCCAAGGGCGTGAAGCTGGTCGTGATCGATCCCCGCCGGACCCGGGCCGCGCGGGCGGCGGATGTGTATCTGCCGATCCGGATCGGGACGGACTCGGCGCTGGCCCTGGGCGTCATGCACATCCTGGTGCGCGACGGCCTCACGGATGAAGCCTACATCGCCGCCCACACCAACGGGTTCGAACGGGTCCGAGCGGGAGTCCTGCCCCGCTTCACACCGGCGAAAACGGCGGAGATCACCGGCCTGACCGAGGCCCAGGTGGAAAACTTCGCGGCCATGTACGGCGCGGCCCGAAAATCCTTCATCCGCATCGGCTTCGGCCTCAGCCGCACCACCTTCGGCGGCAACAATCTGCGCACCGTGGCGCTGCTGCCGGGCGTCACCGGCGCCTACGGCCGCTACGGCGGCGGTGCGCTGGTCGCGACCGCGGCGTCGTTCGACCTGAACTACGCCGCCGTCCGCAAACCGTCGGGTCCCGCGACGGCGCGCACGATCAATCATCTCAAGCTGGGCGAGGCGCTGCTGACCGCCAACGACCCGCCGCTGCGGGCCCTGTTCATCGCCGCCAACAACCCCGCCGTGACTAACCCCGACACCGCCAAAATGCGCGCCGGGCTCGCCCGCGACGACTTGTTCACCGTCGTCCACGACCCGTTCATGACCGACACCGCCCGCTATGCCGACATCGTCCTGCCCGCCGCCACCTATCTGGAAACCGAGGATTTCTACCGGTCCTACGGCACCTATTACATGCAGTACGGCCCTCGCGCCGTGGAACCGCAAGGCGAGGCGCGGTCGAATTTTCAGGTCGCGCAGGCGTTGGCCAAACGCATGGGGCTGACCGACGCGGTGTTCGCCATGTCCCAGCCGGACATCGCGAAGCTGATGCTGAACGGCGCCGATTTCGACGGCGCCCCGGTGTCAATCGCCAAGCGGGAGGGTCAGACGTTCCGCACCCCGTCCGGCAGACTGGAATTCGCCGACGGCGACACGCTGCCCGACTGGCAGCCCGACCCCGCCGATACCGGCCGCCACAAGCTCCAGCTCCTCACGGCGCCGGGGTATTTCCAAAGTCATACCGCGTTCACCGGCAACGGGTTCCTGCGCCAGCGGGAGGGTGCGCCCTGCGCCATTCTTCACCCCGAAGACGCCGCCGCGCGCGGCCTGACCGACGGTCAAAAAATCCGCCTGTTCAACGACCAGGGGGAAATCGGCTTGATGCTGCATGTCCGGGAGGAGGTTCAGCCCGGCGTGATCCTCGTTCCCGGCCAACGCCCGGATGCGGAGGCCGTGTCCGGCACGATCAATATGCTCTGCGCCGACACCTATACCGACATGGGCGCCGGTGCGACCTATCAGAGCACCTGGTTGGAAGTCCGCCCATGGTGAGCCGCCCATAGCAACACCATCTGCGCTGCCACCGACGACCCCAACAGGATGACGGCGACGGGGAACACCGAACCGGGATCCCAGCTTTCCACGACGATGGTGCAGATCATCCCGTAGCCCATCTGGAAGAAGCCGTACAACCCGGATGCGGCGCCGATGGCCTGCGGATTGGCGCTGACCGATCCGGCCAGAGCGAAAGGGCTGGCCATCCCGGCGCCGACCATGAATAGCGCCATGGATGCCACGGTGGTGACAACGCTCAGATGGCCCGTCAGCTCCGCCACCATGAAGCAGCAGGCACCGCAGATCGCCAGCATATTGGCGATACGCAGACCGGTTCGCAATGCGACGCGGCGGGACAGCCGGTTGGCCAGGGTGGCGCCCGTGGCAACACCGACCATCAGAAGCAGATAATACAGACCTACATCCTGGGTCGGCTGGTGCAGCAGGTTCTCGAAGATGAACGGCGCCGCGGCCATGAAGCCGTAGAAGGATGTCGTCGTCAGCGCGCCGCCCGCCGCGTAACCCAGAAACGTGGGCGAGCGCACGAGCCTTTTATAGCCGCGGGCGAAAGACAGCGGGCCTCGTTCCCCGTGGTGGGTTTCCGGCAGCATCAGCAATGTGGCCAGCAATGTCGCCGCGCCGATCGCGACCAGGAGGAAATAGCTGGCGCGCCAATGTACATAGGCTGTCAGAAAGCCCCCGATCGCCGGGGCGATGGCGGGCACGACCGACATGGTCACGGTCAGCAACGCCAGCTGTCCCGCTGCCTTGTCCGGTGTCGCCCCGTCCCTGACCGCCGCGCGTCCCAGTACCAGACCCGCGCATCCCCCAATGGATTGCAGAACCCGAGCGCCAATCAAAATCCCCGGGGTTGGCGCCAGTGCCGTCGCGGCACTCGCCACCGTGAACAGGGTCATGCCCGCCAGCAGCACAGGCCGCCGCCCGAACCGGTCCGACAGCGGTCCGTATAACAGCTGCCCCGCCGCCAGCCCGATCAGATACAGTGTGATCGTCAGCTGCACCGAACCGATGGAGATGCCCATAGCCCGAGCGGTGGCGGGTAGAGCGGGAATGATGACGTGCATGCCCAGGGTGCCGCACGCCGTCAGCGCCACCAGCAACAGGAAGGGTGCCCGCTCACGCGTTCGCAGCAGCGGGGTGGTCAAAAACCGCATCGGATGTCTCAATGTTCCCCATCACTCTGCCGCCATGGCACGATGCGGCGCAACAAGGGGGGAAGACATGGACACCATGCGTTTACAGGACCGGATGGAAATACAGGACTGCCTGTTCCGCTACGTACGCGGGGTGGACCGCAAGAACTGGGCCCTCGTTCGCTCGGCCTACCACACCGACGCTTACGACGATCACGGCAATTACAAAGGCGGGATCGATGGCTTCATCGAGTCGCTGGTCAAGCGCCACGCCACCATCGAGCAATCCATGCACGTCGTCGGCAATATCGTCATCGAGTTCGATGGTCCCGACAGCGCGGTCTTGGAAGCCTATTTCATCACCCACCAGCGCCTCAGCCCGTCGGCCGGCGACGCGCGTTTGGCCTATCTGCGCGGCGCGCCGATCGGACCGGATCAGGCGGTGGAAACCGAAGTAATCGGTCGCTACGTCGATCGCATGACCCGCAAGGACGGCGCCTGGCGCATCGCGCACAGGACCGTGGTGTTCGAGGTCCTGCGCGGCCAGCCGGCCCCGGCCGGCGGCGGCCTGTCCGACAAATGGGCGCTGTCGCGCCGCGACGGCAACGACCCGATCGAGGTGCGGCGGCGGGAGGTTGGGTTGCCGGGCCAATAGCGTTAGACATCGGCACGGGATTATCCATATTGTCATATAACGCGGGCATCGGCACATCTCCCAGATGCCTGTGTCCGGATCCTCGCAACTCACCGCCGCAAGCCAAGCCGACCGTTGGTCGCGCGATGCGTCGTTGACGCTCGGCTTCACGCTGCCGACGGATACCGTGTTGTACCTGCTGCTGCCGCTGCATGCCGCGTCCTTCGGGGTCACACTCGCCGAGGCCGGGGTTCTCCTCGCCGCCAACCGGTTGGTTCGCATTGTCGGCTACGGCTGGGTGGCGCGAGGCTACGAGACCCATGGTCCCCGGACCGCCTGCATCGCGGCGGTGCTGGGTTCGGCGGCGGCCTCGCTCGCATATGCGCTCCTGCCCGGAGTTTGGTGTCTGCTGGTGGCACGTCTGACCTGGGGGGTGTCGTTCGCGGCGATGAACATCGCGACCCAGGCGCTGGCGACGGTCGAACCGTTGGCCGCGGCGCGGCGTAGCGGGAGAAGCCGAGCGATCATCGCCTGCGGCCCAATGGCGGGTTTGATTATGGGCGCGCTTGTGTCGGAGTGGGCTGGCCCGAACGTCGTGTTCATTGTCCTGGCGGCCGCGGCGCTGTGCGGGCTGCCTTTCGCATGGCGGTTGCCCGGTGGTCATGGACAAAAGGTGCGCGGCGGGCCGAGGTTCGGACTGCCCTCCTGTTTGGACGTGTGGTCGTTCACGCAGGGCTTGGCGTTGGACGGGCTGTTTGTGATGGGCCTGTCGGTGCTGGCGGCGGCCGCCTTACCGAAAGGCGCCGGGCTGGCCGCGGGGGCCGCATTGGCGCTGCGCTATGCGTCGGAAATCGTATTCGGGCCGGCGGGAGGATACCTGGGGCAGTGTTTCGGCGGCCCCAGAATGTTGATTCTGCTGTCGATCGGATCGGCCCTGGGACTCGCCGCGATCGGTCTGAACGAAATCTGGCCGGCCGGGCTGTGGATCGGCGTATTGTCGGTGGTGCTGCTGCGCGGGTTGTTGCAGCCTTTACCGGCACCGGTCGCGGCGATGGCGGCGGCCCCTCAGGACCGGGTGGCGGCTTTGGCTCGGCTTGCGACATGGCGCGACCTTGGTGCGGGCTTGGGTCCCTTGGCCGCTGGCGTATTGCTGCCGCTGGTCGCCACCCCGTTGCTGTACGGCGTCACCGCCGCGGCGCTGATCGCGATATCGCTCTCGCTTTTTACCGCCTCCCGCCGGTAGCAATGGGGATCAAGCTTCCCGAAAACGCAGGCAGCTCCCCATCCGGCGGAGGTCTCTCGCTCGGGCCAAATCTTCATTCAAATACGCCGCACAGGCATCCCGACTGACGAATGTCGGCGCACGGTCGCGATCGAGCAACTGGCACTCGTTGGGGTCCCCGGCCGAGGCACAAATCGCCGTCTCGTAAACCCAGACCACTTGCTGGTCCTCGGCGTGCGGTATCGTGTGGTTGATGCGGGTGCCGAGCCAGGTCGCCATGGAGACGGCGAATGCCAATGGCAACACCAGCGGAGAGCGCAGTACGTTCCTAAGGCGCATGGTGAGCTCCTTTGCGGGGCTTGTGGTGTAATTACCCACCCCCTTGCCATGGACTCCAATCTCTGAATCCATGGGGCATGGATCGCATTGATTTGCAGCGCCTGAGCCGGGAAGAACTGATCGAGCTTGTGCTCGCGCTTCAGGGTCCCGCTAAAACGTCGCGCACCT
>CAITUP010000098.1 GCA_903895595.1 uncultured Acetobacteraceae bacterium | reverse complement strand
CGGGCAGGCGCTGGCGTTTCAGCGCGCGACCGCCTCGGCGGAGAAGCGGCTGGAGAAGGCGCAGCTTCGGCCGGACAATGCGTTGTTCGAACCGGACGACGCGCCGCCGCCGGAGCCGTTGCGGCAGGCGCCGATCCTGACCGGTGCGCAAGACCCTATACGCCGTGAGCCGGAGGTCGCGCCGGAGACCGGCTTGGTCGCGGTCCTGCGCAAGCCGGAGCCGCAGCGGAACGCCGAGGAACAGCAGATCGTCGCTACCTTCCACGCGCACTTCGAGGAGGTGATGGACAAGATGACCTGGCCATACGGCAAACAGCCGCGGAAAGATTCGCTGAAACGCGAGACCTCGTACCTGGTGGGGCTGCTGGACCGCAGCAAAGGGAAGCTGGCGCGGCAGATGAAGGACGAGGAGCTTGCCGCCGGGACCGCGTTGGAGCGAATGGAATTGGCGGCGAAGCGTGGGCAAGAGGCCATACAACGTGAGGAAAGCGGTTCTCTCGGCGGGGTGGCGTGAGGCCGTGGCATAGCCCTGCCCCCCCCCGACTTGTTCCGGGGACCAACTCGCGTCACCGCGACGGCCCAGTCGGCGGGCCTACCGCGCGGCGAGGGTCGCCCGTTCTTCTCGCAGGACGGTGACCGCGGCGCCGGGGCGTAGGGCCGGGTTGGCGGCCTGCACGATGGCAAGAGTGGCACCGTCGGCGGTGCGCACGACATATTCCGTCGCGGCCGCGTCGGGCCGCAGGGCGCCGGCCCGCAGCAGGTCCGCCGCCCGAGCATCGCCGGCCGGTATGGGACGCGCGGTTAAAACGATGGCCTGGGCGGGGTTTTTCGTATCCCTGGGTGCGACGGATGGCCCGCCGGGGGCGCAGGAGGCCAATGTCGCAACCGCCAACGCCGCACCGAAAGCCGTCGATCGCATACGCCCTGCCCTCCTTTGTCCTCGACCGAAAGGGCCGAAGGGGTGTTTTCGCCATAACCGCGCCGCATTAACCATCGCATATTTCAGCCCTTGCCTGAAACTGCGGTTGGGGATAAGGGGTTAGACGCCTTTGCTGATTGTTTACCTCAGCGCCGTCCCACCGTGCTGTTCATTTGCACGTATGGGTTGTTCGGACAGCCTGTCAGACACGGCCACGATGCGACGGAGAAGACCACCGATGACCTCGCCGAATCGTCTTTCCGCCCTGTTCAGGGCCTCCGGCGCCCTTTTGGCCCTGGCCCTGCTCGCGGCGTGCAGCCAAAGCGGGGGCGGTACCGCGTCCGGCGGGCATGCGCATTATACCCGGACGCACGGCAACTACACCCCGCCCGGCCCGCCGGAAGACCCCTGGGGTCCCTACGTGCGGGAGGCATCTGCTCGGTTCGACGTGCCCGACGCCTGGATCCGTTCATTGATGCGGGTGGAATCCGGTGGCAGGCAATACCAGAATGGGCAGTTGATCACGTCCGGGGCCGGCGCCATGGGCCTGATGCAGGTCATGCCGGGCACCTACGACGAGTTGCGGGCACGTCATAACCTCGGCGACGATCCGTTCGATCCGCATGACAACATCATGGCCGGCGTCGCCTACATGCGGGAAATGTACGACATCTACGGGGCCCCCGGGTTCCTCGCCGCCTACAATGCCGGCCCGGCGCGTTTGGACGACTACCTTGCCAACAACCGGCCGCTGCCGGACGAAACCCGCCGCTACGTCGCGATGATCGGGCCGAATTTGCAGACCGCCCGGCCGAAGACCCCGTCGCCGGCTGAGTCCTACGCGATGAACGACCTGCCGATCCGCATCGCGCCGGGTCTGCGCTATGGCCGCAACGCGCAATTCGCGTCGTCTGGCGGATCGGGCCGGGTGCCCAGCCGTGGGCCGATCGTAGCCGCGGCGCTCCCCGTCCCCGTCGCGCCTGAGCCGGTTCGGATGGCCACCGCGCAGCCGGAACCGCCGCGCTTCACGCCTGTGGCGCCACCGCCGGCGCGCAGCACGTTCGCGCTGATTCCCTCTGCCAACGCGGCGGAGCCGGTGCCGTTCCGCCATACCGGCAGCGCCACGGGTCAATGGGCGATCCAGGTCGGAGCCTACGCCAATCAGACCCAAGCCCAGACCGCGCTCGGCCAGGCCCGGGATCGCGCCCGGCCGGAATTGGCGGTGGCGCATCCTTACGTGGGGGCGGTGCAGCAGGCCAAGGGCACGCTGTGGCGGGCCCGCCTGACCGGCCTGTCTCGGGAAGCCGCGGTGCAGGCATGCCAGAAACTGTCGCGCGGCAAAGCCAATTGCATCGTACTGTCGCCAGAGGCTCAGTCCTGACCTGACGGGTTCAGTTTCCGTAGCCGTTGGGGTGCGCTGCCCGCCACGTCAAAGCGGTGCGCACGATGTCGTCCAGCCCGGCGTGACGGGGTTCCCACCCGGCCCGGAGCGCCGGTTCGGCCGAGGCTACCAACGATGCCGCGTCCCCTGCCCGCCGGTCGGCCAGCGTATGCGGTACTGCCCGGCCGGCCACGCGTTCGATCGCCTGAAGAACCTCCAGCACCGAGTAGCCGGCGCCATTGCCCAGGTTCCAGCGGATGTCGCCGCCGACCAGGGCGTCCAGCGCCAGGAGATGCGCCGACGCCAGATCGGTGACATGGATGTAGTCGCGCACACAGGTGCCGTCCCGCGTGGGGTAATCGGAGCCGAACACCGTCAGTGCCGGCCGGCGGCCCAAAGCGGCATCGATGGCCAAAGGCATCAGGTGGCTTTCCGGCCGGTGATCCTCCCCCAGCCGTCCGGCTGGGTCGGCGCCGGCGGCGTTGAAGTAGCGCAGGCAGGCCGAACGCAGGCCGTGAACGGCGCTGGCCCAGCGGAGCGTACGCTCGATCATCCACTTGCTGTCGCCGTAGGCCGATTGCGGGTCGACCGGGGCGTCCTCTGGGATCGCGGCATCGCCGGCCACGTTGAACAGGGCAGCGGTGGAGGACAGCACGAAGCGCGGCACGCCATGGCGCACGCAGGCGTCGATCAGGCGCATACCGTTACCGACGTTCTCCATCAGGTAGCGCAGCGGCGCCCGCATCGATTCCCCGACCTGGGAGAGCGAGGCGAAATGGAACACCGCGTCCCAGGGGCCATCGGCGAGGGCGGCGTCCAGGGCCGATGCGTCGCCGAGGTCCGCCTCGATCAGGCGCGCGCCGTGCAGAACGGCGGTGCGGTGGCCGGTGCTGAGGTTGTCGTACACGGTGACATCGTCGTTCCGGTCGAGCAGGGCCGCGACCAGATGGCTGCCGACATAGCCGGCGCCGCCGGTCACGAGGAAACGACGGGGCATACAGGGATTCCTTGGGGCTTCGCGAGGTTCGGGCCGAAAAAGCCGATTTCCGGCCGGAGGTCCATAGCCTGTACCGCGTGTCAGCCGGGCGGGAAACACGATCGTGATCGGCGCCCTCCGAATCGGCGAGTGCCCCCCTTTCGCGACGCGGAAACCCTGAGCTACAAGGCAAGCATGCTGGACGAAGCTCGTTTTCCATGACTGTTCGGACGGGCGGTTCCCTGTCGGAGGATTGGTGGGCGCTGATCCTTGGATTGGCGATCATCGCGGTGGCCGTTGGCGCATGCTTCGCCAGCTTCGACCTGAACCGCCTGATCTCCGCGCCGGGGGTTTGGGACGGGCTGTCCGATGGGTGGGGCCAAGCCATCGCCGACCTACTGCGGTATGTTGGGCTTGGATTGGTGTTGCTCGTCTGCCTGACCGCCGCCGCCGCCAATATCGGGTACCGGCCGAGCCGCTTTGCCGCGAGCTTCGCGGTTGTCTATGTGCTGTCGATCCTGATCCTGTTCGCCTCCGCTTGGCGCAACAGCCGGCAGATGTATATCGAGACGCCGCTGATCGCGCTGGTGTTGGGGCTGATCCTGGGCAATGTCGCGAAGCTGCCGGCCTGGATGGAAACCGGCCTACGGGCGGAGTTTTATCTGAAGATCGGGGTGGTGCTGCTGGGCGCTTCGCTGCCGTTGCCCATCATCATGCAGGCCGGACCGGTGGCTCTGGCGCAGGCCTCGATCGGGTCGGTCGTCACCTTCGCCGTGATCTACACGACGGCCCGCTTCCTGAAGCTGGAACGGCGGCTTTCGGCGTTACTGGCCGGCGGTGGATCGATCTGCGGCATCTCCGCCATCGTGGCGATCGCGGGCGCGGTCCGAGCGAAGCGGGAGGATATATCGGTCGCGACAACGATGGTGGTGGGCTGGGCGCTTGTCATGATCGTGGTGCTGCCGCTGCTGGCCTGGGCCTGGTGGCTGCCGTCTGGCGTCGGCGGCGCGTGGATCGGCACATCGGAATATGCCGACGCGGCCGGGTACGCGGCGGCGCAGACATTCGGCCGGATCGCCATTTCCGGCGCGCCGGAGCAATCCCTGCAAGCCTATACGCTGGTGAAAATCATCGGCCGGGACATGTGGATCGGTGTGTGGGCGGCGAGCTTGTCGCTGGTGTCCCTGTTGCGGTGGGAACCTTCGGAAACCCACCATGGTGCCGATCTGTCGCAGATTTGGACCCGGTTTCCGAAGTTCATTCTGGGGTTCTTCCTGGCCTCGGTGGCGATTACGGTTGCCAGCAAATGGTTCCCGGGCGGCAATTTCGGCACGCTGCGGCCGGGTCTGCTGGCGCCGGTCGAGACCATGCGCAACTGGCTGTTTACGTTCAGCTTCCTCAGCATCGGCACATCGCTGCGCATTCGGGCGATGGCGCCGGTCACAGGCAACGCGTTCGTGGCGTTTTCGGCCGGCGTCGCGGTGAACCTGATCCTCGGCTACATCCTGTCGGCGGTCGTCTTCGGTTCCTACTGGACCGCGATCGGCCGATGACCCCGGCCTGCGCGCGATGCCGGTGGTTCGAAACGGGTCGGGACCGGATCGAGGCCGCGGTGCCGGGGTTGACGGTGCTGGGGTCGGCGTTCGCATCGGTGGGCGGGGACGACGGGTTATGCCGCGTGCACGACACGATCCAATCGCCCCGGGATCGGTGCGCGGGGTTCGCGCAGACCGAAGCGCGGTAACGCCATGAACGACGGCGCATGTCAGGGCTATCGCATATGACCTTTGGCGCCCCCGCTCGTCATGGTCGGGCTTGACCCGACCATGACGGAAAGTGTTGGAAATCCGCCATATGCGATCCCCCTGCGGCGCATGTGGATTTCTATTGACGCGCGGTTAGTTTTAGGTAAATATTCTTTTGAAAACGGTTGGACCGAACGAGGGGATTTTCAAGCGGCCAGAACCGATAGACCTCGGATCGATACCAGACTCGCCGCCCGGGAAATTTCCCGGCGTTGCTTATGCCGCTCATGGCGTCAGGTCGCCGACGGACAGGCGGGCGCCATGTCCCTGGCCGGCCGGAAGAGCCGAACGGCCGTTACGGGGGCGCGGCAGATGCTTGGGTGGCAGATCGAACAGCAGATCGGTCTCGGCCCATTGGACCTCCAGCGGCAATCCTGTCTGCAACGCCGCCGAGACGTGCAGACTGACGGCGTGACAGACCGACCCCGTGGGGTTGTGCAGCGACACGCCGACGCCGCGGGCGCGCAGGGCTTCGGCGATGCGGAAGGTTTCGCTCAGGCCGCCAGCGTATTTCACGTCGGGCATCATGACGTCGTAGGCGTCCACCCAGGGTAGGAAAGCCGCGACAGTGGAGAATTCTTCCATCCCCGCCAGTTGCACCCCGGCGGCGTTGGCGATACCGCGCAGTTTCCGGACCGCCGCGATGGTGTCCGGCGCTTCGGGCAGCGGGCATTCGAACCAGGAAATCCCGATGCGCGCGGCTTCGCGCAACGCGGCCTCCGCGGTCGCCGGGGTGAAGCGCCAGTGGCAGTCCACCATCAGTTTCGCGCCCGGGCCGATGGCATCGTACGCCGCCGCGATGCGGTCGAGGCCGTTCTGGATATGGACCATCCCGTCGATGGTGCCGGCGTTCTCGGGCGTCAGGTCGTCGAAGGGAGCCATTTTGATGGCGGTGAACCCGGCGTCGACGGCCGCGGCGGCGGTGGCCGCGAAGCCGAAGGGCGAACGATCCAGCGTGCCGCGATTGATGTTGGCGTAGAGGGGGACGTCGGTCGTGGCAGCAGTGCTCAGCAACGCGGCCAGCGATTGTCCCTCGCGTTGCGCCGCGATGTCCCAAAGCGCCTGATCGATGGCCGAGGCCGCCGCCCAGCCGATCTTGCTCCGCGTCAGCGGACGGATGCCGTCTGCGAGGACAGCGTTCGTGCCGGCCAGCGCCGCGTGCTGGCGTTGGATTTCCGCCCCAACGGCGGGGGCCTGGCCGTTGACGGTAGCCTCCCCCCAGCCCTCGGTGCCGTCATCGGCGAGGACGCGAACGAAGCACCAGATCGTTTTGGGACTGACCTGTTTGAAGAACGGGGTGACCGACCGGATGGTAATCAATGCGCCTCGGCCCAGTTCTTCCCGGTGCCGGTCTCCACCACCAAGGGCACGGACAGGGTCGCGGCGCTTTCCATCACATCGCGCAGCAGCGTGGCCAAGGCCGAGGCCTCGGCCTCCGGCGCTTCGAACAGCAGTTCATCGTGGACCTGAAGCAACATGCGGGATTTCAGGCCGGCTTTCGCCAGCGCCGCGGGCAGGCGCACCATGGCACGCTTGATGATGTCGGCGGCCCCGCCCTGCAACGGCGCGTTGATCGCCTGCCGCTCGCCATACGCACGCCGAGCGGGGTTCTTGTCCTGAATGCCGGCGATCCAGCAGCGGCGGCCGAACGGCGTGACCACGAACCCGTTCGCCTGCGCTTCCTTGCGAACGCGGTCCATGTAGGACCGGATCTCCGGGTAACGGACGAAGTAGCGGTCGATGTAGCCGCGCGCCTCGCCGGGTCCGATGCCCAGCTGGCGGCCGAGGCCGAAGGCGCTGATGCCGTAGATGATGCCGAAGTTGATCGCCTTGGCGCGACGGCGGGTCATGCCGTCCATGCCCTCCATCGGCACACCGAACACTTCCGACGCCGTGCGGGCGTGGATGTCCTCCCCGCGCGCGAAGCTTTCCTTCAGCGCGGGGATATCGGCGACGTGGGCGAGCAGGCGCAGCTCGATCTGCGAGTAGTCGGCACTGACCAGCACATGACCGGGTTCGGCGATGAAGGCGCGACGGATGCGGCTGCCTTCCTCGGTGCGGATCGGGATGTTCTGCAGGTTGGGATCGGTGGAGGACAACCTCCCTGTCGCGGCGATCGCCATGGCGAAGCTGGTGTGGACGCGGCCGGTTTCGGGGTTGATCTGGTTCACCAGCGCGTCGGCATAGGTCGATTTCAGTTTCGCCAGTTGCCGCCATTCCAGCACGCGCGCCGGCAGATCGTGGCCCTGGTCGTTCAGCGCCTGCAAAACGGAGGAATCGGTGCCCCAGGCGCCCGTCTTCATCCGCTTGCCGCCGGGCAGCTTCATCTCGTCGAACAACACTTCGCCAAGCTGCTTGGGGCTGCCGATGTTGAATTCGTGGCCCGCGAGGCGGTGGGCATCGGCCTCCATCACCGCCATGCGTTCGGCGAAATCCACCGACATGCGACGCAGATCGTCGGCATCCACCTTCACCCCGGCGCGTTCCATGTCGATCAGGACCGGGATCAAGCGGCGTTCCACTTGCTCATACAGCGCCAGCGACTGGTTCTTGCGCAGCGTTGGCCGCAGGACGTCCCACAGCCGGAGCGTGACGTCGGCGTCCTCGGCCGCGTAGGCGGTGGCCTTGTCGAACGGCACCTGGGAGAACGGGATGCGCGCGCGGCCGGTGCCGGTGACGGAATCGAAGCTGATCGGCGTGTGGCCGAGATGCAGCGCCGACAACTCGTCCATGCCATGCCCGTGCAGCCCGGCTTCCTGGGAATACGACATCAGCATGGTGTCATCGACCGGCCACGGCAGCGGGAATCCCGCTCGGGTCAGCACCATCAGGTCGAACTTGGCGTTTTGCAGGATTTTCAGCACGCAGGGGTCGGCGAACAGCGGCCCGAGGATTTCCACGGCGGCGGGAATGCGCAGTTGCTCGCCCAGGATTTCATGCCCGAGCGGGACGTAGCAGGCGCGGCCGTGGGCGGTGGCCATCGACAGGCCGATCAAATGGGCGCGGGTGGCATCCAGCCCGTCGGTCTCGGTATCCAGCGCGAAGCGGCCGGCGGCGGTGGCCTCGGCGGCCCAGGCGCGCAGGGCGTCCTCGGTCGTGATGGTCTCGTATGGTCCGAAGCCGGACGACGCCTGCGCGGCACCGGTCAGACCGAGATCGTCCTGGGATGGCGGCGCCATCGCGGTCGGTGCGGGTGCCGAGGCCGGCACTTCCAGCCCGAGGCGCGCAATCGTGCTGCGGAAGCCCTGGGCGACCAACCAGGCAATCAGCGCTGGCTTGTCGGCTTCCTTGACGATCAGCGCCTCGACCGGCAGCGGCAGCGGCGCATCGGCGCGCAGGCGCACCAGCTCGTAGGAGATGCGGGCCTTGTCGGCATGCTCGATCAGCGAGTCCCGCCGCTTGGACGGTTTCATCGACGGCGCGGCGGCGAGCACGGCTTCCAGCGTGCCGAACTCGTTGATCAACAGCGCCGCCCCCTTGGGGCCGATGCCGGGGACGCCCGGAATGTTATCCGTGGAATCGCCGATCAACGCCTGCACCTCGATCATCTTCTCGGGCGGGACGCCGAACTTCTCCATCACCTCCGGCAGGCCGATGGGCTTCTTCTTCATCGGGTCCAGCATCGTCACGCCGGGCCGGATGAGCTGCATCAGGTCCTTGTCGGACGACACGATGGTCGCCTGCCCGCCGATATCCGTGACCGCCTGGGCATAGGCCGCAATGAGGTCGTCGGCCTCCCAGTCCGGGAGTTCGATGGCGGGGACGCCGAACGCCTCCGTCGCTTCGCGGACCAGGGCGAACTGCGGGATCAATTCCTCCGGTGCCGGGGGACGGTGGGCCTTGTAGGCCTCGTACAGCCGGTTGCGGAACGTGTAGCGGCCGGCGTCGAAGATCACGGCGATATGCGTGCCGGTGTGATCCTTCAACAACTGCGCCAACATGTTGGTGAAGCCGAACACGGCGTTCACCGGCGTCCCGTCCGGCCGGGTCATCGGCGGCAACGCGTGGAACGCGCGAAAGATGAACCCCGATCCGTCGATCAGAACGAGGTTGGGCGCGTTCGAAGCCGCCGGAATGGCAGCCTCTGGCGCGACATTAGTGTCCGGAGCCGTGGCCCGCTCCTTCGTTCAGGACATACAACCGCGAGCAATAGGGGCACACGACATCCCTGCCCTCAATGTGTAAAAACACGCGCGGGTGCCCGAGGGCCGCGTTGGTGCCGCCATCGCAGGCGACGGTGCGGTCGTCGACGTGGATGATTTCGGTCGGTGTGGCGCCGTCGGGCATTTCGATCCTCTGCTGGTCCGTGGGACGGGGGGATGATAGCGGGTGTGGGGATGAGTTCAACCAGTCGATTTTTGGGCGCATGGGTCGCGGTGCTGCTGCTCGCCGGCTGCACCGAACATCTCGCCCCGCCGGGACCGAGGATCATGCAGGCCGCAGTCGCCGACGAGGCTTTCGTCATGCCGGACAGCACCCGCCTACCCTATCGCGCCTGGTTGCCCGACGGCGCGCCCAAGGCGGTGATACTGGCACTGCACGGCATGAACGACAGCCGGGATGCATGGGAATATCCCGGGCCCGACTTCGCCAAGGCGGGACTCGCGGTGTTCGCCCCCGACCAGCGCGGCTTCGGGGCAACGGCGTCGCGCGGCTACTGGGCCGGGACCGAGGGGCTGGTGGGCGACGTCCGCACCATGGCGGCGCTGCTGCGGGCGCGTTACCCAGGTGTGCGGCTGATCCTGATGGGGGAGAGCATGGGCGCGGCGATCCTCATGGTTGCCGCGACATCGCCCAATCCGCCGGGCGCCGACGCCTATGTGCTGATCGCCCCGGCTGTCTGGGGACGCGCGAAGATGAACCCGTTCATGCGCGCGGCCCTGTGGATAGCCGGCAAGCTGACCCCAGGCTGGCACATGACCGGGCGTGGCTTGGTGAAAATACGAGCCAGCGACAATCCCGAAGCGTTGCGGCGGCTGTCGCGCAATCCCCTGACGCTGTTCGGCGCTCGGGTAGACGCCATCCGGGGTGTCGTGGACCTGATGGACGCCGCGCTGGCGGCGGCACCGCGGTTCGATGCGCCCGCGCTGTTCCTGTACGGCGGGAACGATGAAGTTATTCCTCGGCAGGCAACCAAGGCTGTTTGGGGCGCCCTACCGCCGGGGCCGGTGCGGGCCTTCTATCCCGGAGGCTACCACCTGTTGCTGCGCGACCTGGGACGCGATGTGCCGATCCGCGACATCGTGACCTGGATCGAACACCCGGACTACGGCGGTCTGCCTTCGGGCGCTGGTGCGGAGGTCATGAGCAAATGATACCGTCAGTTCCAATCCATGACCATTGTAACGGCGCTTTCATTCAGGGCTATCGCATACGACCTTTGGTGGCCCCGCTCGTCATGGTCGGGCGTGACCCGACCATCTTCTGCGATTTTGCGCACCATTGAAAAGGCAGGGTTTTTCGAACGGTGCCCAATTGGCGTGAGATGGTCGGGTCAGGCCCGACCATGACGGAAAGTGTCGGAAATCCGCCATATGCGATCCCCCTGCGCTTTCATTCCGTCGTCCCCGGGCTTGTCCCGCAAATCACGACACGCACAAGTACCCGGTTTTCTGCCGATAATGCTCTCCGGGACAAGCCCTGGGATGACGGGAAAGGTACGCCGGCACGATGAGATGGGAATGACCGAAGACACCGACCGCTCAGTCGTCCGCGAACGGGTTCTTCGTCCCGCGCAGTTCCATCCGGATCGGCGTGCCCGGCAGTTCGAACGTCTCCCGCAGGTTGTTCACCAGATACCGCTGGTAATCCTCGGGTATCCGCTCCGCCCGCGTGCCGAACACGATGAACGTCGGCGGGCGTGCCTTTGCCTGAGTCAGATACCGCAGCTTCAACCGCCGCCCGCTGACCATCGGCGGCGGATGACGGGCGAGCACGCGTTCGAACCAGCGGTTCAGCTCTCCGGTCGGGACACGCGTGTTCCACACTGCGTGGGCCGCGCGCACCGCGGGCAGCAGACGGTCGATGCCGGCGCCGGTCAGAGCCGAGAACGTGACGACCGGGATGCCCTTCATCTGGGCGAGGCTTTCCTCCAACCGGTCGGTCGCCGCCTTGCGGGCCGCGTTCCGGTCCGGCACTGCGTCCCACTTGTTCAGGGCAATGACGCAGGCACGGCCTTCCCGCTCGACCAAACGGGCGATCTGCAGGTCCTGATCGTTGACGCCTTCGACGGCATCCAAGGTCAGCACTACCACCTCCGCCATCTTCAGGGCGTTGATGGCCGAGCTGACGGACATTTTCTCCAAGTCGGCCTCAATGCGGGCGCGCTTGCGCAGGCCGGCGGTATCGACCAGCTCTATCTTGTAGCCATCGGTATCGGTAATCGTCACCGCGATGGAATCGCGGGTCAGGCCCGGCTCCGGCCCTGTCAGCTGGCGTTCCTGGCCCAGCAACCGGTTCAGCAGCGTGGACTTGCCGGCATTCGGGCGGCCGACGATGGCGAGCTTCAACGGCCGGTCGTCGGTGCCCGCTTCCTCGTCTTCATCCTCCGGCTCCGGCGGCAAGCGGTCGACGATCTCCGACATCAGGTCGGAGATTCCCTCCCCGTGTTCGGCGGATACGGCGCAGGGCTCGCCCAGGCCCAGCGACCACGCGTCCAGAACGGACGATCCCGCACTACGGCCCTCGGCCTTGTTGGCGACCAGCAGCACCTGCCGCCCCTGCCGGCGCAGCCACTGGGCGAAGTGCTCGTCGGCCGGCGACACGCCGGCGCGGGCGTCGATCACGAACAACACCAGATCGGCCAGATGCACCGCGGCGGCGGAACTGTCCTTCATGCGGCCGGCCAGGGTTTCCGGCGCGGCTTCCTCCAGCCCGGCGGTATCGATGATCTGCACCATCCGCCCGCGCATCTGCGCTTCCGCTTCCTTGCGGTCGCGCGTGACTCCCGGCGTATCGGCGACGATCGCGATACGCCGTCCGGCGAGACGGTTGAACAGCGTGGACTTGCCCACGTTGGGCCGCCCCGCGATGACGACAACGGGGAGAGACATATGATTTTTACCGGTTCAGCGCAGCGCCAACAGCCGCGCATTGTCCGATACCACAAGAAGGGTGCCGTCCGCGACCACCGGTGTGACCGGCGCCGCGACATCCGACAAAGGCTGCCGTCCCAGCAGCGCGCCGGTATAGGGGCTGACGGACACGGCCTCCCCGCTTGTGCCGGTGGCAACCAAGCGGTCGCCGGCCAGCACGGGGCCGTACCAAGTCAGCGGATCCTTGTGCTTTTCCTGATTGCCCCAGCGCGGCAGCGAGGTCACCCAGGCGATCCGGCCGTCGCGGGCGTTGATCGCGACCATTTCCTGCTCGGCCGAAACAAGGAAGAGCCAATCGCCCGCCACGCACGGCGTGGTCAAGCCGGTAATCTGGCGCTCCCAAACACGGCGGCCGGTGGGCAGGTCGATGGCCACCGCCAAACCGCCCATGCCGACAGCGTAGACCAGATTGTTGAAGATGACCGGTGCGCCGCGAATCGCCGTGAAATCCGTCAGGACCGACCGCATACGGGCCGAACCCAAACCATCGGACCAGACGACGGTCCCGGTGTCGGCACGCAACGCGGCCAATTCACCCGAACCGAAGCCAACCACAACCAGTCCCTTCGCGTAGGCTGGCGCGGGCTGCCCGAGCATGGATGTGCCGCCGCCGATCCCTTGGTGGTTCCAGAGCTGCCGTCCGTCCGCGGTGGACAGGGCCAGCAGCTGGTCGTCGATGGTGGTGACGAACAGCCGCCCCTCGATCACCGTCGGCGACGACCGCGCGAGCACGGGCAAGGTTTTGCGCCAGCGTTCGGTGCCCTTGGCGGCATCCAGCGCCACCAGATCGCCCAACCCGTTGACCGCGTAAACCGTCCCGGCATCGACTGCCAAACCGCCGCCGACATTGTGTGCGTCCGCGTCTTCGTTCTTGGTGTCGGAGCGCCATTGGCGGGACCCGGAGGACAAAGTGAAGGCCGAGACCTGGCCCTCGGAGTCCATCGTGTAGACCACGCCGTCCGCGACAAGCGGTTGGGTCAGAATTTTCTTCCGATAGCCGCCACCGGAACCGATATCGGCGGTCCAAGCTTCGGAAATGGATTCATTGACAGCCAAATGCCCCATGGCATGCGTCGGATTGCCGCCTTCCTGCGGCCAGCCGCTGTTACGGACAGGCGCCGGAAGGACAATCTTGGGAACACCCTCATCGGGCGCCAGGCCGGGCCGAAGGGCCTCCACGATTTCCCGTTTGCCGCGCAATGGGGTCTTCTTGGTGGCGAACCAGCCCTCGATAGTGTCGCAGGCTGCGAGAGTCAGAGGCGCCAGCAGCGCCGCGCGCCGGGACAGCTTCGCCATGGGCGATTTCGGTCGGTCGGAGGCAGGCCCCGCGTTACGCGACATGGAATGATTCCTTCAGGGGGTCGGGCAGAGGGTCGGGCAAAGGGTCGGGCGACGGCATATCCCGTTCCGCACTCACGCGCCAAGCCGGTTCAGCAGAGCCGTGGCTCGGTTGCGCACGCCCGTGGGGGCGGTGACGTCCCGTGCCAATATACGAAAACTGGCCTGCGCCTCATCCGTATGGCCCTGCCGCAGCGCGAGCAGCCCCAGCTGTTCCTTCGCGAAGGCGCGCCAAGCGTTATCGGGATCGGTCAACGGTTTCAGGCGGGCTTCCAGCCGAGCCGGATCGCCCTGGTCGATTTGTCGCTGTGCCCACAGCAAGGTCGCGAGGTCGCGCAGCAACGGGTCGGCGGCACCGTCGGCGGCGACCTGATCCCAAAGCGCGGCAGCCCCCGCGAGATCGCCGGCATCGGCCTTCAAAGCCGCCGCTCGCAGACGGGACAGGGTTTTGTAGCCCTCCGGCGCGCCGGCAGCGAGGGCATCGAAGGCCCCGCCAAGTGCGCCTCGGGCGGCCGGGTCCAGCGTCGCGGCCGTTTCGGCGGACGACATCGCGGCGACAAAGGCCGAGGCGGCGGCGGCATCCTGCCGAGCCTGCCACCACTGCCAGCCTTGCCAGCCGGCCGCGACGCCGACGATGGCGAACGCCACGCCGCCGATCACGCCGCTGTAGCGTTTCAGCAGTTGCTGGGTCTTCTCGGCCCGCAGCTCTTCATCAACCTCGTCGAAGATATCGACCAACGCGCACTCTCATCCGGTTCTGGGCGGGCGGACCATAGCGGCGACGGTCAATATGGGCAAACGGCGTAAACCTTTTGTTCATCTTTTGCTGTCAGACTGCCCGCATGAAACACATATATCTCGGGCTTTTGCTCCTTGGCGGCTGTGGTGCGACCCCTGACCAGTGGGTTGCCGGCGGCGTTGGTGTGGGAATCGGCAGCGTCGCGGTCCTGGGCCGCACACCGGTCGATGCCGTTATATCGGTCGTCACCGGGCGCGATTGTTCGGTTGTCCATTGGGACAAGGGCAAGAGCTACTGCAAGGCGGAGGAGCCCCCGCCCGAAGCGCCGGTGTTCTGTACCCGCAGTTTGGGGCGGGTGGATTGCTGGAACGACCCGGCCGCTCTGCCCGGGCATCCGAAAGGCGTGGCGGATGGGCCGGCGGCGCTGACCCCGGCGCAGGAGAAGGACCGGACCAAGGGGTGGGTGTTTTGAGGGGGCGTGGGCCGCGCCCTCCAGGGTATTATACGCTTGTAGCGGACACCATGATGGGGTATACGGTGGGGGAGAGCTTCGATTGGGACCCGCCGAAAAGCGACAAGAACCTCCGCGAGCGCGGGTTCGGCTTCGATTACGCGGCGCGGGTGTTCGCCGGCCGGGTCGTCCTGGTCGCCGACAAGCGGCGGGACTACGGCGAAGAACGGATCCGAGCAATCGGAGCGATCGATGGACGGGCCTTTGTCGTGGTATTCACGATCCGGGGCTGTGTCCTTTGGATTATCAGTGCGTGGAAAGCGAGCGGAAAGGATCTACGGCTATGGCAAAATCGGGCATGACACTGGCGGAGATCATGGCCAAAACCCCGGCCGTCGATCTTGTTCGGATCGACGCGACGACCGAGGCCGATATCGCGCGGCATATGCGGGAGGACGGCTACGACCCCGATGAGGACATCGATGAGGGCGATATCATCTCCCCGGCTGTTATTCGCAAGCGGTTGGGCATGTCGCAGCGGCGGTTCGCGGACGCGATCCATATTCCGGTGGCGACGCTGCAGAACTGGGAACAAGGGCGGACCTTGATGGACCCGAGCGCTCGGTCGTTGATGACGATTTTGGCGCGGGAGCCGGCGGCGGCTTTGCGGGCTTTGGGGTATGGGCGGGGTGGTTGAAGGGGGCTGCCAGCTACCGAGTTTTTCCAAAAGCTGAGCACGCATGCCGAGCACGCGGACCTGCTTCTCGACCACGATGAACAGGCCGCCGCTATGGGTTTCCCATAGCCGCCCGACGGCACGCTTCTCGTTGGTATCGTCCACACCCGGCCCGGCGAGCAACGCCCCTTTGTATTCGACGATCAATAGCCTCCCGTCGGTCAGCCGCGCCACGAAATCGGGGTAGAATTTGTCGGTGGCCGTGGGGAGCCAGAACGAGGCCGGATGCCTTGATACATTCCTGATCCAGAATTGCACCTGGGGCAGGCTGTCGATCGCCTGGGCGCACTGAAATTCTTCGCCGCCTTCCGCGCCGTCGAACGCCGGGACCTGATTCGGTCCCAGAAAATGCTTTTGAGGCTTCCAACGGCCGGGAGGTTGTTTTTTTACATCACGGTACATCCCATCTTTGAATTCGAACGCGGTCTCGAACGAAACCGACACCCGCGCTTCGGGCGCGAACAGATACCGCTGGAACGCAGCATTCCGTTCCACCAAACGCGCGGCATCGATGCGCGATTGCAGCTTGCGGATCAGGATGAACTTCATGCGCATCAACGCGGCAATCGGTATTTTCCGGGCCGCGATCAGATAGGCGATACAGTTCGTGAGCCACGCATGAAGGTCGGACGGATGAATCGTGTGATGCCGCAATTGCCGCGCCATCCAGATGACCAGATTTTGCGGCGTCCAACCCTCGACATCCACATCCAGGGCCAATTGAGCGTCCTCATTGGCGAAATGATAGGAAATACGGCTGCCGTTCAGGTCGATTTCCCAGTTGCGGGCGGTTTCGTCGGCCGTGAATTCGGGGGCATCGAACCGCGCCGGATAGGACGCCAGCGTCCAGTCGTGGAATTCGTCGAAAAACAGGTCGGTATCCGCGAATTCCAAATTGCCCTGAATTTCCGCCATCAGGCGGGGAACCTTGAATTCCTCTCCTTGCTCGGCTGGCGACAACTGGTCCTGGATTGCCACACGATACGTCCGGACCGCCTCGGCGAAATGCCGGCGCACCGGCTCCGGAATCGCGGCGGAGATGGCTTCCTCCACCTCGGGCCGCACCCGACCGGTGACCGCGATCTCGACCGTGCCATCCGGTCGCGGTGTGACAGCGACACCTTCGGCGGCGACGGCGGTTGCGATGGCTGCCGCCTCCGCCGAGCTGACGGTCACGACATGGCGGAACACCGGAAGCGGTACCGGCCGCGGCGCGAACAATCCCGTGTCGTCCAGACTGGTCTGCGCCGGTTCGATCGCATCCCGCGCATCGTCCTCATCGAAGCCCATCGCGATCAACTTGTCGGTCAGTGCCGCGGCCGCCGCGCCGAACGACGGTTCCGACACATGGGCGTAGGCGCGGTTCAAAGCCTCCGCCGTCCGTCGCCGCGCGTAGGGCATGCGCAGGACGCGCCCGAGCAGCTGTTCCACGTCGGTGGCGCTTTGGATGCGGGCGACGGAGCAAAAGACGTAGGCGAAGGAGCAATCCCAACCTTCCTTCAAGGCCGCGATGGTGATGACGTATTCGATCCGGCAGGCAGGATCGAACAAATCCAACCCGTCCAGTTGCCGTTGGTCGCCGGTGGCGATGGCGATCCGGTCCTCCGGGATGTGTTCCACGTCCGTCAGATGCTTTTTCAGCACTTCGACGGTGATCTCCTGGTCGCGGTTTTGCGCCTGGAACAGGACGATGGGGCGGATGTAGTCCCTCTCCCCCTTCGCTGCGTCCGCCAAGGCCGCCCGGCTGGCGATCGCGCCGTTCACCGCGGTTTGCCAGGAGTCGTGTTCCGCGAGGACGATCGGCAGCTTGATCATCTCGGCGGCTTTGAGTTCCCGCGCCGAGACGCTGTGCAGAATGTTGGAGTCCATGCGCGGCGTCGCGGTGAATTCGACGATCGCGCAGGGATTGACGCGGGTCTGCATCTCCCGCGTCAGGCCCGTCACGGCATTGTGCGCCTCATCGACGATCATCAGCGGGCGATGGACGTGGAGCAGATTGGCGAAAGAGAACCGCGGCGCGCCGTTGTCGCGCAGTTCCAGCCCCGGCATGTTGGGCGGGACGCGGCTGAAATGGGTCTCCAGGTTTTCGTTGTGGGCGTAGACCTTGCGGCCTTCCGTATTGTTGACGCGCAGGGTTTGGATGGTGCCGACGACCACGCACACGCTGTCGGCGATGTCGTGCGGGCGGATATCGGTGAAGTCGGTAATATCGAACACCCGCACGCGGCCGCCGAACAGCTCGTCCAGCACCTGGCGATAGGGATGGCGCGGGTTCTTCAACGCCTCGGCGGTTTGCTGGCGGATGGTGTTGGACGGCACCAGCCACAGGACCAGCGGGTGGTCTTTCTCCATCCAGGCATCGCGGGCGATACCGATGGCGTGTGCCGCGAGGATGGTCTTTCCGCCGCCGGTCGGCAGGCGCAGGCAGACATAGGGCGTGTCCGGCAACGCCTCCAGCGCCTTGTACGCCGACCGGTAGCGGCCCAAGCGCTTTTCCTGCTCGGGTTCGGCGGTCAGCAGGTCGTAGGCCGGAGCGGGTCCGGCGGTGCGCGCTTCCTCCAAATAGCGGCGGAGGATGGTCAGCGTGTCGGTCTGGTATTGTTTGAGCTGCATGACCGTTCCTCAGCGCCTTGCTTTGACGTCGTAGGGCGTCTGCTTGAAGGTCAGGCCGTCGTTTTCGAGCGTGGCAGCAGCGATGCGCGATTGTTCGCCGTAGATGGTGACGGGGCCGGCGAATGCGGGATCGGCCGCCGCGATGGCGGCGCGGACGATGGCCAGGGTGGCTCGGGTGAGCACATTGCCGCCGGCGGGGCGCTTGTCGCCGAGGATGCCGTTATACAGCAGCACGAAAGCCCGCCCATCGTGAAAGCCGATAAACGGGGTGTTGTCGGTCGCGGTCCAGGGCGTGCCGGTTTCGCTGAACCAGATATGCGCGGCGAGCACCGGGAAGGCGATATCGGCGCGGATCTGGCCATCTTCGTCGAAGACCGGCGGGCCGAGGCGGTAGAAGCGGAACCCGCCGCCGCCCTGCCAGCCGACGCTGGCGGAGATGCCGCCTTGCTCGCCGTCGATGACTTTTTTCAGGCGTGGGACGCAATGGGTGACGGCGTGATCGCCCATTTCGATGCCGATGTAGCGGCGGTTCATTTTGTGCGCGACAGCGGCGGTAGTGCCGGAGCCGAGGAAGGAGTCGAGGGCGAGGTCGCCGGGATTGGTGGATAATGTCAACAACCGTTCGATTAGACTTACCGGTTTCGGCGTACCGAAGACCTCCTGATCCGGAAATAGCGCCTTCAGATCCGAGCTCGCCTGCTTATTGCCACCAACCTCGTTATATGACCACCAGGTGTTTGGCGTCAGCCCAGACTTCATCTCATGAAGATATTTTTTGAGCATTGGACGCCCGGTACCGTCCCGCCCAAATGTAATTCGACGGTCTTCCAGCCAAAGGTTGAACGTGTCCTCATTGCATCGCCAATATCTATTTTTCGGCGGATAGAAAACCTTTCCGGTAGGGCCGGTAATAGGAAACTGACCGGCCTCATAGTATTTCCCAGCAGAAAGATTTGCCGCCTTCCAATCTCCCCGAATATCGCTATCAGGGTTTTTAAACGAATTCTTTTGGTCTTCAGTTCGATCAATCTTCCCAAGACGGAATAGGTCTTGATCTTTTGCGTACAAAAATACATGGTCATGGGTATCGGATATGAATTTCGCTGTTTGATTCGACGTATATGATTTTTGTCATACGATATTCGTTATGAAATTCCGACGCCCAAAAACCTCATCCGTCACCACCTTTAAATAATGCCCCTCATTGTCGTCGATGGAAACCCAAATCGAACCATCCTCCGCCAACAACTCCCGCAGCAACTCCAACCGAGGCCACATCATCGACAGCCACTGCGTATGTTCCAAATTATCGTCGTAATGCTCGAACGCCGACCGCGTATTGTAAGGCGGATCGATGTAAATGCACTTCACCCGCCCCGCGTAAAATGGCAGCAACGCCTTCAGCGCATCCAGATTATCCCCCTGGATCAGCATATTCCCCGAGGCCGGATCGCCCGCCGAGAGTTCGGGCACCGAATCCAGCAGCCGGTACGGCACCTGCCGAGCGGCGCGGATGTCGTCGTCCCGTGTCAACCAACTCAAAATGGGCATGCGGTTCTCATTCTCGGATAAAGGCCGATCCGCCGGGAATCGGCCGCGCATCGGCCAAGTCATTAGCGGCAAAGGCAGGCTGTTGTCCAAGCGGAGGATGGAGGTACGATTCGGTTTGCGGGTTGTGGCCGTGTGCGCCCGTGGAACGATCGCAAGATTCACCACTGAACCACTGAACCACTGAACCACGGAACTTCGGAGAAGCCGGGGCGTTGGGCCTCAGGCGTGCCAGGTTGCTCGGTCTGTTCCGTGGTTCAGTGGTTCAGTGGTGAATCTCGCGGACTTGCCACCAGCCCGGTCGCTGCCAAAAAAGCAGCATGCCGGGTTAGCTATCCTGGCAGGTCTAGCCAGCAGCCCCGGATACCCCCCGTTCCGCTTCCACGATCGATCACCCGATCACGGTTGCCATAGTTATCTCATTATGATAACATACTACGCATGCCGCAAACCCGCGACCCAACCCTAGACACCTTACTGGACCTCGACGGACAGGCACTCGTCGTCGATCCGGCCGGTCGTCACTGGGTTCGATTCGTGGTGACGCGGGTGCCGGTCACGCCGGATAAACCGCACGGCCTGGACTATTCGTTAACCCTCCATGGCCCGGATGGAGAGCGATTGGCCGGCTTCGACAACGCCCACCCGGTGGCGCGCCAGAAGCGGGGCGAACCGCAAGACCACCGCCATCGGTTGCGGACCGTGAAAGCATACGACTACCAGGACGCCGCCACGTTGCTCGGCGATTTTTGGGCAACCGTCGACGCCCTGTTGCGAGAGAGAGGCATCATTCCATGACCACCCTGAAAGTCGGCGTCGCCAGCTATGAGGACATGAAAACCCGCACCATGGCCATCGCGCGGGGGGAGCTGCAGGTCGGGCCGGATGAGCCGAAGGTCTGGTTCACGTCCACGGAGTCCTTCGCCAAAGTTCTGTCGGCGGGCAACCGCGCGCTGCTGCGCACCATCGCCGAACAGGCGCCGGGGTCGCTCGACGAACTGGCGCGGATCACCGGCAAGGCCAAGTCGAACCTCTCCCGGACGTTGAAGACCATGGCCGGGTATGGGTTGATCCGCTTGGAACGGGGTGAACGTGGGCGGATTCGGCCGGTTGTCTCGCATGACCGTGTGGAATTGGACTTGCCGCTCGCGGCGGCTGAGTAGTCCGGAACCACACCGATGATGCGCGCGGCGTAGCCCCTAAACCGGCTCCCCCTCCACGATCATCAACCGCGTCTTCGCGGCCCGCTGGCGCACCGAAATGGCGGCGGTGTATTCCGCCGCGTGGTACCAGCTCTGCGCATCCTCCATGCTCTCGAACACCGCGATCACGATGTCGCCGACGGCCCGAGCACCTTCCTTGGTGTCGGGCTTTGCGCGGACGACGATGCGGGCGTTGTATTGTTGCAGGGTCGGGATCGCCTGCGCGACGTATTCCTGGAACACCGCGGGGTCGGTGACCTCGACCTCGGCGATGACATAAGCGGGCCTTTTGGCTGACATGGTGCGACGCTCCTACGCGAATTTCGGCATGACCTGGGTCCAGAACTTCTCGATGGAATTCATCAGCTTCGCGTGCGGAATCAGGCTGCTGTAGGTGTAGCAGAACACCCATTCGACGTTCTGGCGCCGCATGTTCGCCTCCAGCCCGCGGATCACGGTGTCCACGGTGCCCGCCAGGACGTAGCCTTCCTTCACCGCCTGCTCGGGTGTCAGGTACTGGCCCGATTTCGTATCCATCATGCCGCGGCGGAAGCCGAACGGCTCGAACCACGCGCGCCCCGTGAACTGGCCAGAGTCGGCCCACAGCGCCAAAGCTTCCTCATCGGTGTCGGCGATGATCACGTCGCGCAGCAGCGCCGTCCCGTGCGTGCGCGGCTTGCCGGAAACCTGGGCATAGAGGTCGTACAGCGGCACTTCGTATTCCGGCAGCATCGCCGGCAGGATCGCGGTCACACCTTCCTGCGCCGCCCAGCGAATCGACGATTCCGAGGACGCGAACGGCAGGAACACCGGGGGATGCGGTTTTTGCAGCGGCTTCGGCACCACGCCGACGGACTTCAAAATCCCGTTTTCGACGCCCTTGCCCCATTTTTCCGTGGTCGGCAGAGTCCAAGGGGTCTCGCCGGCCGGGATTTTCCAAAACTGCCCGTCATGGGTGATCATCTCCTGCGTCCAGGCCTTCTTGATGATCTGCCAGTTTTCCTCGAACGCCGCTCGGTTTGTCGCATCGATCGCGTCGTGCTGGTGCGGCAGCGCGCCGCTGACCCCGTGCGTCTGCTGCGCCATGACGTCCACCCAGCGGCGCTGATACCCGCGCGCGAACCCGGCGTTCGCCCGCCCGCCTGTCATGTGATCGAGCATCGCGATATCCTCGGCCACCCGCAGCGGATTTGCCGCCGGCAGCACGATGCCCAGCTGGCCCACGCGAATGCGCTTGGTCTGCATCGCGAAATACAGATCGAGCAGCACGGGGTTATTGGAAACCTCGAACCCCTCGATATGGAAATGGTGTTCGGTGAAGCTGACGGAATCGTAGCCGAGGTCGTCGGCCAGCCTGATCTGTTCGGAAAGTTCCCGCAGCATGCGCTGGTAAAGCTCCGGCTTGGTGCCGGCCATACCGGCCTCGATCTCGGCGCGGCTGGCGTTGCCGGGGAGGTAGAACAGGGAAGCCTTCACGTCGGAAACTCCAATAGGGTGGTCGTTAAACGGGTTTCTGGCGCGTTTCGCGGTTCGGCGCTAGGTTCGCGGCGTCGAAATCGACTCTGCTGCCATCGGGAGAACCACCATGCTGAGACGCACGTTACTGAGTGCCGCCGCCCTGCTGACCGTCGCCGCCGCGCCCGCGCTGGCGCAAATTCGCATTGCCGCCGTGGGGCCGATGACGGGGGAATACGCCTCCTTCGGGCAACAGATGAAGGTCGGCGCCGAACAGGCCGTGGCCGACATCAACAAGGCCGGCGGACTGCTGGGCAAGACGCTGATCCTGGAAGTGGGCGACGACGCCTGCGACCCGAAACAGGCCGTGTCCGTGGCCAACCAGATGGCCGCCAAGAAGGTCGCGCTCGTCGCCGGCCATTACTGCTCCGGCAGCTCCATCCCGGCGTCGAAAGTGTATGGGGAGGAAGGGATTCTGCAGATTTCTCCCGCATCCACCAACCCGGTTTATACAGACAAGGGCGGCTGGAACACGTTCCGCGTCTGCGGGCGGGACGATGAACAAGGGGCGGTCGCCGGCCAGTACCTGGCCAAAAACTTCAAGAAAGAGAAGATCGCGATCCTGCACGACAACACCACCTACGGCAAAGGCCTGGCGGACGAGACGTTGAAGTCTCTGCACGCCGCCGGTGGCAAGGAAGCGCTGTTCACCGCGTACACGCCGAAGGAGAAAGATTACTCCGCGCTCGTCAGCCGCCTGAAGCAGGCTGGCGTATCGGTGATCTATGTCGGCGGCTATCACACCGAAGCCGGGCTGATCATCCGTCAGGCCAAGGAACAGGGCATGAAAGCGACCTTGGTCGGCGGCGACGCGCTGGTAACGAATGAGTTCTGGCAGATCGCGGGAGAATCCGGCACCGGCACGCTGATGACCTTCTCCCCCGATCCGCGCCTGAACAAGGCCGCGGCGGATGTGGTAAAGAGCTTCAAGGCCAAGAATATCGATCCCGAGGGCTATGTTCTCTACACCTACGCCGCCGTGCAGATCTGGGCCGATGCCGCCAAGAAGATCGGCAGTGCCGACCCCAAGAAAGTCGCCGCCGCGCTGAAAGCCAGTGGCAACTGGCCGTCGGTGCTCGGTCCGATGAGCTTCGACAAGAAAGGCGATCCGAAAGGCGCCGGCTACGTGCTGTATATCTGGAAGAACGGCGCCTACGCGCAAATGTAGGCCATGGCTGGGGTGGGGCCGGCTCGCGAACGAACCGGCCCCACCCCACCGCTTTTTCGTGAGGCGGATCTTGGCTTCGATGTCGAAGATGTCCGCGATAGGCAGCAGGGAAATGAGATGTAGAAGCATCTCGGTTACCTCCAGACCAAAGGCCGGCGGACCCGTTCCGCCGGCCATCGGGTCCCACCCTGCAAATGTGCATAATTCGTTAGCGCGGCAGACAAGCGTACGCGCTGTTCGTGTTTTTCGTTCTCCTGTCCGCCTCGGCCCCCTGCCCCGCCTTTATTGACGCGGACGCCGAACGCCCCGAACCTTTCGGCCAGCAACCGTACAGGCCCGTTTCATGCCCCTGATCCATCACGTCGTCGCCGGCAACGCCCAGCCCCCCATCGTGTTCGTGCACGGCTTCGCCTGCGGCCATACCGACTGGGACGCGCAGGTCGCGCATCTGTCGCCGCGACACATGACGGTCGCCGTCGATCTGCGAGGCCATGGCGCCTCTCCCGGCCCCGCGGCGGATTGCTCCATCGAGCGCTACGGCGCCGACGTGGCCGAGGTGATTCGCGCCCTCGATCTGCCCCCCGCCGTGATCGTCGGGCACAGTCTGGGCTGCCGCGTCGTCACGGAAGCCGCGTTGCAGGTCCCGGACCGGGTGAAGGCCGTGGTGCTGGTCGATGGCAGCCAGTTCGCCGCCGCCATGGGGGCAGCGTTGCGCGTGGCCTTCGCCCAGCCAAACGGCTTCGCCACCATGGCGCAGGGCCTGTTCAAGGACATGTTCACCGCCAAGAGCGACCCCGCCGTCGCCGCCTCGGTTATAGCCCGAGCGCTAAGGCTGCCGCGGGAGGTGGGGGAGAAGATGCTGACGGATTTGCAGCGTTACGATGCCCACCGGTTCACAGCCTCGCTCGGATGCCTGCGCGTGCCCGTGATGGCGATCCAGACGACCTACAGCAACGAAAAGCGGGAACGCACCTCGATGCGCCAAGGCCAGACCAGCCCATATCTGGACATGCTGCGCGGCGCCGTCCCCGGCGTGCGGGCGGAGATCGTGGAGGATACCGGCCACTTTCCTCAGCTCGACGAACCCGTTCGGACCAACGCGCTGTTGGACAGCTTCCTGTCCAGCCTGTGACTGTTCCGATGCGCATGCCGGTCTGGCCGCTGCTGGCGACGCTGGCGGTGCAGACCCTGGCGACCATGTCGCTCTATTCCCTGCCGGCCCTGGCGCCCGAGGTCGCGCGGGACCTGAACGTGAACGGTGCGCTGGTCGGCGGGTTCGTGGCGACGGCGTACGGCGTCGGCATAATCTCGGCCCTGTTGTCGCCGGCGCTGATCCGCCGGCACGGAGGCGTTCGGGCGACGCAAATGGTCCTCCTGGCGGCTCTGGGCATGCAGATCATCGCCGGCACCGCGCATGGCGTGCTGGCGTTGTGGGTGTCCGGCGTGGTGCTCGGCCTGGCCTACGGCGCCGCCGCCCCGGCCAGTACCCATCTGCTCGCCCCCAAGACTCCGCCCGCCGTGTTCAACACCATCATGTCGCTGCGCCAGATCGGGGTGCCGCTGGGCGGGGTCCTCGCCGCGTTGATCCTGCCGCCGCTGGTCGGGCTGCTGGGCTGGCGCGGCGCGTTGCTGTCGGAAACCGTGCCGGTGGCGGCACTGATCCTGCTGATGGAAATCCCGCGTAAATCCTGGGACTCGGGGCTCGACCCTATCCGCTACAAGCTGACCGAGACGCTGGTGCGCCCGTTCCGCCTGCTGGCCGACCCAAGGATACGGCGGTTGTCGGTGGGGGCGTTCATCTACTCCGGCATTCAACTGTGTTTCGTCAGCTTCATGACGGTGCATCTGACCGGCGTCGTGCATCTGGATCTGATCACGGCCGGGCGTATTCTGGCGCTGTATCAAATCGCCGGGTCCGTCAGCCGCCCGATCTGGGGCTGGATCGCCGACCGGTATCTGACCCCGGCCGCCACGCTGGCGGTGCATGGCGCCGGCATGGCGGCGGCGGCGCTGCTGACCGGGCAGTTCGGACCGGTCTGGCCGACATGGGGTGTCGCGGCGGTTGCCTTGATCGCCGGCTGCACCGCTGGCGGCTATACCGGCGTGGCCTATGCCGAATACGCCCATCTCGGCGGCAGCCGCGGCACCGAGGCCAGCGGGCTCGGCACCGCCCTGATGTTCTCCGGCGGCATGCTGATGCCACCGGCGTTCGCCGCGTCCGTCACTGCCGGCGGTGGATACGGACTGGGATACACGACGGCCGCTGTGTTTGCCGCGTTGGGCGCGGTACTGTTGGCGCTCGGCAGCGGGCGCGCCAAGGAGCGAAAATAATTTCTCCGAATGCCCCTCTGTTAACGGTTTCTTAACAACTCCCTGCGACACTGCCCCCCGGCATCGCAGGGACTGACCGCCATGACACGTCGTTCACCGCTGATTTTGTTGTTTTTCGTCGCCGTCTGGGTGGCCGAAAGTCCACCCGCCATGGCCGATACGCTGCGGATCGGCGGCACCGGCGGGGCGATCGGGTTGATGACACGCATGGCGAAACCCTTCGTCGAACGCTCCGGCACCATGTTGGAGGTGGTGCCAAGCCTGGGGAGCGGCGGGGGGATCAGGGCAGCGGCCGAGGGCGCAATCGATGTCGCCGTCGCGGGCCGTACCTTGACCGACGCCGAAAAGGCTCAGGGTCTGACGGAGGCGGCGGTTTTGCGCACGCCGTTCGTCTTCGCCACCTCCAGCACCGGCCCCACGGCGATGACGGCCCATGAGATCGTGCGGGTCTACGCCGACCCGGTCGCCACCTGGCCCGACGGCACCCGCATCAAGGTGATTCTGCGCCCCAAAGCAGAGGACGACAACACGGTCATGACCAGCCATTTCCCAGGCATCGCCGACGCACTCGCCGCCGCTCGCGCGCGGCGGGAACTGCCAGTCGCGACGACCGATCTGGACAATGCAGCCCTGGCGGAAGGCCTGGAAGGCTCCTTCATCGGGGCGACCTATACGCAGATGGTGACGGAGCGGCGCGATCTGCGGCTGGTCGCGATCGACGGTACGGCACCCGCGCTGGACGCCCTGGAGAACGGACGGTACCGCTACGACAAGGTCCTGCGGATCGTCGTCCGCTCCCCCATGACCGCTCCGGTACAGGCGTTTCTGAATTTTCTGCACAGCGACGCCGGCATCCGGACGCTACGGGATGGCGGCTGCATCCCCGGCGGGGAATAGATCGGTGGCCCCCCCGCATATCCGCACGCTGATCGGCGCCCTGAGCCTGATCTTCGCCATCGCCATCGCGCTCGCCGTCCCCGCCGCCTATTACACACTCGGCGCCGAGGATTCCGCCGACGCACTCGATTTCAAGGGGCGGCTGAGTGCGAGCCGCGTCGAAAAATTCATCTTCGCCAACGATCGTCTGTGGCGATACCAGTCCGACCGGATTGCCGAACTGATCGCCTACCCCGACGGCAATGGCGAACCGATCCGCCAGCGCGTCACCGACACACGGGGCAAGCTGGTGCTCCAGGAAAGCCTGGACCTGCTGTCTCCGGTTCAAGCGGCCCGTACGCCAATCGTGGTGGGCGGGACGACGATCGGCTGGCTGGATGCCGAGGTCAGTTTGCGGCCGCTGGTCCGCCGCACCGCCTTTGTCGCCGCCGGCAGCTGTGCCTTGGGCTTCGTCGCTTGGCTGCTTGTCCGATTGCTGGCGATCCGGGCGCTGGACACCACCCTGTCGCGGCTGGCGATGGAAAGCACCCGGTTTCAGGCCGCGCTGCATAATATGACTCAAGGGTTGTGCCTGTTCGATTCGCGGAACCGGCTGACGGTGTTCAACCGGCGTTTCACGGACATGTTCGGCGCCCCAGCGGAAGGACAAACGGCCGCGGAATTGGGCACGCTATTGGCGCCGCCGGGACCGGACCTGGAACGGGACCCGGACGACCGGGTGCACGAGCTTCCCGACGGCAGGGTGATTCAGGTCGTCCGGCGCCCGGTGCCTCAGGAGGGCTGGGTCGCGACGTTCGAGGACATCACCGAACGGCGCCGCACGCAGGCGCAGCTGCTGCACATGGCATGGCACGACGCGCTAACCGGGCTGCCGAACCGCGCGATGTTCCACGATCATCTGCAACGGGCGGCGCCGGCGGTGCGGCGGGGGCATGCGCTGGCGGTGATCTGCATCGATTTGGACGGGTTCACGACGGTGAACGACACGCTGGGGCACCCGGTGGGCGACGAGCTGCTGCGGCAGGTGGCCGACCGGCTGCGCGAAAACACCCGCGAGACCGATCTGGTCGCGCGGATCGGCGGCGACGAGTTCGCGATCGTGCAAAGCGATGCCGAACAACCGTCCGACGTGCTGTCGCTGACCGACCGGCTGCACGGGATCCTGCGGTTTCCGTTCCAAATCGGCGGGCAGAACATTGAGATCGACGCCTGCATGGGGGTCGTGCTCGCGGACCCCGAGCAACTCGCACCCGATGAGCTACTGCGTAACGCCGACATCGCGCTATGCCGAGCGAAGGCCGATGGGCGGGGGGTTTGCCGGTTTTTCGAGCCGGCGATGGATGCCGATATCCGCCAGCGCCGCGAAATGGAAGCGGATCTGCGGGTCGCGCTGGCCGAGGAGCAGTTCGAGGTTTTCTACCAGCCGCTGATCGAGGCCGACAGCGAGTCCCTGACCGGGTTCGAGGCGCTGATCCGCTGGCGCCACCCGGCGCGCGGTCTGGTGCCGCCGGGCGCGTTCATCGCCCTGACCGAGGCGACCGGTCTGATCAAGCCGATCGGGGCCTGGGTGCTGACCACGGCCTGCGCGGAGGCGGCGCGTTGGCCTGGCCACCTCAAAGTCGCGATCAATCTGTCGCCGGTCCAGTTCGAGAGCGGCGTGCTGGCCGAGGACATTGCGTTCGCGCTGGCCACATCCGGTCTGGCGCCGCACCGGCTGGAGCTGGAAATTACCGAATCGGTGCTGCTGCGGGATACCGACGCGACGATCGGGCTGCTGCGGCGGCTGCACGATCTGGGAGTGCGGATTTCGATGGACGATTTCGGCACCGGCTATTCGTCGTTGAGCTATTTGCGCCGGTTTCCGTTCGACAAGATCAAGATCGACCGGTCGTTCGTGCAGAATCTCGATGGCTGCAAAGGCAGCCTGGAGATCGTGCGGGCCGTCGTCGGACTCGGCAAGGCGCTGGGCATGGATGTCCTGGCGGAAGGGGTGGAGACCGAACCGCAGATGCGTCTGCTCCAGGTGGAGGGATGCGACGAGCTACAGGGGTATCTGTTCAGCAAGCCGCGCCCGGCCGGCGATATTCCGGCGATGATCGCGGCGTTTTCGCCGGTTCTGGCGGCGGAAGCCGCGGATTAGGGATGGCTGGCGGAGAGACAGGGATTCGAACCCTGGGTACCCATAGGGTACAACGGTTTTCGAGACCGTCCCAATCGACCGCTCTGGCATCTCTCCCGACCGGCAGCCGCGCGCCTTATAGGGGGGAGCGCGGCGGGCCGCAACCAAAGCTTCACGGCTCTTGACCCCGGCCGGTGCTTCGGGCCACCTCAGACGAAATTGGGGTGTATGCACATGGACGCGGATTACATCGTTGTGGGCGCCGGATCGGCCGGCTGCGTCGTGGCTTCCCGCCTGTCGGAGACCGGCGCCTCGGTGGTGCTGCTGGAGGCCGGGCCGCCGGACACCAACCCCTGGATCCACATCCCGGCCGGGGTCCTGAAACTGCTGTACCACCCTGTCGTGAACTGGAATTACAGTTCCGAACCCTCCGACGGCAGCGGTGGCCGCCGAATCCATTGGCCACGCGGCAAGACGCTGGGCGGGTCGTCCTCGATCAACGGCATGCTGTATGTGCGCGGCAACCCCGCCGATTTCGACGGCTGGGCACAAATGGGCTGCCGCGGCTGGAGCTTCGACGATGTCCTGCCGCTGTTCCGCAAATCCGAAAGCTACAAGCAGGCGGCTGACACGGATTATCGCGGCACCGGCGGGCCGTTGAAGGTCGAGGACTACCGCACGATCCTGCCCCTCACCCACCGTTTCATCGAGGCCGCGCAGCAGGCCGGGTTTCCGTTCAGCAAAGACCTGAACGGACGCCAGCAGGAGGGCGTCGGCTATTCCCAAATGACCCGCAAGGGGAAGTGGCGCGGCTCGACGGCGCAGACGTTCCTGAAAGAGGCGCGGAGCCGCCCCAACCTGCGGGTCGAAACCGAAGCGATCGCGACCAAACTGCTGTTCGAGGGCAAGCGCTGCGTCGGCGTCGCCTACCGTCAGCGCGGGCAGGATAAGGAACTGCGCGCGGGGCGGGAGGTAATTTTGTCCGGCGGCGCCATCAACTCCCCCCATCTGCTGCAAATCTCCGGCGTCGGACCGGCGGCGCATCTGCAATCGATCGGCGTGCCGGTCGTGCACGATCTGCGCGGGGTCGGGGCGAACTTGCAGGATCATTACGTGGCCCGCGTATCGCACCGCGTGCGCGATTCCATTTCGATCAATAAACTGGCGCGCGGCGTTCGGCTGGTCCGCGAAGTCGCGAAATTCTTCACCGCCGGGAATGGGGCGCTGACGTTCGGGGTAACGACGGCGCAGGTGTTCTGCCGGTCCCGGCCGGAACTCGCGAGCCCCGATCTGCAACTGCTGTTCACGCCCGCGAGCTACGACAACGCCAAATTCGGGGAACTGGAGCGCGAAGACGGCATGACCGTCGCCATCTGCCCCGTCCGCCCCGACAGCCGTGGCACCATCATGGCTCGGTCCGCCGACCCGTTCGAGAAAGCGGCGATCGCGCCCAACTATCTGTCCGATCCCGCGGATATTCAGGTGCTGCTGGCGGGCACGCGGTTCACGCGGGAGATTTTCGCCTCTCCGGCGATTGCCAAGCACAGCGTGGTGGAGACGCTGCCGGGTCCGGATGTGACATCGGACGCGGCGCTGACGCAGTTCTTCAAGGATTACGGGACGACGATTTATCACCCTGTCGGGACGTGCCGGATGGGCGAAGGACCGGCGGCCGTGGTTGATTCCCGGCTGCGGGTGCACGGGATCGCGGGGCTGCGGGTGGCGGATGCGTCGATCATGCCGACACTGACCACGGGGAATACGAACGCGCCGACAATCATGATCGGGGAAAAGGCAGCGGTGATGATCAAGGAAGACGCAGCCGCATAGTCGTCCTCGCACCCCGTCATGGTCGGGTTTGACCCGACCATCTCAGGCCAATTTGGCATGGGCCGAAGAGAAATACCGTCATGGCGGGCGCAGGCCCGCTACCCACGGTTTGTCTCGGCCACCGGAAATTTGCGTTCGTTCGCGGTTCCGATCCTTGGACCTGACCAATGAACCGGTTCTTCCGCCTGCCAAAGTGAAACCGCGAATGAACGCAAATGGCAGACACCCGGCCGGCCGGGTGCCCGCGGGAAGTTCCGGCGCCTGTCGTCCATCGAAGAACCAGGACAGGCGCCGGGAGCACCGGGGTCAAACCACTTGCACCCCTTGTCATCATGGCAACCCCTGAACGCAACCTCGGCACTCCCGACTGGGCCTTGACCCACCCGGCTCTGGCATGGAGGCGTGCTGGCGAGACGGAACCCAACCCACGGACGGGCACTGTCGTTGTTCCAGTTGCGGTTGCCGGAGCGGTGGTTCCTGTCGTTGTTGTTCCAGGAACCGCCACGGACAACGCGGCTGGGGGGCGGCCAGGCTTCCCCTTGGGACGGCGAACAGGCCGGGCGCGGGGGAAGATCGTAGGGCGCGAACGCCCGATAGCGGACGCATACGGCGCCAATGCGCCCGAGTCGTGCAAGGCCTTAAAAACCCCAAAAATTTCCACGGGGCTATGCCCCGGACCCCTCTCTAAAGAGGTAAAGAGTCTAAGATTAAAGAGACTACAGCGTTCTGGCGAGACGGAACCCAACCCACGGACGGGCACTGAGGTTGAGCCAGCCGCGGACGCCGGAGCGGTGGTTCCCGACGCTGCTGCTCCAGGAACCGCCACGGACAACGCGGCTGTCATCGCTACCTCCGGTTGTCCACACCGAACCGTCGGAGGGAGCATCGACATAGTTGTCGTGCATGGGATCGGCGACCCATTCGAACACGTTGCCGATCGTGTCGTGCAGGCCCCATGGGTTCGGATCGTAATGGTCGACCGCCGTCGTACCCTGATCGTTTTTGTTCGCTTTGGAGGGATCGAACCCATCGCCCCACCACCGCGCCGTCGTCGTCCCTGCCCGGCACGCATATTCCCATTCCGCCTCGCTCGGCAGCCGGTAGCGCAGGCCTGTCCGCTCCGACAGCCATTCGGTATAGGCCACAGCATCGGCGAACGACACGTTCACCGCCGGGTGCCGATCCGTCTGCGGAAATGCCGGCGGTTCCGGCGTCCGCCCGGTATCCCCTGCGAATGCGGCGTATTCTCCTACGGTGACGGGGTATTTGCCGAGCAGGAATGGCCGGGCGAACGTCACTTCATGCACCGGGCGCGAATCGTCGTCGCTCGCGCCCCAACCTTCCGGTCCATCGCTTTCCTCTTGCGGAACCCCCATCATGAATTTGCCCGCGGGGATACGCACCATGTCCGGTCCCGCGACCGACGGGCCGCTTCCTTCTTCCCGTTCCGGCGGAATTTCGAACGCGCCTGGCGATTCCTTAGCCTCCCGCATCAACTGCTCGAACGCATGCCGCAAATCGTCGGGGAAACGCGCTTTGAGATAGGCGCCGATCCGCGGATGATCCTCGATTGCCCTTAAAACGTGCTTGATATGGCCATGTAGGGCACGATCGGCCTCCGATCCGAAGCGCAGGTCGCCAAGCATCGCACCCGCCGCTGTGCTGCCCATTTTAACGAACAGATTATAAATTGCATTTTCGGACTCTGCTGCCGCCTTGTCGCCGGGAACGGAAGGATCCTGTCCCATTTTCACACTGTCGGACAGGCGTTTCGCGGCCGATGACGGTATCAACGGCTCGTCCCGTGCAGCCGCGATCAGCGCCTCGGCCAACCCCATCGTTTCGGTCATATCTGCGCGGTCCGCCCCCGATGCGCGGCGCTGATCGTCCATCCCGCGCGCGGTGGGGAAGCGGCGCAGCCAGGGCGCAGCCGAACCGACCAGATCGCTCAGGGCGCGATGCAACGGCGCTGGTAAAGGGGCGGTCTCCCCATTCCTACGGTTCATCGCACGCTCATCCATCGCCAGGAATAACGACAAGCGCAGAAACATGTGCCAGAGCGGGTCTATCTCCGCCGCCAACATCTTGGTCGGTTTCGCCATTTCATCGGCGAATTCCCGAGCCGCCGCCGCGATCCCCGTCCAGTCGGAGTCGAGGCGATTGCCTAACTGGTTCGCCAGCCGCGCAAGCGTGTCCGCCTTGTTCCGAACCACACCCTGCGACCGTTGGGTGGACGCATCCGCGGCGACGGCGTCGTCGGCCTCCGCTCCTTCGGCCGCCGGCACCAGCTGGTCGTTCTCCTGAACCCAGACAATCGCCGGCTGCTTCTGCGGCCCCCATCCAGCCGCTGGCGCCATTCCGCCGGGCGGGAGGACAGGTTGAACCGTGCCCGGATTTCCGCCTTGATCTCCGCGCGGGCCGCATCGTAGCCGTGTTCCTTCGGGCGCCAATCGTCGATCGGCACAACCTTGCGGCCATGCGTCGGGATGCCCTGCAAATCCGGCACGATGTCCGTCCAGTCGCAGCGGCGTAAAATCACCGGACAGATCAGCCCCGTCTTCGGATTGTATCGTGCCCGGATCGCCGGTTCCTCGTACTTTTCGATGTATTCGCTGGCCAGCCAATCGGGGCTGAGCAGCAGCACGAAAATATCCGCCTCGGCGATGGCCTTTGCTATTTCGTCGTTCCAATGCGCGCCGCCGCCAATGCCGGTATCGGCCCAGAACCGAACGTCCAGCACGCGCTCGATCCCTTTCAGATGCGTGTGAAACGCCTGAAACATCGCTTGGTCGGCATGCGCGTAGGAGATGAAGCCCTTCATGACGGCTCCGGCGGTTGCGGACGGGAGTGTGCCGGAAGTGCCGGGGGATGGGCAAGCGCCCCCGGTCGCAGGAGGTGTTCGGGTCAAGCCCGAACATGACGGATGTGTCAGGCGCCCCCCAACCCCGACATTGAACCCAACCTCGGAATCCCCGATAAAGCGCCCCCACCCCAACGGACCCCGCCCGCATGCCCGAACTGACCCTGCACAACAGCCTGACCCGGAGGAAGGAGCGTTTCGCGCCCCTCGATCCGCAGCATGTGCGGATGTATGTCTGTGGGCCGACCGTCTACGACCTCGCGCATCTCGGCAATGCTCGGCCCATCGTGGTGTTCGACGTGCTGTCGCGGCTGCTGCGGGTGTTGTTCCCCAAGGTTACCTATGTTCGCAACATCACCGACGTGGACGACAAGATCAACGCCCGCGCCCAGGAGTCCGGGGAGCCGATCGGCGCGATTACCGAACGCACCACGCGCGATTTCCATGCCGATATCGCCAAGCTGAACGCGCTGCCGCCGGATGTGGAGCCGCGCGCGACCGAGCATATCGAAGAGATGATCCAAATCGTCGAACGCCTGATCGCCTCCGGCCACGCCTATGCGGCCGAGGGGCACGTGCTGTTCGCCGTCGCCACCGACCCCGGCTACGGCAAGCTCTCGGGCCACACGCCGGACGAACTCCTGGCCGGCGCCCGCGTCGATGTCGCGCCCTACAAGCGCGATGCCGGCGATTTCGTGCTGTGGAAACCGTCGAGCGACGACCTGCCGGGCTGGGACTCCCCCTGGGGCCGCGGCCGGCCGGGCTGGCATATCGAGTGCTCCGCCATGTCCTGGCGCTATCTCGGTGAAAATTTCGACATTCATGGCGGCGGATCGGACCTGATCTTTCCGCATCATGAGAACGAACGCGCACAAAGCGTCTGCGCTTTCCCCGGCAGCCATTTCGCCCGTTACTGGATGCATAACGGCATGCTGCTGGTAAACGGGGAGAAAATGTCGAAAAGCCTCGGCAATTTCTTCACCATTCGCGAAATTCTGGCCAAGGCGCCGGCCGAGGCGGTGCGGCTGCTGCTGCTGCGCGCGCATTATCGCGCGGTGCTGGATTTCTCCGACGCGGCGTTGGGCGAAGCGAAAAAGGAACTAGATCGTTTCTATCGTGCGTTGGAGAAATTCCCCGACATCGGCGCCGGCGATCTGTCGCCGTCGGTCGCGGATGCGCTGTGCGACGATTTGAATACGCCGCTGGCGCTGTCGGCGATGCACGCGCTGGCCGACATGGCCTTGGCCGGCGATTTCGACGCTGCTCGGGCGTTGCGCGCCGCCGGGGACGTGCTGGGCGTGCTGCAACTGGCGCCGGAGGCATGGTTCCGGGGCGACGGCGATGACGCCGGGGATATCGAAGCCGCCATCGCCGACCGCCTCGCCGCCCGCAAGGCGCGGGATTTCGCGCGGGCGGATGCGATCCGGAACGAACTCGCCGCGCGCGGCATTCTGCTTGAGGACGGACCCAAAGGCACCATTTGGCGGAGGACCAATTGACCATGCACCGAACCGTTATCGCCACCGCCGCCGTACTGCTGACATTCGCCGCGCCCGCGCAGACGCCGCAACTGCCGCCAGGGGTGAAGCTGCCGCCCGGTGTCACGATCCCGCCGAACGCCGCGACCATGACCCCCGCGCAGGCAAAAGCGGCATACGAAGGGCTCGACCCCGCGACCAAAGAGGCACTGAAACAAGCCGCCGCCCCCTATAGGGCGCAGGTCGAGGCCGATCCCGGGCTGAAGGCGCAGATCAAGGCGTGGATCAAATCGATGCTGGGGAAGTGATGGACCGCCCCACCGCCGCCTCGGACCCGTCATGGTCGGGTTTAACCCGACCATCGTTTTCCCATTGGCCTGAGGTGGTCGGGTCAAGTCCGACCATGACGGGGGGGTGTGGATGACCGGCCGCGACGGCGGCGCCGATCTGCATCCGGTCGGCAATACACCCGTGGTGATCCTCGTCCGCCCGCAACTCGCCGACAACATCGGCGCCTGCGCGCGCGCCATGGCGAATGGCGGGCTGTTTCACCTCCGGCTCGTCGCCCCACGCGACGGGTGGCCGCAGGAAAAGGCGTGGCGTACGGCCTCGGGCGCCGACCGGCTGCTGGATGCCGCGACCGTGCATCCCACCGTCGCCGACGCCGTCGCCGATCTGCACCATGTGTTCGCCACCTGCCCCCGCCCCCGGCACATCGTCAAACCCGTCATGACCGCGCGCGGCGCCGCCGCCGAACTGCGCGAAATCACCAGTCGCGGCCTAAAAACCGGCCTGCTGTTCGGACCGGAGCGTGCCGGGCTGGACAATGACGACATGGCGCAGGCCGATGCACTGATCCGCTATCCCTTGAACCCGGCGTTCATGTCGCTGAACCTCGCCCAGGCCGTGCTGGTCATGGCCTACGAGTGGTGGACGGCCGACGATCGGACCCCCACCCGCACGCTGATGACCAACGAAACCAATGTCGCGACCAAGGGCGAACTGGACAATTTCCTGACGCACCTGATCGCCGAACTCGACGAAAGCGGTTTTTTACGGAATCTGCCCAAGCGCCCCGGCATGGTCCGCAACATCCAGCATCTGTTCCAGCGCGGCGAGGTCACGACCCAGGAACTCCGCACCCTCCACGGCATCGTCACCGAACTCTCGCTCGGGCGCCGCCAGAGGGGACGCACCGAAACCAGCTGACCCCCGGCTTGGCGTCGGGGACGAATTGCGGTCCTATGCCGCCCACACTTAAAGGAGGAACCAACCATGGATCTCGGTCTCGCCGGCAAAAAAGCCATCGTCTGCGCCGCCAGCAAAGGCCTCGGCCGCGCTTGCGCCATCTCTCTGGCGCGCGAAGGCGTGGAGCTGGTCATCACCGCCCGCACTTTGTCCACCCTGGAGGAAACCGCCGCGGAAATCCGCGCGATGACCGGCGCCAAGGTGACCGCCGTCGCCGGCGATATCTCCACGGAAGAAGGCCGCGCCGCCGCTCTGGCCGCGTGCCCGGAGCCCGATATTCTGGTGAACAATGCCGGCGGCCCGCCGCATGGCGATTTCCGCGACTGGACGCGGGAGGATTGGATCAAGGCCGTCGATCAGAACATGCTGGCGCCCATCTTCCTGATCAAAGCGACCGTCGATGGCATGATCGCGCGCAAGTTCGGGCGCATCGTCAACATCACGTCGGCTTCGGTGAAGTCGCCGATCCCGAACCTGGGCATGAGCAACGGCGCACGTGCGGGCCTGACCGGGTTCGTGGCCGGGCTGGCGCGTCAGGTCGCGAAGCATAACGTCGTCATCAACAACATCCTGCCGGGTCCGTTCCTGACCGATCGTCTGCGCAGCGGTGCGGTGGCAACGGCGGCGCAGCGGAATGTGCCGGTGGACGAGATCGTGATGGAACGGGCCGCCAATACGCCGACCGGCCGCGTCGGCGATCCGGCCGAGTTCGGCGACGCCTGCGCCTTCCTTTGCTCCGCCAAGATCGGGTTTATCGTCGGCCACAACCTGATTCTCGACGGGGGCAACTTCAACTCGTCGATCGCGTGACGCTGCACTTCCAGTCCGCCAGCGCTTTGGCCGGTCTCATCCGCAAGGGGGAGATCGGCTGCCTGGAACTGCTGGATCGATTTATCGGCCGCGCCGCGCTTCTGAACCCGCGCATCGATGCGATTGTGGTCCACGACTTCGACCGAGCGCGCGAACGGGCGCGGGCGCTGGATAACCAGTCCGACAAATCCGTCCCATTGTTCGGCGTGCCGATGACGGTGAAGGAAAGTTTCGACGTCGCGGGGCTGCCGACGACGCGTGGGCATCCGGAACTGGCGAACATGCAAGCGGCGACAACCTGCCTGGCTGTCCGGCGGCTGGAAGAGGCCGGCGCGGTGGTGTTCGGCAAGACCAACGTGCCCGTCGATCTCGCGGATTGGCAGAGCTATAATCCTGTTTACGGCACCACGTCGAACCCGTGGAATACCGACCGGACGCCCGGCGGGTCATCCGGCGGATCGGCGGCGGCGTTGGCCGCGGGGCTGACCGGGCTGGAGCTTGGGTCCGACATCGGCGGCTCGATCCGTGTCCCCGCGCATTATTGCGGCGTGTTCGGGCACAAGCCGAGTTGGGCGCTGTGCCCGAATTACAGCGGTGCGGGACCGAGCGCGCCGACGGACATTGCTGTGCTGGGGCCGTTGGCGCGGTCGGCGAACGATCTGCGGCTTGTTCTCGATCTGCTTGCGCGGCCGGATCCGGCCGATACCGGGTTGGCCATCACCCTGCCCTCCCCGCGGTTCACGTCCCTGAAAACGTTGCGCGTCGCGGTCTGGAACCACGAACCCGGCCAACCGACGGAACCCGAAATCGTCGCGGCCATCGACGGCCTCGCCGACCGGCTGGAGCGGGAGGGCGCCACGGTTTCCCGCACCGCTCGCCCGGCTTTCGATCCCCTGCCCGCTTATCGAATCTATCTGCGCCTGCTGCATGCCGCCTGGGGCGGCAACACGCCGGAAGCGATCATCGCCGAACAGCGAAAGGCCGCCGCGCGCCTGTCGCCGGACGACAACAGCGCCGACGCCTGGATGTTGCGCGGGACCGACATGCCGCACGGGATATGGCTTGGCTTGAACCAAAGGCGACACGCCATCCGCCGGTTGTGGAACGCGTTTTTCCAGGAATGGGACGTGCTGCTGTGCCCGGTGTTCGCCACGCCGGCCATGCCGCACCGCCAGGACGGCACCACCTGGGAACGCCGCATCGCGATCGATGGGCAAACGGTCCACTACAACGATCAGCTTTTCTGGCCGCTTATGATCGGCGGCAGTCATTTGCCCGCCACCGTCGCGCCCATCGGCCGCACCCGCGACGGGCTGCCGATCGGCGTGCAGATCGTCGGACCCTCCCATGGCGACCGCTCCACCATCGCTGCTGCCGGCTTGCTGGAGCGAGCGGGGTATGCGTTCGCTCCCCCACCGGGCTGGGAATAACCCGCCGAATTCCCTTGCCCCGGCACGCCGCTGCCCCATAGTGTTTGTAACAGAATGTTGGAGACGATAATGCGCGTACGGCACCTGTTCGCCGCGGCCGCCATGGCCGCCGGTTTCGGTCTGACCCCACCCGCCCACGCGCAAAAATCGGCCGACACGCTGCGCATCACGTGGCGCGATGCAGTGCCGAACATCGATCCGTACTACAACCAACAGCGCTCCGGCATCATCCTGGCGCATCAGGCTTGGGACACGCTGGTTTATCGCGACCCCGAGACGTTCCAGAACCGTCCGCTGTTGGCCGAATCCTACAAATGGATCGACGACACGACCTTGGAATTCGCGCTGCGCAAGAACGTCACTTGGCACAACGGCGACAAGTTCACCGCCGACGACGTGGTCTATACGATCAACACCGTCATCGCCGACAAACAGGTCGCGGTCCCCAGCAATTATTCGTTCTACGAGGGCGCGGAGAAAATCGACGACTACACGGTGCGCGTGAAGCTCAAACGGGTTTTCCCCGCGGCCCTGGATTACATGGCGATGACGCTGTGGATCTGGCCGAAAGCCTATCGTGAAAAGGTCGGGGTGGACGAATACGCACACCACCCCGTCGGCACGGGCCCCTATAAGATCACGCGCGTCGATGGCGTGACCCAAATCGATATGGAGCGTTACGACGGCTACTACACCGACAGCCCCAAGGGAAAGCCCGCAATTGGCAAAATCGTGATTCACGAGGTGCCCGATGCCTCCACCGAGATGGCGGAACTGTTGGGCAAGCGGGCCGACTGGATCTGGAAATTCAGCCCCGACCAGTTCGACAGCGTCGCCCGCATGCCGGGCCTGCTGGCGCTGCGGTCGGAGTCGATGCGGATCGGCTACATCAATATGGATAGCGCCGCCCGCACGGGCGCGGGCAATCCATTGACGAATGTCAAAGTGCGACAGGCCATTATGCATGCCATCGACCGTGAAACGATGGCGAAACAGTTGGTGCAGGGCGGCTCGCGGACGCTCGACGCGCCATGTTACCCGACGCAATTCGGCTGCGACGCGGGATCGGCGGTGCATTACGATTACAACCCCGCGAAGGCGAAGGCCTTGCTGGCGGAAGCCGGATTCCCCAACGGGTTCAGCACCGAACTCGTCACCTACGAGCTGCCGTCCTGGGCCGGCGCGATGCAAAATTACCTCAAAGCGGTCGGCATCGACGTGCGCTTGAGCGTGTTGCAGGTCGCCGCCGTCATCCAGCGCAGCATGGCGGGGCAGAACCCGATGGAGGCCGGCAACTGGGGCAGCTATTCCATCAACGACGTCTCGGCCATTCTGCCGCAATATTTCGGCGGCGCCGCCAACGACTACACCCGCGATCCGGAACTGATGGAACTCATCAAGGCCGGCGGGTCCACGACCGACCCCGATCAGCGCCGCAAGGCGTACGGCGCCGCGATCAAGCTGATCGGCGAGAAGGCGTATTGGTTGCCGATGTATACCTATACGATCACGTACGGGCTGTCGCGGGAGCTGAATTTCAAGCCGTATCCTGACGAACTGCCGCGGTTTTATCTGGCCAGCTGGAAGTAGGCTACGGGAGCGTCAGCTTCATCTCACCCTTAAACGCGTGGATCAGCTCCCGCCGCTGAAATCTCCATGCCTGCCCGATCCGCACCAACGCATCCGCGTAAGTGCCGCAGACGGAGGGAACCGGCCCATCCGCCCCCTCCACCATCACCAGATAGTTGGACCGCGCCGTCGCTCGGTCGCCGTCCAGAGTGATGATGGTGTTCATCGCGTAGTGCATGCGTTTCGGGGACGCCGGCACGGATTGGGTCAGCCAGGCCTCGATCTCGGCGGGACCGGTCGCGGTGCGGTAGGGCGCACACCAGACGCCGTCCGGGGCAAAAAGGCGGCTGAGTTCGGCGAACCGGCCCTCGTCCATGCAGAAGCAATACAGATGTAGCAGTTCGCGGATATCGTCTTTGTCGGTGCTCATGCCTGAATCAGGTCGGCGACCCGCTCCCCGATCATGATCGATGGCAGATTGGTGTTGGTGCGGGTGACGCGCGGCATGATCGAAGCATCGGCGACGTACAGGTTCTGTGTACCGATCACCGCCGCGTTCGGGTCGGTGACCGCCATCGGGTCGTCGGCGGCGCCCATGCGGCAGGTGCAGGACGGGTGCCAGGCGCTGCGAACGGCGGTGCAGACGTAGTCCATCGCCGCTTTCGGATCGGCCATCAACGCAGCGAGTTTCGGCGCCTCGCTGATGATGTTCTCGATCAGGAAACGGCGGATCGGCGACGCGGAATCCAGCAGCGCGGCGGCGACGTTGGTCAGCACCGCGTTCAACCCGGTGGGCCGGCTGATCGCCGCCACACGCTCCGAAAAACTGGAGGGGAACGGGTCCAGCGCGTAGGTGCTGACAGGGTCGGTGGTGAACATTCCAGCCATGCGCAGGAACGCCGCCAGCAGGCGGGTGCGGTCGCGCTCATCTTCCAGCCAGTTGAAATCGATGGCCGGTGCCGCCATCGGATCGGCCGAGGACAGGCGGACGCTGCCGCGGGAATACGGGAGCGAGATGTAGGTGCTGAGTGTCCCGATCCGCTCCCCCACCGCATGCCACATGGATTGGCAGACGGCCATCATGATCATGTCGGCCGGCTCGCACCCGGCGACATCGGAGGAATACCGTAGATACGAGTAATTCCGCCGGATCACGTGCTTCTCGCGCGCGATCGGCGGCAGGTAAGCGGACACGGAAATCAACGGGTGATCCTGCAAATTGGACCCGACACCGGGCCGGTCGGCGACGACCGCGATGCCATGCCGGCGCAAATGGTCGGCCGGGCCGACACCCGAGAGCATCAGCAGCTTCGGGCTGTGGAAGGCGCCGGAGCTGATAATGATCTTCTCGCCCATAATGCGTTCGGTGACGCCGGCGCGCACGACTTCCAGGCCGACGGCCGTCGTGCCCTCGAACAGGATGCGCCGCACATGGGTTTCCGGCATCAGTCGCAAATTGGGCCGCGCTCGGACCTCATCGCTGAGGTGTCCGTTGGCGGTGGAGCGGCGGGCGCTGCCGTCGTTCGACGTGGGCAGCGGCGAATAGCCTTCCTCGTATGCGCCGTTCATATCCGGCACGTAAGCGTGGCCCTGGCCGTCCCACGACCGAGCGACGGCGTTGGTGAACTCGTCCCATTGGTCGCGGGGGATGCGGCGGACGGTGATGGGGCCGGTGGCGCCGTGCAGCTGGTCGTTGGAATAATCCAGATCGCTTTCCAGTTTGCGGAAATAGGGCAGCACCGACCCCCAGTCCCAGCCCTTGGCGCCCAGCTCCGACCAGCCGTCGAAATCGGCCGGCGCGCCGCGCAGGGCGACTTGGCCGTTGATCGACGAGCCGCCGCCCATCAGCTTGCCCTGGTAGAAGAAATACGGTTTCCGGCCTTTTTCGGGGATATGCTGGTGGCTCCCCCGCGAAACCTGCAACGCCGGCCAGAAATACGATGAATTCGTCATCGCTCGGTGGGCGTAGGTATCGGCGATGTCGTCGGGGATATTGGCGGTGCCGTAATCCGGCCCGGCCTCGATCACCAGCACGCGGTTCGCGGGGTTCTCCGACAGGCGGGACGCCAAGGCGCAGCCGGCGGAGCCCCCGCCCGCGACGATATGGGTGGGTCGTTCGGTGCTGCCGGACATCGCTTGGTTTCCCCGTCTGTGACAATTAGTATCAGCGTAACGCGGATGGACCGCCGAGAGAAGGAGCGCGCGTGGCCGGTGCAACCTCACGGGAGAACAATTTCGGTTCTCTGCGCCTTCTGTTCGCATCGCTGGTCATCGTATCGCACTCGCCTGAGCTGCTGGATGGGAACCGGTCGCGGGAGCTGCTGACGCGCCTGTTCGGCACTTTGTCGTTCGGGGAGGTCGCGGTGGACGGGTTCTTCCTGATCAGCGGGTTTCTGATTACCCAGAGTTTTGTCCATGGGTCCTCCACCGTTTCGTATCTGGTGAAGCGGGTGGCGCGCATCGTGCCAGGGTATCTCGTGTGCTTTATCCTGTGCGTCGTGGTGGTTGGGCCGCTCGCGGGCGGGACCGACATCCTGACCGCCAAGAGCCTCGGCCGGCTGGCGGCGCGCGTGATCAAACTGGCGCAGCCGGCGGTGACGGGGGCCTTCGCGGGTCTGCCGTACCCCGCGCTGAACGGTTCGATGTGGACCATCGGCTACGAGTTCCGCTGCTATTTGATGGTGCCGGTCCTCGGCTGGCTGGGATGCACGCGGCCGAGGGGCAAGATCGTTTGGGCCGGTGTCGTGGCGATCCTTCTGGTGCTGGACGCGCTGACCCTGCCCAACGGCCCGCTGCGCATCGGGAACCATTACGATATTCATTTTACCGCCGTGTTCGGCGTCGGGATGCTGGCGTTCCTGTTCCGCGACCGTATCCCGTTGCGAGCCGGCTGGGCCGCGGCAGCCGCCGTGCTGCTGGTCGCGAGTCTGTGTCACTGGACGACCGCCAATGCCGGATACGCTATTTTCGGCGGCTATCTGATTTTCTGGTTCGCGTTCGCAGCCCCGATCGTCCGGCTGAGCCGGTTCGATAATCGGGCGGACATTTCCTACGGGCTGTATCTGTATGCTTTCCCGGTGCAGTCGCTGTTCATCTGGTGGTACCGCGGGATCGATCCGTGGCTGCTGTGCGGGATCGCGCTGACAGTGGCCTCGGCCCTGGGGTATTTGAGCTGGATGTTGGTGGAACGGCCTTGCCTGGGTTTGGCGCGCGGAAATGGCAAGGCCTCGGGCGGTCGCGGCGACGCTGTTACGCGCGGCGGTCGCTGAGGTTTCCTTACGCTCCGCGACCTCCACTCACTCCGCGCGAAACAGCGATGCTGCCCGAGGCACCGACGCTTTCCCCCAACCCGAAACCGCTTTAGCGTCCCGGCACGCAAACGGGAGGAAACCATCATGACCACAGGACAACGTCTGGCTGGCAAGATCGCCATCGTTACCGGCGGCGCATCCGGCATCGGCGCCGAAACCGGCCGGCAATTCGCCGCACAAGGCGCGAGCGTCGTGCTGTGCGACGTGCAGGACGAGCTGGGGCACAATGTGGCGGGGGAGATCGTCGCAGCCGGCGGCTCCGCCGAATACCGCACGCTGGACGTGACCGATGAGGCGCAGTGGATCGCTCTGATCGCGTCCGTGGAGGCCAAGTACGGCAAGCTCAACGTGCTCTGCAACATCGCCGGCATCTCCGGCCGGCCGCCGAGTATGACGGTGCAGGCGAGCGGGGTCATGACCGGCGTCGGGCTGGAGAACCAGACGCTGGAGAACTGGAACGCGATCATGGAGGTGAACTCGACCGGCGTGTTCCTGGGCACCAAAAGCGCCATCCCGGCGATGCGGCGGGCCGGGGGCGGGTCGATCGTGAATATTTCGTCGATTTGCGGGATCGTGGGGTCGTTCGCCAATGCGGCGTATCACGCGTCCAAGGGTGCGGTGCGGATTTTCACCAAATCGACGGCGATTCAGTATGCGAAGGAGGGGATCCGAGCGAATTCCGTGCATCCGGGATTCGTGGATACGCCGATGGCGCGGCCTGGGTTGCTCGGTAACGAATCCGGCAAGGCGCGGATGGATGCGACACCGATGGGACGGTTCGGGAAGCCGGTGGATATCGCAATGGGGTGTTTGTATCTGGCCTCGGACGAGGCGGCTTGGGTGACGGGGAGCGAGTTGGTCATCGATGGCGGGATGACTGCGAACTGAGGTATTTATAATTGGCGCCCGCACCCTTGACCCCCCGCACCCGTGACCCATGGTCGGCGGCGCTCCCCCGTCATGCTGACGAAGGTCAACATCCACGACTTTCGTCGAGCAGGTTTGTGAGGCGTGGATGCCGACCTGCGTCGGCATGACGACTTTCCATGCGACGGTGTGTCAATGGTCGGCAGTTTTCATTTTGCCATTTTGTTCCGCATACCCGTCATGGTCGGGCTTGACCCGACCAACTCAGGCCAATGGGGTACCGCCAAAAAAACTCGCAATTTCAACGCGCCTCAAATCGCCAGAGTTGGTCGGGTCAAGCCCGACCATGACGATGAAGAGGTGACGACCGCCATAATGAGAACTGCTGGTCAATGGTTAGGGCACTTGGTATTACTACGAAGACGAACCAGAATACGGAGGGAGGAATCCGATTTCATCCTTCCCGATCCCCGTCCATCGGCATTGGATCGGACGGACCTGCTTGGCGCCTGAGATGTCGGCCGACGTCAGGTCGTGACGCCGCAACCGAACTGTCATCCTCCGCCCCGGAAATTCCTGTAATCCGAAAGCGATCAACGCAGGGAGATGCCAATGCCGACGGGTCCGGACGACAAGAAGGGTGAATCGTGGCTCGATCTGGAGCTCGCCGACGATTTCGATGAGGAGTTGGAGCACGAACTCGACGACGACCGCATTCCCGCGGCGCTGCGCAAGCTGCAGAAGGTCCACAAGAAAAGCGCGATCGACCGCGGCACCTATTTCCGGGAACTCCTGCGCCTCCAATCCGAGCTGGTGAAGCTGCAGGATTGGGTCGTGCACAAGGGCCTGAAGGTCGTGGTGCTGTTCGAGGGACGAGACAGCGCCGGCAAGGGCGGCGTGATCAAACGGATCACTCAGCGCGTGAACCCAAGGCACTGCCGCGTGGTCGCTTTGCCCGCGCCGTCGGATCGCGAAAAGACCCAGTGGTATTTCCAGCGCTACGTCCCGCATCTGCCCGCCGCCGGGGAAATCGTGCTGTTCGACCGCAGCTGGTACAACCGAGCCGGGGTGGAGCGCGTGATGGGTTTCGCGACCGAGGATCAGGTCGAAAATTTCTTCCGCGACGTGCCGGAATTCGAACGGATGCTGGTGCGGTCCGACATCATCCTGTTGAAATACTGGTTCTCCATCACCGACGAAGAGCAACAGTTCCGCTTTCAGGTGCGAATTCACGATCCCATCAAGCAGTGGAAACTGTCGCCGATGGACCTGCAATCGCGGGTTCGGTGGGAACAATACACCAAGGCGAAGGAAGAGATGTTCGAACGCACGAACATCCCCGAAGCGCCCTGGTATATCGTCGAAGGCAACGACAAGAAGCGGGAGCGGCTGAACTGCATCTCGCATTTGCTGACGCAGATTCCCTACGAGGAAGTGCCGCACGAGCTGGTCGCACTGCCCGAGCGGCTGTTCGACCCGAACTACGAACGGCGGACCCTGCCGCAGGACCTCTACGTGCCGGAACGCTACTAACACCAGCCGCCCTCACCATTGACACACCGGTCCGTGCCAACTCGTCATGCTGACGCAGGTCAGCATGACGACAGGGCACCGCTGACTATGAGTCAAAGGTTCGGACGCCTGGTATAAATTCGCCGCGGCCGGCTGAGGGTTAGATCATCTTCAGCCGGCGCAGCGCGAACAGCACGACGACGACCGCGACCGTCATCATCCCCATCGTAATAACGAACCCGAACGGGCTGTTGTCCTTCAGCGGCAAGCCATCGACGTTCATGCCGAAAATGCCGGAAATCAGCGTCGGCGGGATCAGCACGGCGGACATCACCGACAGCAGCATCAGCCGCCGGTTGGTGGTCTCGGTCTGCCGCGAAAAGACCTCATCCTGCAGCGCATGGGCGCGTTCCTGCAACGCCTCCAGATCGGCGCAAATGCTGGCGACCCGTTGTGCCACCTCGGTGCAGTCCTCAGCCGCGTCCGGGGTGAACCAGGCCGGCGGCTTCGCCAGCAGCTGGTGCAACATGGACCGCAAAGGCGTCGCTTGCCGCCGCAACCGGACCGCGCCGCGCCGAACCTCGCCCAGAGATTCGAAATCGTCGCCGTCGCGCGATGCGATAACCGCATCCTCCACTTCGTCCAGTTGCTCCGCCATCCGGACGGAGACCGAGGTCAGGGCGTCGGCGAACCCGTGGACGATGCTGTCGAACAGATGCAGCACGCCGGACATCCGTTGGCCGCTCTGGAGGGAATGCCGAACGTGCGCCATCGTATGAAGTGGCGTGCGACGGGCGGAAATGAACGCGTGAGACAGCATGCAGAAGCGCCAAGCGCCCATTTGGCGTGCATCGAGTTCGTCGGCCCGCTCGAAATCGGCGATCACCCCGGCGATGGCATGGTCGATGGTCTCGATTCGCTGGCGGGTGTCGGTGCCGAGCAGCAGGTCCCGCGCCTCCTCCGGCAGGACAGTCAGACGGGTCAATGCCTCCCGCGCGCGCCCGTCGATCAGGTCGAAATGCAGCCATATCCAGGAGTCCTGCCGTTCCAGCGCGCACGACGCTTCCGCTTCGTCGAGCGGCTCCGCCGTTCCGTCCTCGCTGAAGCGGTAGCCCCAGATCAGGCCTTTCAACCCAGCTTCCTCTTTCATTGGGAATAGTGCTGTCTCATTGTCCATCGTGCATGCTCCCCGCCGCGGTCCGGCCGCTTTAACGGGTCCAACAGGCGAACGAAACCGCCCGCGGGCATCGTCACCGAACCGTCATCGGGTGTGCGATCTGCGTTCGACGAGATGGATGCTTTGCCGTCTGCGATGAGACTGGCGTCCCGTAGGGGATTCGAACCCCTGTCGCCGCCGTGAAAGGGCAGTGTCCTGGGCCTCTAGACGAACGGGACTGGCCGGACTTCCCATAGCGGCGAACCGCTCGGGTCCGGGGTGGGTAGCCGAGGCACCTGCCCCGGTCAAGCCATCGCGGCGTCGGAAATGAAAAATCCTGGCGTGACGGACCCGTTCCACTCCTCCGCCCGCAGCGTTCCGGCCAAATGCAGCGGCAGACCTTCGCGGCTTAGCAGCGCATCGGTCAGCGCCCCGTCCCGTGCGCGGAACAGCATGGCCTTCAGGCGGGGGCCGCCGCCCTCCCCTTCCACGAAGGCGCGAATCGTATTGCCTTCCTTGCCGACCCGGTCGGCACGCACCACCCGGGCGCGTTGCAGCACCAAAGTCGGCTCATCGTTGCCCGCCCCGAAGGGCGCGAGGCGTTCGAGGTGCCGAGCAAGCTCGACGGTGGCGCCTTGCACCGCCAACGCACCCTCGACCGCCAGATCGGCCGCGCCCGGTAACTCCGACGCCGCGGCCAGCCGTTCGTTCAGGAAGATATGGAACGCCGACAACCGTTCGGATGGCAGCGAGAACCCCGCCGCCATCGCATGCCCGCCGCCCGTCGACAGAATCCCGGCCTGACGGGCGGCGATCACCGCGGCGCCGAGATCGATTCCCGTGACCGACCGGCCGGAGCCTTTGGCGAATCCGGCGGCGATACCCGCCACGCAGGCCGGGCGGTTGAAGCGTTCCTTGATGCGGCCGGCGACGATGCCGACGACGCCGGGATGCCACCCCTCCCCGGCCACCAGCAGCGCGGCATTGCCGGCGTCGGCCTGGACCTCGGCATCCCGCAGGGCGGTTTCGAGCATGCCGGCCTCGACCTCCTGCCGCTGGCGATTGATGCCGTCCAGGCGTTCGGCCAGCGCCATCGCTTCCACCCGGTCCTCGGTCAGCAGCAGACGCAGGCCCAGATCGGCTTCGCTGATGCGCCCGGCGGCGTTGATACGCGGCCCCAGCGCGAAGCCGCAGGTGAAAGCGGAAAGCTTGTCCTTGGCCTGCGTCACCTCCAGCAGCGCCGCGACGCCGGGGCGGCCGCGCTTGCCCATGACCTTCAGCCCCTGGCACACCAAAGCACGATTGACCCCGGTCAGCGGCATCACGTCGCACACCGTCGCCAGCGCCACGAGATCGAGCAGACCCATCAGGTCCGGCTCCCGCCCGCCCGCGAAATGGCCGGCTTTCCGAAGGACCCGCACGGTCGCCACAACGGTCAGAAACGCGATGCCGGCCGCGCACAGCGTGCCGAGCCCGGAACTGTCGTCCAGACGGTTCGGATTGACGGTGGCGAAGATCGGCGGCGTCGCACCTTCCGACTTGTGGTGATCCAGCACGATCACATCGGCCTCGCCATGCACCGCGCTTAGGGCCTCCGCCGCGGCGGTGCCGCAATCGACGCAGACGATCAGGCTAACACCGCGATCCACCAGTCCCCGCAAAGCCGGACCGTTTGGCCCGTAGCCTTCCTTCATTCTATCGGGGACGTGGTGCAGCACCTTGCAGCCGAGGCCGCGCAGGAACGTGACCATAAGGGCGGCCGAACAGGCCCCGTCCACGTCGTAATCGCCGAACACCCCAACCATTTCGCGGTGCATCGCGGCGCGGGCCAAACGCTCCGCCGCCGCATCCATGTCGGTCAACAGGGATGGGTCAGGCAACAGCGCCCGCAGCGTCGGCTCCAGGAAATCCGCCGCCGCTTCCAACCCGATGCCGCGTGCGGCCAGCAGACGGCCAACGATTTCCGGCACGTTCAGGCGCTGGGAGATGCCGAGCGCGACCCGGTCCTCGCCCGCGCGCCAGATCCAGCGCCGCCCGCCCAGGCTGCGGGTGACGCCAAGCGCGGCTTCGCTCAAGTCGCCGTCCAGGTCTTGGTGGCGAAGTTGTGATGCCCCTCGATGTAGCGGACGGTGCCGGAGCGGCTGCGCATCACCACCGAGTGCGTGATCGCGCCATGGCCGAACCGCTTCACCCCGCGCAGCATCGGGCCGGAGGTTACGCCGGTGGCGCAGAACATCACGTCGCCCTTGGCCATTTCCTCGCAGCTGAACACTTTCAGCGGGTCGGCGTGACCCATGTCGCGGACGCGCTGCTTCTGCGACTCGTCTTCGTACATCAGGCGCCCCTGCATCTGCCCGCCGACGCAGCGCAACGCCGCCGCTGCCAGCACGCCTTCCGGCGCCCCGCCGGACCCGAGGTAGATATCGATCAGCGATTCCGGCATCGTCGTGGCGATCACGCCGGCCACGTCGCCGTCGCTAATCAACATGATACGGGCACCGGCTTCGCGTGTGTGCGCGATGAGTTCGGCGTGCCGGTCGCGGTCCAGAATGCAGGCCACCAGATCGGACACGTCGCAGTTCTTCGCCCGCGCCAGACTGCGCAGATTGGTGCCGACCGAGGCATCCAGCTCGACCACGCCCAACGGCAACCCGCCGCCGACGGCGATCTTGTCCATGTAGATGTCCGGCGCATGCAGGAAGTTGCCGCGTTCAGCGAGCGCCACGGTGGCGATGGCGGACGGTCCGCCCTTGGCGGTCAGCGTCGTGCCCTCCAGCGGGTCCACCGCGATATCCATTTCCGGCCCGCCGGCACCGACCTTTTCCCCGATGAACAGCATCGGCGCCTCGTCCATCTCGCCTTCGCCGATCACGACCGTGCCGGAGATATCGACGGAGTCGAACGCCTTGCGCATGGCTTCCACCGCCGCGCCGTCGGCGTCGTTCTTCTTGCCCAGCCCGATCCAGCGGGACGCCGCGAGCCCCGCGGCCTCGGTCACGCGCACGAGTTCGAGGGCTAGGTTACGGTCGGTATTGGTCGGCATACTTGGGTCCTCCGGCGCGATCTGACGATTCCGGCTGGGAGGTTAGCACGGGTCGGCGCCAGGGCGGAGAGCGGAATCGTCGCCCAGCCCCGCCGCCGTCGCCGGTCAGAACTTCACCTTCACCCCGAACGCCACGGTGTCGGCCGCGTTGCTGTAGCTCCCCGCGATCGCCCCGGCGGATGGCGCCGCCGCATTGGCGATGGAGGCACTGGCAAACACGATATGTGCATAGGCCAGCTGCAGCGTGACGTTCTTGATCGCCTCGTACTGCACGCCGACGCCGAACAGATAGCGATCGCTGTCGGGGATGCGGGTGGAGCGGTTCGACGCTTTCACCGGGCTCTGATCGTAGCCGATACCGCCCTGCAGCATCAGCGATTCCGTCAGTTGGTAATTGGCGCCAACGGACAGCGCCACCGTATCGTTCCATCCCTCCACAAGCGAGCTCGCCTGCGCGCCCGCACCGCTCGGCACCACATTGATGGTCTTCAGCAGACCCCAATGCGTCCACCCGGCATCGGCCAGCAGCGCCAGCGCCGGAGTTACCTGCCAGTAAACGCCCAGCGTGACGCTGTCCGGCAGGGTCAGTTTGGTGGCGGCGGGGGAGTTTTGCGCTGTGAGAAACGCCGCGGTCGCCGCCGACAGTCCCGGCACCAGACCCGGGATCGTCGCCGACTGCGCACCCGAGATATTGTGCTGGATGCGGCTGTGGTAATCGGCCCCGAATCGCAAGTCGGGCGTCGCCTGATACAGCACGCCGACGTTGAATCCGACCGCGGTGTCGCTGCCGTGCAAATCGCCGACCGCATCCCCGGTCAAGGGGGCCAGCGGCCCCAGATTGATCGCCTGAGTCAGCCGTGCGCTGAGGATGTCGATCACCGGTCCGCCGCCGATCGACCACTGCTCATTTATTTTATAGGCACCGGCAATCGCGACCTGCACATCGGAAATCGACGATACAAGGCTCTGGTAGCGGCCGACGAAGTTGGTCGGATTGGTGACCCGCTGCCCGAACGGCGAAGAGACGGAAAGACCGAATTTCATCGACGGCGAGAACGACCAAACCCCGTACAGCCCTCCGGTGACCCCCGGCTCAATCAGGTTCGATCCCGTGGTGCCACCCGTCGGCGCGCCCCCGATTGTATTTCCACCCGAAAACTTGCTGTTGGCGAGAATAAGATTGGCGGCCGCGTCGATTTCATTCCAGTTCAGCCGCACCATACCGGCGGGGTTAGACCAGACGGTGGAGGCGTCGTAAGCTTTAGCGGTGCCGCCGGCGAAGGCGTTGCCCATCCAGTCGGCGCTGCCTTCGCGTAGCGCGAAGCCCGATGCGGCGGCCGGAGTTGCGACTGCCAAAAGACCGGCAATCGCGAAACCCACGGCAGCGGCCTTTATGGTGGCCATCGATCGAACGCTCGTCATTGACTTGTCCCCTCCGTGCCGCCGGTCGTCCGGTTCGGTTGTTTTTACACAGTGATACCAAAGTAAGGCGGGTTCTCGTGCCGTGGCAAGCAAGAAACCGCCAGCCGTTGACATTGCGCCCGGCCCCGCCTCACGTTCCCGGATAACAGGATTACGACCGAGGAACCGCCATGCTCAGCGAAGCCGACAACATCCGCCTGACCCGAACCGGGGCCGGCACGCCGATGGGCAATTTGTTTCGCCGGTTCTGGCAGCCGGTGTTGCTCAGCGCGGAACTGCCGGAACCGGACGGCGCCCCGCTGCGCGTGACAATCATGGGCGAGGATTTACGCGCCTTCCGCACCACCGACGGTGCCGTCGCGCTGGTCTCGCCTCGCTGCCCGCATCGCGGTGCCGATCTTTTTTTCGGCCGTAATGAGCATGGCGGCATCCGCTGCGTCTATCACGGCTGGAAATTCGCTGCCGACGGACGCTGCCTCGCGATCCCGACGCTGGAACCGGGCGCGCAACGCGACCGAGCGGAACAGCATGTCCGGCTGACGGCCTATCCCACGCGCGAAAGCGGCGGCATCGTCTGGGCTTATTTCGGTCCGGTGGAACACCAGCCGGCGTTGCCGGACATGGAATTCATGGCGCTGCCCGACTCTCACGTCTTCGTTTCGAAGAAACTGCAGGAATGCAACTGGGCTCAGGCCGCCGAGGGCGGGCTGGATACCGCGCATTTCTCCTTCCTGCACATGGCCGTCGCCGACGCGGCGGATGTGACCGAACGGGTGATGGACCGTATTTCGACCGGCAGCGACACGGTGCGCTGGATGCGCGACGACGGTACCCCGCACTTCACCATTCTGGATCATCCCGCCGGCCTGGTCCTCGGTGCCGCGCGGCGTGGCGATCCTGGGCAACATTACTGGCGCATCAGCCAGTTCCTGATGCCCAACCACGGGCTGACGCCCAACGCCTTCCCCGGCGACACCTATCACGGCCAGACCTGGGTGCCGATCGACGATGAATCCTGCTGGATTTATTGCTACAGCTGGAACCCGGTCCGGCCAATCGGCGACGCCGACCGCGCCCGCTACAAGGCCGGCTTCAGCGTCCACGCCGCCGTCGATGCCGCCTACGTGCCGCTCCGCCGCCGCGACAACGATTACCTGATCGACCGCGTCGCGCAGAAGACCGAAAGCTATACGGGGATCGAGGGCGTGTCGGAACAGGATGCCGCCATCCAGGACAGCCAGGGCCGCATCGCCGACCGTACGGCCGAATATCTCGGCCCAACCGACATGGGGGTTATCCGTTTCCGGCGGGCGGTGCTGGGCGCCGCGCAGGGTTTGGAGAATGGGGAGGAACCGGCGGCGGCGGCGAACCCGGGAGCGTTCCGTGTTCGTGGCGGCGGGGCGGTGGCGCCGGCCGAGCAACCGTTGGACGCGGTGATGCGGGGCAGGTTCGGGGACCCGTTCGGGCGGGCGTAGCCGGCCGGGTGTTTCACGCGGAGGGCGCCGAAGGCTGCGTAGACCCCGCGTCCTCCGCGCGAAACGCCGATGCAGCGACCGGCACAGGCGGTGACAATTCCGCCCCCTACATCTGCACCTGCTGAATAGCCTCCTCCATTTCCGCGAAACTGGGCATATGTTCGTTCGGCACCATTTTCCGCCCGGATTCGATACTCACCTGCGGTGCATTCCCATGCAGATGGGTAACGAGAACCGCCCGGATCACCTCGGTGAATTTGGACTCCTCCTCCACGACCCCCTTCAAACGGCTCGCGAACGGCGCGAACATCCCATAGGCCAGCAGAATCCCCAGAAACGTTCCCACCAGCGCGCCGCCGATCATCGCGCCCAGCACCGCCGGCGGCTGATCGATATGCGACATGGTCTTGATCACGCCCAGCACAGCCGCGACGATCCCCAGCGCCGGCAACCCGTCCGCCATCGTCTGCAACGCGTGCGAGGGATGCATTTCCTCGTTCAGCGTCTTTTTCAATTCGCGCGCCATGACATCTTCGATCTGATTGGGATCGTCGGCGTTCATGCCGACCATGCGCAGGTAGTCGCAAATCATCGTGCAGGCGTGATGGTTTGCCACGATCTTGGGGAATTTCTGGAAGGCCGAGCTTTCGGAGGGCTTTTCGATATGCGGCTCCAGCGCCATGTTGCCCTTGGTGCTGGCAAGCCGCACCAGGAAATACATCAGGCTGAGCAACTCGACGTAGTCGGACTTGTGATACACCGCGCCTTTAATGATTTTACCGAACCCGGCCAGCGTATGTTTCACGTCGTGCATCGAATTGGACATCAGAAATGTCCCGATCGCGGCGCCGCCGATCGTCCACATTTCGAACGGGATCGCTTCGATCAACGGCTCCATGCTGCCGCCGGAGACAACGTAGCTCGCGAACACGCAGAAGAAGACGAACGCCAACCCACCGATCGTCGTCACGGCTTGGCTCCCTTATCGGCCGCTCGGCTGTCGCGCAGCACCACGATGGCGATACGCCGGTTCGCCGCCGCCATCGGTTCCCCCGGCAGCAGCGGGTCCTTGTCGGCATTGCCCGTGACCGAGCGGACTCGCCCTTCCGGCAATCCGCCTTCGAGAAGCAGGCGGCGGGTGGCATTGGCGCGTTCGGCCGACAATTCCCAATTGGTGCGGCCGGGCCCGGGGAACGGCGCGGCATCGGTATGGCCGGCGATGGAAATCGGCTGCGACAATTTTGTCAGTACCGGCACGACTTTCTGCAACAACAGGCGGGCACGCTCGTTCGGATCGGCCGAGCCGGTGGCGAACATCGGCAGTTTCACCTCATCCATGATCTGAATACGCAGCCCCTCCGGCGTCATGTCGATCGACAGTTGCCGGCCGAGTTCGGCCAGTGCCGGATCGGCCTTCACGGCGTCGCGAATTTGCTGCGCCGCCGCTTCGAACGCCGCCTTCTCCCGCCGTTCCTGTTCGGCTTTCAGTTCGGCATCGGTCGGCTTGCGGCCGCCGTTGGACGTCTGGCTGTCCAGAATCGCCGCCACACCCGCCTGCCGCTGTGCATCCGGATTGGGGCCCAGTTTCTGCGCGGCGAACCCGGCCGACGGTTTGCGGTTGGCATCGTTCGCTTCCTCCGCCTGACCGGTCAGCGACATGTCGCGCGCGTCGGTCGCGGCTTCCGACTCTCTGTCGTCGGAGGGCTGCTGCGGCACGGGCGGGCGCTTGCCCGGCACGATCTCCACCGACCCGCGATCCGACACCAGCGCCCCGTCGTCGAACGCGGTGTGCCCGCCGAACGGCTGGCCGGTGCCGGACGAGGCGTGGCTGAGCAGGTTGTTGGGGCTGAAATAGTCGGCCAACCCTTTACGCTGATCCTCCGTCGTGGCGTTCAGCAGCCACATCAGCAGGAAGAACGCCATCATCGCCGTCACGAAATCGGCGTACGCCACCTTCCAGGCGCCGCCGTGGTGGCCGCCCTCTATGATCTCGTACTTCTTGATGGTTACGTTGGAACCCTTCTTGTCGCCGCCGCGTGCCATGCATCCGCCTCCTGTGTCGGAGGCAGGATGCCGGCAAAAGGTTTACAAAAGGTTAACGCTGCATACCATTTAATGCGCCCGCGCTAATTTTGCTGCCGCCAAGTCGCGGGGCATCCATAGCCCGCAGGCGAGCGCGGTCAGCGTGGACACGGCAGCCGCCCCCGCCAAAACGTACAAGCCGATCTCGAAGCTGCCGGTAGCATCCCTGGCGTAGCCGACCGCGATGGGACCGAGGTAGCCTGCGAAGTTGCCGACGGAGTTGATGAAGGCCAATCCCGCCGCCAATCCCGGTCCGGTCAGGAAGGTGGAAGGCAGCGGCCAGAACGGCGACTTCATGCCGTAGAACCCCACCGTGGCGAGCGAGAACGCCGCCAGCACCCACAGACTTTCCCGCAGGATGGCACCGGCCACCAGTCCGGCGACGGCGCATGAGCAGGTGATCGTGAGAATCCAGAACCGATCCTTGGTACGGTCGGAAATCCAGCCGCACGCGCCCATCGCGATGGTTCCGGCGACATAGGGCACGGCCGTCAGCAATCCGGCCGAGGTATTGCTCATGCCCTGCGCCTTCAGGATTTGCGGCAGGAACAGCACCAGCCCCACCCCCGCCATGCCGATGCCGGCGAAGATGGTGGTCAGAACCCATATTTTCGGGTCCGCCATCGCCGACCAAATGGAGTAGGTGCGGTGCTTCTCGATCCGCATCTTTTCCTGTGCCAGAGTACTTTCCAGCCACGTCCTTTCCTCGGCCGTAAGCCATTTTGCGTCGGACGGGCGTTCGGTCAGGTAGGACCAAACGGTGCAGCCGATGATCGCCGTCGGAATGCCTTCGCCCAGATACATCCACTGCCAGCCGTGCAAACCCATAATCCCCTCCATTTGCAGGAAGGCGGTGGACAGCGGCGCGCCGATCGCGGTGGCCAGCGGCAGACCCAACAGGAAAAACCCGGAAACGCGGCCACGGTGGTGCTGCGGGAACCAGCGGTGAAAATAAAGCAGGATACCTGGGAACAGCCCGGCCTCGGCGGCACCGATCAGTACGCGGACGGTGAAGAAGCTCCAGGGACCGGTCACGAACGCGGTGGCCGCCGACAGCAGCCCCCAGGTGATCATGATGCGGGTAATCCAGATGCGGGCGCCGACCTTTTCCAGGATGATGTTGGACGGGACTTCCAGCAGGCAGTAGCCCCAGAAGAACGCGCCGGCCGCCAGACCGTAGATATAGGCGCTCAGGCCGATATCTTTGTTCATCGTCAGCGAGGCGAAGCTGACGTTGATGCGATCGATGTAACAGAGGATGTAAAGCAGGAAGCAAAACGGCACGAGGCGCAGATAAACCTTGCGCAGGGTGCGGGTTTCGATCTCGGTGGCCACGGGCGTGTCCATGATGTTTCTCCCTCGGGCCGGCTTATCGCGCCGTATTCCCATGGTGGGACGATAGAAGTACGCCGGCCCGCACCGCAAGACCGGCATTTTCGGCCGTTCGGCTGAAAATACCCGACGGGGGCGCCGCATGGGGGGCTGAACTCCCCGGTTTTGGCCGCTCCAGGCCCTGGCCCGCCCTTTGCGTATGGTGCATCGGAGTGACCCGATGCCAGTCCTGCCGAGCTTCCCCGACCCGATCGTGCCCGCGCCGTTCGCCTCGGCAGCCGGATCGCCCGCGCCCGAACCGGCTGCCGGCGTGGCCGGCCTGTTCGCGGGGTTGCTGACGACGCTGCTGGAAGCAACGACGGCGCCGAACGCGGTGCCAACTCCGGGACCAACCACCACCACGGTCACGCCGCGGCAGATCGTAACACCGCGCGACGGGCCGCTTGCCGCCCACGAGCCGCCGCCCGCGGCCGTCGCGATGCCCGACCCGGCGCTGCCCGTCGGGCAAGCCGACCCGAAGCCGGCCGATGCGCCCGCGCCCCCCGTGGAGGCGCCTGTGCCAGCGCCTGCCACACTGCCTTTGCCCCCGGCGACCGACTTGCCGCCCGAGTTGCCGGGCAAACCGGTTCCGGCGGCGCCGGAACCGCATCCGAGCGGAAAAACGCCGCCGATCCGCCGCGATAGCCAGCCCGTTCGGGAACACGCGGCGCCGGTTCAAGCGGAATGGCCGGCCGCACTTCCGGCGCAACCGAACCCGCCCGTCCCCCCAATTGCGATCCCGGCGTTCGGCGGCACGGCGATCTCCCCCAATCCGCCGACCGACGCCGCACCGGCACCGCCGGACACACCCCCGGCGGCTATAAGAGCGGTGCAGTCCGATGCTGCGCCGACGGGTAAAGTGCCCGCCGAACCGGTTTCGGTTGCTCCAGCGGCCGCGCCACCGCCGGACCCGGTCCCGATAGCCGCCAGACCCGCGTTCCCGCACGCCCAGACAGACCCGAAGCCCCTCCCCGATCCGATCGAAGAGACGGCGAAACCGGACGACATTGCCCTCCCTCCCCCGGTCGCGGCAGCGACGCCGTCGCCTCCGTCGTCCAGCGCCCCTGCCCCCTCTCCCGCCCATGCGCCGGCACAGTCCGTCGCCGCGTCCCCCGTTCGGCATGAGACCGCACCCATCGACCCGACGCCTTCCATCGTCCCAACGGCGCCGCCAGTTCCCGTCGCGCCTCTCCCCCGCCCGGCCCAAGCGCCAGCACCCGGTCCCGCACCACCGCCCGCCGAACAGCTTGCCCCGGTGCTCGCGACCATCGCCAACAGCCACACCGGGGCCGGTCATCTCACCCTGCAACTGCAACCCGACGCACTCGGCCAGCTGCGGATCCAGATCGACCGAAACCCCGACTCCCCCATGCAGGTCCGGATCGAGGCGGAACGGCCGGAGACGCTGGCCCTGCTCCGTCGCGATACCCCGCAGCTGCAACAGGCGCTGGACAGGGCGGGGGTTCCGCGGGAGGCCATGACGGTCAGCTACCATGCGGCGCCAATCGTAACGGCCGCGCCCGCCGGCCAGGATGCCGGTCAAACCGCGTCGCAATTCATGGGCACCGGTCAATCGTCGCAGGGCTTCGCGGATCGCGGCGGGCACCGCCCGCCGATGTTCGGTGCCGGCCGATCCGATCCCGCCGCCACATCCGAACCGACACCCATCCGGCCCGCTTATGCCCGATCCGGCCTCGACATCACCGCCTGAGGAACACCGCCGCCATGACCATCGCCGCCGTCACCGCGCCCAGCGCGACCAGCACGAAGCCCGCCGACCCGTTGTCGTCGCTGTCGTCCAACCTGAACAACTTCCTGAACCTGCTGATGACGCAGCTGAAAAATCAGGACCCGACCACCCCGACGGATACCAGTCAGTTCACCACCCAGCTGGTGCAGTTTGCCAGCGTCGAGCAGCAGATCAACATCGACAACGGGGTGCAGTCGCTGATTCAACTTACCCAGTCCAACGCCGTCCTGCAGGCCTCGTCCCTGGTCGGGAAAACGGTCACGGCGACATCGACGCAAATCTCGCTGCAAAACGGATCGGGCAGTATCCAGTTCGCTACCCCAGCGGCGGAGCCGGTGACGGTCACGGTCAAGGATGCCTCGGGCGCCACGGTCGCGCAGACGTCGCTGACCAGCGTGGCGGGGCCGAATAGCTGGACCTGGAACGGCGCCGACAGCAGCGGCGCGAAGCGGCCCGATGGCGCCTACACCGTATCCGTCATGGGCGGCACCGCCGGCACGACCCCGGCCGCTATTCCAGTCACCCTCACCGGCGCCGTCACCGGGGTTTCCGTGGCGAACCACACGCAACAGGTCATGGTCGGGGCGCTGATGCTGCCCATTAGCGCGATCCAGTCGGTGTCGAACTAAGCGCACCGGCTTGGCGGCGGCACGCCCGCACCCTACACGTCCCGCGATCGCGGGAGAGTTCGATGCCGGAAACGACGAAACCGCTTTGGCTGCTGATTGCCGGAGTGGTATTAACCGATGCGGTATGGCTGCCGGCCTCGCGGCTGACGCTGGTCGCTTCGTCATTATGGGCGCCGGCCCTGGCAGGCGCTGTCGCGGCGTTGCTCGCCTGGTTCTACGGCACCGTGCGGCGGGACGCCCGTATCGCCTCGCTGACACGATCGACGGCGGAACTGATCGCCTTTACGACCGGCGCGGGCATTCTGAGCTATCTGATGGTGACGCTGAACCGTCCGCTGCTGGACGAATATCTGGTGGCGGTGGATCGCGCGACGGGGTTGGACTGGCCGGCGATGCACCGCTGGCTGGATGTGCATCCGGTCGTGAACATTGTCTTGGGCATTTTCTACATCAGCATGACGATTCAAATCGTTGTCCTGCTGCTGGTGTTGAATTTTCGGGGGCAAACCGGGCGCAGCCACGAGCTGGTATGGCTGTTCGCGCTGATGGGGATGGGCTGCGTTCTTTTTTCCGGCCCCTGGCCCACGGGCGGCGCGTTTTACCATTTCAAAGTCGAACCTGTCCGGGACTACGTGAATGTCTTTACCGGATTGCGCGACGGAACGTTCGACGCGATCGATCTTTGGCAACTCCAGGGTGTCGTGCAGTTTCCGTCGTTCCATACCGCGCTGGCGATTTTGTATGCCTATGCGAGCCGAGGCATTCCGATCCTGTTTCCTCTGACAATCGCGATCAACCTGATGGTGATCGCGGCAACGCCCGCGATCGGTGGGCATCATTTCGTGGATCTATGGGGCGGCGCGGCGATCGCGTTCGGTGCGATCATGCTGGTACGGCGGTACCGTTTGGCGGCGCGAACAGATGGCTGACTGGAACCGCCGGTTCCAGTCAGCAACCGCCTTAACCGTTCATGTAGGCACCGCGACCGTGCGCGGCTGGTGCCGCCCAACGGTCAGAACGCTGATCGTGCCGATGGCGGCGACGATCGCGATCGGCATGATGGACAAGGGGAAGCTGCCGGTTTCCGCCTGAATCCAGCCGATCATGTAGTTGAAGAAGAACCCCGACAGGTTCCCCAGCGCGTTGATCTGCGCCAGACCGGCGGCGGCGGTGCCGGCCCCCAACCACTCCGACGACAGCGCCCAGAATGGGCCCTTGCTCGCGTAGGTGCCGGCGGCGATCAGCGTCATCAGCGGAATCACGACGTAGAGATTCTTGATGAAGAAGAACAACCCCACCATCGCCACGACCATCCAGGCCAGCGGCAGCGCGTTGTGCCACACCCGCTCGCCGGTTTTATCCGAACTGCGGCCCCACAAAATCATCCACACCGCCGCGATTCCGAAGGGAATGGAGTTCACGCATCCCGTCTCGAAGTTCGTCAGACCGAACGATTTCACCAGTTGCGGCATGAACAGCGCCAGCGATGTCGAGGCACCCGCCGCACCGGCGTAAACCAGCGCCATGATCAGCACGTATTTGTTGGTCATCGTCTTCCAGACCGACTGATGCGGCACCTTGGTCTGACGGCGACCCTCGGCGGCGAGGCGCGCGATCAGCCATGCCTGCTGCTCCTTCGGCAGCCACGGCGCGTGTTCGGGACGATCCGTCAGCCAGTAGAACGATGCCACGCCCAACAGCAGCGTCGGGATAGCTTCGAGGATGAAAATCCACTGCCACCCACCGAGGCCCCAAACACCGTCCATCCCCAGAATGGCGCCGGAAATGGGCGACCCAATCAATCCCGCCACCGGAATCGCGACCATAAATATGCCCACGATCTTCGCTCGGTAGACCGCCGGGAACCAATAGGTCAGGTAAAGGATAACGCCGGGGAAAAACCCAGCCTCCGCCGCACCCAGCAGAAAGCGCAACACCAGGAATGAGGTCGGGCCGCCGATCAGCGCGAAAGCGCCCGACACAATCCCCCAGGTCAGCATGATCCGCGCAATCCACTTGCGCGCGCCGAATCGCTCCAGCCCCAGATTGCTGGGCACCTCCAGAATGAAGTAGCCGATGAAGAAGATCCCGGCGCCGAGACCGTAGGTCTTCGGGTCGATGCCGACGGCCTTGTTCATCTGCAACGACGCGAACCCGACGTTCACGCGGTCGATGTAGCAAAGCAGATAGGCCAGGATCAGAAACGGCATGAGACGCCAGGACACCCGGCGCATCGTCGCGGCTTCCAAGGCTTTGTCGTTCAGCAAGGCGGTGGACATTGTTTCGTCACTCCCTTTTATTACCGGGGAGCGTAGACCGATCTATCGGCCCGCCGCAACACGTGCCGGCAGCGCTTTTCCCACCGTGCGTCCAGTGACCAGCCAAACCCTGGACCGCTCCTGGTTGCCGCGTTCGATGAAGCCCAGCGGAAGGGCAGAGGACCAGGTGGCGGGGTCGATTTCCTCGCCGCGATGTTCGGCGCGCACCAGGATCCCGGTCCGTCCGGCCATGTCGAACGCAGGCAGGTCCATTGGGGTCAAACGGGCTTCGATTCCGACGACCGGCGCGCCGGCGGGGGCGTTCCAGGCGAGTTCGGCGATCAGCGCGTATTCCTCGGCGACGATGTAGGCGGCGTGTTCGCGCAGGCGCAGGGTTTCGGCGGAGAGTGCCACCTTGTCCCAGCCGGCCAGCTGCCGTGCGGCCGGGTCGGATTTCGGCGGCAGCGGCAGAAACCCGGTCGTGGCGTGCAGCAGCACAATGGCGGTCATCGCGAAGCCCAGCGCCACGGCCGGCGGGACCCAGCGCTGTCGTGCCAATCCGGCGGCGGCAACAATGGCGGCCGGATAGATAATCGCTGGCCAATTCCCCTGCACCCGATCTCCCAAGGCGTGCTGCAGGAAGACCAGAACAGCAGGCATTGTCAGTGCCAGGAGCAAGCCACAATGTTCCTCGCGCCGTGCCTTCCCTGCCGCCGCCAGCCCCACAACGCACAGCACGAACACGCCCGGCGTCGCCAGCCCGATCTGCCCGCCGATCAGCTCCCCCAGGAACCCCATGGCGCGTGCGGGTTGCCACTCGGCGACACGGCCCCCCTGCTTCAGGAAGCTGGCCCAACCATGATCGGCGTTCCACAGCAGTACCGGCAGAAAGATCGCAGCGCCCAGTCCCGCCCCGATCCAGGGCGCCGGCCGGCGCAGCCAAACCCGGACGGACGGCACAGCCAACACCCAAAGCCAGATCCCAATCCACAGGAACGCCGCCGTGTATTTGCTGGCCGACGCCGCGCCCGCGCAGGCTCCCGCGACCAGCCACCACCAACCGGAACCGCCCGCGACAAGCCGAACCATCGCCCAGAGCGTCCCGCACCAGAACAGCAGCAACGGTGCATCCGGCGTCATGACCATCGACCCGGCGCCGACGATCAGCGTGGCATTCCACAACAGCCCGGCCGTCAGACCGGCTCGCCGGCCGGAGAAAAGACGTTCGGCGCAATCTGCCAGCAGCCACGTCCCGAGCGCCACCGCCAGCGGTCCCAGCAGGCGCACGCCCAGCGGGGTTTCCCCCAACAGCAGCGTGCCAGCTTTGATCCACAGCGCCACCATCGGCGGATGATCGACGTAGCCGGGCGCCAAGGCGCGCGACCAAGTCCAGTAGTAGGCCTCGTCCGGCGTCAGCGGCAGATACGCGGCAATGATCAGCCGGATCGCGGTTAGACCCGCCAATCCGGCGGCGGCACGCCTCAACGGGCGCGCCACACCAGTGTGGCGGACATCGCGTAGTTCCAGACCACCCCGATCACCGCGCCGATCGCGCCTGCCGCCGTCCAGGTCGCATGCGATTCATACAACGTGTTCGCGATGCCGATATTGGCGATCGCGCCCACGCCGCAGACCACGATGAACAGCACCATGCCGCGCCATAGCCGCGGTCCGCGCAACCTTTGATCGCGGTAGGTGATGGAGTTATTAAGCTTAAAATTGAACACCATAGCGACGATGGTTGCGATGGTTTGTTCGACCTCGAACCCCAGTCCGGTGAAATGGCGCAGGCCGCCCAGAATCGCCAGATGCACCAGCACGCCGAAGCCGCCGACCAGCGCGAAGGAGATGAACCGCAGCGGCAGCACCCCGCCGCAAATCTTGTCCAGCAGCAGACCGCCGAACTGGATCATCACCAGCAGATCGAGCTTGCTTTCACCCGCCACGCGTTCGCGGAACGTGGCCGGTACTTCCTTCACGCGCAGCGGCGCGGGGGAACTGAGGACCAGATCGAGCAGGATTTTGAATCCCTGGCCGTTCAGCCCGTGCGCCAGTTCCTCGAACAACGGGCGCGGCAGCATGAAGAAGCCGCTCATGGGATCGGTCAGCTTCACCGGAAGAAACGCCTGCGAAAGGGCGATGCCGCCGTCCGACAGCATATGCCGCCAGCGTCCGGCGAGGCCGGCATTGTCGCCGCCCTCCACATGCCGGCTGGCCACCGCCAGATCGTAATCGCCGGTGCGGAGCGCTTCGAGCATGACCGGCAGCCGGGTTTCATCGTGCTGCAGATCGCCGTCGATCACCGCGACAAAGGCGGCCGAGGACGACAGCGCGCCCTCGATCACCGCCGAGGCCAAGCCGCGCCGGCCGACCCGGCGGATGCAGCGGACGCGGGCGTCGGTCTGGGCGATACGCCGGACCTCGGCCGCGGTACCGTCGGGGGAATCGTCGTCGACGTAGATCACCTCCCACGCGATGCCCGCCAGAGCAGCATCGAGCTTGGCGATCATGGGGGCGACGTTCGGCCGTTCGTTATAACAGGGGACGATGACGCTGAGGGTCGGGGCGTGCGAAGGATCGGTCATGCGGAGCGGGCCGGTACGTCCGGAAAGGGCACGCCGGAGAGGTTCCGGCTGGTGCGGATGGTCTGCAGCGTCTGCACCTTGCCGACGGTCGGCAGCCCGGTCAGGCGCTGGGTCAATTGGTTCTCATGCGCCGTGTCGCGCGCAACCAGACGGAGCATAAAATCCCCGCCGCCGCGGATCATGTGGCACTCCCGCACTTCCGGCCAGGCGGCGACGGTTTGTTCGAAGGCCGACAGTACTGCTTCCTTCTGGCTGTCCAGCCCGACGATCGCGAAGAACGTGATCTCCCAGCCGAGTTTCTGCGGGTCGGTGTCGGCGTGGTAGCCACGGATGACTCCGGCCTGTTCCAGTACACGGACCCGGCGCAGACACGGCGGCGCCGAGACCCCCGCGAACTCCGACAGTTTCACGTTGGTCATCCGTCCGTCTTCCTGCAATGCAGCCAGGATTCGGCGGTCGATCGCGTCGAGGTGTATGGGCACCTCGGGTCCTGGCTGTTTCATGGGCGCTTCACAGTTGTCGATGGCCGGTATGCGGTTTCCGGGGGGCGGCGTGCCGGTGGATATTATTGATCGGGGCGGACGCCGCAAGGGCACATCATCGCATTAGCTTGGGGCACGCCGGATCGGACCGGACATTGTACAGGGCCGCGGCGTCCGCCGAAGCGATCATGCGAAGCCGGTCATGGGCGAAGGACGCGGGGTTAGGCTCCCCCCCCGCGCCGAGCAGAAGGACTTTATCGAAGCCGCATAATGCAACCCGGCCGGGGATTTCCAGATCGTGGTGCGGCGGCATACCGCCTACCCTTATGGCCAGGGATCGGTAAGGCTCCCGTGTTTCGAGCGGCTGTTGCGAGGGGTTGTCGAAGATGAACGGCCACCAGGCGCGATGTTCGATCACCAGAAGGGCCGGCAAATGCGCGTCGGTACGCAGTCCATTCGACATGCGCCGCGCCAGCGGGCCGCGGTTCCAGTAGTCCGGCGCTTCCTCGGGCGTGACGGTCGTCACGAAGACCGTCTCCCCTGGCCGGACGCTGGCGGCGATGGCGCGAAAATCCGCGAGGTCGGCGTTGTGCGTCCACCAGACACCGCCGAGGACCGCCATTCGCACGACGAACAGTCCGACGATGCCGATGGTCACGGCCTGTTTCGTCCTCGGCGGCAGCGCTACAGGCATCATGCCGCCGAACAGCAGAAACCCGGCCAGCACGACGAACCTTGTATCCAGCGCGAAGGTGCCTTTGAAACCGAAAGGAACGACCAGATAGAGCAACCCCAGCAGCCCTAAGGCGATGGCCGCGCGCGGCGGCATCCACAACTGCGCCGCAGCCGCCCCGGCGACCAGCCCCCCCGCGATCAGCACGCCGGTTCCGATATCCAGTGGCAGCCAGTAATTGGCGAACGGCGTCAGCAACTGGGCCGCTTTGGCCCCGAACGACAGATATTCGATATCCCCCGCCATGCCGTTCAGGTCGGACACCGCGTACAGCGTGACCGGCAAGGCGAACACCGGCACCGCACACAACAGGCGCATCCCCGCGGATCGCAGCATGGCCCTGGGATAACGGTGCAACCGCCACAGATGGACCAGATCGTGCGCGGCAATCAGCAGCGCGAAGAACAGCAGCCCCATCAAATGGCAGAAAAACAGCACCACGGCGCCGGGGATGGCCATCAGCAGCGCTCGTAACGGCTCCGCCTCCCGCCAGCGCAACCAGCCCGCCGCCAGCAGCAGGGCGACGCCGATCGCCACCGAGAAATTCAGAAACCCCTGCAGCAGCGCCCCATTATACGCGACCAGCCCGCACGCGAGCGGCCAGAGCGTGCGGCGGCCGAGGACGGTGCGGCTGTAGGCGAGCGTGCCGAGCACCGGCAGCAAGATCGCGACACCCAGCACGATGCGTCCGGCCACGTGGACCGGCAAAACCCACAGCAGCAGCGGGCCGAGCACATCGATCGCGAGGTCGGGGATGATGTCCCAGCGCGGGGTGTAGAACCGCGCCAGAACAGGATCGGACCCGTTCGCGGCCAGCACCGTCAGACGCGCCAGATGATTGGGATAATCCAGCAGCGGCGGCACATCCGTCAGCAATAACGGTGTCAGTAACAGCAAACACAGGATAAGGCAGCAGGCCCACCAAAGCGGCGCTGGGGTCGCCTCGGCCAGCGCGCCGGGTGCCCGTCCCCGGTCGAACAAGGTTCGCACCACGGCGACACGGGGCAAGGCGAGACCGTCCCGCGGGACGGATATCGGAGCGGCGGAAAAACGGGGCATGTACACTTTCGGGACGGGGCGTCCAAACGCCGCCTGCATAGCGCATCCCTGCCGGCATATCGCGGCCAAATTGCGGTGCCGGAAGCCCCGGGTACGGCGCATATGCAGCAGTTCTCATTTTGCCATTTTGTTCCGCATACCCGTCATGGTCGGGCTTGACCCGACCAACTCAGGCCAATGGGGTGCCGCCAAAAAAAACCTCGCAATTTCAACGCGCCTCAAATCGCCAGAGTTGG
>CAITUP010000097.1 GCA_903895595.1 uncultured Acetobacteraceae bacterium | reverse complement strand
ACCGTGCCGTCTGCTTCGCGCTTGCCCAGCAGTACCAGCATGCCGTCCTTGCCAACGCGAATGGGAAGGGAGGGCTTAAAGCGCGCGATGCCTGCGGATGAGATCGCGCTGGCCAGGGCCGGCGCCGCCAGGGGGGCAAGAAGCAGTGAACGTCGTGGAAAATGCATGAGTGCCTCGCTGGTTCGTGACAAGATTAACCCGGGTCAAGCGGCAAGCGCCATCTCCACCCCGGCGGCAAGCTCTTCAGCCATGCCTCCAACAGCGCGCGGTGCGTGGAAGTGCCGCCGGCAAACGCCAGGCCCCGCGGCAGGAAGGGCATGGTTTTAAGTGTCATCTCAATCCCTTGTTCACCGCGCGAAGCCCGCCATTGCGGCGTATTGCCCGCCGATTGCGGCCAATTCCTCCTGCGCGATGACGTCCTCCAGCCGGGCAAAACCATCCGGGGCGCGCGCGCCCACCGCATCCAGCACGCGCTCGGGCCCGCCCAGGCGGTTGCTGTGCACCAAGGCTGTGGTGGCGGGGCGGCGTTGCGCCTCATAGGCGGCCAAGGCTGCAGGCGCCGGCGCATGCGACAGGTGGTCAGCCAGGCTGATGGCGTCGAGCACGGCCTGCGAGGCGCCGTTGCTGCCAACCGGGTACATCGGGTGGGCGGCATCGCCCATCAGCGTCACACGCCCCTGCGTCCACCAGGGCAGGGGGTCGCGGTCGGCCATCGGATATTCCCAGTTCTCGGGCGTGGCGCGGACCAGCGCTTCGACATCGAGGCCCGGGATGGCAAAGCGCCGCACATGCGGCAGCAACGCCTCCAGTGAACCACGGCGCGACCAGTCCTGCCGCCCCGGCGGTGGCGTGGAGCCATCGCCATCGCGCACGCAGATCACCCAATTGGTCAGGCGCGTATCGGGGCTGGCGCCGGCGGCGATCGGGTAGAAAATGAGCTTCTCGGCCATATCGCCGGCCACTAGCATGGCCTCCCCCCCGCGCCAGGCTGGCCAATCCACCGCCCCCCGCCACATCCGGATGCCCGACCAGCGGATGCCGCCATCCTCGGGGTGCAGCAGGCTGCGCAAGGCGGAGTGGATGCCGTCACAACCGATAAGCACATCGCCGCGGGCGCGGATGATCTCGCCTGATGGCGTCTCGAAGCTGGCGGTGACGCTGTTCGAGTGCTGCCGCACCGCCACCAGCCGATGGCCGGGCCGCAGCGTACCGCGCGGCAGCCGTGCCTGCGCCGCGCGCCACAGCACGCCGTGCAGGCGCCCGCGATGGATGGAGAATTGCGGCACCGGATGGCCCGCATGCATGCCGCGCGGTTCGGTCCAGATCTCCTGGCCCAGGCGGTTCATATAGGTCAGCGTGCGGGTGCGGATTGCCACCGCGTCGAGCTCATCCAGCAGCCCCAGCTTCGCCAATTCGGCGATGGCATGGGGCAGGATATTAATGCCCACGCCCAGCTCGCGCACCTCCCGCGCCGCCTCGAAGACGGTGCAGCCGATGCCGCGCGCGCGCAGCGCCATGGCCAGCGCCAGGCCGCCCACGCCGCCGCCAGCGATCAGCACGCGCATGCGGCTCATGCGGCGGTAGGGGGCAGAAAGGTCACGCCATGCATGGCACTGATGCGCACCACCTCGCCCGGGTCGGTCAGCCCATCCAGCTTGGTGAAGAGTTCGTAGAGGTCGAGCGCCGGCGCCACCCAGAACAGCGCGCGCACCGCCGCCCCGCTCTTATTGAAGATGCCATGCGCGCCGCCGCGCGGCAGGCGCACCAGGTCGCCAGCTACGGCGGCGCTCTCGGCACCATCCAGCCAGAGGTCGAACCGGCCTTCCAGCACGCGGATATATTCATCCTGCTCGGGATGGATATGCGGCGGCACGAAGGTGCCGGGCGGGAAGAGTGTGTCAAAGGCGAAGGAGGCCGCACTCATCTGCAACGGCTTGTAGGTCTGGCCCAGAATATCCCAGACCACGCCACTCAGGCCCTCGCCCGCCGGGGTGACGCCCGCTGTCTCGCTGCCGATGGTCATCTTGCTCGCTTCCTCTTGAAGGATTGTGTGCCGGGACACCCAGCCTGCCCGCGCGGGCGGCGGCGTCAAGCGCCGACGGCGGCGCCCGTCATGTTGTTCCGGTAAAACGTTTACCCGATGGTTATCCGGGCGACAAGGGGCGTGGCGGCAGAGGCGGCTTGGCGAAGGGCGCATGCCAAGCGCTTTGCCGGGGCGCTACGATGCATTTGCATCACCCATTCTGCTGCGGCCAGCAGCCGGCGCTCATGCCCGAGAGCATGCTCGGGTGGACGCCGTTTTCCTATCCGTTCAATCTGACTCAGCAACCGGCTTGTACCGTTCCGTGTGGGTTGACGTCGGATGGGCTGCCGATCGGGCTACAGATCGTCGGCCCGATGTTCGGGGATGCGCTCGTGCTGCGGGCGGCGCGGGCGTTCGAGGCGGTGCGCGGGATCGCGCGGCCGGGGATGCTTAGCTAAATGATCATCCTCGGCGAAGGCCGAGGACCCATGACTTTGTTGGTTTTCTTCGTTATGGAATACGACGTATATTCAGTCGAACCGGAACGGTTGCCGGGTTGACAGCCCAAGACCCGTAATGGAAATACGGCGCAGCGCAGTATACAGGGGCACGCCATGGCCAATTTACCGCATGCATCGCGCCGAGCCGCATTGTTGGCTTCGGCCGCGGGGATGGTGATCGCGGGGACGTCCTGGGATGCGATCGCGCAGAACGTCACCTACACCAACAGCACCGCGATTCCGGCGCAGCCGACAACGGTGTTCCCGTTGTTGAACGGCGATACGCTGATCAACAACGCGACCGGCAGCATCTCGATCCTGTCGACGGCGACCGGCTTTCAGCCGGTGGTTTCGACCACCACGCTCGGCGTCGGGCTGATCCAGAACGCTGGCACGATCGCCTCGGCGCAGAACCCGGGCGGCATCGCCATCGGCGTCAACACACTGAGTTCGCTCTCCACTATCAATAACCAGGCGACCGGCACGATCGCCGCAAACGGCACGAACGGCACCGCGATCCAGGTGCTCGGCAGCGTGACCAGCCTGCTGAACAGCGGCTTCGTTTCGGCGACCGGTGCCGGCGGCATCGGCGGCAGTGTCGGAACGGCCGGAACGATCGGTACCCTGACGAACAACGCCGGCGGCACGATCGCTTCGACCGGCAGCGCGGGCCTCGCGATCGCCAACGCGGGCACGATTTCGACGTTATCCAACAGCGGCCTTATCCAGGCGAGCGGTATGGTCGCCCTGAACGTTGACGGGGGCGGCGGCATCGGGCTGCTGACCAACACCTCCACCGGAACCATCGCGGCGAACAGTGCGTCCGCTTCGGGGATCGCCATCGGAACGACCGGGACGGGAACCGTCGCCACGCTGTCCAATGCCGGT
>CAITUP010000096.1 GCA_903895595.1 uncultured Acetobacteraceae bacterium | reverse complement strand
GTGTTCCGGGTACCTTCAAGCGATTGCGCTGAGGGTAAGAAGGTAAGGATCGAATCGCTGGAGGGACTGCGCTATGATGCGGCGCGGCGCGTCCCCTCAACTCGGCACCAGGGAGCCATCGACGCACCGCTGGGCCGAAGTCGAGGATTTCGTCGACCTCCCGCAACTGCGGGATAAGCATCGCGACCTGAAGCGCGATGCCGCCATCGCCAGCCTGCCGGCCTTTGCCGCAGTCTGGGATAACCCTGACGACGAAGTCTGCGATGTCCTTTGATTTCGGCGCCGTGTACTGGTGCCGTTCCCCTTTACGGACCAAACAGCCGTCAAAAAACGCCCGGCGGTCGTCGTAATACCAACCGAACTAACCATTGACGCACCGGAATTCGCCACATCGTCATGCTGACGAAGGTCAGCATCTACGACTTTCTTGGTCGCGGGCAGCAAGTCGTGGATGCCGACCTGCGTCGGCATGACGATTTACCACGCACCGATGTGTCAATGGTTAGGTCCGCTGGTATTACCAGCCGTTTACGGCCGATGCCTGATATCGGCGCGGTCTGGCTGGACGAATGGGAACAGGCGGGCTTGCTGAAACCGTCCGTCGTCCGGCGCGGGCCCCGAAGAACCCGCGCCGTATCGTCGCTTAGTAAGCCAGAGCGTTCTGTTCCACCGGCACCCAGCGGCCGTCCTTGACCACCGTCAGGAACGACTTGGAGGAACCATGGTGCTGGTTCGGGCCGAACGAGAGTTCGGTGCCGAACAGGTCCTTGTAGCTGTCGATGCTCTCCAGACCTTTGATGAACGTGTCGACGTTCAGGTCCTTGCCGGCTTTTTGCAGAGCCAGGATCACGACGCTGGCGGCGGTGTAGCCGACCTCGCCATGGAAGTTCGGCTCGCGGCCGTACTTTGCCTTGAAGCGCTTGGCGAAATCCTGCACGCCCGGGCGGGGATCGTCGGGATAGGCATACAGCGCCGGGGTCATGCAGTAGTAACCCTCGGTCGCGCCGCCGGGCAGGGTGGCGACGGCGGTGTCGTAGGCGGCGAACTGGCCGATCAGATCGACGTTCCAGGCCAGCTTCTTCACGGTCTGGATGATGATGTTGGTGTCGCGCACGATCGTGCCCATCAGCACCGCGTCGCAGCCGGCGTCATGCAGCTTGCTGACATTGGCGTTGAAGTCGGTGTCGGTCGGCTTGTGGGCGGTGGTGGCGACGACCTTCATGCCCATCGCCTCGGTCTGCGCCACGACGCCGGCCAGCACGTCCTTGCCGAAGTCGCTGTCCTGATACATCACGCAGAACGCCTTGCGGCCGCGCTTTTCGGCGAAATACTTCACCGCCGCGCGCATCTGATCGTAGTACGACGCGAACTGACCGAATTTCAGCCGGTTGTATGGTTCATACATGGACCGAGCGGCGGTCAGCGGGAAGACGTTCGGCACGTTCTTGGCGAACTGGGCCGGCATATTTGCGTCGTTCATCGGCGTGCCGCCGTCGTCGATCGTCATGAAGATGTTGTCGTTGTTGAGCAGCTTGTTCATCGCCTGCACCGCGCGGGGCACGGTGTACTGGTTGTCCTCGACGATGTGCTTGATCTTGCGGCCGTGGATGCCACCCGCCGCGTTGATCTCATCGAACGCGAGGCGCACGGCGTCGGAGTTGTTCACGCCCTGCACGGCGGTGACGCCGGAAAGGTCGGTGATCTGGCCGATGACGATTTCGGTGTCGGTGACACCGCGCACGGGATCGGCGGCTTGGGCGGGCGTGAACGCGGCACCCATAGCAAATGCAAGCGCGAGCGCCGCGCTCGGGAGGCGTGGTTTGAACATGGTGTTTCCTTCTCTGGCCGGCTGCCGCGGTTGTCGCACCGAGCGCCGTGGGGGGATATCGGCGGGGGTCGATGGCCCTGTCAATGTTGGCGGGTGCTGGAATGGGCGCGCGCGCGGTCGCGATGCACCGAAGGGCCGCGAGCCGGTGCTTGTGGCACCCGTTTTGTTGTTTTTCACACGGATGAACACAGATCAACGATGATGGCCGGAGCCGGTGGCGCGCTCGGGACGCGTTGGCACCGGCTGGGGTGTGGCGCGGACAGGGCGCTCTGTCGATGAAGACGGGCGCCGATCATCATTGCTTATCTGTGTTCATCCCTGTTCATCTGTGTTGAAAAACACTTCGGTCGGGGATAGCGGTTCGGCGGTTGGTCGAGGGGGCGGAGGTCTCTCTGGCCTTTTGCGGACGGGGCTGTTGCCAGGGTTGGGGACGCCCGGGATGTCCCCGGGCCGGTGCCTTCGGGCATAGCGCCTGCGTGGTCGGCCGCACCCGATCTCGATGCCATTGAATAGGGCATTTGCCGCCCCAAAGTGCTGTTCAGCGGCCATTTCCAACATGAAAATCCGCAGAACTCTCAAATATGCCCGTAAATCACCCATCAAAGCCTAAATATTAACCAATTCCATCCGCCACAATCTGCCCAATCTGCGATCATATGCCCATTTCGCACTTGGCATCCTTCTTGCTGCACATGCGAACAAGGGTCCCCACACCGATCCCCCGAATGCGGCTCAACGGCGCGCCGCGTTTGCCATGCAGGAGCCTTCGCGCTCCCACCCATCGACCAGCGGGTCAACGACGCCCCGCCTGTATCGAGCACATCTCATGCGCAAGGGTTTCCTCCAGGCCGGCCATCTGCCAACGCTGTTCGCCTCTTTCCTCTATTTCGACCTCTCCTTCATGGTCTGGGTGCTGCTCGGGCCGCTGGGGGTGTCGATCGCCAAGCAATTGCACCTCGATCCCGCCCACAAGGGTCTCATGGTCGCCACCCCCGTCCTGGCCGGCGCTGTTTTGCGCGTGGTCCTCGGCGTGCTGGTGGATCGCTACAAGCCGAAGCGGGTCGGCATCGGCGCCCAGATCGTGGTGATCGCCGGCCTGATCGCCGCCTGGGCCATCGGTATCGAGAGCTTCCAGGCAACCCTCATCGTCGGCTGCGTGCTCGGCCTCGCCGGCGCCTCCTTCGCCGTGGCGCTGCCCTTGGCCTCCGCTTGGTATCCGCCCGAGCATCAGGGGACCGCGCTGGGGTTGGCGGGTGCGGGGAATTCCGGGACCGTGCTGGCGGCCTTGTTCGCCCCGGGTCTGGCGCTGGCCTTCGGCTGGCAGAATGTGATCGGTCTGGCGGCCATTCCGCTGACCGCGACGTTGCTTGTCTTCTCCTTCATGGCGAAGGATGCGCCGAACGCGGCACCGCCCAAGTCGTTCGCCGCTTATATGAACCTGCTGAAGGTGGCCGACGCCTGGTGGTTCATGTTCTTCTACAGCGTCACGTTCGGCGGGTTCGTTGGGCTGGCGTCGTCGCTGACCATCTACTTCAACGACGCCTACGGCCTGCCCCCGGTGACCGCCGGCTACTGCACAGCCGCGGTGGTGTTCGTCGGATCGCTGGTGCGGCCGATGGGCGGTGCGCTGGCGGACCGGGTCGGGGGCGTGCGCGCTCTGACGGTGCTCTATGCCGTCGCCGCCTGCGCCTTCGCGACGATCAGCACGGGGATTTCGTCGATCTACGTGGTAATGCCGGTGTTTCTGGTCGGCATGCTGGCGCTGGGCATGGGCAACGGGTCGGTGTTCCAGCTGGTGCCGCAGCGCTTCCGCCGCGAGATCGGGGTGATGACCGGGCTTGTGGGCATGACCGGCGGCCTGGGCGGGTTCTACCTCGCGTCCTCGCTGGGCTACTCGAAGCAGCTCACGGGCAGCTACGGGCCGGGGTTCCTGATCTTCGCCGGTCTGGCCGCGGTGGCGCTGGTTTGCATCTCGGTGGTGCGGAACCGGTGGCGCACGACCTGGACGGCCCTGTACGGCGCCGCCCGCGTTTAACCTGGGGACCGGTCCGATGAACATGATCGCCCCGAAACGCCGCCGTCTGGTCTTGATCGGCAACGGCATGGCCGGCGTCCGAACCATCGAGGAAATCCTTGCTCGGGCACCCCACGCGTTCAGCGTGACGGTGTTCGGGGCGGAGCCTCACGGCAACTACGACCGCATCATGCTGTCGCCGGTGCTGGCGGGGGAGAAGCGGTTCGCGGCGATCGTGACTCACGATCGGACTTGGTATGAGAGTAACGGAATCGAGCTGATCGCCGGGGAACCGGCGGTCGGCATCGACCGGGATGCCAGGACGGTGACGGGGGCGAACGGCACCGTCCGTCCTTACGATGTGCTGTTGATCGCCACCGGATCGAACCCCGTCATTATTCCGGTGCCCGGCCACGATCTGCCGGGCGTGATCGCCTTCCGCGACATCGCCGACGTCGAGACGATGCTGGAGGCCGCCCGTTCCGGCAAACGTCACGCCGTGGTGATCGGCGGCGGCCTGCTGGGGCTGGAGGCCGCGAACGGCCTGATGCGCAACGGCATGCGGGTCACGGTGCTGCATCTGATGCCGACCCTGATGGAACGCCAGCTCGATCCGATTTCTGCCCGCATGTTGCAAGCCGATCTGGTGGAACGCGGCCTGACGGTCATCACCGAGGCCAATACCAAAGCCATTCATGGCTCCGGCCGCGTGGAATCGGTGGAACTGGCAACCGGCGAAAGAATCCCCGCCGATCTGGTCGTCATGGCCGTCGGCATCCGCCCCAACACCGCGTTGGCCAAAGCCGCGGGATTGTCCTGCAACCGAGGGATCGTCGTCGACGACGGTATGCGCACATCGGACCCCGCGATCTCCGCGGTGGGGGAATGCGTGGAACACCGCGGCGCTCTGTTCGGTCTGGTGGCGCCGCTGTGGGACATGGCGAAAGTCGCCGCCGACCGCATCGCCGGGGTGGCCGAGACCGACTACGTACCGGCGGTATCGGGCACGCGGTTGAAGGTGACGGGGATCGACATGTTCTCGGCCGGCGATTTTTCCGGCGGTCCCGAAACGGACGAGATCGTCTACCGCGACCGGGCGCGGGGGATCCACAAGCGACTGAGCGTGCGCGACGGCCGTCTGGTCGGTGCGGTTCTGTACGGCGACGCCAACGACGCCGGCTGGTATTTCACGCAGATCCTCGACGGGGCGGATGTTTCCGCGATCCGCGACACGCTTGTTTTCGGGCCGGTGGCGGAACCGGCCGAACGTTCTCTCGCGACGGTGGAGTAACCGACAATGGCGCCGTCCTCTCCCCGTCATGCCGACGCAGGTCGGCATCCACGACTTAAATATCGTGCGAACACCAAGTCGTGGATGCCG
>CAITUP010000095.1 GCA_903895595.1 uncultured Acetobacteraceae bacterium | reverse complement strand
TTGAGCCTCTTCGCCAATTGTGTTTCTGGTTCTACTGTTACGCCGAGACTTCCGGACCGATTCATGGCTGCCTTCCCATCCCGGCTGATCGCCAACCTGCGCCAGTCGGCATGGCTGGACCGCGACCGCATCGTGACCTGGTGCGCCATCCTCGCGGGGCTGGAGGCGTTGTTCCTGCTGTTTGTCGCCTGCTGGCAGCATGGCGCGTTCGGCTCGGTGGGCGCCACTTCGGGCGATTTCGTCAGCTTCTACGCCGCGGGCAAACTGGTGCTCGCCGGCACTCCGTGGCTGGCCTACGACCCAGTCGCGCACGAGCTCGCCGAACAGGCGGTGCATGGCGCGGGAGCGCCGTATCAGTTCTTCTTCTACCCGCCAGTCTACCTGCCCATCTGTGCCGTCCTGGCCACCCTGCCCTACTACGTGGCCTTCGCGGGGTTTCAAATCGCAACGCTGGTGCCGTTCCTGCTGATCGTCCGCCATCTGCTGCGGCACACGACGTATGGTTGGCTGGCGGCTGTGCTGGCGTTTCCGGCTGTGTTCTGGACCATCGGATTGGGCCAGAACGCATTCTTGACGATCTCTTTACTCGCCGCGTTCACCGCATTGCTGGAACGCCGTCCCACCCTGGCGGGCATTCCGTTGGGGCTGCTCTGCTACAAGCCGCATTTCGGCGTGCTGGTACCCTTCGCCCTGGCCGCCGCCGGCCTGTGGCGCACGTTCTTCGTCGCGACCGCCACCCTGATCGCCGCCGTCGGCGTGTCGGTGGCACTGTTCGGCGTCGAGACGTGGTACGCCTACGTGAACGCCTTCATCTCGGCCAAACAGGTCTTCGCCTCGGGCCGCATCGATTACGCCGGAGTCGTCACCGTTTTCGGGGCGGAGCGGCTGATGGGCTTCGCCGTCGGGCCCGCCTACGCGCTTCAGGCTGTCGCCAGCCTGGAGATGGTCATGCTCGTCGCCCTGATCTGGCGCCGCGGACTGAGCCTGCCGCTGCGTGCGGCCGCGCTGCTGGCAGCGACCTTGCTGGCGGTACCGGTCGCACTGATCTACGACCAGATGCTCGTGCTGCTGGCCGTCGTCTGGCTGATACGCGAGGCCCAGGACACCGGGTTCCGCGCCTGGGAGAAGCTGGCCTTCGCGATCATCTACGTGCTTGTGCTGCTCGGTTGGCCCCTGGGCACGCTGTGGCACCTGCCCCTGGGGCCGATCGCACCGTCGATCGTGCTGTTGCTGTGCGTGCGGCGCCTATGGCGTTTGAGCATACCGCACGGCGCGCGTGTTCAGACGCCGTAGCGTTTGAACCATGCCAGCATCCGCTTCCACCCATCCTCCGCCGCTTCCTTCCGGTAGCTCGGGCGGTAATCCGCGTGGAACCCGTGCGGGGCGTCCGGGTAGATCACGATTCGCACGTTCTTCTTCGCCGCTTTCGCCTTGGCTTCCGCGGCTTTGACGGCATCCACCGGGATACCCTGATCCTGCCCGCCGTAAAGTCCGAGAAGCGGGCAGCGCAACTGGTCGGCGTAGTCGGTAGCGGTGGCCGGCTGGATCGGCGACGGCTGCCCGCCCACCGGCCCGTACCAAGCGACGGCCGCTTTGACCTTCGGGTGATGCGCGGCGAACAGCCATGTCATGCGTCCGCCTCGGCAGAAGCCGGTGACGGCCAGCCGGTCGGTGTTGCCCTTGTTGGCGGCGGCCCAGGTCACGGTCGCATCGGCGTCGGCCATGTATTGGGCGTCCGGCTCCTTGGAAATCACGTCCGCGACGATCTGCTTCACATCCGTCATCTTCGAAAGATCGGCGATGCGCGCGTAGTACTCAGTCGCGACCGCGAGGTAGCCGGCCTTCGCCAGTCGCCGGCAGACATCCTTGATGTAGTCGTGAACGCCGAAGATCTCTTCGTTGACGATGACGACGGGGAAGTTCGCGCCTTTCGCAGGACGGGCGAAATAGGCCGGCAGGCTGCCGCCGGGCACCGGAATTTTCGTCTCGCCGGCTTCGATGCCCGCGGTGTCGGTCGCGATGACCTGCGCTTCGACCCGCGCGGTCGCCAGGGTCAGACCGCCCATCAGGCTGGTCATGAAGAAGCCTCGGCGTGCCAACGGATATTCCCGCAGCCCGTCCAATCCCGTCATATCGTTCATCGCTCGCTCCCCATAATGCCGCATGCTGGCGGCGGTTGCCGGCATTTAACATCGGACGCGCGACGCAGGCGATTATTTCATCGCTTCTCCCCGGTTTTCGGCCGACCGGGGTGCCGCGGCCCCGCTTGCCCTTGAAGCCCGCCGGTGCGACAAGGCGCCTCGAATTTCTGGGCTATGCGGCCCAGCCCCAACCAGCCCGCCGCAATGAGGTGCAAGAGCATGTCGGATCTCGAAATCGTTTGGACAAAGGTCGATGAAGCCCCGGCGCTCGCGACGTATTCCCTGCTGCCGATCGTCCAGGCCTTTGTCGGCGCCGCCGGCGTGAAGATGACGCTGAAGGACATCTCGCTGCCCGGCCGCATCCTGGCGAACTTCCCCGAGAATCTGAAACCCGAGCAGCGGGTCAACGACGAACTCGCCGAACTCGGGAAGCTCGCGATGAAGCCCGAGGCCAACATCATCAAGCTGCCGAACATCTCCGCCTCGGTCCCGCAGTTGAAGGCCGCGATCAAGGAATTGCAGAGCAAGGGCTACAACGTGCCGGATTATCCGGACAGCGACGCGACACCCGCCGACAAGGAAATCCGCGCCCGCTACGGCCGCGTGCTGGGCAGCGCCGTGAACCCGGTGCTGCGCGAAGGCAACTCCGACCGCCGCGCCGCCGGGGCCGTGAAGCAATACGCCCGCAACAACCCGCACAAAATGGGCGTCTGGAGCCCGGATTCCAAATCCCACGTCGCGTATATGAACGACGGCGATTTCTACGGAACCGAAGTCGCGACCACCGTGACCGCGCCGACCAATGCCCGCATCGAGCATGTCGCCACCGACGGCACCGTCACGGTCCTGAAGGCGAAAACGCCGCTGATCGCCGATGAGATCATCGACGCCTCCACCATGAGCCGCAAAGCATTGCGCGCCTTCTACGCCGAACAGATCGCCGAAGCGAAGAAGCAGGGCATCCTGTTCTCGGTGCACCTGAAGGCGACCATGATGAAGATCTCCGATCCCATCCTGTTCGGCCACGCCGTGTCGGTCTTCTTCCAGGACGTTTACGAGAAACACGCCGCCACGCTCGCGCGCCTGGGCGTCGATCCCGACAACGGCATCGGCGATCTTCTGACCCGGATCGAGAAGCTGCCCGCCGCCGAAAAGGCCGCGATCGAGGCGGACATCGCCGCCGTCTACGCCGCGCGGCCCAGCCTTTCGATGGTGAACTCCGACAAGGGCATCACCAACCTGCATGTGTCGAGCGACACGATCATCGACGCATCCATGCCGGCGATGATCCGCGAATCCGGCAAGATGTGGGGCCCCGACGGAAAGCTGCACGACACTTTGGCCGCGATCCCGGATCGCAGCTACGCGCGGCTGTTCCAGGTCGTCATCGCGGACTGCCAGAAGCACGGCGCGTTCGACCCGAAGACCATGGGTTCGGTGCCGAATGTCGGGCTGATGGCGCAGCAGGCCGAGGAATACGGCTCTCACGACAAGACGTTCGAAGCGGCTTCCGACGGGACCATCCGCGTGGTCGCCGAGGACGGTGCTGTGCTGCTGTCCCGCCCGGTCGAGACCGGCGACATCTTCCGCATGTGCCAGGTCAAGGACGCGCCGATCCGCAACTGGGTGGAACTCGGCGTGCGCCGCGCCCGCCTGACCAACACCCCCGCGGTGTTCTGGCTGGACGCCAATCGCGCCCACGACGCGCAGCTGATCCTCAAGGTCGAGAAATACCTGAAGGACCAGGACACGGCGGGACTGGATATCCGCATCATGGCGCCGGTCGAGGCGACGCAGTTCTCCTGCGATCGCATCCGCGCCGGGCTGGATACGATCTCCGTCACCGGCAACGTGCTGCGCGATTACCTGACCGATCTGTTCCCGATCATGGAACTCGGCACATCCGCGAAAATGCTGTCGATCGTGCCGCTGATGGCCGGCGGCGGTCTGTTCGAGACGGGTGCCGGCGGTTCGGCGCCGAAGCATGTGGAGCAATTCCAGGACGAAGACTACCTGCGCTGGGATTCGCTGGGCGAATTCCTGGCCCTGTGCGCCTCGCTGGAACATCTGGCGCAAACCGCCAAGAGCGAGGATGTGAAGGTTCTGGCCGAGACCCTCGATGAGGCGAATGCCAAGATCCTGGAATACAACCGCTCCCCGGCCCGCCGGGTCGGCGAGATCGACAATCGTGGGAGCCATTTCTATCTGGCGCTGTACTGGGCGCAGGCGCTCGCCGCCCGCGACAACAGCTCGGCCATGGCGGCGCGCTTCAAGCCGCTGGCGGATGCGCTGACGGCGAATGAGGCGAAGATCAATGGCGAACTGTTGGCGGCGCAGGGTCATAAGGTGGATACGGGCGGGTATTATGTGCCCGATTTCGCCAAGACCTCAGCGGCGATGCGCCCGAGCAAGACGCTGAACGACGCGCTCGCTACGCTCTGAGACGGTCGGCGTTCGAAGAACCCGCCCTGGGCAACCGGGGCGGGTTTTTCGTTGTGTGAACGGCGCCATCTGCCACTGCCTCAACTCGGTATCCCGGGCACCTTCGCCCCCCCCTAACAAGCCCGCAACCCGTATTTCCCCTCCCCGTCCCCCTCTGCTAAACTCCACGCCTCACGGTCGAAATCGCGGACCATGCCCCTGTACACCAGCGCCTCATGAGCCGTCCGCCTCGCCCCCGTCGCGTCATTGTCCCGCTGAGCCGCCGCCGGCGCTCGCTGAACCCGGACAAGCACGCGCTCTGGAGCGCCATCGGAATCCTGCTCGTCCTCGGCTCGATCGCGGTAACCTGGGCGGTAACCTGGGCGATTACCTACGCGTCCATCCGCGCTCAGCGGGTGGAAACCCAGGCGCGGGCGGAAGTGCTGCTCAGCAATCAGGCGACGATCCTGGCCGAGCAGGTCGAGCGCCAGTTGTTGGCGGTCGATCAGGCCCTGCAATTCCTGGCGCGTTCGTGGGAGGCCGATCCGGCGCATTTCGAGCTGGAACAACGCCGGACCGACTCGCTGGTCCTCAGCGGGATCAGCCGCGACCTGATTCGGGTGGACGAAAACGGGATCGTCCGCCAGGCATCGGTGCCCGAAGCGATCGGCCAAAACATCGCCACGCGGGACTTCGTGGTCTACGCTCGCCGGCAACCGACCCCGCGCGGCGGCGTGTTCATCGGGGCCGCCTCGCTCGATCCGATCATGCGCCAATGGCACCTGAACGTGGCGGTATGGCTGCACCGGCCCGATGGCAGCTTCGGCGGTGCGATCGCCGCCGATTACCGGGTTTCCGCGCTTGTGGACGTGTTCAAACAGGCCTTCGTCGGCACCAACGGGCTGGTCGCCGTGATCGGCACGCGGGATGGCAGGATACGGGCCAGCCTGGGCCCCACCGACGCCGGTCCGAACGCCGACATGTCGGGCACGCCCATGATCCTGGCCACGAAGGGTGCCCCAAACGGCGTTTGGATCGGCAACTCCGCAACCGACGCCGTGCGCCGCATTCATGCCTTCCGCCAACTGCCCAAACGCGATCTGATGCTGGTCGTCGCCATGGACCAGCAGGACGCGATGCAACCGGCGACCTTGTGGCAATGGCAAGCCTCCCGCTACGCCGGGGGCATCGTCGTGCTGTTGCTGGTGATGGGCTGGCTGGTCCTGCACAACGCCGACCTCGCCCGATCCCGCGGCCAGAGCCAAGCCGCCGATCATGCCACCCTGGCCGCGACCAACGCCCAGTTGCAGGTCGCGAAGGCCGAAGCCGACGCCAAGGCGGAGCACCTGGAAGCCACCCTCGCCGGCATGACCGACGGCATCTACATGGTGGACTCGCAATTCTGCCTCGTGGAGTGGAACGCGCGCTTCCCCGACCTCGCCGGTATTCCGCCCGAACTGCCAAGGGTCGGGCTGCCGATGGAGGACATTCTGCGCGCCCAGGCTGCCGCCGGCCTGTTTGGGGAGGGGAATGTCGAAACCGAGGTCGCCCGCCGGATGGCCGCCTTGCGGACCCGCCAGTTCGGCACCACCCAACGGACCCGCCCCGACGGCCGGACGATCGAGCTGCGCCGCAAGGGCCTGCCGGATGGCGGGTTCGTCACGCTGTATTCCGACATCACCGAACACAAGCGCATCGAGGCCGCCCTCCGCGAGGCTCGGTCCAACGCCGAGGCCGCCAACGCCGCGAAGACCCGGTTCGTCGCCGTCGTCAGCCATGAAATCCGGACACCGCTAAATGCGTTGCTGAATACGATCCGCCTGCTGGACGACAGCGTCCTGTCGTCCTCCCAGCGCGATCTCCTGGCCATGGCCGCTCGGTCCGGCGACGCTTTGTCGAGCCTGATCAACGACATCCTGGAAATGTCCCGCATGGAGGCCGGCCAGCTGACGTTGCGCGCCAGCGACTTCGAACTGCGGCCCATGCTGGCCGGCGCGCTGGAGATTTTCGGCGGCCAGGCCGCCGCACGGGGGCTGACGCTGCGTCTCGCGGTCGAGGACGACGTGCCGGCGACCATACGGGCAGATGGCGGCCGCCTGCGTCAGGTGTTGCTGAACCTATTGTCGAACGCGGTTAAATTCGCCCATCCCGGCGAGGTTGTGTTGACCGTTCAACACGACTTTTCCGCCCAAGCCACGGCCGGCGGACTGCGGATCGCCGTGCGCGATCCCGGCCCGGTCATTTCTGCCACGGACCGGACGCGGCTGTTCCGCCCGTTCAGCCGCCTGGACCGGCCGGATGGCGACGAAACGCTGGGCACCGGCCTGGGACTATCGATCTGCCACCATATCCTCGCGCTGATGGGCGGACAGATCGGCTGCCAGCCCTGGCTACACGACGGTGTCGAGGCCGGCAACGAATTCTGGCTCACATTGCCCGACAGCGTGATCGTCATGCTGCCGCGCATGGTGCCGCAGGCGACGCAGATCGCCGAGGTCCCGACATCCGAATTGCCTCGCCGAGCGCTGCCGCGCACCCGGATTCTACTGGTGGACGACGTGCATGCGAACCGCGTGGTCGCCGCGACCCTGCTGCGCCGCGCCGGTCATTCGGTCGATACCGTATCCAACGGCGCGGACGCGCTGGAGGCTCTGCGGCTCGAACCTTACGATATAGTATTCATGGACATTTTCATGCAGGGCAGGAGACCACGCAACAGATCCGTATGCTTCCCGGCCTCATGTCGCGCGTCCCGGTCATCGCATTGACCGCCAATACCGCCCCCGAAGACGAGATCATCTTCCTGTCCGCCGGCATGAACGGCGTTGTCGCGAAACCGGTGTCGCTGGCGGATTTGCAGACCGCGCTCGTCCGCCATGTCTGGCGCGGCCTCCCGTCCAGCGTCACGCCCATCCTGCAACGCGCACCGGAAGCCGAGACTAAGCCGCGCGTGCTGGCGATGGATCGCGTCGCGGAGCTGAGGGAAAACCTTCCGCCGGATGTGCTGGCGACGTTGGTCGAGGCTTGCGTGACCGATCTGGAAGAGCGGATGCAGCCCTTTCGACGCGCATTGGCCTCCGGCGTCGTGTTCGAGATCGAGGAACAGGCCCATACCATCGCCGGCGTCGCCGCCGGCTACGGACTGGCCACGCTGGAGACCAAGGCGCGCGCGCTCCTGGCCGCGGCGCGGGCGGGCGACACGGCGGCGCTGGAAGCCGGGTTCGCCGAAACCGAAGCCGAACTGACACGCGGGGCCGAGGCATGGCGTGAAATTTTACAAAAACAGGCCGCGTGACGGGTCGCTGTTAACCTTTGTTTAACCAATGCCGTGCATAATGCCTCGCATGATCTCGCCATCCACCCTGTCCGCGTTTTCGGTCGCGCCGTCCCAGACGCGTCCGGCCGGCCCCTCGGGACCGCGGCAATATGCACGCGCCCCCGCCTCGCCGCCTGCCCCGAACGCCATGCCCCGGCCGCAGGTCCCGACGGCGAGCGGCAAGGCCCCGCAGCAGCCGCTTGTGCTGCCGCGCGGTTCCCTGATCGACCTGTCGGCCTAACACTTCGCTCGGCTTGATCCCGGCGCGCCAACCCGTCAGGGTAGCGCCATGTCAGGGTTCATTCGCGCCATTCCCGAAGGCGACAACCGCGAGCGCGATGTGTGCGCCGATTGCGGCCACATCGCTTATGCCAACCCCAAAGTCGTGGTGGGTGCCGTCGTCGTGTCCGGTGGCGACGTGCTGCTGTGCCGGCGTGCGATCGAGCCGCGCCGTGGCTACTGGACCCTTCCGGCGGGCTACATGGAACTCGGGGAGACGCTGGAGGAAGGTGCGGCCCGCGAAGTGCGAGAGGAAGCCGAGGCCGAAATTGCCATCGAGGGCATTCTCGGCGTGTTCAGCATTGCCCGCATCGGTCAGGTCCACGTCATATTCCGAGCGGGCTTCGCCGATCCGGATCGGCCGCATCATGGGGCCGGAGTGGAAAGTCTCGAAACGCGACTGTTCGCGTGGGACAGCATTCCCTGGGATGAGATCGCGTTTCCGTCGGTACGATGGGCCCTCGATGCTTGGCGTGCGGGGCATGCCGGTCCGCTGGGTGTTCCCGCCGGAAACCCGCCGAACGATCTGCGCGGCGTGCACCGGATCTGAGTGGCGCAAAAAAATTGTATCGGCCGAGCGCCGCCGAACCTGGTCGTTTCCGTTGGGAACGGAATACGGGATTGTGCCAAAACGGCCTTTATACGACTGCATGCTGTGAAAATTCGTCGGTGAATACTGAACCGAATGCCCCAGCGTTAACCTTTTGTTTACCATGATGCGCGACAATAGGCGCCCAGGCGGGGCACCTCCCGCCGTATCATGGGTGCGGTCATGTCCAAAACACCTCTCCGACGACAGCATGGTTCGGCACGCGGCCCCGCGATGGGTCAGGACCCGCCGCCGCCGACCCGCGGCGTGACGATCGTATCGGGCGCGAACATTCCGCGTATCGATTTGACAGTGTTGTTCGGTCGGTCGCCCGATGCCGGGTCCGAGGCACACACGCCGGTGGAAGGCGCGGTCCTCGTGGGCGGCGCGGCCCAGGCGGCGGCATCCAACGAACCAGCTGCGAGGTCCAAATCGCAAACCGTGGCGCTGACCGATGGCACGCGGATCACCTTCGCGTCCACCGATTGGGTCAATCTGCTGGAATCGGCCTGACGATTGGTTTCACGGGGCGTAGCCAACCGGGAACCCGATTGCTACGGTACGGCATTCCGCCCCGGCATCGTGTCCGCCGTCCAAGGCGGCCGGTGGGACACCGAGAATATCGCGATGAAGCTTTCGACCCGCTTGCTCCTGCTGATCCTCGGGTGTCTCGTACCGATCCTCGTGGCACAGTTTTACACCTTGGTACGTCAGCATGCCGACCGCCGGGCGCGCCAAGGCGACACGGTGCTATGGCAGGCCGAACTGGCCATGAACGACCTGTCCGGCGTAATCGACGGGGTGCGCCGCCTGTCGCGGATCGCCGCTCGGCTTCCCAATATTCGCCAGCCAGAAGACGCGAACTGCACCGCCGAACTGGGCACGTTGCAACGCGATCTGCCGTCCTTGTCGTTCGTCGCCATTGTCGATGGCGCGGGTCGCCTGTTGTGCGGTTCCCACCCCACCTTGGCCGCGGCATGGAACACACCGCCCGCCTGGTTGCCGGACCTTAAGGACGGTGACGGCATCGGCCGGATTGGAACGGTTGCCGGATTGGTGCACCCGTTCCTGCCGATCGCCACCGCGTCGCCCGCGGTAGGCGACAAGCGGGCCATCATCGCCGCCCTCGATCTGGATTGGCTGAGCACCCATCTCGCGGAACTGCGTCCGCATCGCCCCGACGTGCCCATCCGCCCGTTGCTGTTCATCGTGGACCCGGACGGTACCATCGTCGGCATGGACGCCAACGCTGGCCCCGAGGTCGGGATCGGCAAGCGATTACCCGAAATTTTACGTCCCCTGATCGCCAAGACGAGTGCCGGCCAGCTCACGATCGATACGCCGCAGGGCATGGGGTGGTTGAGCGCGACTGTCCCCGCCGCGGCTGCTGCCGCCGGCCTCAGGGCCATAACCACGATCGGGGTTCCATCCCCGCTGACCGGTTTTGCCACCTTCGTCATTTGGGACGTACTTCTTACCGGTGGATGCGCGCTGATGGCGCTGATTCTCGCTTGGCAAGCCGGCCATCGCTTCATTTATCAACCGACGGAAATGCTGCTGCTGACCGCGCAGCGCTGGCGGGACGGCGATTTGAACGTGCGCGCCAGCATGACCGGCCGCGGATCGGAATTCGACTCGCTCGCCCAGTCCTTCAACGCCATGGCTTCCAGCCTGCAGGCGCGCGATCAGGAACGCCGTTTGCAGGCGGAATTGCTGGAATCGCTGGTCGCCGAGCGGACACGGGCGCTGTCGGAAATCAACAACCGCCTGCAGGTCGAAGTCGCCGAGCGCGAAAAGACCGAGGCGGCCCTGCATCAGGCACAGAAGCTCCAAGCCGTGGGACAGCTCGCGGGCGGCATCGCCCACGATTTCAACAACATGCTCGCGACCGTCCTGGGCAACCTGGAATTGATGCAGCACCGCGTTGCTCAGGTGTCGGAGGTTGTGCCGAAAGCCGACACGGACCGGCTGGACGCGCTGATCGCACGCGCGACCGGCGCCGTGCACCGCGGCGCCCACCTGACCTCGCGGCTGCTGGCGTTCTCCCGGCGGCAACGTTTGGCCACGCGCCCCACTGACCTCAACCGTTTGGTGACGGAGCTGGTTTCCTTGGCCACGAGCACGCTGGGACGGCGTGTCCGGGTGGTCACCGATCTCGCGCCCGATCTGTGGCCGGCGATGGTCGATCCCAGCCAAGTCGAGGCCGCGCTGCTGAATCTCTGCCTGAACGCACGCGACGCCATGCCCGATGGCGGCCAGTTGACGATCACGACGATGAACCTCGCGTTCGAAGGCGGACGGGCGGACGACCCGCCGCCGGGCGCTTATGTGCGGGTGGCGATCGGCGATACCGGCCACGGCATGACGCCGGAGGTCCGACGCCAAGCGTTCGATCCGTTCTTCACCACCAAGGGACCGGGTGGATCGGGCTTGGGCTTGAGCCAAGTCTACGGCATGGCCCGCCAATCCGGCGGCACCGTGGTGCTGGACAGCGCCGAAGGCAAAGGCACCGAGGTCGCGCTTCTGTTGCCGCGCGCGATGACCGAGGAGGAAACCGAGGTCGCCCCGCGCCCAGAAGACAATCAGCCGCTGGAGATGAACAAGCTGCTGGTGATGGTGGTCGACGACGATCAGGCGGTGCGGCAGGTCGCGGTGGAAATGCTGCGCGACCTCGGCTGCGGCGTGGTGCAGGCGCAAGGCGGCGCGGAAGCCTTGGCGCTGATCGATACGCTGCCGCGCGGCCCCGACATCGTGCTGATGGACTATGCAATGCCGGGTATGAACGGCATGCGGGTCGCGGCGGAACTGCGTCTGCGCGGCATCGACGCGGCGATCGCGCTGGTAACCGGGTACGCCGAAGTGGAGGAAGGAGACGCCGCCGGAAATCCGCTGGACGGGTTGCTGCGCAAACCCTTCAGCATTCTGGACCTGCGCAAACTGTTGGCCAGCCTGAGAAAGCGAACGGACGCCCGCATCGAGGAAACGGCACCGACCGCCTGATCCATATCAATGCACCGGCGCCAGGACGATGGAACAAGCACCGGACCGCCCGTTCCGGAGGACCCGACTCATGGCGCTGAAAGACATTCTTGTTCAATTGGATAGCGGCTCTCGTAGTCAGGCCCGCCTCGATCTCGCCATCGGTCTCGCTCGGACCCATGGCGCGCATCTGGTGGGTCTGTTTGTCGCCGATCTTCCCAACATGGACTATTACTACGGCGCCGGCATGCCGTTCGCGATCGCCAGCCCCGAGAAGGCGCTCGAACGAATACGAGGCGAGGCCGCCAGTGCCGGCGCCGCCGTGGAGTCGTTGTTCCTGGACCGTACGAGGCAGGCGGAGGTGCCCAGCGAATGGCGTTTCGTGGAAGGTCGCCTTGCGGATACGTTGGCGTTGCATGCTCGGTACGCCGACCTCGCGGTCGTGGCGCAGCCCAATCCCTACGATACAGCCGAGGACGGCAACCGGCAGGCCGCCGTCGTGACGACCCTGATGTCCAGCGGCCGGCCGATCCTGGCGGTGCCATTCGCCGGAGATTTCAGCGGTTTCGGAGAGCACGCACTGGTCGCCTGGAACGCCAGCCGGGAAGCCGCCCGCGCGGTGAACGACGCCTTGCCGCTGCTGGAACGCACGAAGAAGGTCACGATCCTGGCGGTCAACCCGCGCCAGGGGATCGGCGGCCACGGCGATGTGCCGGCCGCCGATATCGCGCTGCATCTGGCACGCCACGGCGTGAAGGCCGAGGCGGCACACACGATCGCCAACGACATCCCGGACGGGGAGGCGCTGCTATCCTACGCCGCCGATATCGGTGCCGATCTGATCGTCGCGGGCGGTTACGGGCATTCCCGCGCGCGCGAACTGGTGTTCGGCGGGGTGACGCGGACGTTGCTAAGGGAGATGACGGTGCCGGTGTTCCTGTCGCACTGATCCACTACCAAACGAAGCGCGGCAGAGTCGCGACCGGGCTGAGGCCCGCCTCCCGCGCCGCCGCTTCGGTCTTCGCGGGGTCGAAACCGCCCGCGCCGTCGGACAGGGCGTCGCCATGGATGCCGTCCAACACCCAGCAGGATGCGATGCCGACTCCCGACGCGCCCGCGATATCGGTCCGCAGTGAGTCACCCACCGCCAGCACACGATCCGGCGGCAGGCCCATCTGCTGCAGCACCGGCTGGTAGACCGCAGGCTCCGGCTTGCCGAGGCTGCGGACATCGCCGCCGAGTTCCTGATACCGCACCGCCAGCGATCCAGCGCACAGCACGCGCACGCCGCCGCGGATCACCACCAGATCGGGGTTCGCGCAGATCATCTTCAGGCCGTGTTTGGCACAATCCTGGAGCGTATCCTCGAATTCCGCGATATTGCTGGGGTTGCGATGATCGTCCGGGCCAGTGTTCAGCACGAAATCGGCATCCGCCGGCGTGTCGGCGACGGTCAGCGGCAGGCCCGCCAGCACCGGGCGATCGCGTTCTGGGCCGAGGTGGTAGACACGCTGGCCGAGTTGCGCCCACCAGAGATCGGGCGGGGAGATCAGGCTGCGGCGCACGGCTTCGCCGCTGGTCATGATGTCGGTGTAAAGGTCGTCGGCGATGCCCATCCGGCGCATCATCGTCTGGACAGCGTCATTCGGGCGCGGCACGTTGGACAGCAGCAGCGCGCGCTTGCCGGCTTTTTTGATGTGCCCGAGCGTCTCGATGGCGTGGGGAAAGGCGTTGACGCCGTCGTGGATGACGCCCCAGAGGTCCAGAACGAAGCCGTCGTATTGTTCGGCCAAAGGGGCGAACCCCGCGAGATGTTGCATTTATGCCGCCTCCGCCAAGGTCCGCGCATCGGTGCCGACTGCGTCCTGAACCCGTTGATATCCGGCCGCCTGCAAGGCCGCCGCCAATTCCGCCTTCAGGCGCTGGATCATGACCGGCCCCTGATAGGCGAAGCCGGTATAAAGCTGCACCAGACTGGCGCCGGCGCGAATTTTCGTCAGCGCATCCTGACCGTTCGACACGCCCCCTGCCCCGACCAGCACCAGGCGGCCGCGTGCCAACAGAGATGCCCGCGCGAGCATTCGGGTGGAGAGCGGCAGCAGCGGCACGCCGGACAATCCACCGGTCTCGGTTTTCAAGGGGGACCGGACACCGTCGGGGCGGGAGATCGTGGTATTGCCGACGATCAGGCCTTGCACGCCCTCGGTCACACAAGTCTCGACCACCGCTTCCAACCCGTCGTCGGACAGATCGGGGGCGATTTTCACCAGGATCGGCGGCTTGTTCGGGATGGCGGCGACCGCCTGGAGGATCGCGCGCAGGCGTTCCTCGCTTTGCAGGTCGCGCAGACCGGGAGTGTTGGGGGACGAAACATTGATCGTCACGTAATCGACCAGCGGCCCGACCGAAGCGATCAGCATCGGGTAATCCCGCTCGGGGTCCGCGCCTTCCTTGTTGATGCCGACATTGGCACCCAGGATCGCGGAACGGGGCGACACCGCGGCCAGATTGCGTCGGTACGCATCCAGCCCGCCATTGTTGAAGCCCATACGGTTGATCACCGCGCGGTCTTCCTCCAGCCGGAACAGCCGGGGCCTCGGGTTGCCAACTTGCGGCCGCGGCGTGACGGTGCCGGTTTCCACGAAGCCGAAGCCGAGACGCATCAGTGCCGCCGCGGCGATGGCGTTCTTGTCGAACCCCGCCGCCAGACCGATCGGGTTGGCGAAGGTCCGGCCCAGCACAGTCACGGAAAGCGACGCATCGTCCCCCCCACGCGCCGATCCGGCCAAACCCCAGCGCAGCGCTCGGAGGGCAAAATCGTGCGCGCTCTCCGGGTCGATCCGGCGCAGCAGCGGCAGCAGGGAGGAGGCGATCGCGGGTGTCATGCGCCGCCGCTTATGCCCGGCGGACGCCGAACGCGAAAGGGGCGTTTATCCCAGCGTCGGGGACCAGTTGTATATCTTTTCCAGCGCGCCCCCCATCAGGATTGCTTTGTCGGCGGCGGACAAGCGGTCGGTCATCTTGAACGCCTCGACACCTTGGCCGTACGTCAGCACCTCGGCCGCGCGGGTCCAGTCGGTGCCCCACAGGCAACGGTTTAATCCGTAGGCATCGAAGATACGGCAGAGCGGGTCCCAGATGTCGTTGTAGGGGAAAGGCTGGTGCGACAGCGTGCAGGCGCCGCTGATCTTGATCGCGACGTTGGGCTGCGCCGCGGCAGCCAGAACATGGGGCAGATCGGCGAAGGAATTCGGTGGGGCCGGCGGCCGGTGCGGCTGCGGCAAACCGACGTGGTCGATGACAATTTGCGTATTCGGGTTGCGGGCCGCCATTTTGGCGACCTGATCCAACCGGCCATAGGCCAGGATATTGACCGGCAACCCATGTTGCGCCGCCGCCGCGAGGACCCGGTTCAAGCCGGCGTCGGCGGGATCGGAGGGGGAATTGTCGCGCAACATAATCCGCACGCCCACGGTGCCCTCGGTCGCCTTCCAGGCGGCGATAACGTCCGCGACGGCGGGATCGGAGGGATCGACCGGCTTGATCAGCCCGAACTTGCCGGGGAAGGCCTTATTGACCTCGATCGCATAGCTGGCATCGAACCGGTACATCGCGAAGGGGGAGACCAGAAGGGCGCCGTCGACGCCGACGGCATCCATCGCACCGACCATGTGGGCGCCCGTGACCTCTTTCGGTCCGGTCAGCGTGCCAGCCCAGGGGCGTCCCGGGTGGTTCCGTTCGTAGGCATGAACCTGCGAGTCAATAACGGCCATGGTGTTCGTTTCCCCTGTTCCCTGGCCAGGGACGCTACGCCGCGAGCCAAGGCGGTTCAAGGGCGCCCCAAGGCGTCGTCAGCGGGGCAAGGGCTGCTCTGAATTCTGGCCATATTGCGGGATCGGCCGCAGACCGACCAGACGTTCCATCAGCATGACATTCTTCTCCTCCGCCGCGCGGTGCTTTTTCTCGCATTCCGCCAGGTCCGCTTCGAGGGATTCGATTCGCCTGATGAGGTCGTGAATCGTATCGCGGCGAACGGAATGTTTCGCAGTCAGCGCCGCGACCAGCATCGAAAGGAACGACAGTGCGATGCCCGCGACGCCCAACATCACGCTGGATTCCACGTTACGCCCTCCTCATAAAACGAATAAGCTGCCAAACCGCCAGGCCATGTCCGATAACAAACCAAATCAACGGTGCCTGATCCTGCAGCATCAGCATGCTCGAGACCGTTCGCCCATCGGCATACGCGCCGATCCAGATGGCGTGAACCGCGCCGAGCGCGGCGATGGTCAGAATTGCCTGTTGCGGCCACAGACAAAGGATCAAACCGGTAAGCGACCGCACCTTACCGGCGCAGGCCAAAACCGACGTCGCCCCGAAGCCGAGCAGCATCGCGATCAGCAGCCAGCGGTCGAACAAATCCATCAAAACGACGGTGTTGGTGACGCGGTCGGCGTCGCGGGCAATTGCCAAAACGATCGCCTGCTCCAGGTTGGTCAGTGCGGCAAGCCATATGATGACCGGCGTACAATTCAGCACGATACGGGCCGGTGGAACCGAAAGCGTCACCGAAACGCCTCCGGCCCCGTTCAGGCGAAGCGCATTGCCGTCTCTATCTGCGATATCGGGCACTGCGTCAGACCAGCGGCGCGATCGCGACGGTTTCGATGTCGGCGAATGCGACCGAAACGATACGGGCGCCGTCGGCGGCCGTGACCATCACGAGATCGCCAGTGGTGAGCATGTCGGCGGCATCGCGGAAATAATTGTTCTTCACGACGGTATCCAACGGGTCCTTGCCGCCCTTGTAGTGCCAGAGTGTAAATCCGTTGGCGTATGCGAGAACGGACAGGTGACGGACAGCGAAAGCCATGGGTCGGGTTCCTTTCAGATACAAAAAAGACCGCGCCCTTGCGGGTGCGGTCCTGGTGAAACCCACGGGGTGAAAATGCGCTGGACGCACCTGTCCCGTTGGTGAAACGGCTTCTAGCGGTTGGGGGGAAGGTTTGTCAAGTATTTTTTCCTTATATAGGAAATTTTGTGTTTTTCAGGGTCAGACGACGATCCCCTTCACACGCAACGGCCATTCGAGACGGTCCAGCGCCTCTTTCCAGATTTTCCAATCGGCGCGTTCGGTCGCGTGGCGTGGGTCGGGGGCCATGCCGCGTTCGCCCCAAATGCGCAGGATGCGCGCATGCAACAGATCGATGCGGCGCTGGCGATAGAGGGTGTCCAGGCATTTTACGATATCGTCGGGATCGCAGGGGCGCCCGACCTTGCCTTTATTGGCGGTATACCGCGCGCCGTCTCGCCGAGCGGTCAGGGTGGCCATGGTCCAGATCCAGGCCTCGGCGGTGTCGAGGAACGGTTGCGCGCGTTCGCTGGGACCGATCGACATGGGGCGATGGGGCACGCCTGTCCGGGGGGGAAGGCGGAGGCTGGCAGAGTGCGACATAGGAACCTCACGGTCTCAAACACGGCAGGAGGGAATGAACAAATTCGACTAAACCATAGGTTGCATACAATGGCAAGCGCATAAGGAATCTTTCCCGTTTCGCTCGGCGTCGATTCCTATCATACTGCCTTTCGCCTCAGGAGCCGAACCGATGAAACACGAAGATATCTGGCGCGCACTCGATACGCTGGCCGCCGAGAACGGCATGTCCGCCTCGGGCTTGGCCAAACGCGCCGGGTTGGACTCCACGACGTTCAACGTTTCCAAGCGGCGCATGCCGGACGGGCGCGCGCGCTGGCCGAGCACCGAGAGTATCGCCAAAGTACTGGGTGCGACGGGGGCATCGCTGGAGGCCTTTACCGCGCTGGTCTCGGGCGCGCGGGCGCTGAGCAGCGGTGGGGGCTCGCGCGCCGTATCGAAGCGCATTCCGCTGATCGGCATGGCGCAGGCGGGGGCGGAGGGTTTCTTCGACGATGGCGGCTTCCCGGTCGGCGGCGCATGGGACGAGGTCAGCCTGCCGGATATCGGCGACCCCAACGCCTACGCGCTGGAGATCAGCGGCTCGTCGATGGAGCCGGTCTATCGCGACGGCGACATGGTCATCGTGTCCCCGGCGTCGCCGATCCGGCGCGGGGACCGCGTCGTGACCCGGACGCTCGCGGGCGAAGTCATGGCCAAGCAGCTCGCGCGGCGGTCCGCGCGGCGGGTGGAGCTGAAAAGCCTCAATCCGTTACACCCGGATTTTTCGTTCGATTTGAACGAGGTCGCCTGGATCCACCGTATCATCTGGGTCAGCCAATAATTCCTTTTGACCGCACCGGCACAACTGGGGTGAAAATCGCGCTTCATCGATGGAGCGCCATCCCGATGTCCCGCTTCCTGCGGCTCGCCGCGGTCCTGCTGATCCTATCCTTCCCGGCCGTCGCCGCCGAGGACGTGGATGTCGCGCTGGTGCTCGTCACCGACGTATCGCGCAGCATCGACGACAGCGAATTCGCGCTGGAGAAGCAAGGCTACGCCGCCGCCTTCACCAACCCGGCGGTGGCACGCGCGATCCGGGGCGGTCTGCTCGGACGGATTGCCGTTGCCTATCTGGAATTCGCCGGGGACGTCCAAACGCGCGTCGTGGTCGATTGGACCGTGATCCGCGATGCCGCGACCGCCGCCGATTTCGCCGCCCGCCTGACCGCCGCGCCGCGATCTTTCCAGGGCCGCACGGCCATCGGTAACGGGATCGATCTCGCGGTGCGGACACTGGCGGACAGCGGCCCGGCCGCCACGCGACGGGTGATCGACGTCTGCGGCGACGGCACCAACAACGCCGGCCGCGACGTCGCCGCCGCCCGCGACGACGCGTTGAGGGCCGGCATCGTGATTAACGGGCTCGCCATCATCAACGACCACCCGGTGTCCTGGACCTTCGCCCACGTGCAGCCGCCCGGCGGACTGCCCAACTATTACCGGGAGAATGTCGCCGGCGGCCCTGGCAGCTTCGTGTTGGAAATCCATGACTTCAGCACTTTCGGGGAGGCCATGACCCGTAAGCTGGTGACCGAGATCGCCGCACGGTAGACTGCCGCATCGCCAGCAAGGACATCGCGTCATGGAAATCCGAAATCTCGGCCAGTCCGGCCTTCGCGTGTCCGCTATCGGCCTCGGCTGCAACAATTTCGGCGGTCGCAGCGGGATGGAAGAAACCCGCGCGGTGATCCACAAGGCGCTGGACCTCGGCATCACCTTCTTCGACACCGCCGACACCTATGGGGAAATGGGCGGATCGGAAACGCTGATGGGCCAGATCCTAGGCGACGATCGCAAGCGGATCGTGCTGGCGACGAAATTCGCCAACCCCATGGATACGGCCGGCGTGAAGCGCGGGACGAGCCGGCACTACATCATGAACGCCGTCGAGGACAGTTTGCGCCGCCTGCGGACCGATTGGATCGATCTGTATCAGGTGCACAACCCCGACCCGCGCACGCCCATCGAGGAAACCTTGCGCGCACTCGACGATCTGATCCGGCAGGGCAAGGTGCGCTATATCGGTTGTTCGAACTTCCCGGCGTGGCAAGTGGTGGAGGCGCAATGGACCGCGCGGTCCAACGGCCTGAACGGGTTTGTGTCCTGCCAGGACGAGTATTCGCTGATCCACCGAGCGCCAGAAGGCGGTTTGATGCCGGCGATGCGGAAATATGGCTTGGGCCTGATCCCCTACGCCCCGCTCGCCAGCGGCCTGCTGACGGGCAAATACCGCCGCAACATGCCGTTGCCCGCCGGGACGCGGCTCGCCAACACCGAACGCCTCGCCGAACGCTTCCTGACCGAGCGCAACTGGCGGATCAGCGAGGGACTCGCCGATTTCGTCGCCGCGCGGGGGCGGAGCATGTTGGAACTGGCGTTCTCCTGGCTGCTGGCACAGTCGCCCGTGGCCAGCGTGATCGCTGGTGCCACCAAGCCCGATCAACTGGAACAGAACGTCAAGGCGGGCGATTGGCAACTCAGCGCCGACGATCTGGCCGAGATCGAACGCATCCGCGCGGGCTGACAATACCCCCCTTTTCCCCCTCCGACCCAGCGGGCAATTTACCGGCATGAGCGATACCCCAACGACGCAAGGCGCGGGCCCGACCGCCGCCCAGCAACCCACCCTGCCCGGCGGCGAAACGGCCGAACAGGCCCTGACGCGTGCCCAGACCGCGGCGCAGGCGAAACGCCTGAACGAAGCCGCGGGCATCTGCAACGACGTTCTCGCTGTCTTCCCGGAACACCCCGCCGGGATGGCGCTGCTCGGCATCGTCGTGTCGATGCAGAACGATCCGGAACGCGGGATCGACCTGCTGAAGCGCGCGGTCGCGCTGCAACCGAACAATGCGTCCTGGCACGCCCACTTAAGCTCGATGTTCCGCGCGACGAACCGAATCGATGAAGCCCTGGTCAGCGGGCAGGAGTCGATTCGGCTCGATCCGAACAACGCCGATCATCTGGTGAATCTGTCGCTGATCTTCACCGACGCCGACGACCGCGACAAAGCCGACGCCTGCCTGCTGCGCGCTTTGGGCCTGAAGCACGATCACGCCGACGGGCATCTGGCGATGGCGCAGAACCTGCTGGCACGCGGCGATTTCCAGGCGGGCTGGATGGAATACGAATGGCGGAATGAGACCGAGGCCGGCAAGCTGACCATGCCGCCCATGACGTCGGCCCCGTGGAACGGCATGCGCATCCCCAACGGCCGCCTGCTGCTGGTGGGCGATCAGGGCTACGGCGATACGATCCAATTCGCCCGCTACATCAGTTGGGCCGCCGAACGGGTGCAGGAAGTCGTGTTGGGGTGCTCCGAGGAAATGGGGCCGCTGCTGCGGGACCTGCCGGGCGTGACTCAGTTCTGTCATCGCTGGACCGACGTCCCCGGCCATGCCGCGCATTGCCGCCTGTCCAGCCTGCCCTATCTGTTCAACACCATGCCGGACACCATCCCGGCGCCGATTCCCTACCTGAAGGCCGACCCGGCCCGCATCGCGTGGTGGAAAGAACGGCTGGACCTGCAACTGCCGACCGGCCTGCGCCGCATCGGTCTCGCCTGGACCGGACGCCCCACCCACCCGAACGACAAGCGCCGCTCCATGCCGCTGGAGAGCATCCTTTCGCTCGCCGGTGCCGGACCGGCGGCGTTCGTGTCGCTGCAAAAGCCGATGCCGGCGCGCGATCTGGCGCATATTTCGGCCTTCGCCCACATGACCGATCTGTCGGCCGAACTGACCAATTTCGGGGAAACGGCGGCACTGATCGAGAACCTGGACCTTGTCATCACAGTCGATACGTCCATGGGGCATCTGTCGGGCGCGCTCGGCAAGCCGGTCTGGATCCTGATCCCGAAAGCCGCCGATTGGCGCTGGATGCTGGATCGGTCGGATACGCCTTGGTACCCCTCGGCCCGCCTGTTCCGCCAGGACAAGCCGGGCGCTTGGGAGCCGGTGGTCGCCAGCATCCGGTCCGCCTTGTCCGAGGAATTGGCCAAGCCGTTCCACCGGGCATAGCCAGCGCAACAAACAGCCTGCCGCGACGATCCGGTTGTGGCAGGATGGACACATGACAGCGCTCGATCCGACGACCATCGCCACCGACATCGATGCCAGCGGCTACGCGATGCGGCCGCTGCTCGATCCCGCGACCTGCGCGGCGCTGGCGGCGTCGTACGACCATGAAGCGGGCTTCCGGAAACGGATCGTCATGGAGCGGCATGGCTACGGCCGGGGCGAATACCAGTATTTCGCTTATCCGTTGCCGGAGGTCGTCGCCGATCTGCGGACCCGGCTGTTCCCGCCGTTGGCGGCGGTCGCGAATGCGTGGCGGAGGGCGCTGGGCCTGGAAGCGGATTTTCCCGACGATCTTCCGTCCTATCTGTCTCGCTGCCATGACGCCGGCCAAAACCGCCCGACCCCGCTGCTGCTGCGCTACGATGCGGACGGGTTCAACTGCCTGCATCAGGACCTCTACGGGGACCTGGTTTTCCCGCTGCAAGTCGCGATTTTGCTGAACGAACCCGGACGCGACTTCACCGGCGGGGAATTCCTGCTGGTCGAGCAGCGTCCGCGCGCGCAGTCGCGGGCAGAGGTCGTGCCGTTACGCCAGGGCGACGCGGTGATCTTCCCGGTCCGCGAACGTCCGGTGCGGGGGAGCCGCGGGTACCATCGCGTGATCATGCGGCATGGGGTCAGCCGCATCCTATCGGGACGGCGGCACACGCTGGGGATCATCTTTCACGACGCCGCGTGAACGCGGCATTGCGGAAACGGAGCCGGCGCACCAATTATCCCGGCAGATTCTCCATCGGAGGGCAGGACTCGATGCCGATTTCCTCGATTCGCGCCGCGTTGGTTGCCAGTTTCCTGGCCACCTCCGCCCTCGCGCAGCTTCCAACGCGGGCCGAGCTGACGGCGCGGCCGGACTCCGCCATTGCTGCCAAGCTTCCGTCGCCCGCGCTGGATGAGAACGCTGGTCCGGTCGAATTTCTGCGGGTCGCCGAGAGTGCTCTGGCTGCTGGCCGCACGGGGGAGGCGCAGGAAGCGATGGAAATGGCGCAAACACGGCTGCTTATCCGCGCTGTCCCGCTGGGCACGACCGGGGTGCCGAGCGATCAGCCCGCGGTGAAGCTTGTGTCTCAGGCGTTGCAAGCCTTGGCGGAGGGGGATCGCGCGACATGTCTGCGTATGATCAAAGCCGCTGCCATGGAGGCTACGAAGCAGCCTTGACGGTCATAATTGCGTTACAAAGCTGTGCGAGGATAACCCCATGACCCACGATCTCTCCCCTCGCCTCCGCCGCCTCCCGAGCTTGGCCGCGCTTTGCGTCATGGTCCTTGGGCTTCTGACAATCGGCTCGCCGGCCAATGCCCGCGTGTTCTTCGGCATCGGTGTGCCGCTGCCGTATTACGCGCCGGGTTACTACCCGCCGCCGGTCTATTATCCGCCACCGCCGGTTTACTATGCGCCGCCGCCGCCGGTTTATTATACCCCACCGCAGCAGGCCGCGCCGGCCTACGGGCAGTCCTGCAATGCCGGGGCCTATGTCTGTCCGCTGGACCGACCGATGGCACCGGGTTCGGCCTGCTACTGCCTCGGCAACGGCGGCGGCCGGGTCGGCGGTCGCGTGAATTGAATCCGGCGGCGCGGCCAGGGCCCCAAGCCCCCGCGCCGATCGAGGATTATGCGGTGCTGGGGGACGGCCGATCGGCTGCTCTGGTCAGCCGCGACGGGTCCATCGACTGGATGTGCTGGCCGCGCTTCGACAGTTCGGCTTGTTTCGCCGCGCTGCTGGGAACGCCCGACCACGGGCGCTGGTGGATCGGTCCCGCGGTTGAGGCTCAGGTAACCAGGCGTTACCGGCCCGATACGCTGATCCTGGAAACCACGTTCGAAACCGCCGCCGGTTGCGTCGTTCTGACCGATTTCATGGCGGTGCATGAACCCGCCTTGATACGGATCGTCGAAGGACGCCGGGGCACCGTCGCGATGCGGTCTGACTTCGCGCCTCGGTCCGATTACGGTTCGGTCGGCGATCCGCACCGGTTTACGTTGCACGGTCCGCCGGCGCCCGCCTTTTCCGTCGGGGCCGGACAATCCATCGCTTTCGTATTGACGGACGGTGGCGTTCCCGAGCCCATGACGGCATTGACCGACACCGAGGCGTTCTGGCGCGCGTGGGCGGCACGCTGCACCTATCGCGGCCCCTACCGGGAAACCGTCGTCCGCTCGCTGCTGACCTTAAAGGCCCTTTGCCACACCGAAACCGGCGGCATCGTCGCCGCCCCCACCACGTCCCTGCCGGAACGGATCGGCGGCGGGCGCAACTGGGATTACCGCTACTGCTGGCCGCGCGACGCCAGCCTGACGGTGCGCATTTTGCGGCGCGCGGGCTACCCCGAGGAAGCGCGGGCTTGGCTGGTCTGGCTGGACCGCGCCACCGGCGGTTCGGCGGATCGGTTACGCCCTTTGTACAGCCTGAACGGCCAAGCGGTGCCAGAGGAACGTGTTCTGCCCTGGCTGCCGGGCTACCAAGGCAGCGCACCGGTCCGCGTCGGCAACGCGGCCGCCGACCAGCGACAACTGGATGTCTACGGCGAATTGCTGGAGGTATTGTCCCCGGACGGCGACAATTGGGCCTTGCAGTACAGCCTGATCGACCGGCTGGAATCCATCTGGCACCTCCCCGACGACGGCATCTGGGAGGTACGCGACGGGCGGCGCCAATTCGTCTTTTCCAAAGTCATGGCCTGGGTCGCGGTCGACCGAGCGCTGCGTTGCTCGGCGGCCTTCGGGCTGGCGGCGCCGGTGGGTCGGTGGCAGGTCTTGCGCGATACCATCCATGGCGATGTCTGCCGGCACGGGTTCGACCCAGCGCTGAACAGTTTCACCCAGGCTTACGGCAGCAAAACCCTCGACGCGAGCTTGTTGCTGCTGCCGGCTGTCGGGTTCCTGCCGGCCTCCGATCCGCGCATCGGCGGAACGATCGCCGCCATCGAACGGGATTTGACCGAAGACGGGCTGATCCTGCGCTATCGCGGGGACGATGGCTTGCCACCGGGGGAGGGCGTATTTCTGGCTTGCAGCTTCTGGTATGCCGATGCTCTGATCCTACAGGGGCGCCGGCTGGAAGCCGAGGCTCTGTTTGCCCGATTGATCGGATTGACAAACGACGTCGGCCTCCTGTCCGAAGAATACGATCCCCTCGGACACCGTATGCTCGGGAATTTTCCACAGGCATTTTCCCATCTGGCGCTGGTCGGCACGGCGCTGAACCTGGATATTGGGCCGCGTTGAGCAGAGAACCTTGCTTTGAGCAGTCGCATAACGGGCCTTTTTCGTAACGGATTCCGCATCGTTGCGCTGACGATCTGCGCCGAACCGCGGGAGGCCCACCGGACCGATTCCGCCTGCGAACAGCGGCTGGAAGCGACCGTGCCGGTTCGTCTGTGGACAAGGCGGCGCTGGTACCGGTCACGCGGGAACGTATTCCCGTATAAATGCGGATCGCTACGGGCGCTCAGAGCGCCGCGATCACACCGGATGCCGTCCGGCGGCTGCATCTTCGGTCCGACGACCGTCACAAGACCATCCTGAAAGGCGAGGGCGGAGCGGCGGGCATCACCAGCAATGTCGCGATACGGTCGATCGAATTCGGGAATTCCCAGTGTTTGGACCGCAGTTTCCCACAGGTTCTCTGCCCCACCGGTACGCGGAAACCCCGAGGGTCGCCGGGCTGTTGGGCGCGGATTTACTGTCGGTCTTCGATGTGGCGCTGGATATGCCCCATGGCCGGAATCTGCTGCGGTCGGTGCAACGATGCGATGGCGATTTCGTCCCGTGGCGGATGGCGCATTTTCGGCTCCCATTGAGCCAGCGCGGTAAGAACCATCTTGCGGTCTCGGTCGAGATCGACGGCCAGTCGTTCCGGGCGGTCTTTGATTTGGGAGCTGGCGCCACAAAATTGAAGACCGGCGCCGCCGCGAGTATCGGGATCGCACCGGCCACCATGGCGCACGACCGATCTGTCAACACGAAGGGCGTGGACGGACAGGGGGATCGCATATGGCGGATTTCCGACACTTTCCGTCATGGTCGGGCCTGACCCGACCATGACGAGCGGGGACGCCAAAAATCATATGCGATAGCCCTGGGTGGACGGACGAGACACCGCCGCCCACTGGCACACGGTCAGAGAAATGCGCGTCGGCACGGAACGGTTGCAGTACCCCACGATTCTGGTCTGGGAGCTGTTCTTCGATTCGATCGATATGGTGCTGGGGATGGATTAGTTCCGCACGCGGCATGTTTGGCTGTGGTACGCGACACGGCAAATGTTCGTGGAGCTTCCGCAAGCTACTCCGCCGGCACCGTGACTCCGGCATGCTTCGGCCCGCCGATCGCCTTGCGGCTGCCGACCAAACGTTCCAGTGCGAGATAGACGACCGGCGTGGTGTACAATGTCAGCAGTTGCGATACCAACAAGCCGCCCACGATGGAAATCCCCAGCGGGCGGCGCAGTTCCGCGCCCGTGCCGAACGCGAAGGCCAGCGGCAGCGCGCCGAACAAGGCCGCCAGCGTCGTCATCATGATGGGACGGAAGCGGGCGAGGCAGGCGGCATGAATCGCCTCGTATGGGGACATGCCGTGTTCGCGCTCCGCCTCCAACGCAAAATCGATCATCATGATGGCGTTCTTTTTCATGATGCCGAGCAGCAGCAGAATTCCGACGACGGCGATCACGGACAGGTCGGTGCCGGTGACCCAAAGCGCCAACAAGGCGCCCAAGGCGGCAGGCGGAATGGTCGATACGATGATTGTCACGGGATGCAGCAGGCTTTCGTACAGCACGCCCAAAACGATATAAATCGACAACACCGCCGCCACCATCAGCAGCGGCAACGTGCCCATGGATTTCTGCATCAGTTGGGCATTGCCGGCGAATTCCCCGCGCACGGTGTCCGGCATGCCCAGTTGGGCGGCGATTTTCTCGGCTTCGGCTTGCGCGTCCGCCTGTGCGACGCCGGGTGCGAGGTTGAAACTCAATGTCGCGGCTGGGTATTGGCCCTGATGCCGCACCGCCAGCGCAGCCGTTCCGGAAACAAACCGAGCGACAGCGGAAAGTGGGACCTGGGCACCGGTGACGGAACCGACGTAGAGACGGTTTAACAACGATGGATCGGCCTGAAGGGCAGGATCGACCTCCAGCACGACTTTGTATTGGTTCCGCGACGCATAGATCGTGGAAACCTGTCGTTGCGCGTATGCGTTGTTCAAGGCGTTGTCGATCGCCACGGTGCTGACCCCCATGCGCGAAGCCGCTTCCCTATCGATCGCGATATCGATCTGCGGTCCCGCTCGGTCCTGATCCGACGTGACATCCGCCAGCAATGGCGATTGCTGCAATTTTTCGGTCAGCCGCCCAGCCCACAGGCGTAACAATGTCAGGTCCGGCGACACCATCGCATACTGGAACTGCGAGCCGCCCTGACGCCCGCCTGTCCGCAAGTCCTGCGCCGAGAACAGGAAGGTCTGCATGCCGTTCATTTTCATCAAAGTGGGACGCAGGCGCGCGATCACATCTTCCGACGACACGCCGCGTTCCTTCAACGGCTTCAGGTTCACGGTCAAATTGCCGCGATTCAGAGAACTCCAGCCCTGCGAAACCCCCACCGTTGACGCCACGCTGGCCACCGCCGGGTCGGCCAGCAACACATCCACCACCGCCCGCTGCCGGTCCTCCATTGCTTGGAAGGAGACATCGGGATCGGCCAGGGTCGATCCCACCAGCAGGCCGGTGTCCTGCAGCGGCATGAAAGCACCCGGGACGACGGTCCACAGCCGCACCATCAAGACCACGCTCAGCGCCAGGATCAAAAGCATGAAGACCGAGTGCCCCAACGCCCAGCCGAGCGTGCGGGCGTAGCCGCGTTGAGTCGCGGAAAGTATCGCATCGATAAAACGCCAGAACCGGTTGGGCGGAGTATCCTCGGCCTCCGGCCGCATGAAGCGGCCGCAGATCATCGGGGTCAGCGTCAGCGACACGACGGCCGAGACCGCTATCGCCATGGTCATCGTCATCGCGAATTCGTGGAACAGGCGGCCGGCGATACCGCCCAGGAAGATCAGCGGGATGAAAACCGCGATCAGCGAAATGCTGATGGACATGACCGTGAAGCCGATCTGGCGTGCCCCGTTGATTGCCGCGCGCAGCGGCGGCTGGCCCTGTTCCATATGACGAACGATATTCTCGATCATCACGATGGCATCGTCCACCACGAACCCGACCGAGATCGTCAGCGCCATCAGGGAGAAATTATCGATCGCGTAACCCATTGCCCACATCGCGGCCAGGGTTCCGCTCAGCGACAACGGCACCGTCACCGCCGCGGCGATCGTCGGGACCATGCGGCGCATGAACAGCAGCACGACCAGCAACACCAACCCGATGGTGAGCATCAGCGTCCACTGCACATCGTTCACGCTGGCGCGAATGGTCGCGGTGCGGTCGCTGATGACGGTCACATCGATGTCGTTCGGCAGCCAGCGCATCAGCCGCGGCAACAGATCGTCGATACGGTCCACTGTTTCGATGACGTTGGCGCCAGCCGATTTGGTGATAGTCAGCAGAATGGCGGGCTGTTTGCCGCTCCATGCCGCCAGCCGCACATTTGCGACGCCGTTGGTCACCGACGCAACGTCGGACAGGCGCATGGTCGCGCCCTTCGACGTCTTCAGAATCAGCGGCCGATATTCGCTGGCCTGGGATATCTGGTTGTTCAGTCCGATCGTTTCCGTCCGTTCGGAACCCTGAAACGCGCCCAGCGCGCCAATGGTGTTGGCGGTTCGGATGGCGGTGTACACGTCCTGGCTGGCCACCCCGGCCGCGGCCAGCCGTTCGGGCGACAAAGCGACCCGCACCGCCGGTTTCTCCGCTCCATTGACCGTGACCTGCGCCACCCCCTCCACCTGCGACAGACGCTGGGCCAGGACGGTGTCGGCGGCGTCGTAGATTTGCGCGCTACTCAGGCGGGACGACGACAGCGCAATGGTGAGGATCGGCGCGTCGGCGGGGTTGAACTTGCGATAGAACGGGCGGATCGGCAGGTCCGACGGCAGATCGGTGGTGGCGGCGTTGATCGCGGCCTGCACGTCGTGCGCGGCACCGGCGATGTCGCGCCCGATATCGAATTGCAGCACGACCGAGGTATTGCCGATCGAGGAGACAGAAGTAATTTCCGTCACCCCCGCGATTTCGCCCAACCGCCGTTCCAGCGGCGCGGCGACGGAGTTCGCCATGGTCTCCGGGTCCGCGCCCGGCCGCGCGGCGATGACCACGATAAACGGCACATCCACCGAAGGCAGCGCCGCCACCGGCAGAAACCGGTACGCCACCACCCCCGACAGGAACAGCCCGATCGCCAACAGCATGGTCGCGACGGGCCGAGCGATGAAGGGGGCGGAGACGTTCATGCGGCGGTGCGGGGCATCGTGACAGGGCTTTCAGTTGAGGCGTATGACTCCGCCGGCATCGACCGGACGCGCGCAGAACCAACCGCCGGCGTCGGCGACGCGACAGTCCGCCAGGAACACGGAATAGACGCCGCGCGCATTGGCCGACATCCAGACCTGCATCGTGCGCGACGCAGGATTGTAGGCGGTGCCCTGGATGCGGATATCGGTCACCGCCCTGCCCTCGACCACCAGCCCGGCGAGCACACCGATCTGTTTCACCCCATTCATGAATTTCGCCTCGTCGAACGGCGGTGCCGGCGCGTATTGCACACCCGGCAACGGCGGCCATTCGATCCAGCCCTTGGTCAGCGCATATCCCGTTCCAACAATCAGTAGATACAACAGTAGCACCGCTCCCGCGAGGCGCATCTTGAACACTCCTTCACTTGCCGCGCCGGCGAACTGTCCTATTCCGCCACGGCCGGTTCACGTGCTCCGGTGCCGCCGAAGCGCAAACGCTCGAACGCAAGATAGACGATAGGCGTCGTGTATAATGTCAAAAACTGCGAAAGCAGCAGCCCTCCTATGATTGTGATCCCCAGCGGGCTGCGGAGCTCCGATCCCGCGCCATGACCTATGACCAGCGGCACCGCGCCCAGCAGCGCGGCCATGGTGGTCATCATGATCGGACGGAAGCGGAGCAGGCAGGCTTCCCACATCGCGTCCTCCGGCGAGCGGCCGTGGACACGTTCGGCCTCCAGCGCGAAATCGACCATCATGATGGCGTTTTTCTTCACGATGCCCATCAGCAGGACGATCCCCACCAGAGCCACCAGCGACAGATCGATGCCGCAGACCATCAGCGCCAACAGCGCGCCGATTCCGGCCGACGGCAGCGTGGACAGAATAGTGATCGGGTGGATCCAGCTCTCGTACAGCACGCCCAACACGATGTAGATCACCACCAAAGCCGCCAGGATCAGCCAAGGTTCGGCCGCGAGCGATCGCTGAAACTCCGCCGCGTCGCCGGCGAAGGTGCCGCCGATGGTCTCCGGCATGCCGATATCCTTCTCGGCCTGGGCGATGGTCGCCACCGCGTGACCCAGGGAATACCCTTGTGCGAGGTCGAAGCTGAGCGTGGCAGCGGGAAACTGCTCCTGATGGGTGACGATCAGCGGCGCGGTCGTTTTGCGGAACTTGGCGATGGCGGACAGCGGGATTTGCGCGTTGCCGGCGCCGGGCACGCGCAGCAGGTTCAGCGTATCGGGGTTTTCCTGCCAGGCCGGATCGGCCTCCAGCACCACGCGATACTGGTTGGCCTGGCCGAAAATGGTGGAGATCTGCCTTTGGCCGAACGCATCGTAGAGCGTGTCCTGGATCGACTGCATTGTCACGCCGAGCCGCATGGCCGCGTCGCGATCGACGTCGACGAACCGCCGAAACCCGTTTTCGGCTTGATCCGACGCCACATTCCGCAGTTCCGGCACGCCGGCCAAGCGCGCCAGCAGACGCGGCACCCAGGTCGCCAATTCCTCCGCGTCCATATCCACCAACGTGTACTGGTACTGCGCTCGGCTAATACGAGCGCCGATCTGGATATCCTGGACGGATTGGAAATAGGCGGTCAGGCCGGGCACATCGGCAACCGCTTTTGCCATGCGCGCGATCACCACGGATGCCGGATCGCGTTCGCTGACCGGGCGCAAAGCGATGGTCAGGCGGCCGGTATTGGGCGTGGCGTTGATGGTGCCGGCCCCGACGAACGACACCACGCCCGTCACGGCGGGGTCGCGGCGCACGATCTCCGCCATCCGGGTTTGCAGATCGATCAAATGCGGGATGGAGACGCTTTCCGAACCCTCGGTCACCGCCAGCAGCACGCCGGTATCCTGGGTCGGCAGGAAGCCTTTCGGCACGACGATGTAGAGGCCAATGGTCCCCACCAGCGTGGCTACACCGACCAACAGGACGAAGGTCTGGTGGCGGAAGGCCCAGCCGAGGCTGTGGCGGTAGCCGTTCAACATCGCGTCGAACCCGGCTTCGCTCCACCGTCCGATCCGGCCGGCTTTTTCCTCCGCCGCCGGCCGCAGCAGACGGCCGCACATCATCGGAGTCAGGGTCAGCGACACGACAGCCGACACGATCACCGCGACCGACAGTGTGACCGAGAATTCCTTGAACAAGCGCCCGACCACGCCGGTCATGAACAACAAGGGAATAAACACCGCGATCAGCGAGACGGTCAGCGACACGATGGTGAAACCGATCTGCGCCGCGCCGCGATAGGCGGCTTCCAGCGGCTTCACGCCTTGCTCGATATAGCGCACGACGTTCTCGATCATAACGATGGCGTCGTCGACCACGAACCCGCTGGCGATGGTCAAGGCCATCAGCGACAGGTTGTCCAAACCGAAACCCAGCAACTGCATCACGCCGAACGTGCCGATCAGCGACAGCGGCAGCGCGACGGCCGGTATGAAGGTGGCGCGGGGGGAGCGCAGGAAGACGAAGATCACCGCGACGACCAGCACCACCGACAGACCCAAGGTGAACTGCACGTCCAGCACGGAAGCGCGAATGGTCTCGGTCCGGTCGGTCACGATCGTCAGTTCCACGCCGGTCGGCATGCCTTGTTTCAAGCGCGGCAGTGCTTGTTTGATCCGCTCCACCGTGCCGACGATGTTGGCGCCGGGCTGGCGCTGGATATCGAGTACGACCGCCTGGATGCCGTCGTACTTGGCGGAAACGCGGGCGTTTTCCACGCCGGCGACGACATCGCCCACCGCCGACAGCTTCACCGCCGCGCCGTTGCGCCACGCGATGGTCAGGTTCCGGTAGGCGGCGGGATCGGTGAGCTGGTCGTTGGCGCCGATGGCGAAACTCAAGCGCGAACCGTCGAACCCACCCTTGGCTCCGTTGACGTTGGCGGCGGCGACGGCGGTGCGGACGTCCTCCATCCCCAGGCCGTAGGCGGCCAGCCTGGCGGGATCGACGCGCACGCGCACGGCCGGGCGCATCCCGCCCTGAACGGTGACGCGGCCGACGCCGTCGATTTCGGACAGTTTCGGCTGCAACAGCGTGTCGGCGGCGTCGCTGACGACATCGACGGGCACGGAGTCCGACGTCAGCGCCAGCGTCAGAATGGGCGCGTCGGCGGGATTCACCTTCGCGTAGACGGGCGGGTACGGCAGCGTCACCGGCAGAGTCCCGGCAGCGGCGTTGATCGCGGCCTGCACATCCTCGGCCGCCGAATCCATCGACCGCGTCAGGTTGAACTGGAGCGTGATCTGGCTCGTGCCCTCCGCGCTTTGGGAAGTCATAGTGACCAGACCGGGGATCTGCCCGAACTGACGTTCCAGCGACGCGGTGATCAGGGTTTCCACGGTGTCGGGCGAGGCGCCCGGCAGTTGGGTCACGATCTGGATGGTCGGAAAATCGACCTCCGGCAGCGCCGATACCGGCAGGGCTTTATATCCCAGCGCCCCGGCCAGCAGGATCGCGATCGCCAGCAGCCACGTGGCGATCGGACGGGCGATGAACGGCGCGGAAATATTCATCCGCCGGTGGGTCGGCGCGGCGCACCGGGGGCGGACGGGCGTTCCCGGCGCGGCGGCGGCGCGTCCGACGGGGGTTCGGCGATTGTCACCTTGGCACCGTCGGTCAGGCGGGAGGCGCCGTCGGTGACGACTTTCTCACCGCCTTTCAGGCCATCGGCGACAATGGCGAAGCGTTCGTCCTCGTAGCCGGTTTTGATTTCCTGACGGGTGGCGGTGCCATCCTCGCCGACGACATAGACGAACGAACCGCGCGGGCCGCGCTGAACGGCAGCGGGTGGCACGACAATCGCGTTCGGCTGGGTGTCCACCTGCAACCGCACACCGACAAAACCGCCCGGCCACAGCTTGCTGTCGCGATTAGGGAACTGCGCCTTCAGCTTGATCGTGCCCGTGGTGGAATCGACCTGATTATCGAGGACGGTCAACACGCCCGTATCCAGCACCGCGGACCGGCTGCCGCCCTGGGGTGTCGCCACCACCGTCGGCTGCCCGGCAGCCATAGCCTTGGCCACGGCGGGAAGCGATTGCTGCGGCAAGGTGAACATCACGAAAATCGGCTGCAACTGCGTGATCACCACCAGCCCGGTCGCGTCGCCGGCATGCACGATATTGCCCTGGTCGACCTGCCGGACTCCGGTGCGTCCATCCAGCGGCGAGACGATGGAGGTGTAATCCAGGTTGGTACGCGCGGCGTCGATCTGCGCCTGATCCTGCCGCACCTGCGCCTCGTACTGCGCCACAAGCGCCTTCTGCGTGTCGGACTGCTGCGCCGAGGTATAGTTGTTGCTGACCAGCTTCTGGTACCGCACCAGATCGGCGCGGGCGTTGGCCAACAACGCTTCGTCCTGCGCCTTCTTTGCCACGACCTGATCGTAGGCGGCCTGATAGCTCCGTGAATCGACGCGGGCCAGGAGATCGCCCTTGTGGACCAACTGGCCTTCGGCGAAATTCACCGCGATCAGCGGCCCATCCACCACGGTTTTGATGGTGACGCTGTTGAACGCCTGCACCGTGCCCAGACCGTCGAGCAGGATCGGCATGTCCCGCCGCTCCGCCGTCGCGACCAGCACCGGCACGGTCTGGCCCGCCCCGCGGCTTCGGGGCGGCGCATCCTTGCGGGCGGGCCACAGCCAGATCGTGGCCGCCATGGCCGCCACGACCAGCAGACACAGCACGACCATGATCGCACGCCCGAGCCGGGACCGCCGGACGGGTGGGGTGGGCGGTCGGTCGAGGATCGGGTTGGGAGTCACGGAGTCCATCGATCTGCCTTCAACCGGTCGCGGCGAGATAGCGCCGGACCGCCGGCTTCCGCCAGTGAATCATCGGATATTTTCGCCCACCGGCAGAGCGACCGCTCCACCCAACATGCCCGGCGAAAGGCCAGGGTGCACCTCGTTGCCGGCGCGCTGCCAGCCACCGCCCAGCGCTTTGTAGACATTCAACAATGCCTGCGCGCGCGCGAGGCGAACCTGCGCGAGCGTATCCTCGTTGTTCAGCAACGTGGTCTCGGTTGTCAGCACGGTGGTGATATCGGTCGTGCCCGCCGCCATCTGTGCCCGAGCGATGGTCGCGGACCGGCGCGCTTGGTCGACCGCGACCTGTTGCAATGCCTCCTGTTCGGACACGAACCGCCACGCGGTCAGGGCGTTGTCCACGTCGGTGAAGGCTTGCAACACGGCTTTTTGGTAGTTGGCCAACTGCTCCGCATATTGACCTTTCGCGAGTTCCAGCTGGCCGCGCAGCGTGCCGCCATCGAAGATCGGGGCCGTCAAACCAGCCGCGAGCGACAGCAGCAGCCCGCCCGGCCCAACCAGATGATTGAGCGCCGCCGCCTGAAACCCGGCCGACCCCGTCAATGTCACCGACGGGAAGAACGCGGCACGAGCGACCTTGATATCGAAATGCTTGGCCTGGAGAGCGGCCTCGGCGGCGGCGACATCGGGCCGGCGCATCAGCAGTTCCGACGGCAGACCGGGGGCAACCGGCGGCAAGGCCAGTGTCGTCAGTGTGTCCGGCCGCACGTCGATCGCCTCGGGCGGGTGGCCGGTCAGAATCCCCAGCCCAATCACCGCCTGATCGCGCTGATTGCGCAAATTCGGCACCACCGCTCGGCTCGCGGCGACGAAAGTTTCCTGTTGGGACACGTCCAAATCGTTGGCGGTCCCGGCGGCTCGGCGACCCCGAATGACGGCGAGGGTTTGTTCGGCATCGGCGAGGTTGCGTTCCGCGATACCCAAACGATCGGTCAGGTCCAGCGCCGTGAACCAGGTCGATGCGACGTTTGTCACCACGGTCAGCGCCACGGTCTGCCGGTCGAATCGGCTGAACATCGCATTGGCCACCGCGGCCTGCCGGCTGGCGGCGGTCTTGCCCCAGAAATCGAGTTCGTACGACGCGCTCAGCCCAGCATTATAGCTATGGGTATCGACGCTGCCGCTGCGCAGACGACTGCCGCTGGTATTCGCGCCGCTGTGCTGCCAACTCGCGCCGCCGGTTCCGCCGAGGGTCGGCAACAACGGCGCGCCGGCGATTCGCAACTGCGCATCGGCCTGACGGATGCGCGCGACGGAGGCCGCGATATCCGGATTATGGACGCGCGCATCTGCGATCAGTGCATTTAACGTGGCGTTGTCGAAGCCGCGCCACCACGCCTCGTCCGGCCATACCGTCGGGCTGTCGGACGACACGCGAAAGGCTGGCGGCACCGAGCCGCTGTCCGGGCGGTAGGCCGGTCCCATGTCGCAACCGGCCAGCAGGCCCGCGACGGCGCAGCTGAGCAGCATGGCAGACCGTCGCAAACCCGTAGAAACAGCCAAATCGGTTCTCCTCGCGTCCTGTAACACGTGGGGCCGGTGCCCACGCAATCCAATAGGAGGCAAAGAAGTGTAACCGAGGGCGTGCGCGGCGGTTCCCGGGCATCGCCGTTACCTCGGGCGGCCTCGCCGTTTCACGCGGAGCGCGCCGAGGACGATAAAGCCACGGAGATCGCGGTGCGAAACACAGTCGCCGGGATCGGCACTCCTACCTGGGTTTCGGCCAGGTTGCCGCCGACAGCGCGATCGCCGCTGGATAGACCGGCACGGGTCGGCCGGAACGGTATTGCACGATGCATAGCTTCGCGCCGCGACGGCGACCTTTTTCGTCGTAGCTGACGCGCCCATCGGGGAACAGATCGGCCAGCGGACCATCGGTGACGTTCATCGTGTGCAACGCCTCCCCCACCTTCTGGCGCTGGGCCGTACCGGCGATCTCGATCGCGGTCTTCAATGTCCAGACGTGCGCATAGCCGAAAATCGAGTCGTGGCCGAACCAGGGCTCCTTGGTGCGTTCCATGAACCGCTTTTCGACATCCTGCGCCTTCTTACCCGGCCAGTTCGCCAAGCCGACCAGAAGCCCCTCCAGATTGTCGGCCCCGGTCATGGCCACCAGTTCGGGGGAGCACCAATGCCCGCCGCCACCGATCAACGGCATTTTCTGCGCGGTGAGGCCGAATTCGAAAAATTTGTCGACCAGCAGCTTGTCGTCGCCCGCGTTGGTAGACTGCAGCAGCGCGAAATCCGGCAGATTGGACCTGATCTTCTGCACGATGGTCGTGGCATCCGCCAGCGGCGGCGCGAAAATCTGGTCGACCACAATCCTTAAACCTTGCGCCTCGGCGATATGGTCGCGGATCGGCTTGTAGAAGCTGGTCGAAGAGGCTGAATTGTCGCCCACCAATCCGACCCGCTTCGGTTTGCGGCCACGTGCCGCCATCGATAGATCCATGATGATCGGCACGATCTCCTCGGCCTGCGCGTCGGCGGTGGGCGAGGACTGAAACACGTATTTAAAACCACGATTGGTGATTAGATCCGAATAGGACAGGGTCAGCCATGGCAGTTCGGCCCGTTCGGTCACCTCGGTCAGGGCCAGGGTAAAGGTGGACAGCCAAGCGCCGAAACCGCCGGCCAGATCGGGTTCCTGCGCCACCATCCGCTGCGCGGCATCCTTGGCTTTTTCGGCCGAGTCGCCGGCGTCGAACTCCAGCAGCTTCATTTTCGCGCCGCCCATCGACTTGATCCCGCCGGCGGCGTTGATGTCGTCGATGGCCATGCGCGCGCCCATCTGCTCCAGCTTGCCGCTGCGCGCCCAGGGGCCGGACAGCGGTACGAGCATCGCGATTTTCACTTCGGCCGGATTATCCGCGCGGGCCTTGCCCGTCATCGCCGCGGCACCCGCAAGTCCTAACGCCCCTCGGCGTCCGATTGTCGGTATTGCGCTCACGTTGCGTCACTCCCATTTCGGTGGGTCGGTCGGGCGGGAGCGGCGCCGTGCGCCGCGTCCCCACCGCCGGTGTTTGTTATGAAGGCGGAGCCCATCGCAGACTCCGTCCTTGGGATCAGGATCGCTTGCGCAGCCAAACTTCGACGCGCTGATTGAGCGCGGCCGAGGCATCCAGATTGCAGGCCACCGCCGCCGCGGGACCGACGCCGACGGAGACCACATCCTTGACCCCGTATTTCGTGGTCAGCAGCTCCCGGATGCCGGCGGCCCGGTCGGCCGACAAGACCCTGTTGCGGGCATAATCGCCGATGGCACTGCTGAAGCCGATCAAGACGACCTGTTTGCCGGCATTGGCCGGCGCCCCCACCACCGCCGCCAAGCGCGCGAGGTCGGCGATCGAGCGGGAATCGAGTTCGCTGGTCCCGGATTGGAATCGGAACGTGATCGACAGCCGGTCTCCGCCGCCAACGGCCTCCTGGAACGCTCGGGAATCGCCCACGCGAACGCGGGTACGGCCGCCGTCCTGCGCCTCGGCCGCCGCATCCAACCGGGCACTGCTGTAGTCTTCCGGCGACAGACTCGGCGTCAGCGTGGCGAAGCCGGTCATGGTGATGGCGTTCTGGCCTTCCGGCGACAGCACGAAATCCAGGTAGGAACGCGCTGTCTGGGACAGCGGTTTCATCGGATTGGCGTAAAGATAAAGCCGGCGCGCCAGCGGATATTCATTGGACTGGACCAGGAAGCTGTTCGGTTCCAGCGCGGTGCCGCAGGCGGTGCCGATCTGCATCGCCCTGGCATCGCGCTTGTCCTGGAAGGCCACGAAACTCAGGCTACCGGGGTCCGCGGCGACCTGATCGGTCAGATCGTCGGACGCGTCGAACACGGGGGCTGCCAAACGTGCCAAACTGGCGATACAGGCCGGCACGTCGGCGATTCCGATTACTTGGCCGCAGAACACGTCGGCGTAACCCGCGCCCGAGTCCATCGTGTACAGTTTCACCGGCAGGTTGGCCCCGCCGACCGCCGACCAGTTGGTGATTCGCCCCTGGAACAGGTCCTTGATCTGAGCAAGCGTCAGCCGCTTCACCGGGTTTTTCGGGCTGGAGACGATGGCCAGGGCGTCAAGCCCGATCACGTTTTCGGTCCCGGGCGTCTGCATCTGGGCCAATGTCGGCACGCCTTTCAGGCCCTTGCCGTTCATCGCGTCGATATCGGATTGCTGCACCTGCTGCGACGCCATCCAAAGGTCCGCCTGTCCGCGCAACAGCGGCTCGAAGCCCGCGTTGGACCCTTTACTTGTGACTCCGACCCGAAGCTGACGGGCACTTTCCGCCGCTTGGCCCACGATTTCGTATTTGCTGGGGTCGATATCGGTGTCCGTGCGCAGACTTGGGAACCCGGATTTCCTGGCCCAGACGGCGACCGCGTCCCGCGTCAAACGCTCCCCGATGCTGGAAGCGCCGGCTAACCGCACTGTCATTTCGGCGGGCACGGGCGGCGCCGCGCGGGCGCCAGTAAGGGTCCCGAGCCCCGCCGCCACGGCGAGCCCGGTTACAAGACTTTTGAGACGATGCGTCACCGTTAGGCTACCCCTGTTAGTGTGGTCCCAGACGCATGAAAGGCCGTGCGACGTTACCCCAGTCGCAGCAAACCCGTAACGACATCCGCGTTTTGAGCCACTATGTTTTTGAACGTGCGAACTGTGACCAATTTCCCGCATACGCGCAAGGCGGATTCAAGCAATCCAGAAGAAAATTACCGCTGCCGAAGAATATACGGATACAATATAGAGACGAATGTATTAACACATTCGAATGCAACCAATGCGTGCGGCGCCTCATGCAGACCGACGTCAGGTAGAGCGCGACGCAGGCGGGCCCGCACGAACGTGCTTGCGTGCATGCCAGCGATGTGCAAAACGCCGCCGCCACAGTGATCCATCATGGTTTGGGAGTAGCCCGGGGGTGACAGATACCATCCTGGAGACAGCGGGGCTGACCCGAGAGTTCAGCGGCTTCGTCGCGGTGGACGGTGTGTCCTTGCGCGTGGAGACCGGTACGATTCACGCGCTGATCGGGCCAAACGGCGCGGGCAAGACGACGTGCTTCAATCTGCTGACGAATTTTCTTACCCCCACGCGTGGGACCATCAAATTCAAGGGCGAGGATATCACCGGCATGAAGCCGGCGATGGTTGCCCGTCGCGGTTTGGTGCGCAGCTTCCAGATTTCGGCGGTATTCCCGCATCTGACGGCGCTGGAAAACGTACGTCTGGCGTTGCAGCGCGCTCGCGGGGCGAGCTTCGATTTCTGGCGGCCGGAAACCGCGCTCAATGTCTACAACGACCGAGCGCTGGAGCTGCTGCACGACGTGGGCTTGCCGGATTTGGGCAACGCGGTCGTGGCCGATCTGCCGTATGGCCAGAAGCGGGCGCTGGAAATCGCGACGACGCTGGCTCTCGACCCCGAGATGATGCTGCTGGACGAGCCGACCGCCGGCATGGCCCATGGCGACGTGGACACCATCGTTCAGCTGATCAAGCGCATCCGCAAAGGCCGCACCATTCTGATGGTGGAGCATAATTTGTCGGTGGTCGAAGGCCTGTGCGACACCATCACCGTGCTGACTCGCGGCCGTATCCTGGCCGAGGGCGATTATGCCACGGTTTCCAAAAACCCCGAGGTGATCGCCGCCTATCTGGGAAGCTCCGATGCTTGAGATCAAAGACCTGAACGCCTGGTACGGCGAAAGCCACATTCTCCACGGCGTCGATTTCAACGTTCAGGAAGGCGAGGTCGTCACCCTGCTGGGCCGTAATGGCGCCGGCAAGACGACCACCATGAAATCCATCATGGGGTTGGTACCGCGGCGCGAAGGCCATGTGGTCTTCAAGGGCGGAGAAACCATCGGCATGATGCCAAACCAGATCGCTCGCGCCGGCATCGCGCTGTGCCCGGAAGAGCGCGGGATTTTCGGCTCCTTGTCGGTGACCGAAAACCTGATGTTGCCGCCGATCGTGGCGCCCGGTGGGCTGTCGGTGGACGAGATTTACACGCTGTTCCCGAATTTGAAGGAACGCGCGCGCACCGCGCACGGCACCCGCCTGTCGGGCGGCGAGCAGCAGATGCTGGCAATCGGGCGCATCCTGCGCACGGGGGCGAAAATGCTGCTGCTGGACGAACCGACCGAAGGCTTGGCGCCGGTCATCGTGCAGCAGATCGGCCGCACGATCCGCGAGATCAAAAACCGTGGCTTCACCGTGCTGCTGGTCGAGCAGAACTTCCGCTTCGCCGCGACCGTCGCCGACCGTCATTATGTGATGGAGCACGGCAAGATCATCGATATGATCCCCAACGAGCAGCTTGAGGCGAACATGGACAAGCTGCACGACTATCTGGGCGTCTGAACCCGGCCGACCACAACCTGAAAAGGAAGTTGCGTCATGAACCTTTCCCGCAGAGCCATTACCCTGGGCGGCATCGCCACGGCCGCTGGCACGATCGCACCCTTTCGCGCCGGTCGCGCGCAGGCGAAGCCGAAGCTGAAGATCGGCTGCCTGACGGATATGTCCGGGCCGTATAAGGACCTCGCCGGTCCGGGCGCCGCCGCGGCGGTGCACCAGGCGCTGGCGGAATTCGGCGTCGCCGGCAAGGGTTTCGATGTCGAAGTCGTGGTCGCCGACCATCTGAACAAGCCCGATGTCGGCACCACGGTCGCGCGCGAGTGGTTCGATCGCGACGGCGTCGACATCATCGTGGAAGTGGCGAACTCCGGCGTGGCGCTCGCGGTGGCGAATGTCGCGAAGGAAAAGAACAAGGTCTACCTGAACACAGGCGCGGCAACGTCGGATCTGACCGCGGCGGCGTGCAACGCCAATACGATCCACTGGGTTTACGACACCTATATGTTGGCGCAATCGACCGGCGGGGCGATGGTGAAGGCGGGCGGCGATTCCTGGTTTTTCATCACCGCCGACTACGCGTTCGGCAAGGCGCTGCAGCGCGACACCACGGAATTCGTGACCGGCGCGAACGGCAAGGTCGTGGGCAGCGTGGCGTACCCGTTCCCTGGCACCACCGATTTCTCCTCCTACCTGATCCAGGCGCAGGCCAGCGGCGCTAAGGTGCTGGGCATGGCGAACGCCGGCACGGATACGATCAACACGATCAAGCAGGCGAAGGAATTCGGCATCAAGATGCAGCTCGCCGGGCTGCTGCTGTTCCTGACGGATGTGCATTCGCTGGGGCTGGACGTCGCGCAAGGCATCGTGCTGACCGATAGCTTCTATTGGGACATGAACGACCGAGCGCGCGCGTTCTCCGACCGGTTCAGCGCCAAGGTGAAGGGCGTGCGTCCGACGATGGTGCAAGCGGGGGTGTATTCCTCGACGCTACATTATCTGAAGGCGGCGACCGCCATGGGCATCGAACAGGCCAAGAAGGACGGCGCGGCCACAATCGCGCGGCTGAAGGCGATGCCGACCGACGACGATTGCTTCGGCGCGGGCAGCATTCGCGCCGACGGCCGTAAAATCCATCCGTCCTATCTGTGGGAAGTGAAGAAACCGTCGGAGAGCAAGGGACCGTGGGACTACTACAAGCCCGTCGCCACCACGCCCGCCGACAAGGCCTTCCGCCCGTTGGATAAGGGCGGCTGCCCATTGGTCAAAGCGTAAAGAAACCCTGAGGAGCGGCGCGGCCGGACCCCACCCATGATCATGATTTTCGGCATTCCCGGCCCCCTGCTCTTCGGCCAGCTTCTGCTTGGCCTGATTAACGGCGCCTTCTACGCGATGCTGTCGCTGGGCCTCGCGGTCATCTTCGGCATGCTCAACATCATCAACTTCGCGCATGGCGCGCTGTTCATGATGGGTGCCTTCGCGGCGTGGATGCTGCTGAACTATTTCGACATCGGGTATTTCCCGGCGTTGATTCTGGCGCCGCTGCTGGTGGGCGCCTTCGGGATCTTCCTGGAAAAGACCATCATCAGCCGGTTGTACAAGCTGGATCACCTTTACGGGCTGCTGCTGACGTTCGGCCTGTCGCTGGTGATCGAGGGCCTGTTCCGCAACGGCTACGGCAGCTCCGGCATGCCCTACCGCATTCCGTCGCTGCTGCAGGGCGCGACCGACCTCGGATTCATGTTCATGCCGAACTACCGCGGCTGGGTCGTGCTGGCGGCGTTCGTCGTCTGCACGGCGACATGGCTGATTATCGAAAAGACCTCTCTCGGTGCCACGCTGCGCGCCGCGACGGAGAACGCGCCGCTGGTGCAGGCGTTCGGCGTCAATGTGCCGCGGCTGATCACGCTGACGTACGGCGGCGGCATCGCTTTGGCGGCATTCGCGGGCGTACTGGCGGCGCCGATCTATTCGGTGAATCCCAACATGGGCAGCAACTTTATCAATACGGTGTTCGCCGTGGTTGTGATCGGCGGCATGGGATCGATCCTGGGGTCCATCGTGACCGGCTTTGGATTGGGCGTCGTCGAGGGACTGACAAAAGTGTTCTACCCGCAGGCTTCGGCCACCGTGGTTTTCGTGGTGATGGTGATCGTGCTGCTGACAAGACCGCGCGGCCTGTTCGGAAAGGCCGCCTGAAATGTTTGGATTTTCCCGCCCTCAACTGATCGCCTTCCTGGCGATGCTGGCGCTGATTATCGTCTGCCCCTTCGTCGTCTACCCCGTGTTCCTGATGCGGGTGCTGTGCATGGCGCTGTTCGCCTGCGCGTTCAACCTGATGATCGGCTATGTCGGCCTGCTGTCGTTCGGCCATGCCGCGTTCTTCGGCATGGGCGGCTACGTCACCGCCTGGACGATGAAGGTTTGGCATCTGGACGCGTCCATCGCGATCCTGCTGGGCGGTGTGACCGGCGGCGTGCTGGGGCTGTGCCTGGGGTATCTGGCGATCCGGCGGTCGGGCATCTACTTCGCCATGATCACGCTGGCGCTGGCGCAGATGGTCTACTTCTTCTGCCTGGAAGCGCCGTTCACCGGCGGCGAGGACGGCATCCAGCAGGTGCCCCGCGGGCATCTGTTCGGCTTCATCGACCTGTCCAACGACATGACGATGTATGCTCTGGTGGCCTGCGTGTTCCTCGGCGGCTTCCTGCTGATCCACCGCATCATTCACTCCCCCTTCGGGCAGGTGCTGAAAGGCATCCGGGAGAATGAGCCGCGCACGACGTCGCTGGGCTACCGCACCGACGACTACAAGCTGATCGCGTTCATGCTGTCCACGTCGCTGACCGGCATCGCCGGCGGCACCAAGGCGCTGGTTTTCGGCATCGCGACGCTGACGGACGTGAATTCTTCCACCTCGGGCGAAATCGTGCTGACCACGCTGTTGGGCGGGTTGGGGACGGTGTTCGGGCCGGTGATGGGGTCCGTGGTTATGGTGTCGATGGAAAACTATTTGGCGCAGTTCGGCGCTTGGGTGACCGTGACCCAGGGCGTGATCTTCATGTTCTGCGTGCTGGCCTTCCGGCGCGGAATCATCGGGGAAATCGGGAATTTTCTGAAGCTGAAGCTCTGATTTCGGCTGGGGGCCGGCAGCGCCGGCCCCTGTTTTACCCCGCCGACAATTCCCGAATCAGATCTCCGACATCCGGCAGCGTGTCCAAGCCGAGCACGAGGTCGACCAAGCGGTCTATGCGGGCCGGGGCGACGCGGTGGCTGGCGAGATTGCGGAATTTCTGCACGATTTCGTTATCGGAGGCGAAGGCGCGCGGGGCGTCGCGTTGTTCGTCCAGGCGGGTGCCGTCTTTCAGGTAGACTTCCACGCGGACGGCGTGGCGGAAGCGGGAGCCTCGGGCGGTAATGGCGGGGTCGTGCAGGACGGTGACCTGGTCCGCCAGCGCGATGCGGCGCGGGTCGTCGAGGACGGATTCGGCGAACTGATCGACGAAGACCTCATTTTCCAGCAGCAGCGTCGCGACGCAGTAGGGCAGATTAAGCTGTGCGCCGGTCACGCCGTTGGGGATGTATTTCCAGCCGCAGTGATCGACCGTGACCTGCGATCCGTAGACGATGATGCGGTCCACGTCGGCGGCGCCGAAGGGGTGGCGGGCCTGCATTTCGCGGATGGAGTCCAGCGTCGTGTGGTTCGATCCGACGCAAGAATACATTTTCAAAGATATTCTGGTGGTTTCGAATCTTTCGCCCAGACCGGCGGTGAGTTCGTCCAGGTTGAAGCGGTCGGTGGAGCGGGAGAAAGTGGAGCAGAATCCGCCATAGGGGCTTTCGAACACGTCCTGAATCCCGGTGAAGCCATTCGCCGCCAGAAGGGCACCGTATAGGCCGGATTGCGAGGAGCGGCCGGCGTGCATGCGTTTCACCATCGCGCCGTACTGCGCTGCCATCAGACCGGCGGATTGGGTGCCGGCGATGCCCAACGCGTGGACGGTTTGCTCGGGGGTTAGTTTCAGGCCTCTCGCCGCGCCGGCCGCGGACGAGAAAACGCCGAGCGTGGCACCGGAGTGCCAGCCTTGGCCGATGTGCTCCTGCCCCATGCAGATGCCGACGCGCGGGCCGATCTCGTAGCCGGCGACGGCAGCGGTGAGAAATTCCTTGCCGGTCATGCCGGGGTTCAGTTCGGCGACGGCGCACAACGCCGGCAGTGTGACGGCGCCGACGTGGAGGACGCCCTGGCGGTGGACGTCGTCGAGCTCGAAACTTTGCACGAGGGTGCCGTTGGCCAGCGCGGCGTGCGGGGCAGAGAGTTTGCGGCCCGTGCCCCAGACGCCGATGGCGTTGCTGGTGTCGAGGCGGGAGAGGGTGTCGATGAGAATGCGGCTCCATGGCAGGTCGGCGCCGTAGAGCGCGCAGCCGAAGGAGTCGAGGATCAGGAGTTTGATGCGGGCGCGAACGTCGTCCGGGATGGCTTCGTAGCGCAGGTTGGAGACGAAGTTGGCTACGCCCCTTGTGTGGGGGTTGGCGCCGGTGTGTTCCATGGATTCGGTTTCCTAAGCTGCGAGGCGATCGCCGAAGGTGCTTTCGATCGCGTCCCGCAGACGTTCCAGGATGAACGGGGCGTTGTCCTGAAACACGCTCGGGGCCGGCGCGGATTGCAGTAGCGGGCGCAGGACATGGCGGATGTAGGTGACCGCGCGGGCCTCATTCTTGTCTTCGGGGCCGGCGGACAGCGCGTGCACCAAGTTTGCGGCCTGGGTGTCGCCGAGCAACGCGCGGGCGACGAGTGTCAGGGCATGCAGGCGGGGCTGGCGTTGCGCCAGATCGTCCAGTTTCGCTCGGTCTTCGTCGCGCAGGGCTTGCTCGAAGGCGACGGCGAAGCTGGGGAGGGTGTTGGGGTCGGGGTGCCACAGGCCGTGCCGGGCAGCGAGGAGTTGGGCGTAGGCGAAGGTGCGGTTGTCGGCGAGGATGGCCCGCACCCGTTCAAGCGCGGTTTGCTCGTGCCCGTGCGTCGCCTGGAAGCGCAGGCGGCGGAGTTCGGCGAAGGGGAGCGTGTCCGCCAGCATGAGCGACGGCGCGGCGTGCGGAACGGGCAGCGCGGACCGGCGGTGGGCGGCGGATTTCAGCGGCAAAGGCTCACCGTTGGCCAACATCCGTTGATAATTCGGTAAATAGGTGTCCGATGGGAACCTGTTCCGTCCCTCGCGCAGCGTGGCCTCCGCATCCTGGATGTGGCCGCGATGGGATTCCAGCCGTGCCCGCAGCACATAGGTGACTTCGTTCTCCGCCTCCGCGGCAAAGGCGTCCGCCACTGTTGTTTCGGCGTCCTCGATCCGATCCGCCGCGATCAGCAGTTCGGCGAGTTGGGTGCGGGCGACGGGGTCCCGCGGGAAGGCGGCGATGGTGTCGCGGAGCAGAGCCTCAGCCTCTGCCGGACGGCCGCGCGTGCCGGCCAGCAGCGTGGCGAGCTGGTTGCGGGCGTCGACGTGGTCCGGGTCGCGGCGGATGGCTTCCCAGCCGACCTGCTCGGCGGCGTCCAGCGCACCCTCGGCCACCAGCGCGTCGCGCCAAAGGGACCAGAGGTGACGGTTGTAAGGTTCCCACTCGAGCCCCTCCAGCGCCAAGGCTTGCGCTTTGCGGGCACGAGCTTGCGGGTGGTCGGCTGGCGTTTCGATCAGGGCGGTGCCGAGACTGTGTATGGCCCTGACAAAGAATTGCCCATCGCCGGTGCCTTTCAGGAAACGCCTATGTGACTCCATCAATCTATCGACTTGCGGTTCAACTGCGGTCCAGGATTTGGACAATTCCTCGATTACGCCGTCGCAATCTCGCGGTCCCGGAGAACGTAGGGCCGCTCCCCGAATGGAAAAATGAGGAGCTCCAATCGGCGCTATCTCCGCGTCGCACGCCCACCAAGCGGGAGGCTTAATGTCCCGGTCTTGAAATTCCTTGGTATTCAACAACCGCCAAACCAACTCCCGCCAGCGCGCCGGAGTGCGCGGATAAAACGGCTTCAACGCAAGCCATTCCCCTTTGAATGCGGCGTCCGACGGGTTCCGCTCCATCGCCCACTGCGCCAATCCGGCCATGAACGGTTCCTCGGACCCCGTCCCGGCGCCGGGCAGGCGCCGCAACCCGAGCAGCCCGATGTTCAGATAGCGCTGCGGTAAAGCACCTCCGGCCTGCCGGCAAATATCCATCCAAATCGGTGCCAAGGATCCCTCGGCCGGCTCCAGCAGCGGCTGAGTCAGCGCCAGCATGCGCCAGAATTCCGCCCGCGCATCGCGCGACGGCGCCAACACGAAGTCCGACGTCCAATCGGTCCAGATCACCCGCCGCCGCAACTCGGCCGCCGCGTCGGCGACGCCCAGAAACGCGACGATCTCGAATGCCTCGCAGACCTCTCGCACCCAGCTTTGCAGGCCTGGCAGCCCGAGCGGGGGCGCTTGGCGACGGCGCTGTTCCAACCAGCCGAGGATCGCCGGTCCCAGCGCGCGCCTCGCCGGGTCGTCAGCATCCAGCGGTCCGAACAGCATGCGCGCGGCATCGGGCGCATCGGCCCGTTCGTAAGGGGGAATGCGCGCGAAACCAGCCAGCAGATCGCCGAACTCCGCGACCGGCGCGCGCAGGAACGCCTCCAGCCACGGATGGTGCGGCCGATCCTGGAAGGACGCGGTCATCGACATCTACGGGATATCCTCGCCGAAATCCTCGCGTGACGTCGCGACCTGCAAGGCCAGCAAATGATGATTGCGCAACTCCTTAAGGTCGTGGCCCGCGGACGGCCGAGCGATATAGCCGAGCTTGGCGATGTGCTCGGGACGGTAAGGTATCCTGACATGGAGCATCTCCGCCAGCAAATCGTCGTCGTCCGCGATCAGCGACATCACCCGCCCATATGGGACGTTTCGTGGTGCCGGAAAGAAGTACGGGCCGGGCTGGCTGTCAAGGACGGTGGGCGCGGTGAACGCTGTGCCGGCACCGGCGGGTGCGACGACATCCTTGACCTGGTACATCATCAGCGCGACCGGGACCGGGCCATCGACGCAGTTGTAATGCTCCAGCCCGAGGCGGTCGCGCAGGCGGTCCGGCCAATCGTCGGCTTCGAGTTCGGTTTCCAACTCGCCTCGCCACGCGGCGAAGGCCGGCCGAAAGTCGCGGACGACACTGTCGTTCCAAATCTCGCAGAATTTGTTCAAGACCGGCGTGTCGTTGGCGTCCTTGGCAGCCTGCAACCGTTCCAAGGATGATTCCTGGCCGGATAGCACGGCCCACTGGGCGAAAATACGTTTCAGGGATTCGAGCCGCACGATCCACTGGGTGGGTTCCAATCCCGCCGGACTGAGGATCGCGGGTTCCAGATTGGCCGCGAATGTATGCGGGACCCCGGCCTGGATCTCCATATGGTCACGCACGTATTGGATGACCGAGCGGCGTACTTCGCCGGGGTAGCGGCCGTCCCGGGCGAAGTTCTCGAACCATACCCGCCTGCTATCCCCAACCCGCTCCTCGAACACGACATTATCCGCGGTCGCGCGTTCCCGGTGGTCGGACTGTCGCCGCCAAGCCTCCAGATCGTTCTGCAAAGACGGGTCGGCGAAACGCATGAAAAGCGACACCCCGGTGTAACGTTCGGGGACACTACTTCGCGCCCTGCCCCGCGTCACCCCCCACGCGCCAGCCGCCCCAGCCAAAACGCCAGCGCCAGCAATGCCAAGCCGGAGAGTGCCATGGCCGGCATTTCCCCCAAACGCCGCAGCATCAACCCGATCACCACCGGCCCGATCGTCTGGCCGCCATAGAAATGGAACGCGTGCAGCGCCACCGCCGATCCTCGGGCGTGCGGCGCCAGTTCCGTCACCCGGGTCTGGATGAAGTTATGGATCATGTACATCCCGGTCCCGAGCAGCAGGCCGGCCGCCATGAACGCCCAGGCGGAGGGGGCGAGCGCGAAACCGATCTGCGCCACAAGGCACAGCCCACCGCCCAGCTGCACCAGCCTCTCCGGACCGATGCGATGCAGCAGGGGTTTGGCGATCGCGGCGTAGATCAGGCCTCCGACCCCGAACGCGGCGACGGTCATGCCGGCCTCGGCGGTCGAGCCCAGGCCGCTGTCGCGCAGCATCGGGGCGAAATAGGGGAAGACACCGAAGATGCAGCCGCCCTCTATGGCGACGGAAATATACAGCACGCGCGCCGCCGGCATGCGCATGATCTGGCGGTAGCGTTGGATCGCTTGGATCGGGTCGAAGCGGGCGTGCGGCTCCGACGGGAGGGCGCGGCCGCCCAGGATCAAGCCGGCGACCGCGATGGCTGGCAGAACGCTGGCGGCGAGCATGACGCCGCGCCAGCCGAGGTAAGGCTCCAGCAGGCCGGACATGCTGCCGCCGGCGATCTGGCCGGTGATGACGACGGCCAGCAGGCGGGACAGGGCAACCTGCCGCCCCTGCACCGGCACCGCGTCGCCGACCATGGCGATCGTCAGCGGCATCACCCCCCCAGCCGCCAATCCGGCGAGCGCTCGGACTACCAGCAGCGAGTCGAGGTTCGGGACGAAGGCGGAGGCGATCAGCATGATCGTCAGGACCGACAGCGCGACCGTGATGACTCGCCGCTTGCCCATGGCATCGCCGACCGGGCCGAGGATCGGCTGGATCAGCGCGAACGGCAAAGCGTAGGCGCTCGCGATCAGGGCGACCCGGGCGGTGGTGGCGCCGAAATCCTGGGCGAGGACGGCGACAATGGGATCGGTGATGCGGGTTTGCAGCGTGCCGGCGAAAACGCCGAGCGCGAGCATGGCGATGAGGCGGGTGGTGGCGGAGGGGGGCGTCATGCGGGGGACAGGTGGCGGAAAGGCGGTGTGGGGAGTAGCGGGTTTTTCGCTTAACCGCCGCGCGTTTGGACGACCTCAATCAGCGTTTCGCCCCGTTGAAGCGCGACGAGAATGTCGGGTAGCGCCGTTGCGAACCATGCCAAGAGGGTGGCGCGCCGCGTGTTCGGCGACCTAATCCATACGATCGTGGGGCCGCCTCTGGACATCGCCTTGCGCTGGGCAAAATCCTCGTCTTTGGTGACGATCGCCGACATGTCCGCCTCATGACCCTCCGCCACAAGCCACCGCGCGAGAGCCGGCGGCAGTTGGGCGTCGATGAGGAAACGCATCAGGCGACGCGCAAGACCGGATGGTCGGCTTGCCGTGCCGCGTATTCCAGAGATGCCGCGATGTCTCCCGCTTCGAGCAGAGGATAGTCCGCGAGAATTTCATCGTTACTGGCGCCGGCCGCGAGCAGATCGAGCACGTCCGTGACCCGGATGCGAAGGCCGCGCAGGCAGGGACGACCACCACATTGGGCAGGGTCGATCGTAATGCGTTGGAGGTTGCTCATCGCGGATCTCCTGCCGGGGCGTCGCTGGGCATGAGGCATTGGTAGCACATCGGTTCAACGGGAGGGCAATATTCGCCTGTGTAGAGGTTGCCATGCGCGTGGTTCCAGCAGTCCTGTGCACGGCGGGGCAACTTACCGAACGGGGATCAGTGCTCCGACGCCGCTTTGCCGGCCGAACCGTATTTCGACGACAGTTGATCCTTGGTGAGGAATTTCTGTTCCAGCTCGCGGATCGTTCCCAACCCCATCAGATCGTTGATTTCCGCGAACGACACCGCGAATTCCGGGCGTTCGATCACGCGGCCTTCCTCGATGGACTGGCGCAGAACGCCCAAGGCGTTGCGCATGCCCATGATCGCGGCGCTGGTCATCAGGCGGGGGTATGACGCCACCGCCACACCGAGGTCCTGCAATTCCCGCGCGCAGATCAGCGGCGTGGTCGGGCGCGCTCGGATGCCGAAGCCCATGTTCACCGACAGCGGCTTGGACACTTCCTTCGCCACCAGCGCGATATCCTCCCGCGTCAGGATCGCGTCGGCGAACAGCAGGTCGGCGCCGGCTTCGGCGTATAGGTTCAGGCGGCGGATCGCCTCCTTGATCCCGTGCGTCGCGGTGGCGTCGGTGCGCGCCTTGATGATGAAATCCGGGTCGCGTTTCGCTTCGACGGCGGCGCGGATTTTCTCGACACCTTCCTCGGCGGAGATGACTTCCTTGCCGTCCATATGGCCGCAGCGTTTCGGGGAAACCTGATCCTCCAGCATGATGCCGTCCACGCCCGCGGCCTCGAACCCGCGGACGGTGAAGAAGACGTTCACCGCATTGCCGTAGCCGGTGTCGGCGTCGGCGCTTAACGGAATATCGACGCAGGCGGCGATGTCGCGGGACCGCGACACGTTCGCCTCGTAGCTGAGGATGCCTACGTCGGCCCAGCCGAGCGTGGTTTCCGACAGGCCGGCGCCGGAGATGCTTCCGGATTTGAAACCCATTTGTTGCAAGAGGCGAGCACTGAAGCCGTCGTAGACGCCGGGCTGCACCAGGATTTCCTCGGCCTCGATCAGTTGCCGGAACAATGTGGTCTTTTTCATGGTCGGCGTTTCCCTTGCTTTGCTGGCGGGAATGGTAGGGCTAACATCCGGCCCGGGTCCAGATACGGGGGTTGCGCGCATGGCCGGCAAGACGATTTCGGAGAAGATCCTGTCGGCCAAAAGCGGGCAGGACACGCGCGCCGGGGATATCGTGGTGGCGTCGCTGGACCTGACGTATTCGCACGACGGCAACCGCCCGCTGGCGATGGAGCTGCTGACGAGCATGGGCACCGATAGGGTGTGGGATTCCTCGAAATACATCCTGTTCCTGGATCATCACCCCAGCCCCAACGCCGTGTCCGCCGCCGCCCATACCAAACTGCGCGCGTTTGCTCTGGAACAGGGCGTGCGGCTGTATGAAATGGGCGACGGGATCAGCCATGTCGTGCTGCCCGAACGAGGCCACATCGCGCCCGGCGATCTGGCGATCGGGTCGGATTCTCATTCCTGCACGGGTGGGGCGCTGGCGGCGTTCACGACGGGGGTCGGCTCCACCGACATGGCGGCGGCGATGGCGACGGGGCAGCTTTGGATGCGGGTGCCGGAGTCGATTCTGGTGCGGTGCCATGGCGCTCTGCCGAGCGGGGTTGGGGCGAAGGATTTGGTTCTGGCGATCGCGGCGCGGATCGGCGCGGACGGGGCGAATTACGCAGCCATCGAGTTCGCCGGGCCGGCGATCGATGCGATGGGGATGGACGGGCGGTTTACGCTCACGAACCTCGCCATCGAGATGGGCGCCAAGGCCGGTCTTATTGGCACCGACGCGACGACGGAGGCTTGGCTGAAGGGGCGGTTGCAGCGGGAATGGACACATCTGACGGCCGATCCCGACGCTGTCTACCGGGAAATCGTGGACATCGATGCCAGCACGCTGACTCCCCGCATCGCACTGCCCCACAACGTGGACAAGGTCGTCGCCATCGAGGACCTGCCGCGCACGCGGGTGCATCAGGTCGTCATCGGCACCTGCAACGCGGCCCGATCCTCCGATCTGGCCGAGGCCGCGCGCATCCTGAAAGGCAAACGCATCGCCCCCGGCGTGCGGCTGATCGTCACACCGTCGTCGCGCGACACGATGGTGGAGACGATGCAATCCGGCGTCCTGGCCACGTTGGTGGAAGCCGGCGCCGTCATCGCCACACCCGGGTGCTCGGGGTGTGCCGGCGGGTGCCATTTCGCGGTGCCGGACGTGGGGGAAAACGTGCTGTCCACCGCCAACCGGAATTTCAAGGGGCGGTTGGGGAACGCGGAAAGCTTTATCTATCTGGCATCGCCCGCCACGGCGGCGGCTTCGGCTTTGACGGGGTGGATCACCGATCCCCGGCTGCATCAGGAGATGATCCCATGAACATCGCGGGACGCGCCCACTGCTTCGGCGACGACATCAACACCGACTACATCATCGCATCGAAATACAAGACCGCGTCGCTCGATCCGCGCGATCTGACGCGGCATTTGATGGAGGATATCGATCCCGGTTTCGGCCAGCGCGTCCGCCCCGGCGATATCCTGGTGGCCGGCAAGAATTTCGGCTGCGGATCGTCGCGCGAAGGGGCACCGCTGGTCATCAAGGCGGCCGGCATCGGTGTGGTGGTGGCGCCGTCCTTCGCCCGCATCTTCTTCCGCAACGCCATCAATATCGGCCTGCCGGTGTTCATCTGCGACACGTCGGCGATCTCCACGGGCGACGACCTTGAATTCGATCTGGAGGCCGGCACCGGCCGGAACGTTTCGACCGGCGCCCCGATCGAAGCCGCACCGCTGCCGAAAGTCATGATCAACATCGTGCGCGACGGCGGTTTGGCCGCGCATATCCGCAAGCACAAGACATTCCAGGTGGCCTGACATGCAGCGTAACCCTCTGTTCGGACCCAACCGCTTCAAGCTGGGGATTTTCAGCGCCAATTGCGATGGCGGGCTGACCATGAGCCTCGCGCCCGAACGCTGGAAGGCGAATTGGGACGATATCGTCGCCATGAGCCAGATCGCCGACAATGCTGGGATCGAGTTCATTCTGCCGGTGGCGAAATGGCGCGGGTACCAGGGCAAGGCCAATATCTACGGAAAATCGTATGAGACGCTGACGCACGGCGCGGCTTTGGGCGCCGTGACCAAGCGGATCGCGATTTTCTGCACAGTGCATGTGCCGTTGATTACGCCGGCCTTCGGCGCCAAGGCCATGGCCACGATCGATCATGTGACTCACGGGCGCGCCGGGCTGAATATCGTGTGCGGCTGGAACCAGGCCGAGTTCGACCTGCACGGCGTCACCATCGATCCGGATACGCGTTACGATCATGGGCAGGAATGGTTCGATATCTGGTCGAAGCTGCTGGAAGGCGGGCCGGAGTTCGACTGGAAAGGCCAGTTTTTCGACCTCAAGCGGTGCCAGACCGATCCGGTTTCCATCCAACGCCCTTGGCCGCCGGTCATGTCGGCCGGCTTTTCGCCCCGCGGGCGGGATTTCGCGGCACGCAGCGCGGATGTGCTGTTCCTGAACGTGACGGAGCTGGATCAGGTACCGCCGATGCTGGCCGATGTCACGGAGCATATGAAGGCGCATAACCGGGAGATTTCGGTCTTCACCATGAGCCATGTGGTTTGCCGTCCGACGCGGAAGGAAGCGGAGGACTATTTCCACTACTTCGCCGAGGAAATGGCCGACACCGACGGGCAGGCATATTATCGCGGCAACCGCGGTGCCGTCTCGGGGATCGGCAACGCCCGTATCGCTCGGCCGTTCGAAACGCGGTTCACCCGGCCTGGGAATTTTCGTTACGATGGCGCCTATCCGGGCACGTATCCGTTCGTGGGGAATCCCGACGATATCGCAGAGGAAATGGCGCGCATGAGCGCCACCGGGCTTGCGGGGTGCACGGTGGCGTTTGTGGATTACCTCAAGGAAATTCCGTATTTCGTGCAGGAGGTACTGCCACGGTTGGAACGGTTGGGATTGCGGGTTCCGGGGGCGGTTTAACCCCCAACCACCTGCCGCATGATCCCCAACGCTTCGTCCACCTGCGCCGCACTTACGTCCAAATGCAGGCAGGCGCGGCCGCGATAAGCATCCGTCGACGACACCGACACGCCGTGGGGGCGCAGCTTGGCGGCGAATTGCGGCATCGTCATGCCGGTGCCTCGGATATCGAAGAACACCAGATTGGTCTCCGGCATTTCCACCGTAATCCCTGGAATCTGCGCCATGCCGCGCGCCAGAGCCGCCGCGTTGGCGTGATCCTCGGCCAAACGATCGATGTGGTGCTGGAGCGAATATAGACACGCCGCCGCGTTCATGCCGCCCTGGCGCATGGAACCGCCGAGGCGCTGCTTCCACCGCCAAGCCTCGCCGATAAACGCTTTGCTTCCCACCAGCACGGCCCCAAGTGGCGCACCGAGGCCTTTGGTGAAATCCAGCCACACTGAATCGCAAGGACCGGCGATGTCCGCCGCCGAGACGCCCAGCTTCACGGCGGCATTCATCAAGCGGGCGCCGTCCATGTGTACCTGCATGCCGTTTGCATGGGCGACGTCCGATACCGCTTGCAACCCCTCGACCGTCCAGCAGGCGCCGCCGCCTTTATTGGCGGTCTGCTCGACCTCCACCAACGTCTGCGGGGGCGCGTAACGCGATACGGGGCGGATGGCTTCCTTCAGTGTATCGGCCGAGAAAATCCCGCGTTCGCCTTGCAGCCCACGGATCAGAACGCCGCTGATGGCGCCCGGCGCGCCGGCCTCGCTGGATTGGATGTGGGCGTCTTCATGCGCCAGGATTTCGTCGCCGGGGCGGCAATGGGTGGCGATGGCGATCTGGTTGCACATGGTGCCGGACGGCGCGAACAACGCGGCCTCCTTCCCCATCAACGCCGCCGCGTAATCGCACAGCGCCCAGACAGACGGATCGGTGCCGGCCTGTTCGTCCCCAACCTCGGCATCCAGCATCGCTTCCCGCATGGCGCGCGTCGGTTTGGTGCGCGTGTCGGAATACAGGTCGATGCGGATCGGAAAAGCGGGGTCGAAGCGGGTGGGTTCGAAGCTCATGGCGGGCACTCGTGCGGTGGTCGCGTCAGCCTATCACGCCGGCCATTGCCCGCGAAGCCGCGCCAGTGGATGCTGCCGAACGTGCAAGGAGCCAACCGGATGAAAATCTCCAACTTCCTGTTCCCCGAAAGCCGCTCGCCGGACGACGATGGCCGCATCATCGATGAGACGTATCAGGAGGCGCTGCTGACCGACCGCCTCGGCTACGACGCGATCTGGCTGGCAGAGCATCATTTCGACGGCATCTGCGCCTATGTGGACCCGGTAACCATGGCGGCGGCGCTGGCGGTGACGACCACGAATGCGCGTATCGGCTTCGCGGTGGCGCAGATGGCGCTGCATCATCCCATACGGATGGCCGAGCAGATGGCGTTGATCGACCATTTGAGTAAGGGGCGGCTGATTGTCGGATTGGGGCGTGGGACGGCTTACAACATTTACGATTACCAGGGCTTCGGCATCGATCACAACGAAGCACAGGGCCGGTTCGAGGAAGCCGAGGCCATCATGTTGCAGGCCTGGAAGGGCGAGAAATTCGAGCATCATGGAAAATATTTCGACCTGAAACTCCCGGCGCTGCGGCCTGCCCCGTATACGAAACCGTATCCGTTCGTGATTCGCGCGGCGGCGACCGAACACGGCATGCTGGATGTGGCGCGTCAGGGTCGGCCCTTCATGATGAACGTGCAAACCAACGCCGAAACCGCCCGCCGGATGGATGTTTACCGTGGCGCGTTGCGGGAACAGGGATTAACGGACGCGGCCGTCGAATATCTGGTGTCGGAATGCTGGGTCTGGCGCAACGTCTTCGTTGCCGAAACCGACGCGGAGGCCGAACGCATCGCCGTGCCGGCGTTCCAGGCGATGCAGGACATGCGCGCGGCGATGCGGCTGCAGGTCTACCGGGAACAGGGCGTTTCCATCCTGCCGATGCCCGCCGCCAATACCGCGCCGCCTGCCCGCACCGTCGTGGAGCACTCGCTGGTCTACGGCTCCCCCGCGACGGTGGCGGAGAAACTGGCGGCGCTGCACCGGACGGGGGTGGGCGGGCTGATCATGCAATTCCGGCTGGGGCCGATGTCCTATGAGGACACAGCCCACAGCCTGACCTTGTTCCGGGAACAGGTGGCGCCGGAACTACTTTGATCCGCCGACTTTCTCGGCGCCGCGGGTCACGGCTTTGCCGGCGGCGCTGAGGTCTTCGCCGGCACCGGCGATGGTGTTGCAGGCGCTGAGGGCGCTGGCGAGCGCAAGCAGGGCGGCGAAGGCGGCGGTGCGTTTGGTCATGTTAAAGCCTCGATCTCTACTTGGTTGGTATTGTACGTCGTTGCCCCACAGGCGGCGGAGCGGTCAAGCGTCAGCACGTTACCGCACCCGGCGGTATCGGTGCCGGCGGCATCCGGTGTGAACCAGGCGCCTTCCTTGATCGATACAACGCCGAGCGCAATCCGGTCGGTGATTTCGGCCGGCAGGACGGTGGCGCCGGCCGCGCTGGATATTTTCACGCGCTGACCGTTGGCGATGCCTCGGGCGCTTGCGTCGTGGGGGTGCATCCAGACCGTATCGGGATCGACTCGCGCCAGAAGCGGTTGGTTGCCGTGGATGGAATGCGTCCTCGCGCGGGATTTCGGGGAACAGAGCTGGAGCGGATATTTCGGGTCCGTGGGTGGCGGCATCCAGGTCGGGATGACGTCGATCGGGCCGAGGCCGTACGGATCGGGATTGGCCGCCAGCGTGGTGGAATAAATCTCGATCTTGCCGGACGGCGTGGAGAAGGGCTTCTCGCCGCGAATTTCCGCCGCGAAGGCGGCTGCGTCCTTCGGCTTGGGGAAGCGGGCGACGCCGGCCTCCCGGAACGCATCGAAATCACCGATGGCTTTGCCGGTCAGGTCGCGCAGCCAATCCGTTTCGGTCTTGTCGTTGTAGCCGGCGATGCCCAGCCGCTGTGCGAGATCGGAGAAAATATCGATATCGTCGCGGCATTCGTACATCGGCTCGATCACTTGGCGCATGTAGATCGCGTAGTGGCCAGCGCCGGACCAGGGGGTGTGAACGTCGTTCCGCTCCCACGACGTTGTCGCGGGCAGCAGAATATCGGCGTGGCGGGCGGTGGGCGTGAGGAAATTGTCCTGTGCTACGATGAATTCGACGCCGTCCAGCGATGCGGCGATTTTCGCCGCGTTGGGCGCCTGATTGAACAGGTTGCCACCGGCGGAATAGATCATTTTGATATCGGCGGGGTAGCCGCCAGCTTTGCCGCGCGCCAGCAGATCGGCCAGCAACGGCGAGGACACACGCGCATCGATGGGATTTTTCCCGATCGGCAGCGCCGCGACCATGCGCTGGCCGGTCGCGCCGTTGCTGACGCCGGAATTCCCTCCGGCAATGCCGACATTGCCGGTGATGGCCGCCAGCGCATAAGCCGCTCGGTGGAATTGTTCCCCGTACAGCGTGCGGCCCGGTGCGTAGCCGCATTGGATCGCGGCGGGTTTGCTGGTGGCGAATTCCCGAGCGATACGACGGATGGTTTCCGAGGGAATACCGGTGATGTCCGCCGCCCATTCCGGGGTTTTCGGCAACCCGTCGGTCTCGCCCATCAGATAGGCACGATACGTCACAGGCGTCGCGGGCCCGTCGAAGCCGAGGACGTGGCGGTCGCAGAATTCTTGGTCGTGCAGGTTCTCGCTGACGATGACATAGGCCATCGCGCTCAAAGCCGCCGCGTCGGTGGAGGGGCGGATGAAAATGTGCTCGTCCGCGAGAATGCGGCTGGAGGCAGTCTGGCGCGGATCGACGCAGACGATGCGGGTGCCGGCGGCCTTGGCCTGCCGCAGGTACGGCATGGTGCCGGTGCCGAAGGTGCCGTCGCCGGGGCTCCATCCCCACATCAGAATGAACTTCGAGTTGACGTAATCCGTCGGCTCGCGGCCGGCGGCCTTGTAGGGGGTGTCTTTGCCAAAGGTTGTGCGGACGGCGAAAACCTCGGCCTCGGCCGACATGTTGGACCAGAGTTCGGTGCAGCCGCCAGCCATATAGAGGAAGCGCTGCGCCACACCGCGGCCGTGCAGGGCGGACAGACTGCCAGTGCGGGACGCGTCCAAAATCGCGGCGCTGCCATAGGTACCGCGGATCCGTTGCATTTGCGCCGCGACTTCGTGCAGCGCCTCATCCCAGGAGATGCGGGCGAACTGACCCGATCCCCGCGGGCCGGAGCGACGCATGGGGTATTTTAGGCGGTCGGGGTGATAGACGCGCTCGATCTGGCCGACGCCGCGGGCGCAGGCCGGCAGCGGCGGATTGTCCGGGTTCCAGCGGCGCTGGTCGGTGGAGATATGCACGATGCGCCCATCCGCGACATGCGCGTTCACCACGCAGCGCCCGCCGCAATTATGGCCGCAGGTGCTGGTGACAATTGTTTCCCCGGGTTTCGCCGCGGGACGAGGCGCCTCGTAAACGATCACAATTTTTCTTCCAGGAAGCGCAGCAGCCGGGGCGCGAATCGATACGAACCCGTTGTCGGGTCCTCGGGCGATGTCGCCATCCAATAGTGGCCCCAGCCGGGGAAAACGGCGTTGCGTGCCCAGAATTTTGCTTGCTTCAGCGCGATCAGGAAAGCGTCGGCCTGGGCGCGGTCGACGATGTCGTCTTCATCGCCGTAGGCCAGCAGGAAGGCGATGGTATTGTTCGCCGTCGTTGCGTAGCTGATGGGCGAGGCATCGAAGAAGATGCGCCGGTCGTCCATGGGCGCAACGCCGAGGAATTGTTGCGTGATCTGATCTCGGGGGCGCGTGACCTGATCGGAGTTCCATTGCCGAACCATGTCGTAGACGCCGTAGACGCCGATGGCGGCTTTGGGTTTGGTGGGGATGGCGGCGTGCTTGTCGTCGGGATAGGCGCCGGCGAAGGTCGGGGAATCTCCAGCCAACGCGACAAGGGTCGCCAGATGGCCGCCGGCGGAATCGCCGATCAGCGCGACGCGCGCCGGGTCCACTTTGTAGCTGGCCGCTTCGCCTTTGATGAATTGCACAGCGGCGCGGACATCGTGCACGGCCTGCGGATAGGATTTCCGGCCGGGGGCGGAGGTGCGGTAATCGACGGCCATCAGCACGTAGCCTCGGGCCGCGAGGAACGGGCCCCAGAAACGGTAAATCTCGCGCGATCCCTGCTGCCAGCCGCCGCCGTGCACGCCCACCAGCGCGGGGAACGGGCCGGCACCGTCGGGAACGTAGATGTCGGCGATCAGCGCTTCGCCATCGTGGCGCGCGTATTCCAGCGTTTGCTTCATGTCGGACTCCCGAATGGTGGACGAAACTCTACAGCAGGCGCGGGCCGTGTGCTATCGTCGCCGGCATCGCTTTCAGGAGGAGGACACCGTGATCCATCATCTTTCCATCGCCGCCAAGGACCCGAAACAGGCCGCCGGCGTGCTGGCCGAAATCATGGGCGGCACCGCCGTGCCGTTTCCGCCGAATCCCGGCAGCTATTTCGCGCTGCAGCTCGACGATCATGGATCGGGCGTGGAAGTCTATCCGGCCGGGACCGTGCTGCGTCCGAACGGGCCGACCGGCGGCAATTTTCTGCGCAACGAACCGCGCGGCTACGGTTCCACCCATTTCGCCTTGAGCGTCGCGACCGACGGTGAAACCGTGAAGGAAATCGCCGCTCGGGCTGGATGGGATTGCTTCGATTGCAACCGCGGACCGTTCCACGTGATCGAAGTCTGGGTCGATAACGAGACCATGGTGGAGGTGCTGCCGCCGAATTACGCGGCGGAATATCTCGCGTTCGCCGATCCCCGGAAATTCGTGTCGGGCCTGGCGGCGGGGCGGCCGGCGTCGGCGCGTCAGGGGTAGAGTTTTCCCCGGATACGGTCGATCAGCGCGGCGGCATCCTTCGGGGCGGCATCCCCGCGCCATGCCACGTGCTGATCGGGGCGGGACAGGACCAGTTTCTCGCGATACGGCGGCTGCGGCGCGACATCCAGCACCGTCAGGGGAACATACTGCGCCGCCGCGGCGTTGCGGACATCGTCGACCGAAACCGACGGATCGAACCGCAGCAGCGTGTAATCCGGCCCCATCGCGTCGTACAGGGATCGCCCATCGTCCAACCAGATATGCGGCGTGCGGCAGCCGGGTACGGTGGAGGGGGTGAAGCCGTCCATCGAATACGGCGGTGCGGTTTCTCCATCGTAGGCAATAATCGGCGAACGGTCGTAGAACGACCCGAAATTCAGACCGCCACAGCAGAATTGCGGCGTGTGCAGCTCCAACATCTGCTGCCCCAGCACCGCTCGGGTTTCGGTATTTGTTTCGATATCGGCGGGTACTTGGCCTCGGGCACGCATCAATGCCGAAGCCGTTTCCATTGCATGGATGGATGCCTGTTCGGTGATCGGCCAGCGTTCGGCCTCGTGCGCCGACAGGATCGCCGGATCGGCCCAGCCCTTCAGCACGCCGGCCAGCATCCACGACAGGTTCATCGCGTCGGCGATGCCGGCATTCATGCCGTAGCCGGCGAACGGGACCCAGAGATGCGCGGCATCGCCGCAGATGAACACGCGCCGGTCGCGGAACCGGTCCGCCAGCATGCGGCGGCCGATCCAGTTTTCTCGGGTGATCGTTTCGTATTCAACGCCCTCGCCCAAAATCGCGCGGATGCAGGCATCGGCATCGATTTGGTCGAAATCCGTCTCGTCGGGGCGGAGGTAGTTGTGGATCAGCCATGTTTCGCGCCCATCCACCGCGAACATGTTGGCGCTGCGGCGCGGGTTCATGACCTGCGTGCTCCACGCCGGTTCCGCTTGCATCATCGCGCGCAATTTCGGGGCACGAATGTAGCTGGATTGGGTACGGCCGATCATCGCATCGCCGGTCAATTGCGCGCCGATTTCGCGGCGGACCATGGACGAGGGGCCGTCGCAGCCGACCAGATACGCGCAGGCGATGGTGAAACGCCTGCCGGTATCGAGGTCTTCGGCTTCCGCGGTCACGCCCGTTTCGGTTTGCGTGAAGCCGTGGATGCGCGTGCGGTTCAGATAGCGCACGTTCGGGCGGGATGCGGCTTGTTCGGCCAGTAATGGATCGAGGTAAATCTGGTTGATCCGGTGCGGCGGTTCCGGCGTTGGCCAATGCCCGTCGGGACCGTCCTTGCGCGTGTAGCGGTCGCGGCGGCAGGGGATTTGGATGCGGGCGAATTCCACGCCAATGGCGCTGGTGCGGAACGCCACGTCGTTGGCGTGATCGGCGGGCAGACCGGTGTCTCGGACGATTTCCGCCACACCCAGACGGCGGAAAATCTCCATCGTGCGGGCGGCGACATGGTTGCACTTCACGCCCGGCATTTGGCCGGCCGGGTTTTGTTCGGCGACGATCGTGTCGATCCCGCGCCACGCGAGATCGAGCGCCAGGGTGGACCCGACAGGGCCGCCGCCGACAATCAGAACCTGGGCTTGCAACGAGTCGGTCACGGGGCTGCATCCATCTTGTGGGAGATAGACGGCTAAACTAGGCCAGCGGCCGCGAAACGCCAAAGCCGGCGGCTAAGGTGGTCCGGCAATTGCTTGTATCTCCGGCGCTCCTGCAGCTTGGACCCCTTATGACGCGTGCCTGGACCGACCGATCTGACTTTAGGCCGTGGCTGGTGCTGGCGGCACTGCTGCTGCTGTGCCTCGCGCGTGGGGTTTGGTTCACCCATGGGCTGACGGTGCCGACGGACGCCGATACCGTGCGGGACATCGGCTTCATCCGCGGTATTTTGGACGGGAATGCCTGGGGCGATCCCGCTATCGGCGGGGCGTGGCGCTGGTATCCTCCGTTGTTTCATGCGCTGGCCGCCGGGGTTTCCTGGCTGACGGGAATCGACCCCCTGCCCTTTTGGACCCACGCCGGTATGTGGTTGAATCTCGCCGTCCCCGCGGCATTCTTCGCGATGAACCGGCGGTTGTTGGGGGCATGGCCCGCCGTCTTCGCGACCGGAGTCATGGTGCTGTTCGACGGGACGGCCATGAGCGGGGACGAGGCTGCCGGCTATACTCCTTGGACTTTTACTCCTGCACTCGCGTGGCCGTTGTTTTTCGGGGGCGTCGCGGTGGTGCACCGGTTGACCCCGGCGTTGCGGATCGGGGGCGCGATCATTGTCGGCTGCGTGCTGGGAATTGTGTTCCTGGCGCACACCGTGCCGGCCGTCGTGCTGTCCGCGATGGTGGCGGCGCTGGCGTTGTCTCAACCGGGGCGTCGGTGGCGGGGCGTCGGATGGCTGGCTGTCGTGGGCGCGATCGAGGCGGTTTGGGCCGCACCGTTTCTGGGGCCATTGCTGCTCGACTATCGCCTGCATATCGCGAATCCGGTGCCGGGTGCGTGGGTCCATCCGCTGTTCTCGGAGCCTGAGCGGATGCTGCTGCTGAGTCTGCCGGCCCTGTTGTCGGCGGCGTGGCTGCTGCACGTGCGCGCGACGGCGCCGGCCGGCACGATCCCCCTGCTCCTCGCATGGTGCACCATCTGCCTGGCATTTCTTGCTCGGCATGCAGCCTGTGCCGAGGGATTGGCCTCGGGCGGGGCCTGTCGTGTGTTTGTGATCGCCCCGCATCATTTCCACGTCTATCTGCAAGCAGCCGAGGCCTGCGTGACCGGGTGGGCGTTATGGCTGGGCATGGTGCGGTTGGCGCCTCGTATGCGTCCAGCTGCTGCTTTTGCAGGCGCCGCGGCCGTTGCGGCGAGCGTTGCCGGGCTGTTTTTGCAGCCGTGGGACCGGGAGGCCCGAGCGGGCAGTCTGGCCAACCCTGGCGCAACGTTGGACCGTACGGTGTACGACTGGATCGTTGGGCATACCGCCCCGAGCGACCGGTTCGTGACGTTGTTGCCGGCGGAAACGGACCTGATGGGGCCGGCGGCGGCAACGGTGATTGCCTCCGGCCGGCGGTTGGTGGCGCCGCCGGAAATCCATTCCAACCCTTACATCCCCTGGGCGCCGTTGAACGCCGAGCGGCTGGCGTATCTGGGATCTGGGACAGGCGAGAGGGGGCCGGCATTTTTGCTGTTGCCGGCTGACATGGTGTGGGCGGGGGATGCTGTGTTCCGGTCCGCCGCCCATGTTGTTTATTGGGTCGGCGACGGGCGGAACACCCACCCGATGATGGCTTCGGTCAAACGTTCGGAGAATTAGCGGAGTCAAGGCGGGCAAATCACATTCAGCAACGCCTGCTGGCCGGATTTCACCGCTGCCACGGCCCGTTGCAGGGCGGCCGGCAGGTCGGCGGGACGTTCGACGCGTTCGCCGTAGCCGTCGTGCGCGGCGACGATTTTCTCGAAATTCGGGGCCGGGAGATCGGCAAGCAGACGGCCGTCTTCCTCGGCCGCGACGCCTTGGCCGTACATGTCCAGGGTGGCGCGCCGCACCGCGCCGTACAACGCGTTGTTGTAGATGATGGTCAGGACCGGCAGTTTCTGCATTTGCGCGACGTAGTGGCAGGCGGTGGGGTTGGCGAACATGTAAGCGCCGTCGCCGAGCACTGAAACGACCATGCGGCTGCGGCCGGCCAGCTTGGCGCCCAGGGCCGCGGGAAAGCCCCAGCCGAGGCCACCGGCGGAGCTTAACGCGAACAGGCTGCCGGGGCGGGACAGGGGGCAGTATTCCTGGCGGAACGAATACTCGCTGATCACGATGGTGTTGCGGTCGATGATTTCCCGTAAGCAGTAATTCAGCCAGGGGAGGGAGATGGTTTCGGCTTTACCGGCTTTCTCGACCTCGGCCTTCCAGCCGGCGTGCAGGGCTTCAGATCGTTTCGTGAGGCGTGCCATGCGGTCTTCGACATGCGGCATCGCGTAGGGGCGCAGTTCCTCGTTCAGCGCTTCCAGGACCGACAGGCAGGTCGCGGCGATGGTCATATCGGAAGGGAAACCGCGCATAGGGAGACGGGCGTGCAACGGGTCCTCGCCGATTTGGACGATTTTCGCGTTGGCGGGCGGGGCTTCCTTACTGGGGAGCCAGGGGACATCCGTTTCGAAGACGATGACCAGATCGGCCTCGGCCAGCAGCGGGCCGGGGGCAGAACCCTGGAACATCGGGTTTTCCGCTCCGATGGCGAAATAGCGGGTGTTGTAGGGGATCACGGGGATCGCCCAACGATCCACCAGCGTTTCCAGTGCGATGGCGTCGCGCGGGTCCTTGCCCAACATGCCCGTGATAATCACGGGGTTTTTCGCCTGGGCGATCCAGGTGGCGAGGATTTCGATGTCGTCTCCGGCCGGCACAGGCGGGCGCGGGCCGGCTCGGTGACCGCGATTGGTGGCGGCGGGGCCGACGACTTCGCCCAGGACCTCGCGCGGGAGGGACAGGTACGCCGGGCCCTGCGGGGAGGCGTTCATGATCTCCATCGCCCGATCGACCACGGTCGCGGCCTGATCGCCGCGTTTCATTTCGTAATCCCACTTGACCATTTCGCGCAGCATGCCGGCCTGGTCGTACATTTCCTGCGCCCAGTGGATATGGGCGCTGCGGGAACCCTCGGCACCGGACTCGGTGAAGGGCGTGCGGCCGGAGGTCAACAACATCGGCACGCGGTCGCGGCTGGCGTTGATCAGCATGTTGATCGAGTTCGCAGTGCCGACGTTGGTATGCAGCATCACCGCCTGCGCCCGGCCGGAGACCATGGTGTAGCCGTGCGCCATGCCGACGGCGCAGTTCTCATGCGGCACCAGGACCGGTCTGGGGACGATGGCGTTGGTGCGGGCGGAGCGGGCGAAGGCCTCCACGATGGGCGCGAAGTCGGTGCCGGGGTTGCAGAACAGATATTCGATGCCGTGGGCGGCGAGGGCGTCGAGGTATTCTTCCGCGGCGATGCGGGGTTTGTCGGTCATGGGCGTTTTCCCGGTTGGTTTTGTATCGCCCGCCACACGCGTTCGGGCGTCAGCGGCATGTCTATCGTGTCGATCCCCAGCGCGTCCAACACCGCCAGCACGATGGTTTGCGGCGCGGCGATGGCGCCGGCTTGGCCCGCGCCTTTGACGCCGAGCGGGTTGGCGTTCGTTGGGGTTCCGGTCAGTGTTATGTCGAAGTCGGGCAGATTGTCGGCGCGGGGGATCGCGTAGTCCATGAACGATCCGCTTAACAACTGACCGGATTCCAGATCGTAGACGGTATGTTCCAGCAGCGCCTGGCCGATCCCCTGGGCAACGCCGCCGTGAATTTGGCCGAGCGTGAGCATGGGGTTGATGAGGGTGCCGAAGTCGTCGACGGCGGTGTAGCGTTCGAGCGCGATGTGGCCGGTTTCCAGATCGACCTCCACTTCGGCGATGTGACAGCCGTTGGGGAAGGTGATCACGTCCAGCAGGTTCCAAACATAGGTGTCGAGGCTGCCGGGGGAGTCTTTCGCGACATCCAGGAGGGCGACGCTTCGGGTTGGGTCCTCGGCGACGGAGAAGCGGCCGCCGGAGAACGTTACGTCGGTGGCTTGCAGCAGGCGGGCGGCGATGGGTTTGGCTTTTGCCAGCATTGTTTCGACGGTTTTTACCAGCGCCGCGCCGCCCATGTGCATGGAGCGGGCGCCGCCGTGGCCGTTGCCTTCCCGCACGCGGCCGGTGTCGCCTTGGATGTAGCGGAATGTTTCGGGGGGCACGCCGAGCAGATCGGCGGCGATTTGGGTGTATGTCGTTTCGTGGCCCATGCCGTTGGATTGGGTGCCGACCAGGATCGTTATGCTGCCGTCGGGTTCGAAACGGAGTTCGGCGCCTTCGTTGGGGGAGCCTCGGGCGGTTTCCAGGAAGCAGGCGATGCCCAGGCCTCGGCGTAAGCCTTTGGCCGCGCTGGCGGCGCGGCGTTTTTCGAAACCGGAACGGTCGGCGCGGGCGACGGCTTCATCCAGACCGAGGGCGAAACGGCCTCCGTCGATGACGGTGCCGAGCGCTTTTCGGTAGGGGAAGGCGGCGACGAGGTTGCGACGGCGGAGGTCTACCGGGTCGATGCTCAATTGCCGCGCGGCGCGGTCGATCAGGCGTTCGAGGAGGTAGTTGACCTCGGGTTTACCGGCGCCTCGGTAAGCCTCGATTGGCAGGGTGTTGGTGAAGACGCCGTGGACATCCATGAAAATGGCGGGGATGACGTAGCCACTGCCCATGGCGTTGGCGGGGGCGTTGGTGGAAGAGCCGGGGCCGCCGGAGGACATGTAGGCGCCGAGGTTCGCGATTGTGGCGACATCCAGCGCCAGGAAATTTCCATCCATGTCCAGCGCCAGACGCGCCTTGGTGATGTTGTCGCGGCCTTGGGCGGTACCGTTGAAGTCCTCCGCTCGGTCGCCGACCCATTTTACCGGGCGGCCCAAAGCGCGGGCGGCGTGGAGAAGAAGAATCCATTCCGGGTACAAGGCATTCTTGATGCCGAAGCCGCCGCCGACATCGGGGGCAATGACGCGGACCGGGGCGCCGAAGACGCCTTGCAGTTGGTCTCGGATGGCGTGGACGCTGGCGGCGGTGATCAGCAGTTCGAAGCCGTTGGGGCCGAAACGGCCGATGCCCGCTCGGGTTTCCGTGGGGGCGATGATCAGGCGGTTGTTGATGAGTTCGAGTTCGACGGTGTGCGCTGCTGTTGCGAAGGCCGCTTGGACCGCCTCGGCATCGCCTTTTTGGAAGCGATACGACAGGTTGCCGGGGATTTCGTCCCATAGTTGCGGCGCGGTCGGGGCCATGGCGGCGGCGCCGTCCACCACGACTGGGAGCGGTTCGTACTCGACCGTCACGGCCTCGGCCCCGTCGCGGGCGGCTGTGGGGGTTTCCGCCACCAAGAAGGCGACGGGATCGCCGACGTGGCGGACGCGCCCAGTCGCCAGAGCCGGGCGCGGCGGGATGCGCATCGGCTCCATCGTCGCGACCTGGGTGGGGCAGAGCATCAGGCCCAGGTGGGCGATGTCGGCGTGGGTGTAGACGGCCAGCACGCCGGGGATTTTTAACGCCTCCGCCGTGTCGATCCTTTTGAGCAACGCGTGCGCATGGGGGGAGCGGACGACGTGGCCCCAGGCCTGATCGCGGGCGTCGATGTCTTCCACGAAGCGGCCGGTGCCGGTCAGGAAGCGCTGGTCCTCCGTCCGGCGCAGGGACTGACCGACGTAGGCCATGGGTTATACCGGCGCCGCGTGTGCCCCTCGGACGAGGCGGCCGGGCAGCGCGCCCGTGGCCTCGCCCTCGCGGTAGACGGGGACGCCGGAAACGATGGTCGCCTCATATCCCGCGGCCTTCTGGATCAGGCGGCGGCCGCCGGCCGGGAGATCGTAGACGACGTGGGGAGAACCGAGCGCCAGACGGTCGTAGTCGATGACGTTGAGGTCGGCTTTGTAGCCGGGTTTGACGACGCCTCGGTCGTGCAGGCCGATGGCGGCGGCGGAATCGAGCGTGATGCGGCGGATGGCCCAGGGGAGGGCGAATTTGGCGCCGCGGGTGCGGTCTCGGGTCCAATGGGTGAGCATGGTGGTGATCGCGGAGGAGTCGCAGAGCATGCCGACGTGTGCGCCGCCGTCGCCCAGGCCCACGATGGTCGCGGGGTGGGTGAGCATGTCGTGGACGGTGTTCAGGTTGCCTTCGGTATAGTTGGACAGCGGGCGATAGAGGATCGCTTTGCCGTCGTTTTCCAGCAGGAGGTCGTAGGCGAGGTCGGCGGGGTCTCGGCCCATGCGGGCGGCCATGGCGGCGATGCTGTGTTCGGGGGCGGGTTCGTAGTCCGGCGGATCGCTGAGCGGGAAGATGCGGTCGAAGCGGGACACGCGGCGTTCCAGGGTCTTGTCGTCGATGGTTTCTTTAAGAATGCGCGCTCGGGTTTCGGGATTGCGCAGCGCCGCGATCCGTTCCGCGTGCGGCAGGTCCGCGAGCGCCATGTAGCTGGGGCGGCCGAAGAACGGGTTTTGCGAGATTTCGAACCCGAGCAGAATGCCGGTGGCGCGTGTCAGAACCATGCCCATCATGCCGACGCCGGACCGGTTGGCCTCGGCGATCCAGCCGGTGATCTGGCGCCATTCCTCGGGTTTGGCGTCGCGCTGGAGGATGGTGATGGCCATGTTGCGTTCGGATGCCGCGGCGATCCGGCGGAGCATCGCGAATTCCGGCTCCGGATTATCGAAGTCGGAGATGACCTGCATCCAGCCGGCGCCTATCGTTTTTAGCGCTTTGCCGATGGTGGTGAGTTCGGCTTCCTCCGCCTGGAGCGTGGGGATCAGCTCGCCGGCCTTGGTTTTGTGGTTGATGGTGCGGGAGGTGGAGAAGCCGAGCGCGCCGGCTTGGATGCCTTCGGCGGCGAGGCGGGCCATGGCGTCGCTGTCTGCCTGGGTCGCCGGTTCGCGGGCGAGGCCGCGCTTGCCCATGACGTAGACCCGTAAGGCGGCATGAGGCACCTGGGTGGCAACGTCCATGTCGAACGGGCGGGATTCGAGGGCGTTCAGGTAGTCTGGGAAACTGTGCCAGTTCCAGGGGAGGCCCTCGGTCAGGACGACTTCGGGGATGTCCTCCACCCCTTCCATCAGCTTCACCAGCATGTCGCGCTGGTCTTCCTTGCAGGGGGCAAAGCCGACGCCGCAATTGCCGATCAGGGTGGTGGTGACGCCGTGCCACGACGACGGGGTGATCCGGCTGCTCCAGGTTGCCTGGGCGTCGTAGTGGGAGTGGGGATCGATGAAGCCGGGGGTGACTATTTTTCCGCGGGCGTCGATTTCCTCGGTGCCCCGGGGGAGGTTTTTGCCGATGGCGGCGATGCGGCCGTTGGTGACTGCGACATCGGCTTCGATCGGGGCGGCGCCGGTGCCATCGATGACGGTGCCGTGGCGGATGACGAGATCGTGCATGGTGGGACCCTCCGTTTGGGAGGGAGGGTGCCGGGGTTTGGGTGGGGGCGCAATCCCTACGAAAGCCAAAACAGGGCAATCGCTTGAACGCCGTCATTCGCCCCATCCGTCATCCCAGGGCTTGTCCCTACCGGATTCACGCATCCCGCGAACGAATTCCCGATCGTCTGCGCGGCGCGCGCGTCCCGAAAAATCCGCATGGACGTGCCGGTGGCGATCATGTCT
>CAITUP010000094.1 GCA_903895595.1 uncultured Acetobacteraceae bacterium | reverse complement strand
TGATCGAGATGACCGAGAAGGTGCTGTTCGGCGACATCTGGGAACGCCCCAATCTGTCCAAGCGCGACCGCAGCATGATCGTCTGCGCGACGCTGATCGCCACCTATCGCCCGGAGCAACTGAAGGGCCATTTGCAGCGGGCGCTGGATAACGGGGTGACCAAGGATGAGATCTCCGAGATGATCACCCACCTCGCGTTCTATTCCGGCTGGCCGGCGTCGATGACCGCCGCCAACATCGCCAAGGACATTTTCGCGGCGAACCCGTAAGGAGAGTTTTACCAATGAAAGCCGGTTTTATCGGTCTCGGCACCATGGGTGCCAGCATGGCCGCCAATCTGCAAAAGGGCTTCCAGACGCCCGGCAACACCGTGCTGGTGCACGATGTCCGCAAGGAAGCCGCGGCGAACCACATCAAGAACGGCGCGGTTTGGGCCGACAGCCCGAAGGCCCTGGCGGCCGAGTGCGACGTGATCTTCTCGTCCCTGCCCGGCCCGGTGGAATTCGACGCCGTCACGTTCGGCGACAACGGCCTGCTGGCCGGCATCCGCAAGGACGCGGCCTATTTCGACCTGACCACCAACTCCCCCACCACCGTGCGCAAGGCGCATGCGGAGTATGAGAAGAAGGGCGCCTATCTGTTCGACGCCCCGGTCAGCGGCGGGCCGCGCGGCGCGTTCACCGGCAAGCTGGCGATCTGGTGCGGCGGCGATTCGGACGTATTCGACAAGTGGAAGCCGGTGCTGGACATGATCGGCGATCAGGCGAGCTATATCGGCCCGATCGGCGCCGGTTCGGTCGCCAAGCTGGTGCATAATTGTTACGGCTACATCGCGACGGCGGCGGCGGCCGAAGTGTTCTCCATGGGCGTGAAGGCGGGCATCGAGCCGCTGGCGATCTGGGAAGCCGTCCGCCAGGGCGCCATCGGCCGGCGCGGCGCGTTCGAGTCCATGACCGACCAGTTCCTGCCCAACAAATACGAACCGCCGGCCTTCGCGCTGCGTCTGGCACACAAGGACGTGTCGCTGGCGACGGCATTGGGCCGCGAGTTGAACGTGCCGATGCGGCTGGCCAATCTGGCTCTGGCCGATCTGTCGGAAGGGTTGAACCGCGGCTGGGGCAACCGGGATTCGCGGTCGATCATGGTGCTGCAGACGGAACGCGCGGGGGTCGAGATCAAAGTCGATCCGCAGCGGCTGACCGAGGCGATGGAGAAGAAGACGAAATAGGTGCCTCCAGGGGGCAAGCCGGCCCGCGAACGGGCCGGCCCTCCCCTACTGAAGCTCGATGGTAGTCTTGATTTTACGTCGAATACTACCATTGACCACAGGAGAACGATAAGATGGTCGTACATCTTATCGCCTCCTGGATATGGCCGGCGGGACCATCCCGTCGGCCATAAATGTGTAAAACCCAGGAGATGAAGAAAAGGCTAACGCCGCAGACAACAGTAGGCGGAAAAATGACTTATCGTGAGAAATTATGAACCGGCCATCTCCACCAACGCTTCGACGGTATTCAAATTCCGCGTCGTCCCATCGGCCGCGAACGGTATTTTGATCTTCGACCGTCCGATCCCGTCGGGATAATGTACGTAAATCTCCCGCCCGATCATCCGCACATCCTCGGGCCCGCCCAGAGCCAGCGCGGTCAGCAACCGCTCCGGCAGCGCTTTCGGCAGGAACCACACGCCGACCAGCGACGGATCGGCATCGGGGAACGGGTTGCCATCCAGAATGTCCCGCAGTTCCTCGGCCGTGCGGATCAGCACACCGACCGCGCGGGCCATCTTGTCCCCGATCAGGCGTTGCAGTTCCAACACCAGCGATCGTTCGGACCGCTCGCTGGAGAACACGACGTTGCCGCTTTGGATATAGGTCCGAGCATCGGTGAGGCCGGCGCCGACGCAGATGGCGCGCAGATCCTCCATCTTCAAATTGCCGCGCCCGCCGACGTTCACCGCTCGGAGAAATGCTACGTAAACTGTCATGCTGCGACCTGTGATGAGGGCTGGGGTCTACCCCATGTCGCCGACCGCCCGCAACGCCTGCACCGCGCGATCCACGTCCCCCATCCCGTTATACCCATGAAAACTGAACCTGATACGCCCGTGCCCGTTCCAAACCCAAACCCCGCGTTCGGCCAGAGCCTCCTGCATCTGTTTCGCCCGAGGGCTCGCCACACAGACGCTGGCCCCATGGCGGGAAGGATCGCGCGGCGTCGTGGACGGGATTTGGCAATCCGCCAGCTGGTCCAAAAACGCCGTCGTCAGCGTCTGGATATGCGCGAACACATCCGGCATCGCGAACCCCGCCAGATAATCCAACGCGCTGTTCAGCACATAAATCGACGCATGCGCCGGATTGCCGCGGGTGAACCGCATCGCGTCGGGCCGCAGCGCTGGCAGCGTCTCGTACCCACGAGCACCGCCGCCCGCGAAGGAATTCCATCCGGCCGAGGCGGGCGACCAATCCGGTTGCCGCTGCCGGTTCCAATACGCGATCGCAACCCCCGTCGTGCCCAGCAGCCACTTGTAGCAGGCCGAAAACGCGAAGTCGGCGATGGATGCCTCGATCGGCAGATAACCCGACGCCTGGGTGTAATCGACAATCAACAACGCCCCTACCCTGTCCGCCGCCGCGCGCAGACCGGTCAAATCGAACCGCTCGCCGGTCAGGTAGGACACCGCGCTGACGCCGATCAACCGGGTCCGCTCGTTCACCATCGCCGCGATCCGCTCCGGCTCGCCGCCATGCGCGACCCGCAGTTCGGGCGCGGG
>CAITUP010000093.1 GCA_903895595.1 uncultured Acetobacteraceae bacterium | reverse complement strand
CCCGACCAACTCTGGCGATTTGAGGCGCGTTGAAATTGCGAGGTTTTTTTTGGCGGTACCCTATTGGCCTGAGTTGGTCGGGTCAAGCCCGACCATGACGGGTATGCGGAACAAAATGGCAAAATGAGAACTGCTGGACGACCGCGCCACCTGCCTGCACGCCGCGCCACAGATCGTTATCGACAAAAGCCTATACAAACGCCTATAATTTGGTCGGTGGATGTCCATGGAATTCGAGGGCTTCGATTGGGACGGCGGTAACAGGGACAAATGCCAGGCGCACGGGATGCCGCTCGCGGCAATCGAAAGCGTGTTCGGCGCTCCGGTTACCATCCTGCCCGACAAGGCAAACCCCTCGGGAGAACAACGGTATCGTGCCATCGGCACCACAAGCGATGGCCGCAAGGCATTTATTGTGTTCACTCTCAGGGCATTCGGTCGTGGAATGCGTTTGCGCCCGATCAGCGCGCGCTTCATGCACAGGAAGGAGGTCTTGGTTTATGAAAAAGCCTATCCCGACGTTTAACACCGATCAGGAAGCGGAAACCTTCGTCGCGACTGCCGACCTGACCGATTACGATTTGTCCGGCGGACAGATGGTACGCTTCGAACTGCGTCCGAAGGATAAAAGCATCAACCTGCGCTTGCCGGAATCGCTGCTGAACGAAGTTCGCCATCATGCCGAAAGGGCTGGCATGCCCTATCAGCGATTCATTCGCATGGCCCTCGAACAGGCCGTGGCGCCGGCAAAGCCATGAACTGGGCATCCGGCCTCGTCCTCTACATCATGATCTGGATGCTCACGCTGTTCGCCGTGCTGCCCATCGGCGCTCGGCCCAACGCCGATGCCGACGCGGTCACGGGATGGCGCGGTGCGCCGGCCGGGATCAGCATGTGGAAGAAGGCGGGGATCACGACCATCGTCGCCACGGTCCTGTTCGGCATCGCGCTCTATCTGATCGCATACGATGTGCTCAGCTTCCGGCATGGCATCCTGGCGGGATGACCCCTGGAATCACTTCGGGCAGTCCAAGGATATCCCCCTGGTCTGCCCGAGCGCTTAGTGTTTCCTCCCCAAACTTTGCCCTGATTGATGCCCGGGCACGGGGCTACCGCTTGGTAGCCAATCTCCCCTCGGGAGTCACGTCTTTTCCACCACATTTTCGCCCGATTTCATGATTTTCTTGCGCTAAACCATTGTGCAGCGCACAAATCTTCCGGCTCTGGCGGTGCCGCTTCGGTGCCGCTAGGGTTGGACCACCGAAAACCAGGAACTCTCCCCCCTATGCGTCTCTCCCGCGGCTTCATCCCCACCATCAAGGAAACCCCGTCCGAGGCGCAGATCGCGTCGCACCGGCTGATGCTGCGTGCCGGACTCGTCCGCCAGACCTCGGCCGGCATCTACGCTTGGCTGCCGCTGGGCCTGCGCGTACTGCGCAATATCGAGCGGATCGTGCGGGAGGAGCAAAATGCCGCCGGCGCGCACGAGGTGCTGATGCCCACGATCCAACCGGCCGAGCTGTGGAAGGAAAGCGGCCGCTACGACGATTATGGCAAGGAGATGCTGCGCATCACGGATCGGCACGAGCGGGAGATGCTCTACGGCCCGACCAATGAGGAAATGATCACCGATCTGTTCCGCCAGTGCGTGAAATCGTACCGCGACCTGCCGCTGAACCTTTACCATATCCAATGGAAGTTCCGCGATGAGGTGCGGCCCCGCTTCGGCGTGATGCGCGGGCGCGAATTCCTGATGAAGGACGCGTATTCCTTCGACGTCGATCATGCCGGCGCCGTCCGGTCCTACCGCACCATGATGCTGGCCTATATGCGCACGTTCCAGCGCATGGGGCTGAAAGCCATCCCGATGGTCGCCGACACCGGCCCGATCGGCGGCGATCTATCGCACGAATTCATCATCCTCGCCCCCACCGGCGAGAGCCAAGTCTATTACGACGCCGCGTTCGAATCGGTCGACTACCTCGCTGGCGGCTTCCGGCACGAAAGCGACGAGGACCTGGAGCGGTTTTTCACCGACATCACGTCGCGTTATGCGGCGACCGAAGAAATGCACTCCGCCGAGAAATGGGCCGCTGTGCCGGCTACCAGCCAACGCGAAGGGCGCGGGATCGAGGTCGGGCACATCTTCTACTTCGGCACGAAATACACGAAGGCGATGAATGCGGCCGTGGCCGGGGCGGACGGCAAAATGTTCCATCCGGAGATGGGCAGCTACGGCATCGGCGTGTCGCGTTTGGTCGGCGCGGTGATCGAGGCCAGCCACGACGACGCCGGCATTGTCTGGCCGGATGCCATCGCGCCGTTCAAGGCGGCGATCCTGAATTTGAAAAACGGCGACGCCGCGTGCGACGCCATCTGCGAGGACCTCTACGCCCGCTTCGGCGGCGAGGCGCTGTACGACGACCGCTCGGATCGGGCAGGCGTAAAATTCAACGATGCCGATTTGATGGGGCACCCGTGGCAGATCGTCGTGGGGCCCCGCGGCGCGGCGACCGGCAAGGTGGAGCTGAAGCGGCGCGCGACCGGGGAACGGGTGGAACTGTCGGTGGACGAGGCGTTCGCGAAGGTGGCGGGGTAGGACTTGTTATCGATCTTATTATAGCTTATCGTACACTACGATAAGATGACGTAAGGTCGATAAGCCATGGACCCCGCGATCAATCCGTTCGCCCCAGGCGCCGGCAACCAACCGCCCGAACTGACGGGGCGAGGCATTGTGTTGACCGAAACCGCGGTCATCCTGGAACGTCTGCGCCGCCGCTATTCCGATCGGAGCCAAATCCTGATCGGGTTGCGCGGCGTCGGTAAAACCGTTCTCCTCAACCGTATCGACAAAATGGCGCGGGACAAGGGCTTTCATTCGGCGATCCTGGAGGCGCCCGAGAATCGGAGTTTGGCCGAAATCCTGGCCCCCGAGCTGCGACGGCTATTACTCCAGCTCGATATGCTGGAGGGCGCTAAGGATACCGCCAAGAAGGCTCTGGGCGCGTTACGAGCGTTCGCCAGCGTGTTCAAAATATCGATCGGCGATGTCGGTGTGGGCATTTCCTCGGCCCCAGGGATGGCGGACAGCGGCGATTTCGGGCGCGATCTGACCGATCTGATGACGATGGTGGGTGAGGCCGCCGCGGACAAAGGCACTTTGGTCGCGATCCTGATCGATGAAATGCAATACCTGCGGGAGAACGACCTCGCCGGCCTGATCGCGGCGCTTCACCGTGTGTCGCAAAGGAATTTGCCGCTGATTGTGTTCGGCGCCGGGCTGCCGCAACTGGTTGGCCTGATGGGTAACGCGAAATCCTATGCGGAGCGTTTGTTCGTCTTCAAGGAAATCGGGCCGTTGACGCGCGAGGACGCAATCAAGGCCCTGGAAGACCCGGCCGAGCGGGTCGGGGTCCGGTTCCTTCCGGAAGCACTCGACGAGATTCTAAATGCGACGGCGGGTTATCCTTACTTCCTGCAGGAATGGGGCAAGCACACCTGGATTAAGGCCAGAACAACCCCAATCACCCGAGACGATGCGTTGGCGGCGACTCCGGAAGCGATTCGGGAAATGGACCAGAGTTTCTTCCGGGTACGGTTCGACCGCCTCACGCCCACCGAACGGGAATACTTGCGGGCGATGGCGGAACTCGGGCCGGAACCGCACCGCTCCGGCGATATCGCCGCGATCATGCAGCGGCCGGTCGAACAGGTCGCGCCGATACGATCAAAGGTCATCCTGAAAGGTATGGCTTATGCCCCGGCGCACGGGGATACCGCTTTCACGGTTCCAATGTTCGACGAATACATGAAGCGCGCCATGCCCGTGTTTACGCCCCGTCCGCCACGCCCCCGAAAAACGAGTGACAAAGCCGCATGACCATGTTCTCCCCCTTCGAACGCATGGTCGCCGGCCGGTATCTGCGTGCCCGCAAGGGCGAGCGGTTCGTGTCGATCATCGCGATTTTTTCGCTCGTCGGCATCGCCCTCGGCGTCGCGACGCTGATCGTCGTGACATCCGTCATGAGCGGGTTCCAGACGGAACTGGTGTCGCGCATCCTCGGCGCGAACGGGCATGTGACGGTCGAGGCTTACGCGGGTCAGAAGATCGACGCGTTTCCGCCGCTGGTCGCGAGCATCAAGGCGCTGCCGCATGTCGCGTCGGTGACGCCGGTGCTGGACGGTCAGGCCCTGCTGACGACCAACAGCGGCGGCTCGCGCGGCGGGCTGGTGCGGGGCATGACTCAGGCGGACCTGCGCGCGTTGCGCCCGGTCGCGGACAATGTTCTTGCTGGCAGTCTGGACGAGTTCAAAGGCGACGACGCGATGGCGGTCGGCGTCGGTCTCGCGAACTTCTATCGGCTACGGATCGGCGACGCGCTGACAGTGATTTCCCCGCAGGGCGCGGCGACGGCGTTCGGGACTATTCCGCGGGTACGCGCCTACAAGGTGGTGGCGATCTTCGATGCCGGGCTGAACGAGTACAATAATTCCATCGTGTTCCTGCCGCTGGCGGCGGCGCAGGCGTTCTTCCAGAAAACCGACGCGATCACCGGCATCGAAATCCGCATGACCGACCCCGATCTGGTGGACGGGATCGCCTCGCCTCTGATGGCGCTGATCCAGGGCAAACAGGCCTGGGCGCGGGACTGGCGGCATGCCAATGACGGGCTGATCGGCGTGTTGCAGGTGCAGAAGGACACGATGTTCATCGTGTTGGGCATGATCGTGCTGGTGGCCGCGTTCAACGTGATCTCGTCGCTGATCATGCTGGTGAAGGACAAGCGCGCCGATATCGCCGTGCTGCGCACCATCGGCGCCAGCAGCGGCGCGATCCTGCGCATTTTTCTGATGTGCGGCGCCTTCGTTGGCGTGTCCGGAACGCTGATCGGCACGATCGTCGGTGTGCTGTTCTGCCGCAACATCCACGCCATTCAGCACGGGATCGAGCGTCTGACCGGCGGGCGGGTTTTCGATTCCAACGTGTTCATGCTGACCTCCCTGCCCGACACGATCGATTGGGGCGACGTGATCAGGGTCGTCGTGCTCGGCCTTATTCTGTCGCTGCTGGCGACGGTGTATCCCAGCTGGCGCGCGGCGCGGACGGACCCGGTGGAGGCGTTGCGGCACGAGTAATCGCGTAACATAGCGTCGGCGAGGGCTTGTCCCCGCCCCACCGAACCGCCATCTAGCAGCGTCATGCAGAACATATCATCCAATCCGGCCGACCCGATCGGTTGGCACGGCACCACCATCCTGTGCGTCCGGCGCGACGGCAAGGTGGCCATGGCCGGCGACGGTCAGGTCAGCCTCGGCCAGACCATCGTCAAGGGCAACGCCCGCAAGGTCCGCCGCATCGGGGCCGGGGGCACCGTGCTCGCGGGCTTTGCCGGCGCCACCGCCGACGCGTTCACCTTGCTCGAACGGCTGGAAACCAAGCTGGAGCGGTTTCCCAACCAGCTCGAGCGCGCCTGCGTCGAACTGGCGAAGGACTGGCGGACGGACCGGTATCTCCGGCGGTTGGAGGCCATGATGGCGGTGGCCGACAAGTCCCATTCCTACACCCTGACCGGCAACGGCGACGTGCTGGAGCCGGAAGACGGCGTCATCGCCATCGGCTCCGGCGGGAATTTCGCGCTGTCGGCAGCGCTCGCGCTGATCGACGTGCCCGGCCTGAGCGCCGAAGACATCGCCCGCAAATCCTTGGCCATTGCCGCGAAAATTTGCGTCTACACCAACGGCAACATCATCGTTGAGACCATCTGATGGACGTTCCCACCTACTCCCCGCGCGAAATCGTGTCGGAGCTCGACCGCTTCATCGTCGGGCAGAACGACGCCAAGCGCGCTGTCGCCATCGCCATGCGCAACCGCTGGCGCCGCCAGCAACTGCCGGAGGGCATGCGCGAGGAAGTCGTGCCCAAGAACATCCTCATGATTGGGCCGACGGGCTGCGGTAAGACGGAGATCGCCCGGCGTCTGGCCAAGTTGGCGCAGGCGCCGTTCCTGAAGGTCGAAGCGACCAAATTCACCGAGGTCGGCTATGTCGGCCGCGACGTGGAAAGCATCGTCCGCGATCTGGTGGACGCCAGCCTGAACATGCTGCGCGAGGTCATGCGCAAGGAAGTGCAGGCCAAGGCCGAACTGAACGCGGAAGAACGCCTGATCACGGCGCTGGTGGGCGATGAAGCCGCCGCCGACACGCGGTCGAAATTCCGCCGGATGCTGCGCGCCGGGGAGTTCGAGCAGAAAGAAATCGAAATCGCCGTCGCCGAGGCCCCCAGCAACCCGATCGGCCAGATCGACCTCCCCGGCATGCCGCCGGGTCAGGTCATCAACCTGTCGGAGATGATGAAGGGCATGATGGGCGGCCGCCAGCAGCATAGCCGCCGCATGACCGTCGAAGCCGCCCGCCGCGTGCTGGAACAGGAAGAAGCCGAGGACCTGCTGGACAACGACCGTCTGGCCAAGGACGCGGTGACGCACGCCCAGGACAACGGCATCGTGTTCATCGACGAGATCGACAAGATCGCCCGCAGTTCCGAGAGCGGCATGCGCGGCGGCGATGTGTCCCGTGAGGGCGTGCAGCGCGATCTGTTGCCGCTGATCGAGGGCACCACAGTCAACACCAAGTACGGACTGGTGAAGACGGATCACGTGCTGTTCATCGCCTCCGGCGCGTTCCATTTGGCGAAACCGTCCGATCTGCTGCCGGAACTTCAGGGCCGCCTGCCGATCCGGGTGGAACTGGCGCCGCTGTCGCGCGAGGATTTGCGGCGCATTCTGACGGAACCCGAACACTCGCTGTTGAAGCAGTACACCGCGCTGATGGGGACGGAGTCCGTGAACCTTTCGTTTACCGAGGACGCGGTGGATGCGTTGGCCGACCTCGCCGCCGACATCAACGACCGCGTGGAAAACATCGGCGCCCGCCGGTTGCATACGGTGCTGGAACGTCTGCTTGAGGACATCAGCTTCACGGCGACCGATCGCGGCGGGGAAGCGGTGGAAGTGGACGCGGCTTACGTGAATGAGAAGGTGGCCCCGCTGGCGCAGAAGGGGGATTTGAGCCGGTTCATTCTGTAGGACCGATCCGGCCTTACCCCCAACGCCCGAGCCCCACGGCTCGGGCGCGTCGCACGACGAACCACGTCCAACCCAGCTGGGGCACCAAAGGCAGCACCGCCACCCATGCCTTCAACGTCCAGGGTACGGCGATAAACACCAGACAGCAAACCCCGCCGAACGCCACGAAACCCCAGTGCACCAGCGTTACGGCCCAGGCTGGCACGCCGCTCCGGTGCGCCATTTGGTATAAATGGCCGCGGTGCGGTTTCGTCACAGCCTCCCCATCCCGAGCACGACGGACCAGTGTGAACGCCACGTCGTACAGCACGCCGAACAGGAGCATCGGCACCAGCAGAAACGACAGCGGCACGCCCTCGATCCGCCCGGCTACCACGGCCAAAACTGCCAGCATGAAGCCGCAAAACTGGCTTCCCACGTCGCCCATGAAAATCCGGGCGCGCGGGAAATTGAACGGCAGAAACCCGGTCAACCCCGCTGCCAACAAAAAGCACGCGGCGTACACGAACCAAGCCCCATGCCACGCCGCGATACCGCCCAGAAACAGGCACGCGATCAGCGCGACACCCGAGGCCAACCCGTTCAGCCCGTCGATGAAATTCATCGCATTGGTGGTAAACAGCAACCAAATCGCCGTCAGCGGCACCCCCAGCCACCCGACCGGAATATACCCGAACATCGGCGCTCGGTATTCCGTCACATACAACCCACTGCCCACCGCGACAGCCGCCGCCAAAACCTGAGCGCTCAGCTTCACCGTAAACGGCCAGTCGTACAAATCGTCCAAAAACGACACAATCGCGATCGCTGCCGAAGCGGCAATGACTCCGCGGAAATAAGGATCCGCCAGACGCGCGAATTCCGCGTAACGATACAGGAACGCGATCCCCACCAAAAACGCCAGCACCACCCCCACCCCGCCGCCTTTCGGCGTTGGCCGGGTGTGGGCCTTACGCGCCTCCGGCGTGTCCATCACCCGCACGGCGATCATGGCGCGCACGATGCCGGCGGAGAACAAAGCCACCAGAATGGCGAACGCCAGATGGCGCAGGATCGCGACGCTCGCCATGGGGAGAACCTACCGCGAAATCCCCGGCGTTCCCGCCGGCACCGCGTAGAAATTCATCGTCAGCGAGACCATGGTGTAATAGCCCATCAGCGTCACGACATCGGAAATCCCGGGATGCCCCAACAACGCCACCGCGCGATCGTGCAGAGATTGCGAAACGATGCGGTTGTCGGCGAGATCGCGGGCGACCTCGTACACCACCTGTTCGCGCGCATCGTCGAACGACACAGGCCGTCCGGCCGCCAGCCTTTCCACCTGCGATTCGGACAGACCGACTTCCTTGCCGCGCTTTTCGTGCGCGGCGGCCGGGTAATCGGAATTCCACTTGTTGGTCATCACGATAACCGCGATTTCCCGTTCCCGCTCGGTCAACGAATACTGACCGGGGGTGAAATGACGCCCGAGCGGGTCGGCGGCGTGGACGAGTTTGGGGTTGTGGATCCAGACTTTGTACGGGCCCGGCAACCGCCCGCGCGGGCCATCGATCAGGTAGCTATGGGCTGCCTTCTGTTCCGGGGTCATTTCGTCGAGGGTGAGTTCCTGGTAGCGGCCGAAGCTTGGCATTGTTCGTTCCTCCTGGTGTTTTCTAGCCGTTCAACGCGGCGATGAAATCGGGCAGCCCGGTCATCCGCTGTGTGGCACTCCGGGCAGCGTGCAACGCCGCGCGCACCGCATCCACCGCGTCGGACAGATGGGTGTTGACGACGACGTGGTCGAATTCATGCCAATGGCCGATTTCGTCGCGCGCGGTGGCCATACGGCGCGCAATTTCGGCGGGCGAGTCCCCTCCCCTGCCCTTCAAACGGGCTTCCAGCGTCGCGAGGTCGGGGGGCAGGATGAAGACGCCGAGCACGTCGCCGGGGAGTTTCGCGCGCAGCTGGCGGTAGCCTTGCCAGTCGATATCGAAGATCAGGTCATCTCCGGCCTTGAGCGCGTCCTCCACCGGTTGGCGCGGGGTGCCGTAGGCGTGGGTGCCTTGCAGAACCCGCGCCCATTCCAGGAGGTCGCCGTTTTTCTCGGCTTCGGCGAACTGGGATTCGGTGCGGAAATGGTAGGAAATACCGTCGGTTTCGCCGGGCCTCGGGGCGCGGGTGGTGACGCTGACGGATCGGCGCAGCCTGGGCTCGGTGGCAAGCAGCGCGTCGGAAATCGCGGTTTTCCCAGCGCCCGAGGGGGCGGACAGGACAAGGCACACGCCGCGGCGGGGGATGGTTGTCATTCTATGTTCTGCACCTGCTCGCGCAGCTGCTCGATCGTGGCTTTCAGCTTCAGGCCGGTCGCGGTCAGCGCCACGGACGCCGACTTGCTGCACAGCGTGTTGGCCTCGCGGTTGAACTCCTGCACCAGGAAGTCGAAGCGGCGGCCGATGTTGACGCCTTCCTTCAGCAGCGCGTGGGCGGCGTCGATATGGGCGGACAGGCGGTCCAGTTCCTCCCGCACGTCGGACCGCGCGGCCAGGAGGGCGACTTCCTGGGCGATGCGTTCTTCCGGCAGCGAGGGGGATTCGCGCAGCAGGGCCGTCAGGTTCTCCATCACGCGCGCCTTGTGTGCGGCCGGCTGGCCGGCAGCCTGTTCGGCGGCGAGGTCGCGCAGGGTCGCGATTTCCTGCAACTGACCATTGAGCAGCGCCGCGAGCCTCGCGCCCTCCCCCTGCCGCGAGGTCACCAGATCGGCCAGGGCCTGGGCGAAACCGGCTTGCACCGGGGGCGTGGCCAGCGCGCGTTCCTCGGCCGGATCGGCGGCCGCCTGCCGCATCACGCCGGGCAGCGCCAGCAGCGCCTCGGCGCGCGGCACCGGGGAGCCGGGGATCCGCGCGTGCAGGTCCATCGCCAGCGCGAGGACCTGATCCAGCGCGGCGGGGTCCAGCGACAGGCGCGATTCCTGGTCGCGTTTGATATTCAGATTGGCGGTGACGTTGCCGCGCTTCAGCACCTTGGCGACGGCGTCCTTGAAGGCGGGCTCCAGCGCCTCCCACCCGTTGGGCAGGCGGAAGCGCAGCTCAAGCCCGCGGCCGTTAACACTGCGGAGTTCCCACACCCAGGCGATAGGGCCAACAAGGCCCTCTGCGCGGGCGAAGCCGGTCATGGAGGCGATTGGATTGATCATGCGTGGGATGTAGCAGGCACGAAGGACGGTGGGGAGTGCCCGGCATCAGCCGAACAATCGCCGGTCCCACCGGACCGGCTGGTGCAGGCTGACAGTAATCCGGGCAAATTCCTTATGCCCTGGATTCACCAAAACATTACGCTCCATACGCGCCACCATGCTCGGCACGATCAGCAGCAGGGACCGGGTTTCCAGGCACCAGGATTCCCCATAGGCCCGCGAAGACGATCCATAGGAATCGTCCCAGCCCGGCACACGCGCAAGGTTGACGACCTCGTAACTGACCCCATTCGGAACGGTAATTTCGATATAATGCTGGTTCGGTGGAAGCTCGCCATTGCCGCTGACGAGTTTTTCCAACATCGCCGTGGCATAATGCTCCGACGTGTAAATCATCGGGCTGATCGCCGAATTCCAGCGCCCCGGCGATTTACGGGACCCGGTGGCATCCCAGATCGGATACACCCCGTCGGGATCGCCAATGCGGTAGGCGGTCAGGACACGGTCCAGGGTTTGGGCAGTCACACGCCTGTGCCGTACAGCAGGCTCCCCAGGATATTTTCCACGACAGGTCGCCCGAACTCGCTGACCAACACCATGTCGATCGGCCGGCGCCCCTCCAGCAGCATATGCGGCTTGAACAGGAACCGCCGCGCGGCGTCGTCGTCCTTCCAGACCTGCCTGGCGTAGTCCCACACCTGCCACACCCGCACGACCCGCGCGCTTTCGTCGATGGTCAGGCGCGCTTCGGGCTGGGCACGACGACGGGCCAGGGTGGCCCGAGGAATCAGCCGGTAGACGAACGCAAGATCGTCCGGCGCCACCATCTGCGCCAGCCGCTCCATGGTCGCGATCGGCAACCCGTTTTCGATCCGATCCGCCAACCGGACGGGCGTTTCGACCGCCGCGGGCCGTTCAAGAGTTTCGGACATCGAAGCCGCCTCCGTTCATCTGAGGCAGAAAATACGCCCAAACGAACCGTCGAAGCAAGCCCCATCTTGACCCCGCCCCCCCACGCGCTAACCATCCCCCCACCTTAAAACACCGGAGACCGAACATGCGCGCCTGGGCCGTCGTCGAAAATGGGCAACCCCTCAAGGAAATCGAGCTGCCCACCCCCGAACCCAAGGGCACCGAAGTCCTGCTGGAGGTCACGCATTGCGGCGTCTGCCACTCCGACCTGCATATCTGGGAGGGCTACTACGACGTCGGCGGCGGTCAGAAGATGTCGCTGACCGATCGCGGCGTGACCCTGCCGCTTGCCATGGGCCACGAAATCGTCGGCCGCGTCGTCAAACTCGGCCCCGACGCCAAGGGCGTCAAAGTCGGCGATCTGCGGATTGTCTACCCCTGGCTCGGTTGCGGCACCTGCGCGACGTGCCTCGCAGAAGAAGACAACATGTGCACCGTCGCCGCCCGCAGCCTGGGCGTCTACCAGAACGGCGGCTACGGCACGCACGTCGTGGCCCCGCACCCGAGGCATCTGGTCGATCCCGGCACCCTCGATCCCGCCCTCGCCGCGACCTATGCCTGTTCGGGAATCACGGTGTTCTCCGGCATCAAAAAGGCCATGGCGACGCCGGGTTACACGGCGAACGAAGCCATCGTGTTGGTGGGCGCCGGCGGCCTCGGCCTGAACGCCATCGCGGTGCTGAAGGCGCTGAAGCATCAGAACATCGTCTCGGTCGATATCAGCCCGGAGAAACGCGCCGCCGCTCTGGCCGCCGGCGCGCATAAGGTCGTGGACGGCAGCGGCGACGGCGTTACCGCCCGTATCGTCGAGGCCGCCGGTGGCCCCGTCCTCGCCGTCGTCGATCTGGTGAACGGCACCGCCACCGCCCGCTTCGCCTTCGCCGCGCTGCGCAAGGGCGGCAAGCTGGTGCAGGTCGGCCTGTTCGGCGGGGAGCTGATGCTGCCGCTGCCGATCATGGCAATACGAGCACTGACGGTCCAAGGCAGCTACGTCGGCAACCCCAAGGAACTGCGCGAACTCGTGAAACTGGCGCAGGAGGGGTCGTTGCAGGCCATGCCGGTAGAAACCGTGCCGCAAAACCAAGCGGACTCCGCGCTGATGCGCTTGCGCGATGGCAAGGTCACCGGCCGTCTGGTTTTGAAAGCGGAGGCTGCGTGATGTCCGGATCGAACCAGCTCCGCCAATCCGTTGTCCTGAAACGCCGCCCCTCCGGCGAACCCAGCCCGTCCGATTTCGAGATCAAGGAAGATCTGATCCCAGAACCGGCGGCCGGGGAAGTCGTGACGCGGACTCTGTTCCTGTCGATCGACCCCTACATGCGGGGCCGCCTGCGGGAGGAACAGACCTACGCCGTCGCCATCCAAATCGGCGAGGTCATGACCGGCGAAACGGTCGGCGAGGTCACCGCCTCCGCCGATCCCCGCTTCGCCGTGGGCGACATCGTCGTCGGCCCACGCGGCTGGCAGACGCATTGCGTGACCCCCGGCGACCGGTTGGTGAAAATCGATCCCGCCGCCAAGGCGCCGCTGTCGGCGTATCTCGGCGTCCTCGGCATGCCCGGTGCCACCGCGTATGCCGGCGTGACGGAGATCGTTAAGCCGAAGGCGGGCGAAACCATCGTGATTTCCGCCGCCTCCGGCGCCGTCGGTTCCGTCGCGGGGCAATTGGCGAAGCGGGCCGGTGCGCGCGTGGTCGGCATCGCCGGCGGCGCGGAAAAATGCCTCTGGGTGCAGGACAATCTGGGTTTCGACGACTGCGTCGATCACCGCTCGATGGACCTGGACCGAGCCTTGCACGCGGCCTGCCCCAATGGCATCGACGGCTATTTCGAGAATGTCGGCGGCGCGGTGCAGGCCGCGGTTTTCGATCGGCTCAACCGCCACGCCCGCGTCGCCATGTGCGGCATGGTCTCGCAGTATAACGAGGCGGTGTTCCCCCCCGGCCCCAATCTGGGTTTCGTGGTGGGCAAGTCAGTCCTGATACAGGGCTTCATCGTGTCCGACCGCCCGGCCCGTTTGCCGGAGTGGCGGGCGCTGGCGGCGCCTTGGATTGCGGACGGCAGCTTGGTCTATCGGGAAGACCTGCACGAGGGTCTGGAGCAAGCTCCGGCCGCACTGACCGGCATTCTTACCGGCCAGAACTTCGGCAAACTGCTGGTTCGCGTGGGGCACGAGGCCCCACGCTAAAACCTACTCGGCCGCCGAGCGCTCGGTCGCATCCATTTCTGCGATCGAGCGTTTGCCGGTTTCGAACCCGAAGAACAGGAACGCGCAGGCGCACACTGCCATCCAGGCCGCGAAGTAGATGAACGACGGCACGATGGCATCGATCGTCGCCTGCGGTTTGATCACGTCCGACGCCCCGATGATCAGCGCCAGGCCCAGCGGCCCAATGATTTTGCCGATGCCGCCGAAGCCGTAGGCGGACCCCATGCCCGAGGTACGCAGACGGGTCGGCCAGACCTCCGCCATGTAAGGCCCGATGACCGCGAAGCCGCCGTCGTAGAAGAAGTCGCCGACCACGATCATCAGCCAGAACAGCGACACGCCGCCGATGAACTTGTCGTGCAGCAGGCCCGCCGCCAGCACCGCGATCGTGCCACCGACGCCCAACAGGATGCCCGCCGGCCGGCGCCCGATGGTCTCCGACAGGATCGAGAAGGCGATACGCCCGGCGATGCCCGCGAGCGTGACCCACAGGAACATTTTCGCGGCTTCGGCGGGCGTTACGCCCAGCTGCAGCACGAACAATGTCGGCGCCCACAAGGTAATGCCGTAGCTGCAGGTCTGCGCCCCGATGCTGGCCATCCAGGATACCGCGAGGCTTTTCGGATACTTGAACAGGTCGAACCACGACCCGAGCTCCTGCTTGGGTGCATGCTCGGGTAGCGTGAGAGACCCGGCAGGGACTTGGAGGGCCCACGCGATGGAGCGGCGCGCTTCTTCCTTGCGGCCTTGGCTCATGAGCCAATGCGGCGATTCCGGGACCCAGGCCCGCACCACCAGCGTGAAAAAGGCCGGCACCAGTCCGACCAGGAACAGACCGCGCCACCCGATGGTATTGGTGAAAAACGCCGCGAATGCCGAGGCGATCATCACACCCAAGGGAATGAAGACCGTCACGAGGCCGCCGATCACACCGCGCAGGCGGGCCGGCACGAACTCCTGCACCAACGGCAGATCGACGCAATACAGGCCGCCGACGCCGAAGCCGACGAAGAAGCGCATAACGGACAGAAAGACCCACCCATCGTCGGGCGTGAAATACAGCAGCCCGCTGGCGATGGAGAAGTTCAGCACTGTCAGCATAAACACGCTGCGCCGGCCGTAGATGTCGGCGATGCGGCCCCAGATCGCGGCACCCAGGATCGCGCCGACGCCGGAAGACAGCAAAATGATCGCGGACTGCAACGCCGTCAGGTGCCAGGGCTTGATGATGAAGGCCAGCACGAAGGCGATGAGGAAGTAGTCGAAGAACTCCAGCATATCGCCGATGATCGCGGCGGACACGATCTTGTACTGGTTGATCGTCAACGATTTCGCGTTATCGAGGCGGCTGAACATCTCGGCATTTCTCCCCGGCTGGAGCAATCTATGCGCTCCGTCTGTTTTCCATGGACAAGTCGATTTTAGGACAACCCCTACGAAAGGCAAATCCAGGGCAATCGCTTGAACGCCGCCATTCGCCCAATCCGTCATCCCCGAGCTTGTCCCTACCGGATTCACGCATCCCGCGAACGAATTCCCGATCGTCTGCGCGGCGCGCGCGTCCCGAAAAATCCGCATGGACGTGCCGGTGGCGATCATGTCTT
>CAITUP010000092.1 GCA_903895595.1 uncultured Acetobacteraceae bacterium | reverse complement strand
CTCTGAGACCTCTGGGTTGAAGACATGATCGCCACCGGCACGTCCATGCGGATTTTTCGGGACGCGCGCGCCGCGCAGACGATCGGGAATTCGTTCGCGGGATGCGTGAATCCGGTAGGGACAAGCCCCGGGATGACGGATGGGGCGAATGACGGCGTTCAAGCGATTGCCCTGGTAACAACGCCGCCAGCCATTGCGCGCGCCCGTGGGATCGTGAACAACAGACGCCTCTCATGCGGCGCCCTGCCGAGGCATTTCTGGAGCGACCTCCTACACCATGGATACCGAAGCAACCCTGACCGCCTACCGTGAAATCCGCGCCATGACGACCGAATGGCAGACCGCCGCGCTGAACTCGATCCCGACCACCACGTTGATGGATCATGCCAAACGCATCGGCCTCGCCCGCGACGGCATACTGGTCCCTGGCGCCCCACCGGAAATGACGCTGATGTTCGACCTCGCGGTCCATACCGCGAAGGAAGGCCGCTCGCGCGCGATCGACCGCTTGGCGAAGCAGCGCGCCTTCGCGGACGACAGCCGCGAAGCCACAATCATGAACGCCCTACGCAACGCCTTGTTCACCGTCTGGCAGGTCGAAGGCCCGCACGAGACGGCGGGGATCATGGCGCGCGATGTCCTACGCCAGCAATCGTTCTGGCTGATGGACGAATGGCTGGCGAAAACCGCCAGGCCCAAAGACCGCTTCGTCGCACGCTTGGCAGATCTGGGCGAATACCGCGTCAGCTGCGGCGTTATCGTCCCCGTCAGCGACACCGTCTTTCAAATCGCCGCCGCCGACGCCCGCAACATCAAGGCGCCGAACGTCGAGGCCATGCTACAGGACCGCCGCTTCGCCGAGACCTTCTACAAGGCCGCGATCCAAGGCGGCGTCATGCGCGGCGTGGCGTTCCGCGATCCCGGATAATCCGCTCGACTTTCGGCAGCGGAAAGCGGCATCCTCCCGCAAAACCAATCGGAGTAAGCCGTCATGCGATCCTGGATCCATCACGCCAAAGGCCGCACCGTCCGCCAAGCCCGCGTCGGCATGGGCGATCTGACCGAGGAACATGTCGGCCGTCAGGGCTTCTTCGGCCCCATCGCCCTGATCTATCGCACGCATGCGCCGAATGAGGTCATCCGCGTCGAGGGCACGCTGGCCCCGCGCCTCGCCGCCGATACGTCGCGCGCCGAACCGTCCGACATGACCGATCCGCGCGGGCATCCGGAAATCATGCTGTCCAATGCCGACGTCTCCGTCGCCGTCAGCCGGCGCGCGGCCGCGATGCCGTATGCCTACCGGAACACCGACGGCGATCTGCTGTATTTCGTGCACAAGGGCACCGGAATCTTCGCCACCGAGATGGGGCGTATCGCCTACGAGCCCGGGGATTACGTGCTGATCCCCAAAGGCATCACCTTCAGCCTGATGCCGGCCCCCGGCGACAGCCACATGCTGGTGGTGGAATCGCCCTCGCCGATTTCGTTAACCGAACACAAGCAGACTGGCCGCTACATGCCAGTGGACCCGACCGTTCTGGTGCTGCCGGAGATCTGCGATTACGGGTTTCCGACGCAATCCGAATATGAATTGCGCGTAAAACACGGGGGTGCCCACAGTTCTATTTATTACCGCAACAGCCTCCTGAATTCCGTGGGCTGGAAGGGCGATCTGTTCCCCTACAAGCTGAACATCCGCGACATCATTCCCATCAGCTCGGACCGTATCCATGTGCCGCCGGCGGCGTGGTGCACGTTCGACGGCGGTGGGTTCGCCGTGATTACCTTTGTGCCGCAAATGGCGGTGTCCGATCTCAACGCAGAGGAACTGCCGGGCTATCACCGCAACGTCGATAACGATGAAAGCGTATTCGTGCACTCCGACACCGCGGGCGGCGGTCGGCCAGGGTATTTGTCGCACACCCCGCAAGCGATCCTGCACGGTGCCGATGAGGCTACGCGCAGGGCGCATCAGGCTCGGCGGGTGCCGGGATCGCAACGGACGTTCTGCGGTGTCAGCGTGGATACGGACAAACCGCTGGTGGATTCGACGGCGTTTCTGCGGTTGGCGCGATAGGGTTAGCCCAAGGCGCCGCCTGTCCGCAGCGCCGCGATCCGGCCCGCTGGCAAGCCGAGCACGTCGGACAGCACTTGGTCCGTGTGTTCTCCCAAGCCGGGTGCGACACCCATCGTCCGGCCGAAGCTTGTCCGGAACGGAACGCCTGGGACCAAGCCGGTTCCCAACTTGTCCCAGAACCCGCGCGCCAGCAGATGCGCGCTTTCCACCAAATCGAACGATCCGGCCACGGGCGCGGCGGGGATGCCGACCCGTGCCAGCAGCGCGGCGGTTTCTCCCGCATCGCGTGGCGCGCACCACCCGGACAGCGCCGCATCGGCCGTTTCTCGGGTGGTCAGCCCTGGCACCAACGCGCACAGGGCCTGCCATTCGGTTTCGTTCCGCACCGCGATCCCGACCCATTGGTCGTCGCCGGCGCAACGATACACACCGTGCGGGGCGCAATCGTCCGACTGGTTGCCGCGTGGCCGCGGACGTTCCTCCAGTTGCGCCTGCAACAGGGGTTCCGACATCGTCCACAGCATCGCCTCGATCATCGAGAAATCGATGCGCGCCACCGCCCCGCCATGCCGGCGTTGCCACAGGCTGGCCGCGGTAATGAAGGCGATCAGCAGGCCACACATCGGATCGAGCCACGCAAGGCCCACGCGCGGCGGCACGTCCGGGTGCCGGTTCAGCGCCGCGAAGCCGGCGTAACATTGCAGCAGCGTCCCGTATGCCACCGCGTTGGCATCCGGGCCTGTACGGCCCATGCCGGAGGCGGACACATAGATCAGGCGCGGATTGATTTTCCTCAGGTCCTCCGCCCCCAGGCCGAGGCGGTCCATCACGCCGGTCGCGTAATTCTCCACCAGCACGTCGGACTGCGCCGCCAAATCGCGGGCGATGGCGACGGCGTCGGGGTTTTTCAAATCCAGCACGATCGCGCGTTTGGCCTGGCCGAGCACGGTGTGGAGTTCGGACGCCCGGCCGGGATCGCCTTTGCCGGGAGCCTCGATCTTGATGACGTCGGCGCCCATGGCGGCGAGGTAGCGGGTGACCGTGGGGCCGGCGATGACCCAGCTGAAATCCAGCACACGGATGCCGGATAGGGGCATCGGCCCCGGCGGCGGGCCATAGGGTTTTCCTGGCGTGACGGTCAGGCCGTACGGGGTGCCGGCGACCTGCGCCGGCTTGCCGCCGATTTCGATGGTGCGGAACGCGTTGCGGTGTCGGGCTTGGGGAGTGTCGAGCTGCTCGTGCAGTTCCTTCAGCGGGAAACTGGGAACTCGGGCTGCCTGCGCAGTGTCGGCGATCCATTGCTTGGTGTGCTGGCGGCTCCACTCCGACATCAGCGCGTGCAGCGCGTCCCAGTTCGCGACGCGGTCGGACTTGGTGCGGAAGCGCGGATCGTCGCCCCAGGACGGAGATCCCATGGCTTTGAGCCAGGACGCCCATTGCTTGTCCTCCCGCGGCGAAATCGCGGTAAACCCGTCGCTGGCCGGCAGGATGCAGACGGTCGCGCCGTTGCCGTCCGCCACCCTCTTGCGCGGCCATTTCTTCCCGGACACCCCGGCGCGGGTCAATTCGGTCACTGCGATGGTCGCCAGCGCTTCTTGCGTGGAGACGTCCACGACCGCCGGTTCGGCGGCCTGCAACGCCTGCATCCCGGCGCACGCCGCCGCCAACCCGCCGAGGAACGCCGATTGGTGCCCAACGGGGCGAGTCGGGGGTTCACTCAGGTCGTCCACCTGCCCCGTCAGCAGACGGGAAATACCGCTGGCACACATCAGAGTCAGATCGGTCGCGGGATCATCGGCTTGCGGGCCGGCTTGGCCGTAAGGGCCGATCAGGACGATGGTCGCTTTGGGATTCCGCGCACGCAGGGTCTCGGCGTCGTAGCCCTGGGCATTGAGCGCCGCCGGGCCGCCCTCGGCTACGATCAGGTCGGCGGTCGCGATATCTCCGGCGGGTTTGCCGTGGTTCAGGTAGGTTTCCAGCAGCGTCCGCGTTTGCGCCCCGACCGTACCCACCGATGCGCCGACGTCGGCGAACAGTCGGCCGCACACGGCAGCCGCCAAGCCGTCGCCGAGCTGCGCTACCTTCAAACCTGTAAGAATGGACATACCGGAACCTCGAACGAACCTCTTGGCATCATGACGGGGGGAAGTCCGCGCGGTGTCAATCTTGGGGGGGCTTACAAAAGCGGGTCGGAGATACGATCTAACCGCGGAACCCGAACGGAGAGAGTCCCATGATCGAACTGCGCCCCTTCGGCCGCCTGGGCGGCGGCAACCACGGCTGGCTTGTGTCGAAACACCATTTCTCCTTCGCCGATTATCACGACGATGAGCGGATGCACTGGGGCCGGCTGCGCGTCTGGAACGACGACGAAATCGCCGCCGGCACCGGCTTCGGCACCCACCCGCACGCGAACATGGAAATTATCACCTACGTCACCCAAGGCGCGATCACTCACACCGACAGCCTGAGCAACACCGGTCGTACCGAGGCCGGCGACGTGCAGGTCATGAGCGCCGGCACCGGCATCCAGCACGCCGAGTGGAACAAGGAAGCCGAGACGACGAAACTGTTCCAAATCTGGATTCTGCCAGATGGGCGCGGTGGCACGCCGTCCTGGGGTGCGCGTCCGTTCCCCAAGGATGCCCGCGCCGGGCAGTTCGTGACGCTGGCGAGCGGCCGGGCCGACGATGGGGATGCGTTGCCGATCCGCGCGGACGCTCGCGTGGCTGGGGCCACATTGAAAAAAGGCGAGGCGACAGAATACCGGCTCAGGGCCGGGCGTTACGCGTATCTGGTGGCAGCGCGCGGGGCGATCGAGATTAACGGCGTAAAGGCAGCGGCGCGCGACGGGCTCGCGATCGCGGATGAGGACGTGCTGCGGGTTGTTGCATTGGAGGATGCGGAGGTCGTGTTGGTGGATGCGGGGTAATACCAACCGCCCGCACCCTTGACCCATGGTCGGCGGCGCTCCCCCGTCATGCTGACGAAGGTCAGCATGACGATTTACCACGCGCCAATGTGTCAATGGTGAGGGCGGCCGGTATTAAGGCAAGACGTGTTGCCTGCCCTCCGCCTGACCGTGAAGGACGCGGCCGCCCAACTCAGCCGAGGAACTCCGAACCATCCCGACGATGCGGGCGGCGTAGCGGCTTTACGCCCGCCGCCGGGCCTTCTTCGGCGTTACCTCTCCCAACAGAGGTGCCAAAAACCGCCCCGTGTAACTTTCCGGGTTGGCGACGATATCCTCCGGCGTGCCCTCCGCTACGATGCGCCCGCCGCCGTCGCCGCCCTCCGGCCCGAGATCGAGAATCCAGTCGGCGGTTTTGATCACCTCCAGATTATGCTCGATCACCACGACGGTATTGCCCTGATCGACCAGCGCGTGCAGTACTTCCAGCAGTTTTCGCACGTCCTCGAAATGCAGGCCCGTGGTGGGTTCGTCGAGAATATACAGCGTCCGTCCGGTGGCGCGCCGCGCCAGTTCCTTGGATAGTTTTATCCGTTGCGCCTCACCACCGGATAAAGTCGTTGCCTGCTGGCCGAGCGAAATATACCCGAGGCCGACCTGCTGCAGAATTTTCAGCCGGTCGTGGATGCGGGTTTGCGCGCTGAAATAGGGAACGGCTTCCTCCACCGTCATTTCCAGCACTTCCGCGATCGATTTATCGCGGAATTTGATTTCCAGGGTTTCGCGGTTGTAGCGCCGGCCTTTGCAGGTGTCGCATTTCACATAGACGTCCGGTAGAAAATGCATTTCGATTTTCAGTACGCCGTCGCCCTGGCAGGCCTCGCAGCGGCCGCCTTTGACGTTGAAGCTGAAACGGCCCGGCTTATAGCCGCGCGCCCGCGATTCCGGCAGTTCGGCGAACCAGTCGCGGATGGGGGCGAACAGATCGGTGTAGGTGGCGGGGTTGGAGCGTGGGGTGCGTCCGATCGGCGATTGATCGATGTCGATGATTTTATCGAGCTGATCCAAGCCCTCCATCCGTTCGTACGCGGACGGAACGGTGCCCGATCCCATCAGCCTTCGGGCCGCGGCTTTGTACAGCGTATCGATCACCAGAGTGGACTTGCCTCCGCCGGATACGCCGGTGACGCAGGTGAACGTGCCCAAAGGAAAAGCCGCCGTCAGGTTCTTCAGATTGTTCCCACGTGCGCCGACAACCCGCAGGAACCGGTCGCCTTTCTTCTGCACGGGGCGGCGCATCGGCGGGACTTCGATCCGGCGCCGGCCGGACAGATAATCGCCGGTCACGGATTTCGGGTTGGCGGCAACCTCCGCCGGTGTGCCCTCGGCTATCACGAAGCCGCCGTTCATGCCGGCAGCCGGTCCCATATCGATCAGATGGTCGGCGGCGCGAATGGCGTCTTCGTCGTGTTCCACAACAAGCACGGTATTGCCCAGGTCGCGCAAGCGCCGCAACGTGCCCAACAGGCGTTCGTTATCGCGCTGATGCAGGCCGATGGAGGGTTCGTCCAGAACGTACAGCACGCCGGTCAAACCGGAGCCGATCTGGCTGGCGAGCCGGATCCGTTGCGACTCGCCGCCGGATAGTGTGGCCGACCCCCGCGCCAAGGTCAGGTAATCCAGCCCGACATCGACCAGAAAGCGCAGCCGGTCGACGATTTCCCTTAATATGCGGCCGGCGATTTCGGCGCGCTGCGGCGTGAGCGTCGGCAGCACGCCCTGGAACCATTCCAACGCCTTGCGAATGGACAAATCGGAGGCTTCGGCGATGTTGGAGCCGCCGACGCGGACGCAAAGGGATTCCGGTTTCAAGCGAGCCCCGGCGCAGGCGGCACAGGGTTTTTCGGCCTGGTAGCGAGACATTTCCTCCCGCACCCAGGCGCTGTCGGTTTCCTGCCAACGGCGTTGCAGGTTTTTCAGCACGCCCTCGAACGGTTTCGTGACCGTATAGGCGCGAATGCCGTCCTTGTAGGTGAAAGCAATGGGTTCATCGTTCGTGCCGTAAAGAATGGCATCGCGCGCGGGCTCCGGCAGGTCGGCCCACGGGGTTTTCGTGGTGATCTTGTAGTGCCGAGCAAGGCTTTGCAGCGTCTGGTCGTAGTAGGGACTTTGCGCCCCGGTCCAGGGCGCGACGGCACCGTCGGCCAAACCCAGGCGTTCGTCCGGGACGACCAACTGCGGATCGAAAAAGCTTTCCATGCCCAACCCGTCGCACGCCGGGCAGGCCCCGTGCGGGGAGTTGAAGCTGAACAGCCGCGGCTCGATCTCCTCGATCGTAAAGCCGGACACCGGGCATGCGAACCGCGACGAGAACACCGTTCTGTTCGTGCCATCCGGGTGCTCGGCGTAGACGACGCCATCGGACATCGCCAAGGCGGTCTCGAAACTGTCGGCAAGACGCGATGCGATGCCGTCGCGCACGACGACGCGGTCCACCACGGCCTCGATCTCATGCTTGGTGCGGCGGTTCAGCGCTGGCACGTCGGAGATTTCATACAGCGTGCCGTCCACCTTCGCTCGGGTGAAACCGCGGCGTTGCAGTTCGGCCAGTTCCTTGCGGTATTCGCCCTTGCGGTCGCGCACAACCGGGGCGAGCAGCAGCAGGCGCGTTCCCTCCTCCATCGCCATGACGCGGTCGACCATCTGCGACACCGTTTGCGCCTCGATGGGCAAACCGGTCGCGGGGGAGTAGGGCACACCGACGCGCGCCCACAGCAGACGCATGTAGTCGTGGATTTCCGTTACCGTGCCGACGGTGGAGCGAGGGTTTTTGGACGTCGTCTTCTGCTCGATGGAAATCGCCGGCGACAGACCCTCGATGGAGTCGACATCCGGCTTGCCCATCAGTTCCAGGAACTGGCGCGCGTAGGCGGACAGCGACTCGACATAGCGGCGCTGCCCCTCGGCGTAGATGGTGTCGAACGCCAAAGACGACTTGCCGGAGCCGGACAGGCCGGTGATCACCGTCAGCTTGTCGCGGGGTATGGCGACATCGACGTTCTTCAGGTTGTGCTCGCGCGCGCCGCGCACGGTGATGAAGCCGGCCATGAATTCGGTTGTCCCTTTTTGGGATAGCGTGTATGTTCGGTTTATGTTCCCGGTCTATATGACATTTACCGGGCGCGTTGGGAAGGTTGTTAACCCATTTTCCCTCGGGATGGGGTAAGATCGCGGTTTAGGAAGACAGAAGGACTCGGACAGATGGCTGGCAGCGTGAACAAGGTGATCCTGGTGGGCAACCTGGGCAAAGACCCGGAGGTGCGCAACACCCAAAGCGGCGGCAAGATCGTGAACCTGACGCTGGCCACCAGCGAAACCTGGAACGATCGCGCCTCGGGCGAGCGCAAGGAACGCACCGAGTGGCACCGTGTCGTGATCTTCAACGAACGCCTGGGCGACGTGGCGGAGAAGTACCTGAAAAAAGGCGCCAAAATCTACGTGGAGGGCGCACTGCAGACCCGCAAATGGACCGATCAGAGCGGCCAGGAACGCTACACTACGGAAGTCGTGCTGCAGAATTTCAACGGTAATCTGACCATGCTCGACACCCGGTCGGGTGGCGGCGGCGGTGGCGGGGATTACGGCGGTGGGTCCGACATGGGCGGCGGCGATATGGGCGGCGGCAGCATGGGCGGTGGCGGTGGTGGCGGTTACAGCCGCGAACGTGCCCCGGCGGCGGCCCGTGCCCCCATGGGCGGCGGCGCGCGGGGCGGTGGATCCGGCGGCCCGTCCTGGGATGCGCCGAAGGGCGGCGATCTGGACGACGAAATCCCGTTCTGAATCGACGAGGGCCTACAGCTCAGGCCTCGGCCTGAGCTTGCTCCTCCGGCGTCCGTAGCCGCAACGCCAGCGCGTGCATCCCCCCCGCGAACTCCGCCGCCAGCGCCGCGTGCACCGCACGCGACCGAGCAACGCGGGTCATGCCGCGAAAGGTGTCGGAAACCAGCAAAATACTGTAATGTGTCTGCCCGCCCGCCGCCGCGCCCATATGGCCGGCGTGGTGGGCGCTGTCGTCCACGACTTGCAGCGCCGTCGGGGCGAAAGCTTCGGTCAACACGGCGGTCAGCCGTTGGGCGCGGGGGGATGGTTCGGTCATGCCCCTCATATCGCCCTGAAACACCGACGCGCCAAGTCCTATAGCGGCATCACCCGCCGCCCCACCCAATCCGGCGCGCAGCCGGCATGCGCGGCCGCCAGCGCCTCGATCCGAGCGCGCTGCGCCGTGGGCCAGGGGGCGACGCGGCGGGTGCCGAGGTCGACGTGCAGATACATCATCTCCACCGTCGCCGCCTGCCGCAAATCGGGCAGGCGCAACATCTCCAGCGCCAAATGCATGCGTTTGGCATCCACGCCGAGCACCCAGGTATGAACACGGACGCGCTCGCCCAGCAGCAGTTCCTGCTTGTAACGCGTATGGGTCTCCGCCGCGAACACGCCGTTGTTGGTGCGGCCGGTGTAATTCCAGTCCAGATCGCAGGCCTCGCACAACGCGGTGACGGCGTTGTCGAACAGTACGATGTAATACGCGAGGTTCATGTGCCCGTTGGGATCGATCCATTCGGGCTTCACCGTCCCCTCGAACCGGTCGAACGGCGCGCCCGCGGGCCAATATTCGGTCATCGATGCCTCCTGCGTGCCTGTTGCCAATTCCGGCCTCCCCATACATAACAGTCGCATGAATCGTCGTCCCGCGCGCCCCAGGGCCTACGCGCCCGACCCGGCCGCGCCGGGCCGGTGCTGCGACATGCCGTCCTGCGGCGCCCCGGGCGAATACCGCGCCCCGAAATCCCGCACCAATCTGACGGAATACTGGTGGTTCTGCCTGGAGCATGTGCGCGCCTACAACGGATCGTGGGACTTCTATAAAGGCATGTCCCCGGCCCAGATGGAGGCGCAGCTGCGTGCCGATACCTCCTGGCAGCGCCCGTCCTGGCCGTTGGGCCATATCGGCGGCTCGGCCTGGGATGAGAACATGCTGCACGATCCGCTGCGCATTCTCGCCACCGGGGGACTCAATCAGCGGCGCGCGGCACCGCCGCCGCATCAAACACCCACAGAATTGCGAGACCCGCTGGAAACGCTCGGGCTGCCTTGGCCCACGACCCTGGACGCGGTAAAAACCCGCTACAAGGAACTCGCCAAACGCCACCACCCCGACGCCAACGGCGGCAGCCGCTCGGCCGAGGAACGGCTGAAAACCATCAATCTTGCCTACGCGGCGGTCCGGTCTCACTTGGCCGCCGAACCTCGGCTGGCCGCCACCGGCTGACCCCCGTAACCCCAGCCCTTGCGCGCGGCGGCGCCAGGGGTAGACTTTCCGCGAATTGACACAGGAAACGCTGGCCTATGAACACGGTTGCCACTGACGCCTCGCGCCCCACCTCCGATATCAACCTGCCCGATACGACCGTATCGGCGCGGGACGCCTTCGGCATCGACATCGATATGCAGGTGCCGGCGTTCTCCGTCCGCACGGAGCATGTCCCGGAGCTCGACAGCTCCTACAAATTCGACCGGGAGACGACGCTCGCGATTATCGCCGGCTTCGCCCATAACCGCCGGGTGATGATCCAGGGTTATCACGGCACCGGGAAATCGACGCATATCGAGCAGGTGGCGTCGCGCCTGAATTGGCCCTGCATCCGGGTGAACCTGGACAGCCATATCAGCCGCATCGACCTGATCGGTAAGGACGCGATCGTCGTGAAAGACGGTAAGCAGATCACCGAATTCAAAGAGGGCATCCTGCCCTGGGCGCTGCAACACGCCTGCGCGCTGGTGTTCGACGAGTACGACGCCGGTCGCCCGGACGTGATGTTCGTGATCCAGCGCGTGCTGGAAGTCGAAGGCAAGCTGACGCTGCTGGATCAGAACCGCGTCATCCGGCCGCACCGGTCGTTCCGGTTGTTCTCCACCGCCAACACGGTGGGCTTGGGCGACACGACGGGCCTCTATCACGGCACGCAGCAGATCAACCAAGGCCAGATGGACCGCTGGAACATCGTCGCCACGTTGAACTACCTGCCGCATGCCATGGAAACTGGCATCGTGCTGGCGAAGATGCACGTCGACGTCGCCAAGGAACCGGCGACCAAGAAGCGCGTGGAAAGCATGGTGGCCCTGGCCGACCTGACCCGCGCCGGCTTCATCAACGGCGATATCTCCACCGTCATGTCGCCGCGCACCGTCATTACCTGGGCGGAAAACGCGCGCATCTTCGGCGACGTGGGCTTCGCCTTCCGCGTGACGTTCCTGAACAAGTGCGACGAAGCCGAACGCAGCACGGTGGCCGAGTACTACCAGCGCTGCTTCAACGAAGACATCCCCACGGGCGGCTTCACCACCCGCAAATTCGGCTGATCGATCGCTAAGGGGAGTCGCGCATGAGCGGGACCAGCAAAGACAACACGCGGGCGGAGGACTTCAAGCGCGCCACCGCCGGCGTGTTGCGGGCCATCGCCGAACAACCGGATGTCCAGGTGGCGTTTCAGCCTGGACCGTCCGGCGTGTCCGGCAAGCGGGCGCGCCTGCCGCTGCCGACTCGCGCGCTGCCCACGGCTGAAATGGCCAAGCTGCGGGGCCAGTCGGACGCGATCGCGCTGCGCCTGCGCCACCATGACGACGCCGTGCATGCCCAGCGCATGCCGGCCCGTAAGGAGGCGAAAGACGCCTACGACGCGCTGGAACAGGTGCGCGTGGAAGTCATCGGCGCCCAGCACATGCTGGGCGTGAACGGCAACCTGCGCGCCAAACTGGCGGACGAGTGCGAGTCGGAAGGCTACGACCGCATGACGCGTAAGGATCAGCTGCCGATCGACAAGGCGCTGGCTCTGCTGGCGCGCGAACGCCTGTCGGGCGAGCCATCCCCCGAACCGGCCCGCAAAATCCTGGATATGTGGCGGGATACGCTGGGCGATAACGCCGATGTCGCGCTGGCGGAAATGACCGATGCCAGGGGCGATCAACGCGCCTTCGCGCGTGCCACACGCAAGCTGCTGGCGGCGCTGGAACTGGCCGAAGCCGAGGTCGAGTCGGATCAGGACGACAGTTCCGAAGACGGCGAGGACGGCGGCGAACAGTCAGGCCAGCAAGACAACTCCGAAGACGGCGACGGTCAATCTCAATCCGAATCTGAATCCATGCTCGGCGCCCAGCCCGAGGAAATAGAAGGCGAAGCCGCCGACGACGATGGATCGGAGTCGGAGGAAGAAGCCGCGGTGGCGGAAGGCGACGACCGCCCCGGTGGCCCGCAGCCGCGCCGCGAACGCCCAAACCCCGACAGCGACGCGGTCTACAAGGCCTACACCCGCTCCTTCGACGAGGAAGTGGACGCCGAAGACCTGTGCGACGCCGACGAGCTCAGCCGTTTGCGGCAGCAGCTGGATCAGCAGTTGCAGCATTTACAGGGCGTTATTTCGAAATTGGCGAACCGGTTGCAACGGCGTTTGCTGGCGCAGCAAACCCGCGCGTGGGAATTCGATCTGGACGAGGGCATCCTGGATGCCGGGCGTCTGTCTCGCGTCGTGATTAATCCGATGCTGGCGCTGTCCTACAAGAAGGAACTCGATACCGAGTTCCGCGACACCGTCGTGACGCTGCTGATCGACAACTCCGGCTCCATGCGCGGACGGCCGATCACGGTGGCGGCGATGTGCGGCGATATTCTGGCCCGCACGCTGGAACGCTGCGCCGTGAAGGTGGAAGTGCTTGGCTTCACCACGCGCGCCTGGAAGGGCGGGCAGGCGCGGGAGCGCTGGGTGCAGGAAGGCAAGCCGCGCAATCCCGGCCGTCTGAACGACCTGCGGCACATCATCTACAAAGCTGCCGATTCGCCGTGGCGTCGCGCGCGCAAGAACCTCGGGCTGATGCTGCGCGAGGGGCTGCTGAAGGAAAACATCGACGGCGAGGCACTGCTGTGGGCCTACCGCCGCCTGCTGTCCCGTCCCGAACATCGGCGGATCCTGATGGTGATTTCCGACGGCGCGCCGGTAGACGATTCGACCCTGTCGGTGAACCCCGGGAACTACCTGGAAAAGCACCTCCGGGAAGTCATTCGCGACATCGAAAATCGCGATCTGGTCGAGTTGATCGCCATCGGCATCGGCCACGACGTGACGCGCTACTACCGTCGCGCCGTGACGATCGTGGATGCCGAGGAACTCGGCGGCACGATGATGAAGAAGCTGACGGAACTGTTCGACGAAGACGCCGCCGCCGCCTGGGCGCGGTCCGCCGGCGAACGGTCGGCCATCGTCGTATAAAAGAAACAATGAGGAGCCAACCATGAGCAATCTTTACGCGGGTATCGCTGGCTATGTCGGACGCGCCGGCCAGGTCGGACTGCAAGGGGTGTTCACCCGTCAGGAAGGCGCCGACCGGTGGGAGCATGTGCTGCCCGACTTCGAATGCTACACCGTCAATGTCCACCCGACCGACCCGACCGTGGTGTTCGCCGGCACGGCCGATGGCGTCTATCGCAGCACCGATCGCGGCAAGTCGTTCAAGCGCGCGGCGTTCCCCGGCAAGACGCAGATCTGGTCGTTCCTGGTCGATGCCGGCAACCCGGATCTGGTCTACGCGGGTGCCTCGCCGATCGCGATGTACCGCTCCGACGACCGGGGCGAAAGCTGGCGCGAACTGCCCAACCCCGGCATGCCGGATCGCGCGGTGATGCCCTTCGCCTGCCGCGTGATGCGTCTGGCGCAGCACCCGACTCAGCCCGGCACGCTGTATGCCGCGCTGGAGGTGAACGGCGTCATGAAGTCCACCGATGGCGGCGAGAGCTGGACGGACGTCAGCACCGACCTGATCCGGCTGGCGCAAATGCCGCATCTGAAAAGCAAGATCGTCAGCAACACGTATAACGAAGGCATGCTCGACGGGCACGCCATCGCGATTTCCGCCGCCGATCCCGACGCAGTGATATTCGCGGCACGTATGGGCCTGTTCCGCACCGCCGATGGCGGCAAAAGCTGGCAGGACATGGAACTCGGGCGCTTCTCCAACACCACCTACGGCCGCGACATCAAGGTGTCGCCGACGGATCCAAACACGCTGTATGCCGCGCTGAGCGTGGCGGCGGCGAGCAAGGACGGGGCGCTGTATCGCTCGACCGACAAAGGCGAGACCTGGAGCCGGTTCGACAAGGTGCAGGTGCATGGCACGATCATGTCGGTCGCGCTGCATCAGACCGATCCGAACCAGGTTTATCTGGGTGCTCGGTATGATGGAGAAGTCTACGGGACCGTCGATGGCGGGGATACCTGGGCGGCGATGCCGTTGCCGAGCGATGTGAAGGATATTTACTCGCTGGCGGTTGGGTAGTTTTTTGGAGGGCGGGGTCTTGCGACCCCGCCATTCATTGCCTGGATAGGCTCGTGCTTACCAATGAAACCGAAATGATACACTGCATTTCTTGCGTGCGTTCGGGGCAATAACACAATAATTACTATGGGTTTTTGAAAAATTTCCGAATCGCATTAACATTTTGCTATCCAAGCAGTTAAAGCGGCTTTACGCTGGCTAATGAAATCCAATTGGATTGGAACACCGACACGCTTTTCCCCCAGATGAAGGATATCCGCACAGCGAATCAGGTCACTGGCCATGGCATGCAGATAGCTGGCGTATTTTGGGAAAGCGTCGAACATTTTCGAACAGACCTCGGCGGTCGTTGCCAACAAGTCCACGCTGACAGCACGGAGAGTGCTCTCCATCGATTTCATGCGTGCCGTCGCAACAATAAGCAAGCCGTTCAATCGCGCGAGTGCGGGGAATGCAGGCTTCCAGTGCGAGCCCAATAATTGCCTACTGTGCTCCATGTCCATTTGCAGCCAACCCTTCGGATATCACGACACGGGTTTGATAAGCATGCTGCTGAATCACTCCAGATGGGGTCGCATAGTGCCAGATTGGCTTTTCAGACACTTCTCTCCTGCTGGTCATGCCCTATAGGTTCCGCTTGAAGGGGTGTCCCCCATTTCGAAAGAACTCCGATGCGGCTGGCACGACCCGTCTTTTGTTGTGCAAGCCACGTTTCAATCTCAGCCAACGGATGGCCAGATACCTGAACGCGTCTTATACCAAGTGCCCTAACCATTGACACACGGTCGCGTGGAAAATGGTCATGCCGACGTAGGTCAGCATGACGGGGGGAGCGTCGCCGACCAGGGGTCAAGGGTGCGGGCGGGCGGTATCACTCATGCAGGAGTGCGGCCGTCACAAGCGGCAGAGCCTCGGCCCCGCGCCGGTACTCCTCGCGGGACGTTCGAAGGAGGGGCCGGTCTAGGTCGCGGCCATCGAAGTATTCCCGCCGACGCTACCCGGACAATCTCGCCATCACGGCGGCGGAGCGACCGGCAGCGCTGGTACATACGGCTCGATCCGCAGCGTATCATTCCGCAATATCGCGATTTTGGCCTGCGCGACGTGCGTCAGATTGCCGGCGCCGTCGCGACCGACCACGTATTTCCAGACCGTGATCTGTCCGTCGGCGACCAGCCGCTTGGCCAGTGCACCGGCATCGGCCTCGGCCTCGGCCTCGGTCACGCCGACGATGATTTCGTCGCGCGGCCCCACGATCTTGAACAGCTTGACAGCCGGTTTCTGCGCCTTGGCCGAACCGGCGAGTGCCAGCACCGCCGTCGCCGCGAGGACTGCTCGTCGCGCGAGGTTGCTGTGTCCGTAAGTGGCATCCATGACGGTGGCTCCGATTGTTGCGATTGCCACTCTGACAGGACAAGGACCTATCCGCCACCCTCCAGATACGCTGCCCGAATCTCCGGCCGCGCGAGCAAGTCCGCCCCGGTTCCGGCCATCGTAATCGCCCCGTTCACCAGCACGTAGCCACGATGCGCCAGCCGCAGCGCCTGATGTGCGTTCTGCTCCACCAGCAGTACCGTCAGCCCCGTCTCCCGGTTCAAAGTCCGGATCGCCCCGAAAATCTGCCTTACCACCAGCGGCGCCAACCCCAGCGATGGCTCATCCAGCAGCAGCAGGCGCGGCCGAGCCATCAGGGCACGGCCGATCGCCAGCATTTGTTGCTCGCCGCCGGATAGGGTGCCGCCGCGCTGGGACAGACGCTCCTTTAGGCGGGGGAACAGGTCGCAGATTTGATCCAACAAAGCGGGAATATCGGTTTGGCCGGAAACCTCGGCGCCCATCAGCAGGTTCTCGTAGACGGTCATGCGGCCGAAGATGCGGCGACCTTCCGGTGCCTGGGCGATCCGCTGGCGCATGATCTCGTGCGTCGGCAGGCGGGCGATGTCGCGGCCGTCGTAGACGATCGAACCGGTCCGAGCGCGCGGGCTGCCGCAGATTGTCATCATCAGGGTGGATTTGCCGGCGCCGTTGGCGCCGATCAGGGTGACGATCTCACCTTCGTTCACCGTCATATCCACGTCCCGCAGCGCCTGGATCGCACCGTAGAAGGTCGAAACGCCGGACAGGGTCAGCAGCGGTGCGGTCATTCGTCGTCGTCGCCTTCGCCCAGATACGCCGCGATCACCGCCGGATCGGCGCGCACCTGCTCGGGCGTCCCGTCGCTGATCTTCCGGCCGTGATCCAGCACCACGATATGGTCGGAGATCCGCATGACAACGCCCATATCGTGCTCGATCAGCAGCAGGGAACAGCCATCGGCGCGGATGCTGAGCAGCAGCTGGTTCAGTGCCTCGGATTCCCGTGGGTTCAGCCCGGCCGCCGGTTCGTCCAGACAGAGCATCACCGGGTCGATGCACATCGCGCGAGCAATCTCCAGCCGCCGTTGCGCGCCGTAGGGCAGCGCGCTGGCGACGTCGTTGGCGCGATCGATCAGCCCGATGCGTTCGAGCCAGTGCCGTGCCTTCTCCACGCCCGCCCGTTCGGCCGCGCGATACGAACCCAAACCCAGCAGCGCCACGACCCCGAACCCGGTTGCCGCCATCAGCCGATTGTGCTGCGCGACCAGCAGGTTTTCCAGCACCGTCATCCCGGCGAAAAGCCGGATGTTCTGGAACGTCCGCGCGACCTTGGCGCGGGAGGCGATACGGTGGCCGGGCATTTTCTCCAGCGCGAACCGCGCCCCGCCCGGATGCGTCAACGCGATCCCCCCGCTGCTCGGGCGGTAGAAGCCGGTGACGCAATTGAAGACCGTGGTTTTGCCCGCGCCGTTGGGGCCGATCACCGCCGTGACCTCGCCGGCCCGCGCCTCGAACGACAGTTTGTCCACCGCCGTCAGGCCGCCGAAGCGCATGGTCAGGTTGGATACCGCGAGCATCACAGCACCGCCGTCGGGGTGCGGCCGGACACCAGCCCACGCGGACGCAGGACCATCATGACCACCAGCGCCAAGCCGAAGATCAGCATGCGGTACGTCGGTAGATCTCCGGCGAGGCCGGAGAACAGCTCGCTGCCCATCTGCTCGCCCAAGGTGCTCAGCAGATCGCGCAGCATTTCCAGCCCGCCGACCATGACCAGGGCCGCCAGCGCGACCCCCAGCTGGCTGCCGAGGCCGCCGAGCACGACGATCGCCAGGACGGTGGCGCTTTCGATGAAGGTGAAGCTCTCCGGGCTGATGAAGGCCTGCCTTGTCGCGAAGAAGGCGCCAGCGAAGCCGCCGAACATGGCGCCGATCGCGAAGGCGGTCAGCTTGGTGTTCGTCACATCGATGCCCAGGGACCGGCAGGCGATTTCGTCTTCGCGCAAGGCCTCCCACGCTCGGCCCAACGGCATGCGGCGCAGGCGGATGGTTACCCAGTTGGTGAGCAGAGCGAGGGCCAGGATCAGGTAATAGAGGAAGACGACGCGCTGGATGGTTTCCGGCTCGATATCGAAGAAGCCGGCGACGGTGCCCTCGCCGCCATCCATGCTGAAGCGCAGGCCGAACAGGGTTGGGCGGGGGATATCGGTAATGCCGTTGGGGCCGTGCGTTACCGCGACCCAGTTGATCAGCACGACGCGGATGATTTCGCCGAATGCCAAAGTGACGATGGCGAGGTAGTCGCCGCGCAGCCGCAGCACGGGGAAGCCCAGCAGCACGCCCCAGAAGGCGGCGAGTATCCCGGCCAAAGGTAGGCAGGTCCAGAACCCTAGCCCGAAGGTCTCCGCCAGCAGCGCGTACGAATAGGCGCCGACAGCGTAGAAGGCGACGTAGCCGAGGTCGAGCAGACCGGCCAGCCCGACCACGATGTTCAGGCCCCAGCCGAGCATGACGTAGGTCAGGACCAACGTGCCCAGATCGACGTAGTAGCGGGACCCGGTTAGCGGCAGCAGCACCGCGAAGGCCAGCAGCGCGGGGGCGAGGAAGCGGTTGGCTCCGGTCGGCACGACCAAACCCCGTTTGACGGCGCGGGCTTCCTTGCCGGGGCGGTCGGCCCACAAATGCATGCCGAGCCGGCCAAAGAACACCATCGCCACGAGCACTGCCGCGGCGATGGGACGACCGCGCAGGACCAAGCCCTGGTCTCCGTTATCCAGGACCAATCCGACCAGAGGCGCGAACAGCCCCAGCGCGATGGCGGCGGACAGGAATGCGTCGCGGAGTGCGGCCCTCATACCTTCTCCACCTCCGCCCGGCCCAGGATGCCCGAGGGCCGGAAGATCAGCACCAGAATCAGCACCGCGAAGGCGGCGACGTCCTTGTATTCGACGCTGAAATAGGCGGACCAGAAGACCTCGATCAGGCCGATCAGTAGGCCGCCGAGTACCGCGCCCGGCAGGCTGCCGATGCCGCCCAGCACCGCCGCCGTGAAGGCCTTCACCCCGGCGAGGAAGCCGATGAAGAAGTCGATCACGCCGTAGTACAGCAGGAACAGCAGCCCCGCGACGGCGGCCAAAGCGGCGCCGATCACGAAGGTCAGGCTGATCGTGCGATCCGTGTCGATTCCCAGCAGACCGGCCATTTTCAGGTCCTGCTCGCAGGCCCGCATCGAGCGCCCGAGCGGGGTACGGGTCACCAGCCAGGTAAAGGCGGTCAACACAATCAGCGTCGTCGCGACAATGGCGATCTGCATCCAGGACAGCTGCACCGCGAAGTCGCCCTCGTTCATCAGTTCGATCCCGCCCGGCAGCAGCGCGTTCATCGGTTTGACCCGCGCTCCCTGCCCCACCTGGACGAAATTCTGCAGCACGATGGACATGCCGATGGCGCTGATCAGCGGGGCGAGCCGGAAGGAACCGCGCAACGGGCGATACGCCACACGCTCCACCGTCCAGCCGTACAGCGCGGCCAGCCCGGCGGCGAACAGCAGCGTGAGCGCCAAAGCCAGCGGCACCGCGGTGATCCCCAGCGACGCCAGCCCGAGCAGCGAGATCAGCGACAGGAACGCGCCAACCATGAAGATGTCGCCATGGGCGAAGTTGATCATGCCGATGATGCCGTAGACCATGGTGTAACCTACCGCGATCAGGCCATAGATCATGCCCAGAGTGACGCCGTTGATCAGCTGCTGCAACGCGTAGGCCAGTGCCTCGACTCCTTCGGTACGAACGGGCCGAGCAAACACATCCGGCCGGACCGGCGCAAGGCGGGTGACGAACATATTTGAGCCTCTTCGCCAATTGTGTTTCTGGTTCTACTGTTACGCCGAGACTTCCGGACCGATTCATGGCTGCCTTCCCATCCCGGCTGATCGCCAACCTGCGCCAGTCGGCATGGCTGGACCGCGACCGCATCGTGACCTGG